>JAWUWP010000019.1:0-176804 GCA_034111785.1 Paraglaciecola sp.
CCAAGGTTAATCCAATAATAGATGAACCTGATAATTTTAAAAAACCACGACGATTAACGTTGTTCATAGTTGGTATCCTAATTGGTAGAAGAAAATAAAAACAATTCTCATTTACGTTACCCCTGAAACGCAAGAACTCGCCATTATAGCGAGTTCTTGGGGGTAACAATAATACTGTTAACGTGCTGTTACCTTTAGTTATACTGATGTACAAAGAAATTAGATCCATTAGCAATAAGTAAAATTTACAAGGTCTGAAAATCAGGTTAATTATCAATTAATGTTCTTGCTATTTATCATATAGTTCGCGCCACAATACTGTATGCATGCACAGTTAATGAGATATAATGAATATTATACCGATCAAAGCCTAGGCTGGCATAACCGGCTTCGGATCCCCCGCATCAGAATACCAAACGTTGCCCATGTCACTTGATGAAATACTCATTGACTACCCCACTGCCACGTTTGTTGGGTTAGCGGTAGGCGATAGTATGACAACCCACGGCATATTTGATGGTGGTGTATTAATGGTTGACCGCGCAGCCAGGCAAGCCAACATGGACATCATAGTGGCTACGTTAAATGATGTATTTATGTGTAAGCTATATGATCGTAAAAAGCAGTGTTTATTATCAAGGAGCGATATTCACAAGACTTACCCACTAAAAGAGGGTGATGACTTTTTGGAAGAAGGTATTGTTATTCGCTCGGTTTGAAATCACCGTCAATCGACAAAGCTGGCAAAATGTTTGCGTTAGTCGATGTGAATAGTATGTATGCTTCATGCGAAAATTTTTTTGACCCACTTGCTAGGCGAACGGGCGTTATTGTGTTGAGTAGTTCTGAGGCTTTGCTCGACTTTGTGGGGGCAATAATTCAACGACTTCATCATTCTTTGTATTCAGGTGGCTGAGTATCTTTTAGATCACCAATGGATGTGCATTAGACACATCCTTGTGTCTAACCCCTGCGGGGCAGCATTCGCTGTGCAAATTGGCTTTCCTGCCGATTTGTCGATGCTCGCTATAACCTCCCACCAACGCATTGCTCACAGGTTTCTATTTCTATTCCCAAAAACTGTTTAAGTCTTTGTGCCCAGGTCATCCACTGGCGCTTTTGTGCCCGTGTGATTTCTGCCCTGTCGGCAATGCTTGTTTAGCCTCATTTCGTAAGGTTGGTGTTATTGTCACAGCGTGCCGACAGTTTGGTGGAGACCCCCGCAGGGGGCGGCGCACAAACACGCCATAAAGGCGCGTCAGATTAACTCTGGGCTGGGGCACTAAGGCCGCTAAACGGGCAATAAAATCCTGAGGCTCAAAGATCATATGACTGGGCCGGTCACCGGGGGGCCTTCACGGGAGGGGGGAGCGACCCTTGGGATCAGTCGTTATTGCCAACCTTTTCTGATATCCCAGAGCTACACGCACTGCTGAACGTGCGCCATGTATCAATAATGTCCTGAGATATGTATCGCTTCGTTTACTGATACCCAATAGTATAGGCCTTCCTACGCTTGAGTGTTGTCGAGGCGTAAGTTCCAACCATGCCGTCAATTCTCTGCCATATCAAAAGCAATCTGCATCGGTAATAGCAAACTTGACTTCATATCACTGGACTATTGTAGGTCAACTATTATCCGAATTTGAGGTTAAACTGCACTTAAAAAATGTCTTAATATTTACCAATCTAAATCCAGTTCAATATATAGCTCTCTCATTGATGTATAAAAATCACATCCGATTGTAAAAATGACACAGTCATTAAAATCTACAATGAGTTCACAAATAAATCGACTATTGACCAGCATCTAGCTTAGTAAAGTTTAGTGCCCCAGCCTAGTTTGGTACGTAAAACGTTAAAGTAGTTGTAGTCTTTGGGATGTATCAAAGACAATCTAGCGGGATTCTTACTAATGATGATTTCATCACCGGGTAATACCGTCAGTACAATATGGCTGTCACAACTCACTTGTAGACTATCTTTGTTTTCTCGGGAAACCTTTAATTTCACTATACTGTTGGCATCCACCACTATAGGGCGACTGCTAAGGGTATGGGGAAACATAGGCACTAAGGTCAGTGCATCTAAGTTAGGTGTTAAAATTGGCCCGCCGCCAGATAAAGAATAGGCAGTAGAGCCAGTAGGTGTAGCGACAATTAGCCCGTCTGAGCGCTGACTAAATACAAAATGATCATCAAGGTAGACCTCAAATTCCATCATGTGCGCCACTTTACCGTGATGCACTACTACTTCGTTGACTGCGGTATTATTGCTTTGCACCTGACCATCTCGATAGACTTCTACTTCTAACAAGAAGCGTTGTTCTACCTGACAGTCGCCCCTAAAAATACTGTCTAGCTGGCGTTCAAAATCTTCTGGATTGATATCGGTAAGAAAGCCCAAGTTACCTCTGTTAATGCCCACTACAGCCACGTTATATTCGGCTAGTACCCGAGCGGCACCGAGCATATTGCCATCCCCCCCAACTACAATAGCCAGATCGGCTTGTTTGCCAATGTCTTTTATGTCCGTGGCTTCAAAGCCTACTTGAGAGAGTTCTTGTGCGGCACTTTCTTCAACCAACACTCTGCATTTGTATTTGCCTAAATACACAATCAGGGCTTCAAATATTTCGTTCGCACCTTGGTGCGCTTGCTTACCAATTAAGCCAACGGTTTTAAATTCCATACACAAATATCATCAAAATCACAATATATGCATCTAAGCACGACCCCGTTAGAAAGTCATATATTTCTACTTAACTGGGATCCATTACACAGATTTATAGATGGGCTTATCGACCCCCTTTAATGGTTGTGGAAGCTTTTCCAACCATGGTTAAGATAGTAATTATCTGAGGATTAGATTGACTCAATGATTTGTTCCTAATTATAGTGGGTCGGTTAGGCAATGAGTTTTTAAGTAAGTACACAAGGTAAGGTAAATATGGGCCCTTTGATGTTAGATCTGTCAGCTTATGAGCTGACAGCAGACGAGATAGATATGTTAGATCACCCGTTAGTAGGGGGGCTTATTTTGTTTAGCCGTAACTACCATGATCCCAAACAGCTGGCTGATTTGACGGGACATATTAGAAGTGTCGCCCGCAACGATATGCTTATCGCCACAGATCATGAAGGTGGCCGAGTACAACGTTTTCGCCAAGGCTTTAGCCCAATACCGGCTATGGGCTCTATTGCTGATCAGTGTCAACAATTATCACTGGATCCTCAATATGTAACACAGCAACTGGGTTGGTTGATGGCTGCCGAATTAGTGGCCTATGATATCGATCTTAGTTTTGCCCCTGTGTTAGACATTAACGGTATTTCTCAAGTGATTGGTGATAGAAGTTTTCACCAGCAGTCCGAACACATAGTGGCGCTGGCCAGCCAATTTATCAAAGGTATGAATAAAGCAGGTATGAAAGCCACAGGCAAACATTTCCCTGGTCATGGCAATGTGCTCGAAGACTCACACATTGCCATGCCAGTAGATTACCGCAGCGTCGAAGACATTTTTGCATTGGACATGGCCATTTTTAAACAAATCCATCAACTCGGCTTGTTAGACGCTGTGATGCCTGCCCATGTTATCTATCCTGCAGTGGATGATTTGCCGGCTGGGTTTTCCAGTAAGTGGATCCAACAAATATTACGCCAACAATTAGCCTTTGATGGCGTAGTGTTTTCTGATGATCTGTCTATGCAAGGGGCAGTGCAGATGGGGGGGGTGGTGCAAAGAGCCGAATTAGCCCTAAGCGCTGGCTGTGATATGGTGTTGGTGTGCAATGATCCTAACAGTGCCGCCCAGGTCATAGACGGATTGCCTACTGATATGGCCCATAGCCAAAGGATCCCGGCGTTGCGTAAGGCGCAGACTACAGATTTCACTAGCCTGCAAAAAAGTCATGATTATCAAGTGGCTAGCAGAGTATTAAGCGAGTTTTATGCAAACCAATAATAAACTGATATTGCTATCTGCTTTTTCATCTTTGTTCTTATACTACCTCCTCATTTTTTCTGGTCAAAGCCATGCCATAGCGGCCACCGCCGCCATTACGCTATTGACTGCCATGCTGTGGGTCACAGAAGCCTTGCCTATCCCTATTACATCCCTTATCCCATTTTTTGGCTTTCCTATGGCGGGGGTGTTGAGTCACCAAGCCGCAGCATCGGCCTTAGGCAGTCATGTGATCCTGTTGTTAATGGGGGCATTTATGCTGTCTAAAGCCTTAGAAAAATCTAATGTGCATAGTCGGCTGGCCTATTATTTGGTGAATTTAACGGGTGGCAAGAGCGCTAAACGCTTAGTCTTTGGCTTTATGTTGACCGCTGCCATCTTAAGCATGTGGATCTCTAATTCGGCAACCACGCTCATGTTATTGCCTATTAGCTTAGCGGTATTAGCCCACGTGAAAGATCCCAAGCTAACTGTTGCCATGTTGTTGGGTATCGCTTATGCCGCCAGTTTAGGTGGAGTAGGCACTCCTGTTGGTACACCACCCAATATTATTTTTATGAGTGTCTATTTAGAGACTCAAGGTAAAGAAATTAATTTTCTCGAATGGATGAAAACAGGCTTACCCGTAGTGTTCATAGGTATTCCCGTGATCGCTTGGTGGTTAACCCGAGGCCTTGAAAGCACCCAAGATTATGTGTTGCCTAAATCTGGGGCTTGGCAACCCGCAGAAAAACGGGTGTTGAGCGTATTTCTGTTAGTGGCTTTTGCATGGATGTTTAGGCCCTACTGGACGGCATGGCTGAATATCACCACTATTGGTGACAGCAGCATTGCCTTAGCGGGTGTGGTGTTAATGTTCCTAATGCCCAGTGGCAATCTAGCCACTAGTGAGCAGCAATCCCTAGAGCAACATAAATTTGGCGAAGTGACTAAAGATAAAAAATCAGACAAGTTACTGGACTGGCAAACTGCGGTGGCGATACCTTGGGGTATGTTATTGCTGTTTGCCGGTGGCATATGCATCGCTAAGGCATTTTCCGCTTCTGGATTGAGTGAATTAATGGGCCAAGGATTAACGGGCTTGTCAGACTTGCCTGTGCCGCTATTAATATTGTGTATCTGTCTGTTTGTGACCTTTCTGACGGAAATTACCTCTAATACCGCCACTGCCACCTTGCTGATGCCCATATTGGCCGCGGCAGGCATAGCTGCAGGTATTGATCCTGCTCTGATCATGATGCCAGCTGCCATGAGTGCGAGCTGTGCCTTCATGTTGCCTGTGGCCACAGCCCCTAATGCCATAGTTTATGGCATGGATAAATTCACCATCAAAACCATGGTGCGTGAGGGCTTGATGCTCAATATATTCTTAGCATTTATCATTACCGGGGTGAGTTACTTCACCTTATCCTAACAAAATTGATGGCTAG
This sequence comes from Paraglaciecola sp., assembly GCA_034111785.1. GTDB lineage: Bacteria > Pseudomonadota > Gammaproteobacteria > Enterobacterales > Alteromonadaceae > Paraglaciecola. Next base: position 5,397 of record JAWUWP010000019.1, read on the forward strand.
CAAAGCATAGGGCCCGGCAACAAGGGGGAAAGGCCAATAGTACAGAGATTGCCTGTGCTATTGGTCAGGCTATGGGCAGATCAATTATTTAGCTCTGGTGGGATTTTATCTATTGGCCATTGGTAACGATTGATCCTCACTATCAAACCAAACAAGGGGTGGTCAAAATAATGCACTTGTTGGCTGACTACTCGCCTTAATTGATTAAAATTCACGCTTTGTAGCCTTTGAGGCGGTTTAACCGGAGCCATCATTTGTGCATTTTGCGGGCTTAGTTGCCCACTAGCTAACTGAATAGGCTGCGCTGAAACAGTGCGAAGCATGGGCTGTCTATAGTCAAACTTACTATTAATATGCAAATAAGGTACGCGTCCTACATTTCGCAAATACACTGTCATTTCACCGTCTATCTGCCATATTTCCGCCAGTTTTTGGCCTGAGACCTCTGTGGCCACAGGCTCAATTTTCACCGCTAAGGTGGCCACTTCAGTGGGTAAGGGTGTCTCGTCTACTAGTGCGGCGTCTATTAGGCTAAATAAGTTAGCATTTTTTTGCTGTAGTTGGTCCCTGGCGGTAAATGCTTGTTGCGCTAAGTCAGACTGTGCTGACATAGCCAATAGGGCTCGCTCCTGTTCGGGCATATAATGAGGTTGGGCTAAGTAACCCTGTGTTCCCACATCTTGTAGTAGCCTATTAGCTGAACTTTGTGTCTGCTCTAGGCTCAGTTCAGCGCCTAATGAATCAAATTCTTCAGAGAAGTTTTTGCCGGCAAACAGTCTGAAGCTTTGTGCGTTGTCCTGACCAAAGGCCACCTCTTGTCGCCATGCGGTATGTAGCAAGGGGGTAACGTTTCTTTGTTGTTTTATTTTTTGATATAAGTCTGCTAGCAGCAAGGCGCTTCTGGGCAGTAAAAATGCCCCTGCTTTGCTGGCCCATTCAATGCCATCAATTTCTACTGGTACGCGACTGATTTTTTGAGTTAACCCTTGTGACTTAAGGTGGTTAAGGGCAGTAATAGAAGGTTCGATTTGTTCTGAGTAGGCGCAGGGCAGGTGGCGGGGCATTTGCCATTCGATAAAGGTCACCGCTATGGGCGCCGCGGGTTTATGCCTGGTAGTTTTAGCCAGAACAGCCGTTGAAGCTAACAGTGACTGCTGGGAGCGGTCGCTAGCCTGGTCCCTCGACGGTGACCGGCTATCATTAAAAATATCATCTGTGGCCACCTCATACTGAAAATCATCTTCTGCTAATATTAGATTATCTACAGACTGGCTGGTGTTTATATCAGGAGTTGGCGCGGGTGCTGGCGCAGGAAACGCAAAGTCTTGCTGATACTGTTGTTGTGCGGCTAATCGCCTAGAGGGTTGACAAAAATCTAATCCGGCTCTTAAGTAGCTCACATCAGTTGATATATATGGGCTAAGGAGATCCACCGCTGTAGTAGGTGTGCCAATGAGAGCCGATTGCTGAAATTCTTCCAAGATCCCGGCACTGTCTAAGTTACGTTCAAATAAAATCACCTCTATATCAAACCACCAATCTTGCTCTTGAGCAGAAATTGAGTGGCTAAGTGTAAGACCCGCTAAGGCAAAAATAAGCGGGCCTTTACCTAAGACACGGCTAATCCTTTGTCTTAGATGTTTGATTTGAGTGACATGTTTATTCATTAAGCTGCCCGTAGTTGTTGGCTAAATTGTGCCAGCATATCGGTGAATAACCTAAGCCTATCTTCTGCGGAACCAGTCGGCACGTTAAATTTCAACTTTTGCGGGCCATCCAACTTGTAGATCTTAGGTTGTGATTGGATCAGTTTGATAATAAAGCCGGGGTCAATCTGGGTTTGCTGGGAAAATTCAACAAAGCCTCCATTGTTGGTGCCTTCTATCTTACTGATCCCTATCTGTTTGGCGGTGAGCTTTAACATAGTAATATCAACTAAGTTTTTAGCAACCTGAGGCAATAAGCCGAAGCGGTCTATTAAATCAATTTGTAATTCGTTCACTGCTCGTTCGTCTTTGCATCCGGCTAATGCTTTGTATAAGGACAGTCTGGTGTTGACATCGGCTATATAGTCATCTGGAAACAAAGCAGGCAAACGCAGATCAATATCGGTCTGATTGCTCAATGCCGTCTCTAACGAGGGCTCTTTCCCTTCTTTTAAGGCTTCCACTGCTTGTTCCAACATATCCATATATAGGGTGAAGCCAATGCTTGAAATTTGTCCCGACTGACCATCTCCTAATAGCTCACCGGCCCCACGAATTTCCAGATCATGGGTGGCTAACGCAAAACCCGCTCCCAGCTCTTCTAATGAAGATATAGCATCCAGACGTTTTGCCGCGTCTTTAGTGAGGCGTCTGCGGTGTGGTGTCAGTAAGTAGGCATAGGCTTGATGGTGGGAACGTCCCACTCGACCCCGCAACTGATGCAGCTGTGCAAGACCTAAATGGTCGGCTCTGTCCATCACTATAGTATTGGCAGAAGGCACATCTATGCCGGTTTCGATAATAGTAGTACACAAGAGCACGTTAAATCTTTGATGATAGAAGTCTGTCATGACCTTTTCCAGATCCCGTTCACGCATCTGACCATGGCCAATAGCGATTCTTGCCTCTGGGACAATTTCGGCAATTTCTTGGGCAGTTCGTTCGATGCTTTCTACTTCGTTGTGTAGGAAATATACTTGTCCGCCCCGCAAAATTTCGCGCATGATGGCTTCACGGATGAGCTCTTTGTTTCTTTGCTGCACAAAGGTTTTAATGGGCAAACGTTTGGCTGGAGGCGTGGCGATAATAGACAAATCACGCATGCCACTCAAAGCCATGTTGAGGGTCCTTGGGATAGGGGTCGCGGTCAGGGTCAAAATATCTACATCTGAGCGCAAGGCTTTAAACCTTTCTTTCTGGCGTACCCCAAAGCGATGTTCTTCATCGATTATGACTAAACCTAAATCATGAAACTTCAATTTTTCCTGGAGTAAGGTGTGAGTGCCTATTACCAGATCAACTTTTCCTTCTTCAATCCCTAGAATGACTTGTTTGGCATCTTTGGCACTAACAAAGCGAGATAACACTTCAATTCTAAAAGGGCAGTTAATAAAACGCTCTTTGAAGTTTTCGAAGTGTTGTTGAGCGAGTAGGGTAGTCGGCACTAATATGGCCACCTGTTTACCCTGATTAGCCGCGATAAAGGCCGCTCGCATGGCCACCTCGGTTTTACCAAAGCCTACGTCACCACAAACTAATCTGTCCATGGCGTTAGCTGAGCCCATATCTTGCACTACCGCATTGATGGCTTTTTGTTGATCTAAGGTTTCCTCAAAAGGAAAACTGTCACTAAAAGACTGGTATTCATCCCAAGCGATCTTAAAAGCAAAACCCGGTTTTGCCGCACGTCTAGCATAGACATCTAATAATTGTGCTGCCACATCTCGTACTTTTTCAGCGGCTTTTTTCTTGGCTTTGTTCCAAGTGTCGGTACCCAAGTGATGTAAAGGTGCATGATCTATATCGCCACCACTGTAGCGACTAATTAAATGTAAGGACGCCACAGGCACGTATAGCTTTGCTTGTTTTGCGTACTCTATAGTCAAGTATTCGGTGGTGATCCCACCAGCATCTAAGGTTTGCAAACCTAAGTAGCGACCCACACCGTGCTCAAAATGCACCACTGGCTGACCTAAGGCTAACTCAGCTAAGTTACGAATAATGGCGTTTTCGTCGGTACCTTTACGTTTGTCACGCTTACGCCTGTGGCTTATTTTATGTCCGAGCAACTCAGTTTCGGTAATAAACGCGATAGAAGACTGGCTGTCATTCAGCAAAAAACTATATTCGGCGGGGCCCACAGTAATGCCTATAGGCTGGTCACTGGTGACAAAGTCATTAAAGCTTTCAACGTTTTTAGGACTGATCTGAGCCTTGTGTAATATTTCTAACAAACCTTCGCGGCGCCCAGCAGATTCGGCACTAAACAACACTCTCGTCTTGCTCTTAGCCCAAAGTGCCAGCTGCTGTTGCAGACTGGTCCATGGGATCTTGTTTTGTGGTTTTAGTGCGATATCACCTACACTCGAAGTGGCAAAGTCATAATGACCCGCCTTGCTACTGTGCTCTGTGTTTGCCTGGGTTTGTACTTGCACCCTGGGCCATTGCTTTAAGGCCGAAAACAGCTCCTCGTATCGCATAAATATAGCACTGGGGTGCAACAAAGGTCTGGCTAGGTTATAACGTAATTGTTCGTACCTGTGGCTAACATCCGTCCAGTATTGCTCATGGGCTGAGTGCAGATCACCATACATAAATACGGTGGTATTTTGATGCAGATAATCAAATAAGGTGGCGGTTTGCGAAAAAAACAGTGGTAAATAATATTCTATTCCCCCAGGCATTAGCCCTTTGCCTACTTGGTAATAGACGGACTCTTTGCTGTTATTGGCATCAAACTGGGTTAAATATTGTTGTCTGAATAATAAGCTGGCTTCTTTGTCTGTGGGGAACTCCCGAGCAGGTAGCAGCTTAATTTCGTCGACTTTGTCACCGGATCGCTGAGTTTCAGGATCAAAGTGGCGGATGCTATCCACTTGATCATCAAACAAGTCGATACGATAGGGATGCTGACTGCCCATAGGGTACAGATCGATAATACTGCCTCGTATGGAAAACTCGCTGTGGCCCATCACCTGATTAACGTGCAAGTAGCCGGCTCGCTCTAACCCAGAGCGAAAACTATTAATATCTAAAGTCTGATTGATTTTTAGTATCAGTAAATATTTACCCAAATAATCAACCGGTGCCATACGCATCATGAGCGTATTAATAGGCACAATAAATACACGGCTTTCATTTTGAGTTAGCTGATACAGGGTTTCTAAACGCTGGGAGACAATGTCTTGGTGTGGTGAAAATGTATCGTAGGGTAGGGTTTCCCAGTCGGGGAATAGCTGTACATCAATGGGATCATTAGCCAAAAAATAATCCAGCTCTTTTTCCAGTTTAATGGCACTTTGAGTATCGGCGGTCACCACTAAAATTGGCGCCTTGGCTTGAGTCGCTGCATTGGCCATGGCCAGAGCTGGACTGCTGCCTTGCAGGTTAGTCCAATGGCGAATGTCATTCTTGGTTTTACTGTTACTGGGAAGTGGTGGTGCAAAAATACTTAATGTCATTAATTTATTTCGATTTAGGTTTGCTTGTGACGTTTCCGCAAATTTGCCGCCTGCAAATGCAGACTGGCACGGACCAACAAATCTTGATCCTCTTCACGTATACGGGTAAAAATTAAGGATGTATGGTACTGCTCATCTTGTTGCTTACAAGCAATAACCTCAGCATAACAAAAAATCGCCGCGGCTTCTTCACGTAAGAATAATCTCAGTTCCATGGCACAGCCCGCAGGCCATTGGTTAGCAGCATTCACCACTATACCGCCGCCGCCAAACTTAAAAGAGTGGTAGGTTTCTTGGTCTTCTGATTGTTGCTGTAATATTAGCGACATCATTAAATCGATTTTACGTGACTGATGGTTTAAAAATTCGGCTAACTCAGCAGCATGCTCTCCCATGCTGCGCAAGGGCCTTAAGGCCTTAACGTCGATAGCCGATATCTCACTGGCAATTTGGTAGGCATAGGGCATGTGATCTTGAATATTCTCTACTGAAGGCAATAGCACTGGGGTGGCTAGTACTTTAATATTCATTTCTATTGCATGTTTAATCATGAAAAACTCTTCGAATTGTTCATGTTTTTGCTCAAGGCTTAGATTATCCACTTTCTCTCCAGACTATTCACAGTATTCAATGTTTTTTGGATCTCAATTAGCTGATTATATCGGTTATTTCTAACTCTGCCCAAAACTGCGCCCGGACTAAAAAAAAATTGAGTATATCAGCTTGGCTTGTCAGATTTACAGCAAGCACGTACTATTCCCACTAATGAATATTACATCCATAATCGATAATCAATCTTTTAACGCATTATTATTAAATAAGAATACCATTTAAATGTTTTATCCCGTCAGTGCTTTTATTGGTTTACGCTATGCTCAAGCGTCAAAAGGCAGCCATTTTATTGCCTTTATTAACTTCTTTTCAGTGGTGGGTATTGCCCTAGGTTTGATGTCATTGGTCACAGTTTTGGCAGTGATGAATGGTTTTGAAGGTGAATTAAAGCTGCGAAACTTGGGGATCACCCCACATGTGTTGGTAGAGAATCAATCAAATCGGGCGATTAGTGTTAATGATTTTTCCCATATACCTGGGGTGATTGCCAGCGCCCCTCATATTGATTCAGAAGGCTTGATACAGTCGGCTCGGGGCCTTAAAGGCGTACAGTTTCAAGGTGTTGACCCTCAGGCCATGCAATCGCAATCGGTGATCGCACAAAATATGTTAGTTGGGCAATTAACCGACTTAACAAAAGGTGATTATAAAGTAGTGATAGGGCGGGCGCTGGCTATTCAATTGAATTTGCGCATTGGCGAAAAAACCCGTTTGATTGCCGCTGAAAATAGTTTCTTTGGGCCCTTTGGCCGTATCTATAGTCAACGGATATTCACCGTAGCTGGTGTATTCGATATGGGCTCGGCCCTAGATGACAAAGTCATATTAATGCATATCGATGATGCGGCTCGTTTATTAAGATCTAACCCACAACAACTCGCCAGCACCCGTTTGTTCTTAGCCGATGCCTTTGATTATTTGCCTGTGGTACAACAATTGAGCGCCCAAGGGTTGAACAGTAAAAACTGGCGTGTGCAGCAAGGTCCCTTGTTTGACGCCGTTAAAATGGAAAAAAACATGATGTCGTTAATACTGCTGCTGATCATAGGAGTGGCCGCTTTTAATATTATCTCGGCATTGGTGATGGTGGTGACTGAGAAAAGAGGGGACATCGCCATATTACAAACCCAAGGCATGACCCCCGCCAACATTATGGGTATCTTTTTGTTTAATGGCTTGTATAACGGCATTAAAGGTACGGCCATAGGATTGTTGGCCGGTGTGGTCTTAGTCTGGCAAATAAATAATATATTAGACTTACTCAATGTTCCCTTGTTTCTTGGTCCCAATGGTCAGAGTTTGCCCACAGATCTGCAATGGCAGCAAGTCCTGTGGTTGGCCGTTATCTCTTTGTCCCTATGTTTTTTAGCCAGCTTGTATCCGGCCTATCGTGCCCTAAAAGTAGACCCGGCTAAAGCGCTAAAATACGAATAGCCTTGTCTGTATTCACCAGACAGGGCAAGGGTGAATAAAAAACACTGCCTGTGGGCTTGGGTTATGTTTATAATAGGCCATCGGTTTGTAGCTTAGCCCAATATTGTGGCGAGTTTACCTGCTTTTGGTGAACAGAATTTTTAAGGTTTGCGTTAATGGAAAAAACATTTATCACAGCACAACAGTTGCTTGAAGATTCGTTTAGAGTCGCGGCTCAAGTATTTGACAGTGGTTTTCGCCCGCACTTTATTATCGGCATATGGCGTGGCGGTGCACCTATTGGTATTGCGGTACAAGAATATTTTGATTTTAAGAAAGTTGAAACAGACCATATAGCAGTGCGTACCTCCTCTTATTACGGTATCGATCAACAATCAAAAACGATCAAAGTACACGGTTTACATTATCTTATCGAAAATGCCAATGCTGACGATGACTTATTGATTGTGGACGATGTGTTTGATTCGGGCCGCAGTGTGCAAGCCTTGATCAAACAGATTAAGACATTATCTCGGGCCAACATGCCTAAAAATGTGCGTATAGCTTGTCCTTATTACAAACCGCAAAATAATAAAACAGACATAGTGCCAGATTATTATGTGCACGAAAGTGATGAATGGTTGGTGTTTCCCCATGAGATATCAGGCTTAACCCCAGATGAAATTATTAAAGGCAAAACTGATCTGGTGAATGTGATGCACTTGCTTGAACAATAGTCTTGACGACTAGTTAAGATAACAGCAAGCAAAATGACTGATGAAAGCCAGGCCACTGCCTTTTTTATGCCTAAGGACCAAGCAATGAACCTGCAGCAAGTGCATCTGTATTGATTAGCTAAACCCCGGAGCACAGAACGCTTTCCCTTTGACTCACAAATAGCGGTGTTCATAGTCAAACACAAAATGTTTGCCGCTCTCGCCTTGAGCCAAATGGGTAAGGGTGATGACAGTGGCCAATCAATTTGGTAGATGAACCTTAAGTGTCAGCCCCAAGAAGCTATTATGCTTCGTGATATCTTTGCTAGTGTGATGCCTGGGTAGCATATGAATAAGGTGCATTGGAACACAGTTAAGCTAGATGACACAGTGCCTCAAGGTGAGATGGAATCTATGATGGATAATTCCTTGCACTTAGTGGTGAATATTATGACTAAGAAAGACCAAGCATCTATTATTATCCATAGTTAACATTCCCAACAGTCCCAACAGTCCATCTTAGTTTTCCTTTCAATATCAGACATTTCCCGAAGAAAAGCCACGGTCGGTATTTTTATGATTGGGTCTATGCCAACAAGTTAGGCTAAGCAGCCCAGTGTGACTAGGTGATATTGAACCGTGTATCAACAGCCTAGTTGTTGTTATGATTTGATACACATTATTTTTCAGTGTTTTAGGAACAAGATGACCACTATTTTACGAAAAGAAACCAAACAACGCATGAGCCGCACTGTGATCCACCAAGGTACCTTGTACCTGTGTGGCCAAGTATGCAGTGATGCACAGCAAGGCATAGCAGAGCAAACTCAGAGCATGTTAGATAAAGTTGAAACACTACTAACAGACAGCAATAGTGATAAAAAGCATATATTGTCTGCCACCTTGTATATCAAAGATATGCAAGACTTCGCCTCTATGAATCAAGTCTGGGACAACTGGGTACCAGCAGGGCATGCCCCCGCTAGGGCTTGTGTGCAAGCCTCTATGGCTAGGCCTGAGTTACTAGTGGAGATATCCGTGATCGCCGCACAAAAAGCAGGCTGAGTGCCTAAAGCCCATGGCTCTGTCTCATCTTGAACTTATGCTTTAGCAAGTGAAGGGGTCAATATTAGATATTATTGACCCTGTACAAAATTGGATGTTCTTCTACACTCATTATGCTAATTAACCAGCGGTATAGTGTTTGTTCTAATGAATAAGGCATTAGACTGTGATGTTTACAAAGGATATGTAGATTGATTAAAGATCGGGCACAGAGAATAAGCCATATGGCTATGAGTTTTGTTGTTGGGCTTCTGTGCCTATGGAGTTTTGCACTAATAGCTCAGCAGGCAGATATCTCAGTTGAGGCTTACGGCAAGTTGCCCGAAAGAAGTCTGTTGACCATCTCACCTGATGCCAGTCGCATGGCTTACCGTGATACCAAAGACGGTAGAGACGTAATTATTGTTATTGATTTAGTGCAAAATAAGGTGATAGCCGCAGCAGATGCCAGTGCGGTGAACCCAACTAGTCTGTATTTTATCGACAACGATAGGCTGATATTACGCACAGTCAGTAATAACCGACTACGGGGCTATCGGGGCACCCATGAAATCAGTGCTGCATACTCTTTCAGCCTATCCACTAAAAAAATCATTCAACTGCTGGTACCTGGTAAGGGCAAACCACTGCCCGCCATCATATTAGCTCACGGTGGTCCAGAGTCATACGACAGAGTCGACTTTGACTTCCTAGTACAATACTTTTCCTCTGAGGGATATGGGGTGATACAACCTCAATTTAGAGGGTCCAGTGGATTTGGCAGTGAACACCTTTTGTTAGGTCGAGGCCAATGGGGTAAAAGATGGAAGATGATCTGAGTGATGCGGTGCAGCACTTTTCTGAAATGGGCACCATAGATAAGGATAGGGTTTGTATCGTTGGGGCCAGCTATGGTGGTTATGCGGCTCTGGCTGGAGCGACTTTTACCCCAGACTTGTATCAATGTGTGGTCTCCATCAATGGCCAATCTGCAAGATATGTTTGAATCCGAAAGACGCAATTACGGGCGACACCACTGGGTGCTTGCTTACTGGGAAGACGTGATAGCGGGCGGGGAAGTATCGAAGGACCATTTGTTTGCTATATCACCCTTTAATCATGTGGCCAAAATTAAAGCGCCAGTGTTATTGGTACATGGTGAATACGATAAAGTGGTGCCGGCAAGCCAATCAGAAGACATGTTTGAAGTAATGCAAGATGACGGTAAAGAGGTGGAATATATAGAGCTAGAAAAAGGCGATCATTACCTAAGCTCAGCCGATAGCCGCATGAAAGCCATGGTCGCTATCCATAAATTTGTGAAAAAGCATATTTAGTTCCTTTGTTATGGGATAGGGGCAGAGCCGTTGATGAAAAACGTTAAAGCCCATACCCAGCATAAAAAGTGGAAGACATGAAAATGGCCAAGGCTTGGTTTGAAGCTGCCCGAGCTCAAATATCCAGAGACAGTTCATCACCTGCACTGAGGCAGATAAATCCGCATGTCTGCGACTTAGGTTTGCAATCAATTTAAAAGGGGAATTTTCAAACCGACTAAACGCCACTCAGTTAATGACTATTAGTCCAAGATGTTTATGTCGCTGCTTAGGGAAAGAATACTATTTTGCGATGCGTTATATTGGGCGATAATGTGATTGTGGCGCCCTTTATTAATTTAGCTTGTACTCAAAGGGAAACGGAATGATGAATAAAAAATTGGCTTTATTAGCCTTGACTGCAGCGATAGTGTCCTCTGCTAGTTTGGCAAGGGAGCAAAACTCAGGGGCATTCACTGTTGGCGAATGGCACTTTGCGGGTTATGGAAGCACTGTTAGTTTAGATGGCAAGAGTACAGCCCTCGAAGGCGTTGAAGACAGCGCCTACTCAATCGGCGCCACCGCAGACTATATTCAAAATAGTTGGGTCACCAGTATTGGTGGCGAAATTTTGATATACGACGATAACGCAGAATTTAAGCAAAGGGTTGAGGGAACTGGGTTGTTTAATGACGGAGATGTATCAACGACATCTTCAGACGCAAACGCATTTTTGTTATATGTGGCAAGCGGCTATCAATGGCGTTTCAATGAAGAGCAAGGTGTGGCGTTGACCTTACAAGGTGGATTAGCTGCGTTAATTGCTTCTGAACGCTCAATCGATAGCTGTTCTAATTGCTTCAGTGAAGACATCGACTTGGATGCGGGTCCTTTTGTCAAAGCCAGCTTAACAAATAGTACAGACAGCGTTAGCTTTGGAGTTTATGTGCAGCAATATTTGAGCGGCGATCTGTCTAATGCCTTTGGGATCTCCATCGGAACTAAGTTTTAAATCGCCTTTGCAGTAAACGAATTAACAAAACACCTATAGTAACGACAACCTAGGTTTTTGTGAGCTTACGGGAGCATAGCTTGACTTAGGCTCACCTTTAATCTGTGGGCTACAGGCATCTTTTGCTGATGCCGAAAAAGCACAGACCAACATTATAATGGATATGTAATGGATATTGCTCACGCATCAGGAGCGTTATCGCGCTATGCCAGTTGTTTTAGAGGTCAGTGCTTAATATGAAACAGTTTACGTTATCCCAGTTTTGCTCAATTCCGTCAGAGACAAAGGCGCTTAGCCTGTGTGGGTGTTGTGGAAGGCAAGACACGGGATATACCTGAACATCTTCAAATGCAGATACTAATCATCTATTAAAAAAATTACAACTGATGGTTATTTATAAATTATTTTAGCTGTATATCGAACTTATCCATAAAGTGTCTCTCTATTATTACACTTGCATGAGCCACAAGTGATGTGTTTTAGGAGTAGCGGCTCGAATGAGCGAGCAGAAAATCGAGCTAGATAAAAAATAGTCAGGCAGTAATAAAACAAAGCCAAATACACTGGCTTTTTTGATAAGGATTAAATATGAGATTGTTGGCTTTAGTGTTGTTCTTTGTATTGAGTGCCTGTGGGGGGGGCGGTTCTTCAGAATCAATATTGCCAGCTCCTCAGATGGGTACTATGCCGGTGGTGCCAGAAGTCCCCCTATCTGAACAAAGGTCCATCACACAAACTATTAACGGCCAATTAGTCGATCGTACCTACCTTGTCAGCTACCCAGAGGGTGTATCAGAAGACGAGTACCCCGTGGTGTTCTTTTTTCATGGTTCTGGCGGCACAGGTGAGGGCTGGTTGGATAATAATAGTGATGTTTCTAGATTAATTGATGAGGGCAAATTTATTGGAATTTTTCCTGATGGTTACGATAAGCGCTGGAATGTAAGTGGCGAAACTAATGCAGATGATGTTGAATTCGTTAGTCTAATTATTGGTGATCTCGACGGTTCGGGATTATTTGATGTGAATAAAATCTATGGCGTCGGCATCTCTAACGGTGCAGGGCTAGTTAATAGAATCGCTAAAGAGACCACTCTTTTCAAGGCAATTGCGCCAATCATTAGTCAACAAACAGTGACTATTGGCGAAACTTTTCCGTCAAGGGCTGTATCGGTTTTTCAAGTCAATGGTACCGAAGATGATTTAATTCCTGTGAATGGGGGCAGTGGTGTTGGCGATAGTATTTTTATGTCTGCGCAAGCCAGTGCAGAGAATTGGGCGTTAAATTTTAATTGCAATATGACCCCGACCATTCAAAATGAAACGTGGGGAAGTCTAGCGGTTAAGCAATACACCTTCGGATCATGCCTAGATAATCAAAAGGTTAGATATTCAATAGTTGAGGGGGCGGGACACACCTCGGAGTTTGGTGAAAATGTTGATTTATATAGTCTTATTTGGAGTTTTTTCACCGCGACTGATAATGACTGAGCGGCACGTAACTATAAAATTTTAGCATTAGGTGACAGTTATACGATTGGGGAAAGGAAAATTACATAGACACCCAACATAACTTGAGTGATTGACAGGTCCCAGATCCAATATAGAAGTGCACCACTTTTATTCGCCATCGTTAACTCAGATGTAATGTGCCAGTGTATTGTCGAGAGTGGGTGTCAGAGGAACGATGCTATCCCTAGGATGAGCGTTGGCTTGATTGGTTGAATGAGTCAAGTATAGATGTTGGGCGGCCCCGCCAATTCCCTAACAATCTAGCTGTGGAACAGCGGTTTCTTCTGGTGCATATTTCACTCTTAAATATGCACCAAAATATTATATGTTGGCGGGCCAAACCGCACTATTTACCGATCATCACCCACCCAGCCCAAGGCAAAATTCTATCTTTATCAAAACAGACCCACTCAGCGCTTACCGTGGGCCAAGACATGGATAGTGTTGGCTTGATTTTGCGAGCATAAAAAACCCACCAGACTGGGCAGGCAAGGCAAGTTAGTCATAGTTAACGCACCTTGTACTGCCAGTAGATCTGGGGGGTAATGGCAAGCTATCTGAGTCGTTAAATCTAATGAAAATCTAGCCTAAGCCAATGAATTCAAATGATTAGTAGCCTAAAAGCTCGGATTTTAGAACTATTGACCCCTACTAGATATAGGTGGGTTTATTTTCTTCATATTGATTTTTTCGGAAAAACCAAAATTAAATTATATGATTTAAAACAAGGGTTTGTTTTTCTATACCTGAGGGGCATAGGCGCCACACACAAAGTTTGTGCAACGTTTGTGCTGGTAGGCTGAAGGGGCGGATAGTTTGCATTTTAACCAATAGCTAGGATCTATAGCTTGCACTTAGGAGGACATTACTGGCCATTGCCAGACGCCAAGGTTTATTGCTAATAACACACACCAATATGCAGGCTTTTTATTAAGAGCTTTGGGCTATATACTATTGGTTAAATTGTTTGCCGGCACTGGACGATATAACTGCAGCGCCCTTTAAGCTTGCTTAAAGCCCAATGCCTTTAGTTAAAGTTATTGACCTTTAAGTCGATAGATTTTTACAAACCTACTTAGATACTTGGCTGTATTGATTGATGGAGTGATAAAGAATATGACAAAAACTTTAATAATGAAGGTAGTCTTTTTATGCATGATGTTGGTCATGAGTGCTTGTAACATGATCCCCGATCTAGCCTGGTTAGGCTTGAGTGATGATAATGTTGTGCGCACCAATAAAACGGAATTGCTAACATCACAGCAAGACCCCATTAGTATTCAAGGCGCTGCAGTGGCTAATATGGCCACTCAGGCCAAACCTAAAATGGCAGCGCTGTCTTCATCCGAGCTTGCTATGCAGCAACATTTACGAGAGTGGCAGGAAATGAAGCCGAGCATTGCTAGGTTAGTGGCATTAGAAGCCCAAGTGAAAGAACTGCTCGAAGAGCTTAAAACTGCAAAGAATGCGCAGAACAAACAAGCTCCTGCAAGAACCAACAGCGGTGACAAACAATTTGCCGTTCAGCTGGTGTCCCTAACAGATAAAAACATCATGCGCGCCACATGGAAGCGTTTATCTAGCAAACATCCTCGTATGTTAGGAGACCTATCACCCATCTATGAAGAAGTCAGTGTGATGGGTAAAACCTATTATAGGGTGAAGGCCGGTGCATTCCAAAGTAAAAGTGCGGCTATGGTGTTTTGTACTAGTTTAAAGAGTGCCAGTACCAGTTGTTTTCCAGCACAAAATATCGGTATCGCCATGTTATAAGGCAGGTGTGAGCCTTGGTGTTATAGACTGATCAAGTCATGGGGCACCCCCCCAATAGATAAATCTTTATTTGCGGCCTATTTCATTTTCCTAAATACATTTTATGGTGATAGGTATACAGCCATTGGGGCTTATACAAGACCAATAGTAATACTGTCATGGCATTAAACATGGCTTCTGGCATCATAAGTAAGCTGGTGAGCATTAGGTATTTATCACTGATGGTCGACCAAGCAAATATATCATCTACATAATAATAAGCGCTCAAACTCAGCATCTTAAGGCCCAGAGCCAATGCACCAGGAATAAACGCGCCACACAAGACATACACAAAACGATTTCTAGGAAGAATGCGCACCATCAGAGTATAACAAGCGTAAGTAAGGGATATAGGCGCTAATACGCCAAGCAAAAAATTAACCCCCAACATGGTCAGTGGCTCTTTGCCAAAAGCGGTCACACCCAATAATGTTATTGTTGCACTGCAGATAGCCCATCTAAACCCTAACAACAGGGGCAGGGCCGCCAACCACAAAAAGTGCACGCTTAAACCGTCATAGATCCCAGTACGAAACATCCACAACACAAATAGACTGGCGGCACTACCAAACACTAAGTGCTGGCTTTGTTTGTCTTGTAATAATTGACTCAGCTTGAGTTGCCTGGTGATCAGGTAACCACACAAGATACTGAGCAGCACAGCCAAGCTTTGTAGAGTAGTAAAATCTAACATGCTTTAATCGCCAAATACCGACCAAATAGGCGCATGATCTGAGGGTTTTTCTATGCCTCTTAGTTCATAGTCCACATCGGCTTCTTGTAACTGGCTGTGTAATTTGGCTGTGGCCAAGATCATATCAATACGCAGACCTCGATTATCCAAGAACCCCTTAGAGCGGTAGTCAAACCAACTGTATTTTTTATCTTCTTGTGGATACATATCCCTAAATCCATCGGTAAAGCCCCAATCGATCAAGGTGTTGAGCCACTGCCTTTCTTCAGGTAAAAAGCTGCATTTTTTGGTCTGTAACCAGCGTTTACGATTGGGCTCGCCTATGCCTATATCCAGATCCGTATGAGAAACATTCACATCACCCATCACAATGACGTTTTCATCTGGAGTATGATACTCGGTTAGATAGGTCATCAGATCTTGATAGTACTTGCGTTTGGCCGGGTATTTGGTTTCGTGGGTTTGATTCTCTCCTTGGGGGAAATAACCGTTTAACACTGTGACATTTTCGCCATTGGGCATAGTGTAATCTACCATGATCATGCGCCGCTGGGCGTCTTCGTCATCCGTTGGAAACCCATATTGCACCTTAGTTGCAGGGTTTTTACACATGATCGCCACCCCGTAGTGACCTTTCTGTCCATGAAAATAAACTTGGTATCCCATAGCTTCCACATCGGCCACTGGAAATTGGTCGTTGTGTACCTTTATTTCTTGTAAACCAATAATATCCGGTTGGTGTTTGTCAATTAGGGCTTGCAGCTGGTGTAGGCGTGCTCGTAAGCCATTGATATTAAATGAAACAATTTTCATTGGGTAGATTCCAGACAGGTGACAAAAAGACGCGGTGACCAAAGCATGCATGGCCACAAAGGTGTGCCTAAGCTTACCAAGAACTACCAGTGACTGATAGTCGTACCTTAGGCATATTTATTGGGTATAAACCTTTGCTCTTGGAATGGCGGCCGCAGCATATTTTGTGTGTCAATTTTTGGTAAGCTGATCTGCTCACTGACCACTGCTTGGTAGGGGATCTGCGACAATAAGTGACAAATACAGTTTAACCTGGCTGCCCGTTTATCTTCGGCGTCAACCACAAACCATGGGCTTTGCTGGGTATCGGTATGCTTAAACATCTGATCTTTGGCTTGTGAATAGGCTTGCCATCTAGATCTTGACAATAAATCCATCGCTGAGAATTTCCAGCGTTTTAATGGATTATTAATACGCTCTAAAAAACGTTTCTCTTGCTCTTGGTCGGATACTGAGAACCAATATTTGATCAAAATGATCCCTGCATCCAATAACAGTTTTTCAAAACTAGGGCAGGCCTGAAGAAAGTCCTGATGCTGTTGTTGGGAGCAAAAACCCATGACTTTTTCTACACCCGCTCGGTTGTACCAACTTCGATCAAATAAGACGATTTCCCCAGCCGCCGGTAATTGGGCTACATAACGTTGAAAGTACCATTGTGACTGCTCTTGTTCACTGGGTTTACTTAAGGCCGCAATGCGCACTACTCTAGGATTAAGTCTAGCGGTAATGGCTTTTATGGCACCGCCTTTGCCCGCGGCATCTCTACCTTCAAATAAAACCACAATTTTTTGTTTTGCTGCTTAACCCATTCCTGTAGCTGCACCAGTTCAGTTTGTAGCCTGATCAGATGTTGTTCGTAATCAATTTTCTTCATAGTGGGCTCAGCTTTTAGCTAGGGGCTCAAGCTTAAGCATAAGGCGAAATTAATCAACAATAAATAGCTTTATCCCTCAGAGACTTTGATAGACTGACAAACACAGTATATTTTTGCCAGAAGCCAATCACCTCCCTATGTTGCACTTAGTTCAGTCAAATAAAATGGAATGCTTGGCAGAGAGCCTTATCGACTGTATCCAAGCGACAGTTGAACGAGGGTGTTCGGTGTTTGAATCAGACGTGATCTTGGTGCAAAGCCCAGGTATGTCTCAGTGGTTAAAAATACAGATCGCCGAAAAACTTGGTATTTCGGCCAATATAGATTTCCCTTTGCCTTCCAGCTTTATCTGGCAACTATACCAGCAACACTTAGCGGACCTGCCGGAACAATCGGCCTTTACTAAAGCCAATATGCAGTGGAAGTTAATGTCTATTTTGCCGGGTTTATTAGACTTGCCTGCTTTTTTGCCAATCAAACAATATTTAGCCGATCAGCAGCCCATAAAATATTATCAATTGGCGGCCAAGATCGCCGATGTCTACGATCAATATTTAGTGTATCGACCAGATTGGATCTTAAGTTGGGAGCAGGGCAACGACCAGCTGGCCGAGATAGACACCCCAGAGCATAACTGGCAGCCTATTTTGTGGCGTGCCTTAGTGGACTATACCCAGGCTATCCATGAGTCACCTGCCCACAGAGCAAACTTACATCAAGACTTGTTACTGGCTATCGCCCAGTCAGCCCAGCAACCCGACTCGGTGGCGTTAAAGCCTATTATGGTATTTGGCATTTCAGCGATGCCATTGCAGCAGTTGCAAGTGCTAAATGCCTTAGCTGAAACTCGCGATGTGGTGATCTTTTGGTTTAACCCCAGTCAGCATTATTGGGGGGATATTGTGGACACTAAGACCTTAGCTAAAGCGCAATTAAAAAGTACACAAAGCCAGAAAAAGTCTGCACTTAGTGCTACTGATCTGTTAGATGTAGGCAATCCGCTCTTGGCTTCTTGGGGCAAACTAGGCAGAGATTATCAGGATATGCTGTTGTCTTTTGATGTGCAGCAGCAAGACTGTTTTATGCCTATTGAAACCAATAGTCTGTTGCAGCATATCCAAGGCGATGTTAATAATTTGCAGTTTCGTGGTACACAGCAAACCCTAGATCCCCAAGAGTTGCTGTCTAATGGCTCGTTATATCCAAAAATCGAAGTGGATCCAGCCGATAGCACCCTACAGGTGCATGCTTGTCACTCTAAGGTGCGGGAATTAGAAATACTCCATGATCAACTGCTCAAGCGCTTCAACGATAACCCAAGTTGGCATCCTGGTGATGTGATAGTGATGATGCCAGATGTGGCGGCCTATGCGCCTTTTATTGAGGGAGTGTTTGGTTCGGTTTCATCAGACCTGGCCATTCCTTACGCTATTTCTGATCGAAACCTCGGGCAGATGTCGCCGCTCTTGGCCAGTTTTCTGCAATTGATGAATTTACAACATAGTCGACTCGGTCTTTCGGAGATCTTGTCTCTGATTGAAGTGCCTGCTATTCAGAATAAGTTTGCTATCAGCGCCCAAGAATATGATTTGCTGCAACATTGGTTAATAGATGCAGGTGTTCGCTGGGGCTGGGATGAAGATGACAAAGAACGATGGCAGTTGCCTGCACAGTCACAGAATACTTGGCTGTTTGGATTACAACGCTTGTTGGCGGGTTATGCCATGAATGGTCAGCAGCTATATCAAGGCCGTGAACAGATCATCGCCCCTTATGGGGATATTGAAGGCCAGCAAGCCATAGCCTTGGGAAAATGTTATCAATTTACTCAAGTCTTGTTGCAGATCTTAGCATTTTGCCAAACGCCTGCGCCTATTGAGAAAAAAGTGACACAAGCCCTGACATGGATCGAGAAGTTATATGCAGTCAGTGACACAGAACAAAGTGAGTTACAGATACTCAGAGCCACACTAGACACTATTTTAACTCACAGTAGTCAATACAGCGGCCCCATAGAGCAAGATATATTTGTTGGTGAATTACAGCAGAATATTCAACAAACTGGGGTAGGGCAGCGATTTTTAGCGGGCTATATTAATTTTTGCACCTTGATGCCCATGCGCAGTATCCCATTTAAAATGGTCTGTCTGCTGGGCATGAATGATAATGATTACCCCCGCCAAAGTGTACCTATGGGTTTTGATTTGATGCGTTTGGCACCCAGTAAGCGTGGCGATCGCTCAAGGCGCTTAGATGATCGATATTTATTTTTAGAAGCCCTGCTTTCAGCCACACAACAGCTTTATTTTAGTTACCAAGGTTTTAGCCAAAAAGATAATGGACCACTGGCTCCCTCAATTTTACTCAGTGAATTATTAGAATATTGCCAACAGGGATTTTGTTTAACAGGACAACTAGTATTAGCACCACAAAGCACCGAAGAAAATCTGCTTAAGCATTTAGTTATCAGCCATCAATTACAACCTTTTAACCCCAGCTATTTTAATGGGGTTGAGCAAGGTGATAGTCAAAATACCCTGTTTAGCTTCCAACAAAAACATCAAAAAATTGCCGAGCAGAGATTAAAACCGACACAGACTGATGTGTTTAATGCCCAGGTTTTACCTCGCTTACAAGACGCGCCACAACAGCAACAAAACCTAGAGATAGTCGACCTTATCCGTTTTTATGAAAACCCCGCCAAAGCATTTTTTGTTAATCGTTGGCAGAGCCGTTTTGCTTTTTTAAGGGATCAATCTGCCGATGAAGAACCTTTTGTTTTTGATGGTTTAGATAAGTATCAGATCAATGATCGACTGATCCAACACTATATGTCTGAAGCGGCACTAAAGACAGGCAGCAATGAACAGGCTACAGACAAGCCCGGCATACAGAAAATATTAAGACAGTTAAGGGCAGAGGGTAAATTGCCCATAGGCTTAAGTGGTGAAATAAGCTTACAAAAAATGGCCAAGGCCAGTGCCACCCTAGCGACCCAAATCATTGAGTTGACCCAAGCCGAGCATGGCTTGGTTGCGCAAAGCCACTGGGTGGATATAGACTGCGGGTCGCTGCGGATAACGGGCCGGATATCACATTTGTTTGGCCAGAGGCTTTTATTATGGAGGCCTGGTAAGCTTAGAGCTAAGGATCGTATCAGCCTCTATTTACATTGGTTAATACTTTGTGCCTGTCCGCCTAAATCACCCTTACAACAAGCTTATTTTCTTAGCACAAATAACGCTTTTATTTTACCCTTAGTGGCGCAGGATCAAGCATTACAGGCGTTACAACTATGGAGCGAATATTGGTTACAAGGGCAAAATCAAAGTTTACACTTTTATCCGGAAACGGCTTGGACTTGGGTGAATAGCCAAGATAGAGCCAAAAGTTTAGCCGTCTTTCATGGCAGTGATTATAAGGTTGCTGGGGTAAATCCTGAAGGCAGTGAAGAACACATAAATAGGGTGTGTGCTGATCTATCGGTGTTTTTTGATGATTTTTCTGGGGTCAGCGAAGACTTATTAAGACCATTAGTCGACTTACTGGAACAACAATGAAGCCATTAGACACTCTGACTTTCCCCCTCAGTGGCACATCGTTAATCGAGGCCAGTGCTGGTACGGGTAAAACCTACACGATAGTTAACCTATATTTACGTTTATTGCTTGGCCATGGCTGTGCCCCATTAGATGTAGAGCAGATACTAGTAGTGACCTTTACTAATGCCGCTACTGGCGAGTTAAAGCAGCGTATTCGCCAGCGCCTGCGTCAGGCATATCTAGGTTTCTTGGCGGGTTCCAGTACCGATCCTATTATTCAGTGCCTGATCGAGCAAAGCCAACAACCCACAGTGGATTGCCAACGTTTAGCCTTAGCTAGTCAACAAATGGATCAAGCTGCGGTGTACACCATACACGGCTTTTGCCATAAGGCTTTGACCGAGCATGCCTTTGAAAGTGGCGCCTTGTATGAACAGCGTTTTATCTTGGATCAAAGCCAATGGTTGCAACTAGCGGTAGAAGACTATTGGCGCAAGTATGTGGTGACCCAAAACAGTGGGGTATCACAACTGCTGTTAAAAGAATGGGCCAGCCCTAAGATATTGCTCAGTAAAATTCAGCCGCTGTTAAGTCAACACGCCTTGCCCCTGCAAAGCCAAGACAAAGCCAGTGCGTTACAGTCTGTCCAGGACTACCAAACACTAGTGACAAAAATGAAGCACTGGTGGTTGTCAAACAAGATCAGTGAGCAACTGTTTAACGCCGGCCTAAAAGGCAATGTTAAGCTAGCAAAGTTAGGTTTTTTGGCGGCTATGGAGGCCTTTTGTCATGGCGACTTAATACAAATGGATTTTGATGCAATCGGCTGGCCCTGCCTGTACCCAGAGCAATTGCTCAAAGCCGCCAAGAAAGGCAGTCTTGACCTTACACATTTGGACTTTTCTCGATTTGAACTGCTAGAAGAGCAGTTAGTGGCCTGCCAGAGACAGATAAAATTATGTTTTAGCGCCGAGTCATTAAAAGTGGTGGCGGCTAACTTACAATCACACAAAGCCAGATTACAGCTGCTATCACCAGATGATTTATTGGTGGGGTTACAAACCGCCTTAAAAAACAATCAGGCCAGTAACAACAATGCCTTAGCCGCCGCTATCAGTGAGGCTTATCCTGCGGTATTGATCGATGAATTCCAAGATACGGATCCTACACAATTTGAGGTGTTTAAAGGGATCTATGCTGGCACAGCGTTAGACGCAGGCGCGCTGGCAGATGATCAAAAATCTCAGTTGTGTTGGGTGATGATTGGTGATCCTAAACAAGCTATCTATGCTTTTAGGGGCGCGGATATATTTACCTATATTCGGGCCAAGCAATGGGTCGATCCATCCAGACATTTCACCTTAACCACTAACTGGCGCTCGGCACCTAAATTGGTGCAGTCCATCAATAGGCTGTTCGAAAATAGTCAGGATGGTTTTCTGTTTGAAGACAATATTCCTTTTAACCCAGTGCTGGCAGGTAAAGCACTAAAGGGCTTGTATATCAAGTCACAAGAGTTGCCTAGCCTAGCGTTTCAACATTTATGTAGTGAAGACAATACACCTATTTCTGCAGGCCAAGCCTCTAAGTCTTTAGCCATACATACTGCCAATCAGATCGCCTATTGGTTACAACTGGCACAAGATGATCAAGCACTAATAGGCGGTGAAAATTTAACTGCTGGTGATTGCTGTGTATTAGTGCGTAATCGCAGCGAAGCCCAATTAGTCAAAACGGCCTTGTGGGATGTGCAGGTAGCCAGTGTCTTTTTAGCGCGTAAAAGTGTGTTCGACAGTCAAGTGGCAAGGGATCTATTACGCTTGTTAAAGGCCTTAGGGCAGGGCACGGATGAGCGCTTATTAAAAACGGCTTTGATGAGCGAGATCTTTAGTCTTAATGCACAAGGGTTAGAATCATTATTTAGTAATGAGTCTAAGTGGCAAAGTCTGTTAGAGCAGCGTTTCTATTGGCATCAAAGCTGGCAGCAGTTTGGTGTGATGCGGGCGATCAATCAGGTATTAGATCATTTTCAAGTTGAACAAAGCCTGATTAAATTACATCATGATGGCCTTAGGCGTATCACGGATCTGCGGCATTTGGTTGAGTTATTACAGCAGCAGAGTATGCAATTAGTGGGTGAAAACCAGTTGATACACTGGTTCGAGAGCTGTTTGTTAGCGCCAGATCACAATAGTGAAAGCCAACAAGTACGCTTAGAAAGTGATGCTGATCTGGTGCAGATCATTACCTTACATTCCTCCAAAGGCCTCGAATTTCCTTTGGTGTTTGTGCCTTTCGCCAGCACTTTCAAAAATAGCAAAGAAGCCCTCTATCACAACGAACAGCAGCAACTTGAAGTGGATTTTTTGCAACAAAGCAGCAATCTCGACAAAGCCAACTTTGAACGTCTGGCAGAAGACATTCGACTATTCTACGTGGCGGTAACACGGGCCATCTATTATTGCTCTATTGGCATCTGGAATATCGTCGGTACCAGTAAAAAGGTATCGGGTTTTAGCGGCTCTGCTTTAGGTTCATTATTGCTGTCGGCGGATATTGTCAGCCCCGAAACCCTAAAGGATAGCCAAATTGCCCAGTTATTAGAAACATTGGTGAGCCATAGTGATGCCAGTTACAGCGGGTTTACCCAGCCTCAAAACCATATTCAGCTGGCTAAGGGGGCACTAGTTGCTCCTGCAAACCCGCTGCAGAGCCAACAACTCAAACAACCTGTGACTCGAGTCTGGCGTTTGACCAGTTATTCGGCTATTAGTAGTCAGCAAGCCCATTTAGACGTGCCTACCCCCGGACTCGATGAAGGTAAAGATCAAGACAGTGCCCGTGGCCTGACACCAAGCCCGAGCTTGCTGATACAGACAGAGCAGCAAAGTGCTTTTAGCTTTGAGCGTGGCGCTAATGCCGGTTCCTTTTTACACGGTGTGTTGGAAAATATCGATTTTCAGCAGCCCCAACAATTAGTCCCTGTGATCCAACAGCAAGGCAGCTGGTTTGGCATCGACCCTATTTGGTACAGCACCTTAGAAAGCTGGTTAACGGATTTATTAACCGCTGCTTTTTCTTTAGAGCAACCGGAATTACGCTTATGTCACTTGTCACCTCAGCAGGTAAAGGTAGAGATGGAGTTTCATATGCCTTTGCATCAGGTGGCGTTAAAGCCTTTTAATGAGATTATTAATCACTATTTCAAACAACATAGTAGAGATTACCAGTTTCAGAAACTTAACGGCATGATCAAGGGGTTTATCGACCTAATGTTTGAATTTAACGGCAAGTATTATGTGGCAGACTATAAATCAAATCATCTGGGAGATGATCTAGAGGCATATCATTATGGCAATATGTTTCAGTCTATGACCGAACATGACTACCATCTGCAGGCTATACTTTATACCTTAGCCTTACATCGTTGGTTAAAATACAAATTGCCGGATTACAATTACCAGCAACATATAGGCGGCGCCTATTATTTGTTTATTCGCGGCATGAGCAGCCAGAAGCCGGGCAATGGCGTATATTTCTTTTGTCCCCAGCAAAGCCTTATCGAAAATCTAGATGCTTTGTTTGCGGGCCATGAGTTGGCAATCCGTCCCCAAGAGCAGCTAACAAACGCCACTTCTGGCCCCACCACAGGACAGCTTGATTTATGGTAGCCGTGTTATGTTAGAGCCAAAGCACAGCCCAGTGTTACATCAAGGTGTCTTAGAGCAATTAACCCAGTCTGGGAAGATCCGTGCTATCGATCAGGCTTTTGCGGATTTTATTTATTCACAAGAGCAGGATCTCGACCTTCAGGGAAGAGCCTGTATCAGTATGTTAGCCGCCTATCTGAGTGCAAGAGCAGGTCAACAACATAGCTGTGTATCGCTGAATTTATCAGAACAGCCCTTTCTGCCGGCTTATCAATTTCCACCGCCACAACAACTATTAACCTATGTACAGCAAGCCCACTCAATTTTGTTGCTCACCGAGCAGGGGCAGAATTCGGATCCAGAATTCGGCCACCCTATGGTCATACAAAACAAACAGATGTATTTGCAACGATATTGGCAATATGAAGTAGACTTGGCGGACATCATCAGTCAACGTGCGGGTAAAATTCATAAAATAGATACTGTGGTGGCGGCCGAGTTACTGGCCACTCTTTTCCCAGAGCCTGGCGATCCCCTTGAGCAAAGTCTAGACTGGCAGAAGATCGCTGTGGCATTAGCGGCTAGCCAGAACCTAAGTTTTATTACAGGTGGACCGGGCACGGGCAAGACAACTACAGTGACTAAACTCTTGGCCTTGCTGCAAGGTTTGGCCCATAAAAATAATAGTCCCTTAGCCATCGAGTTGGTGGCCCCTACAGGCAAAGCCGCGGCAAGATTAACTGAATCCATTAGTGCGGCTAAACAAAAGTTGCCTGTGGCCTTACAACGAGGTTTACCAGAGCAATGCCAAACGATCCATCGCTTGTTAGGGGCAAAACCTCAAAGTCCTTATTTTAAAGCCAACGCACAGACACCCTTGCATCTGGATGTCCTAGTGTTAGATGAAGGTTCCATGGTGGACTTGCCCCTTATGGTCAAACTCTTTGCGGCCATTCCAGAACATGCTCAAGTCATACTTTTAGGTGATCAGGACCAATTAGCCTCAGTTGAAACCGGTAGTGTGTTGTCAGATATCTGTGCCGCCAAACCTGTTCTTGGCCAAGATCCTGACGCTGTATTGGCAGGCTATAGCCCTAGTATGCAAAATAATCTGGCCCTGCTAAAGGTGATCCCCGAACCGTCACCACAGATACTCAGCCAAGCCACGAGTGAGGCAACAGTGATCCAAGATAATGTAGTCAATCTGCTAAAGAGTCACAGGTTTGATGCGCAGGGGGGCATTGGGCAACTGGCTAGGTGTTTTAAAACCGGCGATCTGAAGATCGCCATGGCACTATTGCAAGATACGGCTGTGACAGATATTGATTGGTATAGCCCCAATCAAAGCGCGGCTGTAGTGACAGTGAAATTAGTGCGTGAGCAAATACTTAAACACTTGATCAGCGCCTTAATTCCTGTCTATAAAGAATATGCACAGGCCATACAACTAGGTGATCTAGCGGGCGCTTTTGCTTGTCTGACTAAACAACAAGTATTGTGTGCAGAAAAATCTGGATATTGGGGGGTAGTGCAAATCAACGACCTGATAGAAGCAGAGTTACATAAACAGGGCATAATCAATAAAGATCGGGATTTTTACTCCGGTCGTCCCATTATGCTGGCTAAAAACGATCATCAGTTAAAACTTTTTAATGGCGATATGGGCGTGGTAATGGCCGATCCTTATGATCCCTCTTTGCTAAAAGTCTGGTTTATTAATCCAGATGGCAAGATACGCGGGTTATTGCCTAGCAGACTGCCAGAGCACGACACCCTATTTGCCATGACCATACATAAAAGCCAAGGTTCGGAATTTGAGTCAGTGCACCTGTGTTTGCCTTACATCAATCATTTAAGCGGTGGCCGTGGTTTAACCAGAGAATTATTGTACACCGGCTTAACTCGCGCCAAGCAACACTTTAGTCTATACGCCCAGCCTCAGGCCCTGAGTTTAGCGCTCAACCAACAATCCACTAGGGGCAGCGGCCTAAGCCAGCGCCTAATGGGCACCTAAAAAGAGTGCGTGTTGTGTCACTGAGAGTGGTATAAAAGCAAAATTCTAACAGACAATATCACCATCATGGATTGACCATTCCGCTAGCAAGCATCTGGACTGGTTGCTATCACACAAGGCTTATCCACTATATGTGCCGCCTTTAACTCAGGGGCTATGGTATTAATTCTGTTCAATACGATCCCTGCGACCTATAATGTTTATGACAAAAATCTAGAAAACATATCACCGTTATGAACACACTCGATCAGCTAGCTGATCGAGTGTGTCTAGTATATGTCCGCCCTTTAACTTGGGATATTCGTGTTACTTCATCACTAGAGCTAAATTATACAATGGAAAATATCTTTGCTCACTACGGAATCGATTGGTTTGCTATGGCTTTAAGCCTGTATGGCGCATATTTGCTGGGCGATAAAAAGAAAATAGGTTTTGTGATCTTTGCCATATCCAATATTGTCTGGGTTGTCTTGGGGGCTTTTTTTATGTCGAGTTATGGCATGGCTATTGGTAACTTTTTATTCTTACTGATCAATGTAAGAGGCTTTATTGAGTGGAATAAACAGGATTTCGAAGCAGAATCCGGGGCACTCAAAATCGAGTGAATTGAGTTTCAGATCTGTGTTAAACCTATTGATACCCTGACTTTGTCGGCAGGTAGCCCTGACATAAAAAGTATCTTAGATGCAGATGTACCTAAACTATCAGCCGTTACAGATGATTTTGTGCCTGAGACGGCCTTCACTGCTAGCGCTGAGTATGAGCGGGCCCTCGCCCGTTATAATAAAAAGGTCAGAATATATGCGGATTTATTTAATAGGGCTAGTGCTGTGGTCTATGACATTTGGCATAATGGCCAAACATCATAAGCTGCCCATCAAAGTTGAAACACAGGCCATCAATACCTTAATGGATGGGCTGCACTATGCAGCCAGTCAAGCTGACTTAGGGGGGTATTTAGGGGCTTTTACCGACAAGGGCGTGTTTATGGGCACAGACGACTGGGAGCGCTGGACACGACCCCGCACTCTAGATGCTTATGTGACAGAGCGTTTTAAAGGAGGAACAGGCTGGACCTACAAGTCAGTTGAGCGGCACCTTAGCTTTGCACAAAGTGGCGACACGGCTTGGTTTGATGAAATTATTGTCTCACAGAAATGGGGCCGCTTTAGAGGCACAGGGGTAGTCACTAAGCAACATGACCGTTGGAAAATAGCCCATTACTCAATGAGCATATTGATAGCCAATGAAGCCTTTTTTGATATTGCCGAGATCAACAAAAAAGCCTTTGCGCTGCGCAACGAAAAATTGCCGTAACATAGCTCAGCAGCCCTATTGCTAAAGCACGGGCGCTGATCCTTCTAGATTTTCACACATACAAAAATAGCGTTGCCGGACTGGGTATCCCAAGGGCTGATTTTACTGTAATCATGTGCAAAAACATGCACCTCGAAATAAGGCTGCAATAGCCTTTGCAACGCTTCAAAGTTGACCGCAACCATAGGATGTTCATCCTGCCATGATTGGCTAGTATCCCCAGTCATTTTTTCAATGCTCAGCTTCAATGATTGTTGCTCGCCCGCACCTGAGTAATGCCAAGCTGAAGTGAAAACCAAGTCACTGTTGTTATGTTCAGCGGTATGACTCACCACCAACTTGTTGTCTATTTTATCTTTGTCAACGGCGTTAAAGCAAAACACCCCTCCACAATGTAAAGCCTGGTGGGCGCTGACAATACAGGCTTTGAGCCTATCAATGCTGCCGCTATAATGGATTGAGTATAAGAAACAGCTGATCAAATCGAATGGTTGCTGCAGGGTAAAGCGACACATATCGTGTAAATAAAATTGTGCCTGTGGGCAGCGCTCTTTAGCCAAATCTAACATGGGTTGATTAATGTCCAGACCGCTGCACTGATAACCGAGCTCTATAAAGTGTTGAATATGGGGGCCAGTTCCACAGGCTAGGTCGAGGTGCTGTTGGGCTTTGTTGCCAAAAAGTTGATCTACCCTAAAAACCCAATTACTTTGTTGTTGATAGTTAATGTCGATACACATTAGATCGTAATAGTCAGACAGGTCGGTATACAAGATATTGGTGGACATAATAGCCTAGTCATTGGGGCACCGCAGTGGGGGTCAAGCATAGTATATCAATTACTGTTTTTTGCGAATAGATATGCCAAACCTAAACATCGGACTTTATCCCTAACGGCTCAAGCTTTGAGCGTAGCTATCTTAGGGCCAGACCACACAATTGTGCCAATGTGAGCATAAAAGTAGCCACAGCGCGGCCACAGTAGGTAAGCAAAGTCCTTGCTTGTGCTGGTTTTAGCCAAAGTTCATGACCGCGGCGTGTTTTTCATGCTGTCTGTGTTACTGATGCATAGTTGCCATAACCCAAGGGCTGCAAGTGCTTGGGTTATAGCTCATTTCTATATTTTGCCCTAAAATTGTAAGATTTACCGGTTAGCCCCTGATAAATGCGGGGGCGTTTAGCGTATTGGGCTGGCGACTTGTGCAGGCGATTGCCACAAAAAAGATAGGACGGCGTGAAACCCTTAGACCACAGGTGCGATTAATGGTACCTCTAAGCCAGTGTTAGATGGGCTTTGCCTCTAATATATGCGGCTTTAAATATCTGAAAATATTCATTAAGTGCTGCCGCAGCTTGTTGTTCTTGGGCTAAGGTGAGGATCTCTATTGCCACTTCTGCAGTGCACAACTGATGTTTGTGAGCCGCCTCTCGTAATTGATAAGAGGAGGGCTGTTCAGGTTCAATACCTAAGACCGGTAGCTTGGCAAAAATTGGGCTTTTGAACATTTTTTTTGCTTCACGCCAGGTGCCGTCTAACATAATAAAAAGCGGTGTTTTCCCATGTTTGACAAGCTCTGACTCACTGGGACTGGCAATGCAGCGGGCGGGATCGGCATATTGTTGTGGAAACACTAAAATAGGGGCGTACTTAGGATGGTTTAACAGCCCTAACAACTCTGGTTCAGGGTCAACTCTATGCCAACGAAACGCATAGTTGTCCATGATCAGATCGGCGATGATACGCCCGGTGTTACTGGGTTTGTAATATTCACCTTGGTACATAACAAAACAAAAGGCACAGTTGCTGGTGGTGCCTTTTTTGATACTGACACGCTCTTCGCAGATACAATTTTGCTGGGGCAATAGACACCACTGGCAACGTATCGCTTTGTAGCCTCTGGCTTTAAATTCACGAGTGGAGTGGGCCAGTTCTCTGGTGCGCAGGCTTAAAACAGAATTGATATGAGGCAAAATACGCTCAGAGGTTTTATTTGATGGCTATCATCGCTGTTTTTGCCGCGCTTAAACAGTAAAAATAGCAAAAATCACTCAGACCCTTTAAACTCGTCCATTTGTCATAGCTATTATGAATTCTTTGTGTCGAACCTGCATTAGAGCAGGTATTCTTCGGCGCTTTTTATCGCGATTTTGCTTGCTGGTTATACAAGCAAGGCAACTACCTGAGAGTATTTTATGAATGAAGTGTCTAGCCAAGATTTATCTCTATTAAACAAGATGAGTCCTGAAGAACGTTTAGATTATACCCTGTCTGTCATGATCCAAAGTCAGTCCTTATGGGGACTCAATGGTAAAGATGGCTGGGTGATGCTAAAAGCTGATGATGATACCTGTATGCCTATTTGGCCACACAAAGAATGTGCGGTGGCATGGATCAAGGATCAGTTTCCTGAGTGCGAAGCTAAACCCATCGATTTTGTTGAGTGGTTGGATCTGTGGTTGCCCGGTATGAGTAAAAATAATAGTTTGATCTTGGTTTTTCCATCAGGGGAAGAGGAAGAAGGTATGATCTTAAGTGCACAAGAGATGCAAGAATGCATTGAGGAAGATCTTAATGACTTGACTGGCGATGGTGCACAGTAGCCGGGCTCGGATCAACATCAAGCACCGGCCCTGCCATGCTACAAGACAATGAATGGGGACTGGGAGACAGTCAGGCGACAGTTAAAGTCTACATTGCCAATCAGCCTAACTTTACCCAGTACGCTAACAGCCAAAGCTTGCAGCCCCTAGCAACAGGTGAAATCCGGGCTATAGGTACGGCTTGTGGCAATGGTTGGCGCAAAGTATTTAATGTGTATGCTAAGTTGCTCTTTGCTTTAAACACCCCTCAATGGGCTAACCTAGGTGAGGCGAGCAACTGGCAGAGTTATCGTGATCGCTATTTGTTGCAAGCCGGATCGGGCACGGCATTGTTGTTTTCTGCCCCCCAGCTACCTAGCTTAAGGAAGACTAATCCAGCCTTAAAGATTGTAATGGGTAAGCGTTACGCTAATTCACTATTGTTACCCGGCTCTTTGCTGTGGTTAGACGGGGAGTTTGCTATAGATCCCCAGTCAAACTTATTGGTCTGTCCTTACTTTGACTATCGCCAGTTATCGAATATTAAGATCCTACACTTGGTTGAACTGATCAAAAGCCTTGCTAAAAGTCCTGTGATTGACAACAATTGCCCGCTATTTTCCTGTTAGCTTGATTTGCCTATGACTGTGACCTCTCTGCGTCAGTATTTCCCCGCCTTTTCTAAGACAGTGGCCGATAACTGGCTGTATTTGGACAGTGCTGCCACCAGTCAAAAATTGCAATCGGTGATCACTATTACCGAAGATTATTATCAAAATAGAAGCGTGAATGTGCATCGCTCCAGTCATAGCAAGGCTGCGCAGGTCACTGCTGATTTCGAACAAGCAAGAGCTGACATACAATCGTTTATTGGCGCCGCTAGTGCTAAGGAAATCGTATGGACTAAAGGTGCGACCGAAAGCATTAATTTGGTGGCCCAATGCTTAGCTAAACAATACTTTAAGGCAGGTGATGAAATTTTGATCTCGGCCTTAGAGCACCATGCTAATATTGTGCCTTGGCAACAGATCGCTCAAAACCATAATTTGCTATTAAAGATCATGCCCATTGATGAGTGTGCAGTGATACAGCTAGATAAAGCCTTAGAGATGATCACTGCTAATACCGCATTAGTTGCTCTAAGCCATGTATCTAATGCTTTAGGCAACATTAATCCCATAGTAGAGGTGATCAACAAAGCGAAAGAAATGCATGCCTTGACCCTGATTGATGGCACACAAGCGGTGAGCCATCTTAAAGTAGATGTGCAGCAATTAGACTGTGACTTCTATGTGTTTAGTGGCCATAAGATGTTTGGACCCACAGGCATTGGGGTGTTATACGGCAAATTACACTTATTGCACATTATGCCCCCTTATCAATTGGGTGGAGAAATGATCAAAAGTGTCAGCTTTAAACAAAGTGTTTTTCAAGAGCCGCCCTTAAAATTTGAAGCCGGCACACCTAATGTTGCCGGGGTATTAGGCTTAGCCAAAGCAGTGAGCTTTATTGAACACCACAGAGCCAGCATTATCGAGATTGAGCAGCAGTTAGGCAAAGAGTTACAAAATTCATTGCAGGCCATACCAGGCATTAAGTTGTGGGGTGATCAGGCCAGTAGTATTTGTTTGCGATCCTTTTCGGTTGAAGGGGTAGTCCCGTATGATCTGGGCATATTGTTAGACGAAAGAAATATCGCCATAAGGGTAGGCCACCATTGCGCCATGCCCTTGATGCAAGCCCTAGGCATAGATGGCACGATTAGGGTGTCCTTGTCGTGTTACAACAGTAAACAAGAAGTACAGCGCTTTATTAGCGCCTTGCAAGAGTGCATTGTTTTGCTTCGAGACCCTCAGCCTAGCCCGAACAACCCCAAGGACGTGTTGCAGCTTAGTGTTAATAAAGCTCAGCTGCAGCCTTTAGCCTTGAAAATTTGTGAGGCTAAAGGATGGGATCAAACCACCAGGCAATTGATGTTAGCCGGTAAAGACTTAGTCAAACTGCAAGAGCAATATAAAACAGCAGAAAATGAGGTGCTGGGTTGTGACAGTCAAGTCTGGATAAGCTGTCGCCTAAACGAAGACAAACTGTGCTTATCCGGTGATTCACCCAGTAAAATAGTACGAGGCTTACTGGCGGTCATATTTGAGGTGTTTCAAGGGCAAGCACCACATCAGATCCTAACCTTTGATTTAGCGCTTTATTTACAGACCTTGGGCTTAGCCAAACACTTAAGTCAGTCTAGAGGCAATGGCTTGACGGCTGTGTTTAAGACAATCGTAAAATACTGTGAAGAGTGTTGAATTAGCAGCGACTATTATGGGCTGTGCAAGAGTGACAAAACACCCCTAATGTAAGGATAAGGCCTATGCCTGTACAAGATCGATCATTTTTGAAAAAAACACTAGGGCCAAGCCTGATAGGACTAATAGTGGTGTTAGTGGCAGTGATGGGTAATAGGCTGGTGCAAACGCAACTGGGTAAAAACGCCTTAGACGATACAGGTCTCGTTATGCTGTCCTTAGAAGACGCATTGAGTGAAGCACAAGGTTCCCGGAAGTGGGTATTGGCCGATATGTCGGCTATCTGGTGTGCTACTTGCCGTCAATTAGATCAACAGGTGTTTGCGAACGACAAGGTTAAACGTGTTATTGACCAGGACTTTGTGTTTGCGCGAATAGAGTACGACTCCGAGGCGGGCGCCGCCTTTATGCAAAAGTACTCAGTGCAAGGTTTTCCAACACTATTGGTGTTAGACATGGATGGCAAAAAGCTTGTACAGTTGCCGATAACCTTTGAGCCTGATGTGTTTGTCAAACAATTGCAGCAGCTAGTGGCTAAGCATCACAACCGCTAAGTATTACTATCCAAAGCATTTAAGGGGAAAAGCCTATGAAAAATCAATATTTGTGGCTGTTTGTTAGCCTAACATTCACTATGGCCAGCTCCAATATATTGGCTAAAACCGCGCCGGTGACCGTTAAGGTGTTTGTGGCCGCTATGTTCGAAATAGGCAGTCATTCTGATGCTAAGGCCGGCGAGTTTCAGCACTGGTATCAACGATATTTTAAAGACAGTCAGCCCATTCCAGTCAAAGGGGCATTGAGTCCTGTGTATTGCAACAGTGACGGTGTATGTGGCTCGGTATTAGGCATGGGAAAAGTCGCCTCATCTGCTTCTATGCAAGCTATCTTGCTTAGCCTAGAGTTTGACATGTCGAACAGCTATTTTGTGTTATCTGGAGTAGGGGGCACTCCGCCATCCAAAGGTACCATAGGCGATGTGAGCTGGGGTACTTGGCTGGTGGATTATGACTTAGGCCATAGATGGAAACCCGAAGAAGGTAAAGCGGGGGCGCCCACTTTTATGCCGCGCAAGGGATATGAAGATATTCGCCGTTATCAGCTGGATCAGAATTTAGTTAAATGGGGCATGGCATTAGGCTCCAATATAGCACTGCTAGACTCCAAACAAGCTCAAGCCTATCGATTGCGCTACCCAGATAAGAATGCCAGACGTCTACCCACTATGACTAAAGGCACACATATGACAGGGGATACCTTTTTTCATGGGCCGGGATTGTCCTTGCAGGCTCAGTATATCACCCAATTGTATGGGGCTGATGACTATGTGATCACCGAAATGGAGGCCGCGGCTATCACCCAAGTGATAGCGCGTATTCATGGTGTACAGCGGATCATAAGCCTTAGAGGAGCGGTCAATTTTGACCAAGGCCACCCAGATGAAAGCACCTTAGCCCATCTCGATCCCGCGCCGGGTGAGACAGCGGGAGGTTTTGCCGAAACGGTACAAAATATCGTGTTAGTAGGAGGGCAGTTGGTGGATCACATTGTGGATAATTGGCAGCAGTGGCAACAAGGGGTGCCAGTTAAGTAATCCTGCAAGCTCACTTATGGGTTGTGTTGCAATCTGTGCTTTGAGTAAGGATAAATTGAGCCGCCTTAGCCATTGGCCTTCAGAATGTATAATTCAGGTTTCTGTTCAGGCTAAAGACTAATGGGATCTTAGGTCTCGATATCCCATTTTTCAACGGCTTCAAGATAATGGTGCATATCGTGATCTGCGATGGCATCTATGCCTTGTTCCCTTAAGGCGTTAAATGCGCCGTCGAAATGGTCAATAAATTTAAACCAAAATCCTGCTTCTGATTTGATGGTCTGCTCTTGGGTGATGTACAAGTAACTGCCACCATGGCTGTAACCCATAAACCTGGCGGGTACGCGGGTCACTATGTCATTGTTATTGTGAAATCTGAAGGATCGAGATTTACATTCTATATTATAAATGCGGGCCGTATCCCTGCTTAAAACTCGCGGTTGGCCAAAGGTATAGACGCTAGTAAAGGCTTGATCAAGTTGAATAAACTTGGCTGCAGCTATGGTTGCCATCGCCCCCCCTAAGCTATGACCTGTGATAAACACAGGTCGCTTTTTTTGTGCCTGACACAGTTGATACTGCTCTATTAAGAGCGGCCATACATCTTCTGTAGACTGCCAAAAGCCCCGATGAAACTCGCCGAATAATTGCCTGGTGCAAAAAGCATTAATATTGTCTAACCAGTCTGCCACCTCATTGGTACCTCTGAAGGTCAGACATAGATAATCTTGATGTTCAATTAATGCCCCTTGGGCGCTATTTTTATCCACCGCAAAGACACTGATAAATCCATTATCATCGCCTTTAATACTCGCCAGTATGCTGGACTCATCAGGCAATTCATTGTCAGCTGAGGTTTTTAGATAGATCTCTTTGCATAGTCTGGCCATCCAGTATGCATTGCCTTCATGTAACACTGTTGTGTAAGGAGCGACGCTTTTAATTGTCATGATGATTGGTCCTCTTCAAGGAGTCAAAGCCATTGATAACGGCTATCAGTGGGCTAAACATCTAGAGTTAGCTAAATATAGCCTAGAATGAGAGGGATCTGTGAGTTTACGGAATTTACTCTTGAATAAAGGAAGGCCGGTTGGCGTAAACTAATTTTTATTTTTTGCTTCTATCCATTGGGCCATATACTGAGTGCTCTTAAGCTGGTGGTGTTGCAGCATTTGTCCAATAAAATTGCTTTGTCTGTGGCTCACTAAGTTGGCTTGTATGTGCTGCAACCTATTTAATAAGGCCGTTTGAATCTGTTGTTTGTCAAAGTTCTTGGCTAGCAGCCTATAACCTAGGTCTTGTTTATCTTGCCACAACAGATGATCGGTATAGAGTTGCACTGCCTGGTTTGCAATATCAACCGCACTTTTTGCTAGGTCATTATCATGCAGCAGATCTGTTATTAAACCGGGCCAAGGCAAGCCGTTTTGCATGCCTTCAGTGCCTATTTGTGTGGTGACATTGGGCGTACCACAAAGCATAGCTTCCGTTAACTTGCCTTTAATGCCTGCACCAAAACGCAGTGGCGCTAAACAGACACGGGCCTGTTGCATCACGGCTTTTGCATCATCAGCCCAACCTTTAACGAGAAAACCTTCAGAGGCATTGTGTAATTGTGTGGCCTTAGGCGGTGGGTATGCGCCGTATATATGTAATTGTGCCTTGGGTAATTGTTGTCGTATTAAAGGCCATATGTTTTGTTTTAACCACAAAACTGCGTCCCAATTAGGCTGGTGGCGAAAATTACCAATACTAATAAAATGCTGACGCTGGTCAAAGGTTAAAGCAGATGGCGGCTGGGCATTGCTGTCTATCATAAAAGGACAGTGGCACAATATAGCGGCCGGCACTTGGTAGTGATCTTGCAATAATTGTTGTTCGTAGTCTGAGATAATTAAACTTAAGTCACAGCGAAATATCGCAGCAATTTCACGCTTTGCCAGCTCACTATTCAGATCTTCAGGGCGCAATGGCCTCTGTTGTTTTAATGCATGATGCCTAGCATGACGTAAAGAGTGCAGATCTTCAGTATCTAACACTTTGATGGCATCGGGACAGATTTGAGTCACGCGCCAAGCAAACTGTTCTTCGAGCATAAAACGGTCAAAAATCACCATTGCAGGTGCCAGTTGGCCAATAAACGTATCAAAGCTAGAACAGTTTAAACTCACGGTGACTTCTTCAATGCCGTATTGCAGCAGATCTATTTTATGCTCGCCTTGTTGCGCGGGGCTGGCAAAGGTGACCTGCCAACCTTGCTGCACAAAGAGAGTGAGTAAGCTCAGCATATGGCTGCCCGCAGCGGAAGAGTTGGGTTCTGGCCAGACATAACCTAACACTAATAGTGCTTTCATTGGCAGGCCAGCTCCACACAGTTACGTCCCGCCTGTTTGGCGGCATATAAAGCAATGTCAGCTTCTTTCATCACACTGGCAAAGTCGCTCTGTTGCGCCGTTCTGTGAGCGATACCAAAGCTGGTGGTGACTTTGACCACTTCTGTTTGTGGGCTATTATCAGCGGCTGTGTTTTTAGCTGGGCGAGGGCGGGCCCTAAGTGTTATGTCATAATCGGCGATAGTCTGGCGGATATCTTCTACAAAAGGCTGTACTTGCTCGGGATCTTTGCCGGAAAATATGATGATAAACTCTTCTCCTCCAAATCTAAATGTTTTGCCGCCTCCAGCGACCTTGCTGAGCTTATTGGCTACCAGCTTTAGTACTTCATCTCCTACATCATGACCATAGGTATCGTTAAACTTTTTAAAGTGATCGATATCCGACATCACCACCACATACTTACGACCTAATGTTTGCACATATTGCATCAGCGCTCTGCGGGAAGGGATCTCCGTTAGTTCGTCTTTAAAGGCCATAGTGAAACTGTCTTTTAGCACAGAGTAAATAAATAAACTGCACAAGCACAGCAGACTAATGAGTCTAAACAGGGGACTGTCGTGGCTATGTATTGCGACCACCACAATTAACGTAAAAAATAGGGCGCTGTGAGTGCGATCAGGCTTAAAAGCCAGCCGCATTAGACCCACGCTCAGGCTCAGCCCTAATAACACTGCCTCAAAGGGGGTGTTGGTTTCACGCAGTGCGGGTGATAACTGATACAAGGCTGTGTCGAGAGTGGCTAGCATAGGCTGACTGAGTGTTTGTATTAGGGGCAATACCTGCCAAGCCAGCAAGGCCAATGTGACAAATATACCGCTGCTGTACAATAAATTATGGGCTGAAAATCCTTTATCTTTAGAAAACAATAAAAAACTCAAGACTAATAAGATAAAACCATATTTTAAGGAATTGTATTCTGGCCACCATAATAACCACTGACTGCTATTATAGGCTGCCAAAAATAAGCATGCATAGACCAGGCGGCTGCGGCCAAATTGCAAGGCAATAGCGCCACAAATCCCCAAACAGATAACAGTTAACCAAGGCAGGCCGTTTAACCAGCTCTGTAAAAGGTGGGGTTGCGTGATGTAAAAACTCACCACCGCGATGTATATCAACAAGGGTGGCAATAACATCCACAGAAAACGTTTAAGTTGTGGTACTAGCTCAGACATGGGTCTTTGTATACTACTTTTTAGAATAATCTCGCATATTGTATGTGAATTTACGCTCCGACATTACGCTTTGTGATAATGTCTGGGCAAACTATCCAGTCAATTGAGCATATCTCTGTGCAATTTGAGCATAAACAAGAGCATCTGGTGTTTGGAGCGGGGCTTATTGGCTGCTATCTGGGAGCGGTGTTAATTGACAGAGGCTATTGTTGTCGATTGGTCTGTCGTCCCAAGATAGGCGATCAACTTAAACAAGGTGTCACACTCACTGACTATAATCAGCACCAAGTCCAGATTAGTGCTTTAAACATTATTAGCAGTGATGAATTAGCCCAAAGCAAGGCAGCGTCTAGGATCGACGTGTTATGGTTAACCGTTAAATGCACAGGTGTGGCCCAAGCGGTGTTAGATATGGCGCCCTTAATTGCAAAAGACACCTTAATCTTGTGTTGCCAAAATGGTTTGGGCTCAGGATCAACAGTGCAACAAGCTTTTCCTAACAATCCGGTTTTGCGGGTGATGGTGCCTTTTAACGTAATGGCAGTATCACCTGGGCATTTTTTTAGAGGTTCCCAAGGGGATTTAAGCATTGAACAGACCCCCAGTACTCAAGCTTGGGTGGAGCAACTGGTGGCCAACTTGGATTGTCCATTGTTACCTACTACCAGTACCTCACAGATGTCTGCCTTGTTATGGGCAAAACTGCAGTTGAACCTAAGCAATAGTGTTTGTGCCTTAGCCGACATACCTGTCAAAGCCATGCTCGAACAAAGAGATTATAGGCGGGTGATCGCCTTGTTAATGGCTGAGTTGTTGGCAGTGGCAGACCAACTGCAGATTGTTCTGCCTAAAGTGACGGCTGTACCAGCCCATAAAATACCTTGGATATTGAAGCTGCCCAATTTCATTTTTACCCGTGTGGCTAACAAAATGATAGCGGTTGATCCTAAAGTAAGAACCTCTATGTGGTGGGATCTGTCACAGGGCAAACCCACAGAGATAGACCATCTTAATGGCGCCATAGTGACCCACGGACAAGCAGTAGGGTTAACCTGTCCTGCCAATGAAAAAATTGTGGCTTTGATCCACCAAATAAGCAATCAAGATAAGCTTAAGGGCATGCACTTACCACCTATCTCGGCCCAGACTCTGCTGCAGTTACTGACTAGCCGATGAGGGTCACGTCTAAGGTATCTGTCTGTTTGTTGACTATTATTTTGACTGGTTGTGGCGCACTAAGCAGCAGTTTTGGCTGGCCAAATCGCCAAGTGCAAACAGTCGATATGGGGCAGTTCTTGGGTTTGAATACCATCGAGCTTGCCAAGTTAACCTTTGTTCAGCAGTCACAATTTACGCACATTGATCAAGCTAATTTCAGCCAATCCTTAATACAATCCTTACAACATTCAGCTGTACAGGTATTACCTTCGGCGCACACCAAATTGTTTATCACCTTCACCCAAATTGAGATGATCCAGCAACAGGCGCAATTTAGTCTGCTGCTTAAGGCGAAGGTGATCATCAGTCGCAATGGTAATTCAAAGCAACAGGCTATCGAGGTTAATTTAGCCCCGCAAAAAACACAGTCTGAGGCTAAAACCCAAAGTGTTGAAGCCTTTATCCTAGATCTAGCAAAATGGTTAGCCCAGCGTTGGGGAGATAAACGATAACCTAGCTTAACCATAAGCTTAGGGCCACAGGGCTAGGACTGCGTAGTTTAAGTGTAAGTGCCCCCAGTTTTTATACTGTTTAGCCGTAGTGCGGCTAGGGCGATTGATATCAACACACTAGCCGCACAATACCCTTTAAACCCAGCATTTAAAGGGCTGTCGGCAAACATAAATAACAAACAAGCCAAGCATAAACTGAAAAACATCACCAAGCCCGTAACCTTATGTCTGTTTTGCGATATCGAAGGGGGCGGTGCGCCCAGATCCTCATCAGCAGAATGTCTGTTTTGCGATATCGAAGGGGGCGGTGCGCCCAGATCCTCATCAGCAGAATATATTCCGGTGATGAGGTGACACACCCAAGGCCTGACTGTGCAAATTGTGCAGACAATGCCAGCCCAAACCAGATAAATAAAGGCCTATAGGGAAGTTGTTGATATAGGGATGTAAACCAGTGGTGGCCTATTTTTAGCCTCCAACGCATTGATAATTTGATCTATATGACTGTCATTAGCATAACGACGCTTTGATAAGGATAATAATACACCCGGTCAAACAGCCATAAACAGATTACACTTGTTCTTTAAGCTCTTCGACCCACATGGCAGTGGCACCACAGACAGCAACGGGCATCACTAGAAAGTTAACTATGGGGATCAGTGAAAATAAACTGACGGTGATCCCAAAACTAAAACTCGATGCTTTATTAGAATTCAGTACCTTGCCCATGGTTTTGAAAGGCACTTTGTGATTATCAAATGCATAATCACAATATTGCACCGCCATCATCCATGCGATGAACAAGAACCATAGCACTTGTCCTATTAATGGCAGTAAAAAGAACAATAAAAGAAAGCCTATGGCTCTAGGCAGATAATAGCCTAACTTCGCCAATTCACGGCCTAAAGTACGGGGTATGTCTTGGATGATCTCCATCAAACCGGTTTCGGTTATAGGTTGGCCCGTTAAATGTTGTTCGACTTTTTCAGCCAATATGCCATTGAAGGGTGCCGCTATCCAGTTGGCTAAGGTGCCAAAAACCAGGGCAAATACCAATAATATAGTGATCAGGGCAATAGGCCATATAATGTAACTTAAGCCATCTTTTAACCAACTTAGCCAAGGCCAGTCTGGAATAAGATTAACTGTCCATAAAATGCTGGAGCCTATCTCTGCAAATAAATAATAAAAGGCCACGGAAAACAGCATTAAGTTGATAAATAATGGGATCAATACAAATCGTTTTAGGCCTTTGGTAGTAATGAGACTAAAACCTTGAAAAAAATAATTCACAGTGCACCTTGCTTGAGTCTTGATATGACTTGGCTAAAAGCCAAGTAGAATGGAAAATTATGCCTAACAGTATACGTAACAGTGACCGATGTTCAAAACGTCAATTGTTACACTTGATGACTTTTGGTACATTCGTCACCAGTAACTAAATTAATAATCATTCGTTTTGGAATATCGCTACTAATCTATGCGTTTAAAGAAAATAAAGTTGGCTGGGTTTAAATCATTTGTTGACCCCACTACCATCCCATTTCCCGATGACATGACCGCTGTAGTGGGGCCTAACGGCTGTGGAAAATCTAACGTCATCGATGCGGTGCGTTGGGTGTTGGGGGAAAGTTCTGCCAAAAATTTGCGTGGCGATGCCATGACGGATGTGATTTTTAACGGTTCAACGGCCCGCAAACCAGTATCCCAGTGCAGTGTTGAATTGGTATTCGATAATTCTTCGGGGCGGATCAAGGGCGAATACGCCGGTTATAACGAATTATCCGTGAAACGCATTGTTACCAAAGATGGCCAGTCTAATTATCTATTAAATAATAGCAAATGCCGTCGCCGCGATGTCACTGACTTATTCTTGGGCACAGGCTTAGGACCTAGAAGCTACGCTATTATTGAACAGGGCATGATTTCCCGCTTAATTGAGTCTAAACCTCAAGATCTAAGAGTGTTTATTGAGGAGGCGGCTGGCGTCTCAAAGTATAAAGAGCGGCGACGAGAAACTGAAACCCGCATTCGTCATTCCTATGAGAACCTTGAGCGTCTTGAAGACGTGCGTGGCGAGTTGGCACAGCAGTTGGAAAAGCTACAAGCGCAAGCCACTGCAGCTAAACGCTATACCCAGCTTAAGCAAGATGAACGACAATACAGAGCACAGTTGACCAGTATTCGTTGGTTGAGCCAACACCATAAGATCCAAGATCTCGATGCACAGATCGCCATAAAAAATACCGAGCTCGAAGCTTATGTAGCCCAGCAGCGCAGTGAAGAACATCAGATCACTGGGTATAAAGACCAGCAACAGGATCTTCAGCAAAACCAAGAAAATCTGCAACAAAACGTGTTTAAGGTGAGTACCGAAATAACAGGTATCGAACAGAATCAGCTCCATAGCAAACAAAGACGTCAGCAAATTGAAAGGGAAGCGGCAGCGTTGCAAGACTCGCTACAAGTGTTAGGGGCTCAGCAGCAACAAAATAGTCAGAGACTTGAAGAGTTGCAGAAACAAATTGAAGTGGCCGAGCCTGAGCAACATCTATTAGAGGAGCAATTTGAGCAAGCTCAAGGTGGAATGACCGAGGCCGAAGAACAATTCAATCATCAACAGCAAAAATGGCGTTCCCAAGAACAATTATTCAATCAACACAAAAGCCAAACTCAGAGCTGTCACGGCAAGATCCAATCGCTGATGGATATTCAAATGCGCACTGGCCAGCGTATCGCCGAATTAAAGGATGAATTGAATGAGGTGACCGATCAACATCTGGCGACTAACATTGAACAAGGTCATCAGTCTATAGCCGAGCTAGAGCAGCAGTTGCAGCAGTGTTCTGAACAAGTGGTTGCTAACGAACTCGAGCAACAAAGTGCATGGCAAGCCCTGCAAAACAACCAACAGAGTGAATTTTCCTTACAAGGGCAACAGCAAACTCTGGAGGCGAAGTTAGCCGCCTTGTTGAGTTTGCAAGAAGGCCATGGTGCGGGTCAAACCAGCGAAGCCT
This sequence comes from Paraglaciecola sp., assembly GCA_034111785.1. Classification (GTDB taxonomy): domain Bacteria; phylum Pseudomonadota; class Gammaproteobacteria; order Enterobacterales; family Alteromonadaceae; genus Paraglaciecola. Next base: position 47,643 of record JAWUWP010000019.1, read on the forward strand.
TTATTAACACTCATCAACTTGATTGTCGTTTATGGTGGCAGACCTTAGAGATCCAGCCTGGCTGGGAAAGTGCCTTTGAAACCATTACCAGTCAATGGCAACAAAGCTTATTGGTGACTAATGGCCACAGCAACCAAGCACCGAAACTAACCGAACTGGTGGGCGCAACTTGGCTATTTGAACAGGGGTATCAGCAAAATATTGACTCAGATAGCATTGCCAGCAAGTTGTATAATACGCGTGTACCTAGTTGGCTACTGAACATTAAGTTTTGCGATAATATTGAGCAAGGTTTAGCTAAACTACCTCAATTAAGCAAGGATCAAAGCCTGATCACTCGTGATGGTTTTTGGTTAGCACAGGATTGGATGCGTTCTGGGCAAGCGGATCCACAAGCAGGTTTATTGCACAGAGTGAGTCAAATTAAAGCATTGCAAAACCAACAAATCCAGCTCAGCCAAAGCCTTGATAAGGCTCAGTTAGCATTGAAAAACACGCAACAAAACTCGGACCAAACTACACAAAAAGCGCAACACAGTGCAGCGCACCAACAGCTTATTAAACAACAGCTGCTAAACACCACCAATGAAGTGACTTTGTATGAGCAGCAACAACAACAATTTGTTGCCCGTAATACTAAGGTGTTGCAAGCATTAGCTCGCCAACAAGATATTTTTGAAGACGAGCAGCAACAGTTGCACCTGTTATCTGAACAAGCTGAAGAGTTTGAATTCAAACTCCAGCAGCTGCAAGAGCAGCAAACAGAGGTAGAGCTCAATACTGAGCAACAAAAACATCGGGTATCGCAAGGCAGAAATCAGCTTGATAGTATTCAGACTCAGTTGCATCGGCTCGCCCTCAAAGTGCAGGAATTGGGAAGCCAACACACTAGCCTTGAGGCCAACCAACAAAGAGATCTGTCACTGCAGCAAGATATGCAGCAAAAAGTTAGACTGTTAGCCGACGAATTACAGCTTTTAGCCCAGCCTTTGCAAGATCAGCAGCAAAGACTGCAAGTTTTATTAACCCAAAGGGTAAATTGGGACAGTGGGTTAAGCCAAATAGCAGATAAATTAGCGCATATCCAGCAACAACTTAATGATGCACAAAAAGGTCAACAAGGAGTGACAGATAATATTCAAGCGAGGTTGACTGCGCTACAAAGCTTAAAATTACAGCATGAGGGTTATAAAGTTAGGGCTTCTGCTTTTCTGGAACAATTGCAAGAGATGCATCAAAACTTGCAACAGTTATTAGCCAATTTGCCCGAAGATGCTAAGGAAGCAAGCTGGCAGAATAAGGTAGATAAAACCCTAGCCGCGGTGAGCCGATTGGGCCCAGTAAACTTGGCGGCAGTTGACGAGTACAACCTGCAAGCGCAGCGCAAACAACATCTAGATGACCAAAATGATGATCTGCAAAGTGCCTTAGATATCTTGCAACAAGCTATTCGTAAGATAGATAATGAAACTCGGGCTCGATTTAAACAAACCTTTGATCAGGTCAATGAAGATTTAAAATTGTTGTTTCCTAAAGTTTTTGGGGGAGGTATGGCATACTTAGAGTTAACCGATAATGATCTATTGGAAACGGGTGTGACCATTATGGCTAGACCCCCTGGTAAGAAAAACAGTACCATTCATCTGCTTTCTGGTGGTGAAAAAGCGTTGACGGCATTATCATTAGTGTTTGCTATCTTTCGACTTAATCCTGCGCCATTTTGTTTGTTAGATGAAGTGGATGCACCATTAGATGATGTAAACGTCGGACGTTTTTGTCAATTAGTGTCAGAAATGTCAAAGACGGTGCAGTTTATATATATTACCCATAATAAAATTGCCATGGAGATGGCGACGCACTTGACCGGTGTTACTATGTCAGAGCCCGGTGTATCTAGGATGGTAGCGGTTGATGTAGAAGAAGCATTAGCTATCGCCAAGGCCTAGTTTAAAACGATAATAACAAACACAGCACGAGTAAGTTAAATGGAAGATGTATTACGTTGGTCATTGTTGGTATTAGGTAGCTTCCTAATTTTAGGCATTTTGTTGCATGGAATTTGGGTATCTAGAAAAAACAACCATGAGAAAGTCCATAAAGATAGTGATAACGGCACATCAATTGAGCAGGAATTTCAAGGTTCACAGTGGCATACAGACGAAGTCGAGGAGCCAGAACCGCTGTTAGTTGACCTGCCACCAGTCTCTGGTGCAGATCAAGAGCCCACCATGGATTTTGATCTGGACCCTGTGGATCCATCATCAGAGACCACATCAATAGAGCCTGAGTTTTCACACGGTTTATATGATGATCTGGGTTTAGGTAATGTACGAGTGGTATCGCCACCAGCGGCGACGCAGAATGCGTCGGATGGGATGAGTTCTCACCCAGCAGACAACCTTGAACCGATCCCGAGTATACCACCAGAGCCTATGGCCAAACCTTTAGTGGATACAGTGCCAGAGCCTGTAGCTAAGGCCAGCGAGTCTAGGATTTATGCCTCTGTGGTGACCCAACCTAAACCTGTTTATTCAGCTCCTGCACCGTCCCCAGTCGAGGAACCACTGCATAAACAAACCCCACCACCCTCTGTTACTCGCTCGGAGACGCCTGTCGTGGCGACCTCTATCGAGCGGCTCCGTGACAGCCAAGCAGACCATTACCAGGCGCCAGAGCCACCACCATTTTTATTAAAACCACAAGTAACCACTGATGATCACAACACTGACAGCACTCAACTAGCAAAGCGAAGTTTAGGTGAACAGGCTATGGGTTTGATTAAAGGCAAGAGCTCAGACTCAGTTAGAAAAAAGAAAGAGCCTCGGATCAACGATGAGCAAATGGGCATAGATTTTAATGTTCAAGCCAGCACCCAACAGCCCAATGGTGATGATAACGAGCCACAACAAGTGTTAGTGCTAAATGTGAAAACCAGCGAAGATAATCCTATTGCTGGTGCGGCATTATTACCTATGCTTTTAACCCTAGGCTTTAAATTTGGTGAACAAGACATATTTCACCGTCACGTCAATGCCAGTGGCAAAGGACCGGTATTATTTAGTTTGGCCAATATGTTTAAGCCAGGGAACTTTGATATTGATAGCCTTGAGAATTTCACCACTTTAGGCATTTCTTTATTTATGATCTTGCCCATAGAAGGTGATCCTCATCAGGTGTTTAACATGATGCATAACGCCGCTAGAAAGATTGCCGATGAATTTTCTGCACAGGTTTACGATGGTAAAAGAGCATTGCTAACCAAACAAAGCTTGCAGCAGTATGTGGAAAAAATCCGTGAATTTGAACGACAACGTCGATTAAATAGACGTTAATCCGTACTTCATCTTAATAGCGACTATGGGTGTGATTCTTAAGCACCATCTCTAACCCTTTGTTTCCTATGGAATGCTTAATGGCAGCCTCGCAAGACACTATACAGCAGCTAACACTGTTCAAAGAACGGATCGCAGAATATAATTACCAATACTATGTGTTGGACCAGCCTAGCGTACCTGATGCCGAATACGACCGACAAATGCAAGGTTTATTAGCCATTGAAGGACAATTCCCTGAGTTGCTAACAGCAGATTCTCCTAGCCAAAAAGTGGGCGACCAGCCCTTGCCAGAGTTTACTCAAGTGCAACATGAAGTGCCTATGTTGTCTTTGGATAATGCCTTTGATCAAGTGTCATTTCTAGCCTTTGAAAAACGCATGCAAGATAGATTAAAAAGCACAGATCCGGTGATCTACAGCTGTGAGCCTAAATTGGATGGCTTGGCGGTAAGCCTATTATACGAAGACGGCAAGCTGGTGAGAGGGGCCACTCGTGGTGATGGCCGTGTGGGTGAGAACATCACCGCTAATGTGCGGACCATTCGTAATATCCCTTTATTGCTACGGGGCGACAACTATCCTAAGCGTCTGGAAGTGCGAGGGGAGGTAGTGATGAGCAGAGATGGCTTTGCAGCCCTCAATCTGCGGCAAGTGCAGCAACAAAAAAAGGCCTTTGCCAACCCAAGAAATGCCGCAGCGGGCAGTCTACGTCAACTCGATTCGCGGATAACGGCGACCCGTCCTCTGTTATTTTTCACTTATTCATTAGGGTTGGTTGAGAGTCCGCCACAACCTTTGGCAGATCGACATTCAGCTAGGCTACAACAGCTCAGTGAATGGGGGTTGCCTTTGAGCAAAGAAATACAAGTTGCCACAGGAGCCAGTGCTTGTTTAGACTATTTTCAGCATCTTGGGCGTATTCGTGATGGCCTTAATTACGATATAGATGGGGTAGTGTTTAAAGCGGATGTGATCGCCTTACAACAGGCTCTAGGCTTTGTGGCTAGAGCGCCTCGTTGGGCTATAGCCCATAAATTCCCAGCACAAGAAGAATTGACTCAAGTATTAGGAGTGGAGTTTCAGGTGGGCCGCACAGGCGCGATAACGCCTGTGGCTCGTTTGGCTCCAGTTTTTGTGGGCGGGGTAACCGTATCTAATGCCACCTTGCATAACCAAGATGAGATCCAGCGTTTAGGTTTGAAAGTGGGTGACACTGTCACTATTCGCAGGGCAGGGGACGTGATCCCGCAAGTGGTGGCGGTTATCCAACAAAAGCGCCCCGACACCGCCAGCGACATAGTGTTTCCTACTCTGTGTCCGGTATGTGAGTCGGCTATCGTAAAACTTGAAGATGAAGTGGTAGCCAGATGTACTGGCGGTTTGTACTGTGGTGCACAACGCAAAGAAGCAATGAAACACTTTGCCTCACGTAAAGCCTTTGATATTGATGGTCTAGGGGACAAGATAATAGAGCAGTTAGTGGATCTAAAGCTGGTGAAAACCCCAGCTGATTTTTTCAAATTAGAACTGATCCAAATCGCCAACCTTGAACGCATGGGCGAAAAATCTGCCGCTAACCTGACCCAGTCTCTGGATAACAGTAAAGTGACTACCTTAGCCAAATTCTTATATGCCTTAGGGATCAGAGAAGTAGGCGAGGCCACAGCCGCTAACTTAGCCAGTCACTTTTGCACATTAGAAGAGGTGTCAGGGGCAAATGTTGAATCACTACAAGAGGTGAGTGATGTTGGCATTATTGTGGCGCAGAATTTAGTGAGTTTTTTCGCTGAAGCCCACAATTTAGAAGCGATCCAGGCCTTGCTTGAGGTAGGGGTGAGTTGGCCAGCCATCGCGCGTGTGGCATTAGATTCTTTGCCCTTGGCCGGCCAAATCTATGTATTAACCGGCAGTCTACAACAGATGGATCGTAATGACGCCAAGGCTAAATTACAAGGGTTAGGGGCAAAAGTGGCGGGCAGTGTATCGGCTAAAACCACTTGTGTAGTGGCCGGCGAAAAAGCGGGCTCTAAACTGGCTAAAGCCGAAAGTTTGGGTATTCAAGTGATTAACGAACAGGCTCTTTTAGAGCTATTTAATTCTTTAGTGGAGTAACGTCAGTGGTATTCATTAATAATTGTTTAGGGCAAATGACCAGCTGGATACAACCTTATTACAGTGAAATCGCGCTGATTATTTTAGCCACACTACTGGTGATTTATGGCGATCTGCTAAATAAACATATCAAGCGTATGGTGCACTCTTACCATTTTCTTATCCGTACTTTGGTATTTGTGTTGGTCTGTGCCTTTGGTTATGGGTTAGTGGTGGTTTATCTCTCGCCTTATGTAAAAGAATTGATTTTGTTTATTCCTTACCTATACCGTGGCTTAAGCCTTTTCTTACTGTTCTTATTGCTAGGTTATTTGGCAGAAAATAGGCGTTATATCTAAGCCTAGAGCAAAAACACCCTTTAAGTTTGGGCTATCAGTGCCCAAGCACGGTTAGCCCAGTGCAAACGGCAGTCACCCATGCTCAGTTGAGCGTTGGAAATACCCCATCCACCAAGAACTGTTCACGGCTAAAGCTGATAGGAAAACTTCTTGGCTGGGAAAAACGTAATATGCCAAGATTAGGGTCGAGCTGACAGATAGTTTCAAGCATATTTTCAGGGCTTTTTGATTGGATCACTGTGTGATTATCTATGGCCACATTCACGCCTGGGTCTTGACTGCGAGCGGAATAATAACGAATAATATCCACAGACAATTGCCTCGCCGATTGTCCCAGTTGTTGACTAAAACTGTGGCTTAATGGATCGCTGACCTTATCTTCAACAGGGTTATCTGATAATTGGCATAAATCTAAACACTTTTTGCCCAGCACTCGAACAAAGAACAGGCAATGCTGGGACTGTATCACCTTTGGATAAGGGACTTGGGTGGCACTAATTAAGAAGAAACGATAGAAAGCCGCTTCGGCCAAACAAGTATTAACAGACTCGCTGGCATAAAAAAAGCTAGGCTGATGTAGGTGACCAAATCGGGAACCATGGGCTAAAGGCGGGTACCTAAAAGGCGTAGAAATTAGATAATGTCGGTCCTGGCTGCTCTTTGCGTAATTAGGTTTATATGCATCCAATATTTTTTCTAGTATGGCTTGCTCTTCCAGATCATCTACCAAAGAGGTGGTAGCGGCAAACTCCTGGGTTTCCACCAGACGACAGACACTGCCTTGATAACGGATTAAGCCGCCCACTTGCGCAAGTATAGGGCTAAGGTTCAAGCCTTGCCTCGTAATGCATCCAGATAGGCATTGATATTGACCATGCCGCTAACAGTACAACATAGCTGGCTAGGCACGCCACGAATATGACTATTATCATTATCAAACCAGTGTCGCATGGAAATCAGGTCGCCACCAAAGATCGCGTATAAAGAGCGATAAGAGCGGATAAATAAAATTTGTAGTTCACTTTGCTTTGAGTCTTTGGCAAATTCAGTTTTCCGTAAGAGGGTCGATCGACCTACGCCAATGACCCGGGCGCCCTGACTATCAGAAATCCCTAAGGCTTTATAGGCATTAATATATGCCTTCATGACTATAACCTGCTCGTGATTGGGTTTGAGTGCTTGCACATGCCACCTGCTGAATGAGTGATTCACCCTATCAGTATAGTATAAACCTGTTCATTTGACACTTTCATGTCAGTATTGTCTCATATGGAATGGTGGTTTGCCTAAGGCTAGGTCCAATACCTAGCCTTAGGCATCCCCAATTATCATTGGCGAGCACCTAGGCGCTGGTTTTTTGTTGGCTTTGATGGGCTACTTCATGCTTTAAGGTTAAGGCAATCAGTATGATTGCACAGACACAGCCGCCCACTAACAACACAAAGCCACCGTCCCAGCCGAAGTGATCCACTGTATAACCTAATACTATATTAGCCACGACTGCGCCGCCTAAATAACCAAATAAGCCAGTTAGGCCGGCCGCTGTGCCTGCAGCCTTCTTGGGCACCAATTCAAGGGCAAATAGACCGATTAACATCACTGGCCCATATATCAAAAAACCAATGGCCATAAGCGCCGCGATATCCACACCTGGGTTGCCAGCCGGGTTTAACCAATAAACGATCACTGCCACCAATACCAGTATCATATATAAGATGGCAGCCGGTGCCCTGCGCCCTTTGAACCATGCATCACTAATATACCCACATAACAAGGTGCCAGGAATGCCTGCCCATTCATACAAAAAGTAGGCCCATGAACTCTTGTTAAAAGAAAAATCTTTTACTTCATATAAATAGGTGGGAGCCCAGTCTAACACGCCGTATCGGATCAGATAGACAAAGGCATTGGCCACCGCAATAAACCATAATAATTTGTTGTTGAGTACATAGGTTAAAAAGATTTGTTTAGCGCTAAATTCTTGTTCGTGTTGCTCATCATAACCCACAGGGTAGTCGTTGCGGTGAGCTTCAATTGGCGGTAAGCCACAAGATTGTGGGGTATCTTTTAGGGTAAAGAAAATTAATACCGCGATCAGTGATGCCATAAAAGCCGGCACATAAAAAATACTATGCCACTCGTTAAACCAAGCCATACCTAATATCGCCAATGGCCCAATTAGCCCACCGCCTACATTGTGGGCAATATTCCAAAATGACACGGTTTTACCCCGTTCATTGCCAGAAAACCAATGCACCATAGTTCGCCCGCAAGCTGGCCAGCCCATGCCTTGTGCCCAGCCGTTGAGGAACAACAATATAAAAATGGAACCTATGCTCTGGGTGGCCCAAGAGGTAAAACCAAATATAAACATGACACCAGCGGAGATGAGCAAGCCTGTCATCAGGAAAAAACGCGGATTACTGCGATCAGAGACACTGCCCATCAAAAACTTGCTTAAACCATAGGCAATAGACACAGCTGATAGTGCCAACCCTAACTGGCCTTTAGTGAAACCTTGTTCTTCAATGAGAAATGGCATGGCCAATGAAAAGTTTTTGCGGACTAAATAATAACCGGCATAACCCACAAAAATGCCAATAAATACCTGCCAACGCAGGCGTTTGTAATCGTCATCAACTTGTTCTTTAGGTAAGGTGGCAATATGTACTGCGGGTTTAAAAATACCAAACATAGAGGTTTCTTTTTTGAGGCTTTGATTAATTTAAACAGATTATCCGGCAGGATCACATTAAATATTTCTCAAAATCATAAATGGTGATGGAATGGCTGTTGCCCTGATTAATATTTGTGGTTCAATATAGGGACTTAATCACTGGTGTATAACAACATGAAAATTGCGTATTTTGGTTATGATCCCTTAGCGTCTTGTGTCGAGGTGTTTGCCGCACAAGATCACCAGATAGTCGTGATTTACACAGGTAAAAGTGGTGAACACTCTAGCCAATTAATTGATTATGCTCAGCAGCATGGCATTGCACTGTGTTTTACCAAGCCTAGTATGCAACAGATGCAAGCCTTAGTAGAGCAGGGTGTGGAGCTGTTTTTCTGTGCTGAATATCCTTGGAAAGTGCCATTGCCTGCTAATTTACCTTATGGGGTCAACGTGCATCCTACTATGTTGCCAGAAGGGCGAGGCCCCACACCTTTGCCTATTCTGATCCTTAGAGAGTCTCGCTGTGCAGGCATCAGTTTACATAAATTATCGGATGAGTTTGACGGAGGTGACATACTGCTACAGCAGTCATTAGTGTTGGATGATAATGAGTCCTTTGATAGTTTGTCACACAAACTCTATGAGCAGACCCCCAAATTACTTGATACTTTATTGGCTAACTTGAAACATTATTATTCTCATAGCCAGCCCCAACAAGCAGGCAGCGACTGGCCCAAAGTGACCCAATCTGAGCAAAGTATCGATTGGCGTCAATCGACCCTAGAGCTGCTCAAACAAATACGGGCCTTTGGCAGTCTTGGTACTTTTGCCACCATTGGCGATAAAAATTGTGTGATCACCGCCGCCACTGGCCACACAGCCCCCCATAACCAAGGCGCTGGCGATCTGTTGGGAGTCAATGAGCAAGAAATTCAGGTTCATACGGGCGATGGCTGGTTAAACATCCCTCTAAGTGCTGTATATCCAGACCTCAGAGGGCAATAATCCATGTGCTTATGGGCCCGATCCCTAATCTAGCGTATTAAACCACAGAGCCAGTATTTGACGTTCTTCATTTGTCATATTGGTTTTATTCATTAAGGGCATATCTTTAGTGATGACTGTACGTCTGTGTATTACCGCCGCACGGGCCTCTATTTGCCGCCAATCATCAAAGGTCAGGCCCATAGGGGCGATAACAAACATATCGTCTGTAGGAGTGGCTGAGTGGCAATTAGCACAATGTGTTTGGATCAGATCAAATACTCCTTGTTGTTGTAAGGTCAATTGCTCATAGAGTATGGCGGGCGCAGCTGTTTCGGTAATAGGTGCAATATCAGACCTTGTTGGGGCTGAGATCCAGCCTGCGATCACGAACATGCCAAGGGCGCCAGTGATTAAAATTGAAGGGCGAGAAATGCCAATATGTTTGAGGTTAAAGTAGTGACGTATCCATGCCGACACTATGCCAATCGCCATTAAGACTAGCCAGCTATTGGGTCCTTGGTACGTCATGGGGTAATGATTGCTGATCATAATAAACAACAAAGGTAGAGTCAGGTAGTTATTGTGCACAGAGCGCAATTTAGCGGCTAAGCCCCAATTGGGATCAATCTCTTTATTATTGGCCACAGCATCTACCATTAAGCGCTGGGCGGGCATGATTTTAAAAAACACATTGCCAGCCATAATAGTGCCTATCAGTGCCCCTACGTGCATAAACGCGCCACGGCCACTAAACCAATGAGTGGCAAGATAACTGGCGGCGGTCAATAACACTAAAAACATTAGGGCGAACAGTTGTGGTGATTTAGCTAAGGGACTGCGACATGCGGCCTCATAAATAAATAAGCCACCAAAGATGAGGCTTAGACCTCTGGTAATAGCTTGTTGGGGAGTTAACTCCAAAACATTAGGGTCGATAAGATAAATAGTTGCACCATAGTAATACACTAGGGTTAACAGCAAAAAGCCACTGATCCAAGTACTGTAGGCTTCCCATTTAAACCAATGCAGTTTTTCGGGCATGATCTTGGGCCCATACTCATATTTTGCCACTTCATAGAAGCCGCCGCCATGTACCGCCCACAAATCTCCTTTAATGCCTTGTTGTTTTTTATGATCTGGAGGTGTACGCAAATTGTTGTCTAACCAGATAAAATAGAAAGAGGCACCTATCCAGGCAACCCCCGCCACCACATGAAACCAGCGTATAAACAGAGAAATCCAATCAAGCAACATTATGCTGCTCCTTTTTGTTGTGCCTGTCGGCGTTGTAAACTTCATTACCTGCAATGTAGGTGGCAAATATTGCCCGATCATCTGCCAACATACTCAAGGCAAAAATAATATCTTGGATGCTGCGGTGGTGTTTAAAACGTAATTGACTCAGTTCGTCAAATTCTGGGTCCAGTATAACGAAGTCTGCGTCTGTGCCAGCATTAAGGTTACCGATTTGATCCTCTAATCCTAAGCCTGCTGCGGCACCTTGGGTCATCATATAAAAACCTTGCATGGGATCCATTTGCTGGCCCTTCAATTGGCACACCTTATAGGCTTCACCTAAGGTTTTGAGCATACTAAAACTGGTGCCACCCCCTACATCGGTTGCCAATAACACAGGCACATTTTGTTGTTGAGCATGAGCAAGGTCAAACAGACCGCTGCCTAAGAACAAGTTTGAGGTAGGACAAAAGGCAATGCTGGCTTGGGTTTGTGCTAAGGTTTGCCACTCGCTGGGTTGCAAATGAATACCATGGCCAAATACCGCGCCTTTGCGCACTAGGCCATAATGATCATACACATCTAAATAACTCTTACGATTAGGAAACAGACTTTTAACCCAAGCAATCTCCTGATGGTTTTCAGATAAGTGGGTCTGAATAAACACATCCCGATATTGTTGGGCTAATTCACCTAAGGCGGCCAGCTGCTGTGGACTACTGGTTGGCGCAAAACGGGGGGTTATGGCATATTTAAGTCGGTCTTGACCATGCCATCTTTCAATCAACGCGGCACTATCTTGCTGTGCACTTTTAGGGGTGTCTTGTAACCATTCTGGGCAATGCCGATCCATACAGACTTTGCCTGCGATGAACAGCATCTTATGTTTGGCCGCTTCGGCAAAAAGAGCGTCGGTGGCGCCTTTGTGCACCGAGGAATAGACCATGCCTGTAGTCGTGCCGTGTCGGTGTAATTGAGCCATAAATATTTTGGCAATAGCGGCGGCATATTCATCATCAGCAAACTTACGCTCTACTGGAAATGTATAGTCGGTCAGCCAATCCAGTAGCTGTTCGCCAAAACTTGCGAGCATTTCGGTTTGTGGAAAGTGTAAATGGCTGTCAATAAAGCCAGGGACTATCAATTTACCACTGTAATCCTTCAATACTAGATTATCATATTGATTTATATTGGTTTTATAGTCACCGGTAAAGAGTATCTTATCGTTACGCGTAACCAATAACCCGTCTTCAAAATAACAATGCTCTTGCTGTGCAGACAAAGTGTTATGGGCAAAGTGTAAAATTGACGCGCGATAAGCCAAGTCAGTGAAACTGTGATTTTCTTGTTTAACTGCCACGGTAACTACTAAATCCGAAGGGGGAAATAAGCAATGGCACATGATAGTGACCACCATTTTCAGCCAACTCAAAATGCACATCTACCACTGGATAAAAAGCCTGCTGATGCTGACTTAATAAATAGCTTTTGGTATGAAATCTAAGTTGATATATACCTGGGGTAAATACGAAATTTGCCCAAGTATTACAACGACCATCTTGATCTGTTGCACCCTCGATGATGTGACCGGTATGGGTGGTCAATGTTAGCTGCATATCCGCCGCTGGTTTACCCAAAGTGGTATCCAGTACATGGCTTGAAAGACTCAGTTTCATATTATTCCTGTAGGCCTTTTTTAAGGCGCAATAAAGTGATCTTAATTTGTTCTAGTGCCGCCAATTCAATTTCTGTGGCGGTGGCGTTAGCTAAGCGTAAATTAAGGGCGTTGAGCATAGTATTAGCACTTAAACCGCTGGCACAAATGATAAAAATAAAACTATGTTTGGTTAAATACGCTTGATTAGCCTGTGCCAACAACGCCAAGGTCTGTTCATTAGCCTGACTAGCACCTTGTTGTTCATTGCTGGCCATCTGTTTAGTGGCAGCGAATTTTTTACGTAAACTACTGACATCGCCAATCATAGGGTGGGCCTCAAACGCCATCAGGTAGTCGCGCTCGTTGCATTGCTGCCAATGTTGCTGAGCATGATGATAAAGGGCCGGTAAGTCTTGGTAGGGGCGAGACTGCGTCATCAAATGACACCAAGTGGTAGAGGCACAACAGTGACTAAACCATTGTTGGGCACTCTCAGTTGTCAGCTGATTAAGTTGTGGTAATGACAGAGTAGACGGGTTTGACATTATTCTTTCACCAAAGCTGAGATAAGTTGTTTATTGTCCCGCCAAGCCTGCTTTTTTTGTTGGGGATCCGCAGGCGTAGGCTCTAACAGTCGAATTAATTGGGCGGCAATAGACACGGCCACTTGTATCGGCAGTTTGCCCGGTATATCCAGCAGCCCCACTGGGCTGTGTAATAATTGTATTTGGGCCTGGGAGTAACCCTTATGGGCTAACCTGGTTCTAAAGCGACGAGCCTTAGTATCAGAGCCGATCATGCCAATAAAGCCGTTATGTTCAAGTCCTAATGCGGCTTCCACTAATGCAAAATCTATCTGGTGATTATGGGTCATGATCAACAGCCAAGTGTTAGGCTGCAATTGCTTTACGCTATGGGCAGGGTCGGCAGCATGGATCAGTGAAACATTGTTAGCCAGTGACTCACCTTGGATCTCTTCTAGCATAGCGGGCCTATTATCTAACCAGCTGATCTGCAGTGGTAGCTGGGCTAATATGGGCACTAAGGCTCTGGCCACATGTCCTGCGCCATAAATAGCTAGGTGCTGACTATGTTGACTAAATACTTCAAACAATACATTGGTTGCGCCGCCACAACATTGGCCTAATTTGCTAGACAAGGGATAGTGTTGCACTTGCTGCACATTGCTGTTGCACAACAGCAGCGCGCGGGCATGCTCGGTGACATGAAACTCTAAATGGCCACCACCGATAGTATCAAATGTTGAATCATCACAGACCAACATCTTACTGCCACTGTTTCTTGGGGTCGATCCTGCGGAAGCTAACAAGGTCACCAGCACATAAGCTTTACCTTGTTGTTGGCATCGGTTGAGGGCGTCAAACCAAGTGCTGACTGGGATCATGTTTGTTGCTCCAGCCAAATTTGCGCTTGTTGCACGGCATTAAAGACTTTTTCAGGGGTGGCTGGAGGATGCAATACCGGATCCTGCTGATAATGGTTGATACTAGCAATGGCATCTTTAATGGCACACCATACCGAGTTTGCTAACATGAAGGGAGGCTCACCTACGGCTTTTGAATGGTAAATGCTGTCTTCGTCGTTAGGTCTCTGGTAGAGCTGCACATTAAAAATGTCTGGGGTATCGCCAATAGCCGGTATTTTATAAGTGGCTGGGTTGTTACTGGTGAGCTTACCGGCGCTATCCCATAACAATTCTTCTGTGGTAAGCCAGCCCATGCCCTGAATAAAGCCACCTTCTATTTGACCAATATCAATAGCCGGATTAAGGCTGTTGCCCACGTCATGCAAGATATCCACTCGGTCGACCTTGTATTCACCGGTTAAGGTATCGATTGAAACCTCTGAACAACTTGCACCATAAGCAAAATAGAAAAAAGGGCGGCCTTGCCCTGTGCTGCGATCATAGTGAATTTTTGGGGTTTTATAAAAGCCCGAAGCCGACAGAGACACCCGCCCTATATAGGCTTGCTGCACCAGCTCCACAAAACTCAGTTGAGATTGGCCTAAGGTAACCCTTTGTTTGGCAAACACCACTTGTAAGGGATCACCCTTAACTTGCTCGGCAAAGAACTCAGCCAACCTTTGCTTAATCATGTGACAGGCATTTTGTGCGGCCTTGCCATTTAAGTCTGTGCCGCTAGAAGCCGCAGTAGGCGAAGTGTTGGGTACTTTATCTGTGCGTGTTGAGGTGACCTCAACATGAGACAGGGGTAAACCAAACTCATGGGCCACTATCTGGCCAATTTTGGTATGTAAGCCTTGGCCCATCTCAGTGCCACCATGATTGATCTGCAGACTACCGTCAGTGTAAACATGCAGCAGGGCGCCAGCTTGATTAAGATGTTTGGCGGTAAAGGAGATACCAAATTTAACCGGTGTTAAGGCCAATCCCTTCTTAATGATGGCACTAGTGGCATTAAATTTGGTCAATGCTTGACGTCTTTGCCAATAATCACTGGATCCTTCTAAGTGGTCGATGAGCTCGGCTAATAAATTATGTTCCACCTGCATGCCATAGGGTGTGACGTTCCGAGTCGGGCCTTGATATAAGTTGCGTTTTCGTATCGTTAACGGATCTTCGCCGATCTTACGGGCAATTTTATCCATGATAGCTTCGGCGACTATCATGCCTTGGGGGCCGCCAAAACCTCGATATGCGGTATGGGACACTTGATTAGTGCGGCATCTATGGCCTTCGATGGCACAATCAGCTAGATAATAACCATTGTCGGCATGGAACATGGCTCGGTCGACAATAGCATCGGACAAGTCCGGTGAATGCCCACAGTTACCATTTATTTCAATGTGTGTGGCTTGAATAAGGCCTTGTTCATCACAGCCCACTTGATAACGATTTTCAAAGGGATGTCTTTTGCCGGTGGCCATCATATCTTGCATACGAGGCAAACGTAATTTTACCGCCACATTATTACGACTGGCCAATAATGCCGCTAAACAAGCCCATTGTGCGGCTTGGGTTTCTTTACCACCAAAACCGCCACCCATTCTGCGCATATCAACCACCACTTTGTGTAGCTTAATATCGAGCACTTCGGCCACCAGTTTTTGAACTTCGCTTGGATGTTGGCTTGAGGAATAGACTAATATACGATCCTGTTCTTCGGGGATAGCCATAGAGATCTGGCCTTCAAGATACATATGCTCTTGCCCACCTATCAACATTTCACCCGATACTTTAATTGGACTGTCTGCCAAGCTCTTATGCACATCACCTCTTTGCATAAAATGAGGGGGGCGCACAAAACTCTGTTGGTTTTTAGCGGCACTCACCGATAAACAGGCGGCAGTGCTTTGGATCTCGATTTTCCCTTTGACACAGGCGGCCTGTGCTAAGGCATGACTGGTGGCTAATACCGCAAATAAAGGCTGGCTATGATAGGCCACCACCAAATCAGTTAAAATGGGATCACCAGCAAAGACCGGACCTATATCCGTATGCCCTGGTACATCCGCTACTGTTATCACATCGATCACCCCCGGGCTGGCTCTGACTTGGCTGAGATCCATTGTGGTGATCATGCCACTGGCGACCTGACTCAAGCCCACTGCCGCATGATGTAAGTTAGCAGCCGGGGGCATGTCATCTATGTACCTTGCTTGACCACTGACCTGACGGTGTGCGCTTTCATGTGGATGAGACTGGCCCACTGTACCTTGGCCCTCGTCGCTGGAGAGGGGAAGTTCGATGAGTTTACGCATGGCCCGACTCCGCCGTTATAGGTGGAATATTGACCACTCTGGTGACAATTTCTGGATTATTGGTTTCTAGCCAATAACGCCTCCATAGATTGACTACCATCTGTAGCCTGTATTCTTTGCTGGCGCGCACATCGTCTATGGGTGAGAAGGTATCTTGCAAACAACGTTTGCCAAGCTCGTAGGTTTCTACACTCGACCATCTTTTACCTATCAACGCCTGACCCAGAGTCTCTACTGTGGCAGGAATAGCGGCGACACCACCAAAGCCACACTGTAACCACTGTATTTTATCTTCGACTATTTGGCCGTTAAACACCGCGCAGACCGCAGAAATATCATCTTCGTAACGCTTAGAGACTTTATAGGCTCTAAGCTGATTACCCTTATTGGCCAGAGGCAAGGTGATAGTCGAAAGCCATTCATCTGCTTGTTTGGCTGTTTTGCGATAGCCCAGGAAAAACGCTTTTATAGGCAAGCTGCGCTTTGTTGTGCCATTGTCTAGCTGTAACTGTGCATTGAGTGCTAACAACACAGGGGGCATATCACCAATAGGTGAGGCGTTAGCCACATTACCGCCGAGACTGGCTTGATTGCGGATGGGCGTGGCCGCGAAGCGCCACAATAATTCAGATAGTTCTGGGTAATGTGCTAATAATACTTGCTCTATGTTACAAAAAGCCATAGCCGCACCTATGACCAATTCACCCTGATTTTGCTGCAACTGATTCAGCTCTGGCATGGCACATAATGCGATGAGCTTATCAAAAGTCTGATGCTGCTGGGTCACTTGTAAGGCTAAATCTGTGCTGCCGGCAAACAATTGTGCGTCTGGGTAGCGCTGAATAGCTTCGGCTAATTGTGCTGAGCTGTTGGGCACAATAAGATGGTTTGTGCCTAAGTTGTTCTGGGGTAAACGTTGCAGGGCATTAATAGTTTGCTGGGTATTCTGACTAAATTGATCGGTGATTTTATCTTGGCAAGCGGCTAAAGTCGCATCGATAATGGGACGGTATCCAGTACAGCGACATAAGTTACCAGATAATGCATGGTTGACCCTATCTCGGTCAACTGGACCGGTCTGATGATAGAGGGCAAACATCGACATAATAAAACCTGGGGTACAGAAGCCACATTGAGAGCCATGATATTCCAGCATACTTTGTTGCACCGGATGCAAATTACCCTGCTCAGTCAAGTGCTCGACCGTGATCAGCTGTTTTCCCTGTAATGCGGATAAGAAAGTCACACAACTATTAATAGCGCGATAGACCAAATCATTATTATCCTCACTTACCTGCGCTACCACTACAGTGCAGGCGCCACAATCACCTGATGCACAACCTTCTTTGCTACCTACCAGTTGTTGGTGTTCGCGCAAATATTCTAGAAGGGTGACATCTGCTTTTAATTGATCGATATCAATCTGTTTTCTATTCAGTAAAAAGCTGATCATCACAGACTCCTGCCGTTGTAGTGTATTTGCCTATTATTACCACTGACTGGGTTAATATCAATCAAAACCAGACTAAATGGTCAGGTAATCTGCTCACTGAATACAGTGAGGCTATTTAGTGTTGCTCATTAACCGACAAAGCAATTAGAATGCCGTATCAGTGATTTTTCCGAATATTATCAATATTATTAGGTGATAGTGCTAATCTGCTAGTAAAAACTCGCCTTCGATGTTAGGTTTTTGTTGGCTAGGACGGGCTGGCGTGAAACCGGTAAATAGCTAAAACCATAGAGACAAGTATCAGACACATGGCGTTGATAACGAGCAGCAAAGAAGACAGCATAGGTGCGCAAAATAGAAGCAGAATATTAGCCGCTGCCGAAAAAGAGTTTGCGCTCCATGGCTTTAAAGGGGCGCGAGTACAGAAAATTGCTGATGGAGCCGATTTACCTAAAACCAATGTATTGTACTACTTCAAAAGCAAACAAAGCCTATACTTGGCCTTGTTAGAAGATATATTGAGTTTATGGAATGGTCGTTTTGATGAAGCCACAGTGGATGATGATCCCTCACAAGTGTTAGCCCAATATATTGCCGATAAGATGGAAATATCCAGAAATCGACCTGAAGCATCTAAGATGTTTGCCTTGGAAATCATCAATGGTGCGCCCAATCTAAACCATTTTTTTAGGGATCAACACGCACAATGGATGAAAGGACGTGTTGCAGTGATACAAGCCTGGATCAATACGGGTAAATTAGCCCAGACTAACGCTTATTATTTGTTATTTAATATATGGGCAACATCGCAACATTATGCGGACTTTTCGGTTCAGATAAACGAGTTGCGTGGTCAAGCGATGAGTCAGGCTGATTTTACTGAAGCGACGCAAAATTTGATTAAACTAATCCTTACTGGTTGCGGATTGTCCGTACCGGTTGCTTTTACTTAGGTTACCTATGAAACATGCATATCCTCGCGATTTAATTGGTTACGGCCAAACTCCTCCCCCTGCTAAATGGCCAGGTGATGCCAAAATTGCCGTGCAATTTGTGTTAAATTATGAGGAAGGGGGAGAAAGTAGTGTGTTACATGGTGACAAACAATCCGAAACCTTTTTGTCAGAAATCCTTGGTGCCACAGCCTATACGAATCGCCACTTGAGCATGGAGTCTATGTATGAGTATGGCAGTCGCGCTGGATTTTGGCGGGTGCATCATTTATTGGTCAAATATAATATTCCTGTCACTGTGTTTGGTGTGACTATGGCCATGCAACGCAATCCTGAAGCCGTAGCGGCTATGAAAGCGGCGAACTGGGAGATTGCTTGCCACGGTATGCGCTGGATCCATTACCAGGATATGTCTGAGTCAAAAGAAAGAAAAATGATTGATGCCGCCGTTGAGCTGCATAAAACCATTACTGGTAGGATCCCTAGGGGATGGTATATAGGCCGGACCAGCCCTAATACCTTAAAGATATTAGCCGAAAGAGATGATCTTTTATATTGCGCTGACTCCTATGCCGATGATTTACCCTATTACGATACCCAATATTCAAAACCACTATTAATGGTGCCTTATACCTTAGATACTAATGATATGCGTTTTGTGAGTCCTCAGGGTTTTAGCACAGCCGATCAATTTTATGAATATTTGAAAGATGCCTTCGATGTGTTGTATGAAGAAGGTCAAGATGCACCGAAAATGCTGTCTATTGGTTTACATGGCAGAATAATAGGCCGACCAGCGAGAACGGTTGCCCTAAAACGTTTTATTGAATATGTGCAAAGTCATGACAAAGTGTGGTTAGCTACCCGAGAGGAAATAGCCTTGCACTGGAAATCGCGGATGCATAGATAGCCATTAACCTGTGGTTTTTATCTTGGCCACCGATTAATGCGCCCAAGAGCAGTTAATCGGTGGTCTTAAGCCCTTATTTTAAATCTAATATATATCGTAGTACAAATACCGCCGCCATCAGGTAGGTGATAAAACTGACCTCTTTATATCGACCTGTACCTAACATTATGCCCACATAAGTAATAAAGCCTAGGGCGATACCTTCGCTAATACTGAAGGTCAAAGGCATGGCTAATAGGGCCACGGTGGCCGTGGCTAATGAGGTTAAATCATCAAAGTCTAACTGTTTAAACGCTTCCATCATTAATATACCCACCATGATCAAGGCCGGTGTTGTGGCCATCAGAGGGATCACCTTCATTAACGGGGTGAAAAACAACGCCAGCAAAAAACACAGGGCCACAAACACCGAGGTTAACCCAGTACGGCCACCTGCAGATACGCCAGCGGCTGATTCTACGTAAGAAGTCACAGGTGACGTGCCTATTGCCGCGCCTATGACACTGGCGGCGGCATCGGCTGTCATAGCCTTGCCTATTTTAGGTAATTTACCCTGGGCGTCTAACAACTTCGCCCGTCTAGAAACCCCA
Organism: Paraglaciecola sp.; assembly: GCA_034111785.1. Classification (GTDB taxonomy): domain Bacteria; phylum Pseudomonadota; class Gammaproteobacteria; order Enterobacterales; family Alteromonadaceae; genus Paraglaciecola. The sequence goes on from JAWUWP010000019.1 coordinate 67,634, forward strand.
ATTAGGGTACCAATGGTATCGAACATATTGACAAACAGCAGGGCAAATATTAAATCCCAGGTTTGGGCTAAGTGTTCAATAGGGTAGAAGATATCCATGGCTAAAAATGTGCCGCTGATACTGTCCGGTAAACCAATGAGCTGTGACGTATGTTGGGTCACGTACCCATCACCCATTGGCACAAATGCGCCAATTAGGGTTAGCCCTAATACCGAAATCAAGATGGCACCTGTGACTTTTCTCACCACTAACACTATTGTCACTATTATCCCCGCTAGAGCTAATAGGGTAGCGGGCTGAGATAAGTCACCTATGCTGACAAATGTGGCGGGATTATCGACTACTAGACCGGCGTTTTTTAGTCCTATGAAGGCAATAAATAAGCCGATACCGCATTGCACCCCTATCTTGAGTGCCGCGGGAATGGCTTCGGCAATCTTGGTTCTGACCCCAGTCACCGACAGCAGTAAAAACAAAATACCGTTCCAGAAGACAATGCCTAGGGCGGCTTCCCAAGGAATTTCCCGGGTTAAACAAATAGTAAAAGCAAAGAAGGCATTTAAGCCCATGCCTGGGGCCATGGCAATGGGGTAGTTGGTCATAAGGGCCATCAGCAAGGTGCCTAAGCAGGCCGCTAAAGCGGTCACTGTGATCAAGCCTTCTATTGGCATGCCCCCTGCGCCAAGAATGCTAGGATTGACCACCAATACATAAGACATGGCGGCAAATGTGGTTAAACCAGCAATCAGCTCAGTTCTGACGTTGGTGCCTTTTTCAGTAAGTTTAAATAATCGTTCGAGGATATTGGACATGTTTACCGCTTAGGTTTTGACTCTATTAGGAGAGTGTTATACAAATAAAATGTTAATGTGCAACCAAGACATTGCAAAAAACTGACCACTTAGTCTAGCGTGGTGTAATTTATGCTGTAGTTAATCGACACCAAGGTTAGACTCTGGCTTTGTGTGGATTTTCGTGACACTACTGCCTTACATAGTTACAGATCTCAACTATTATTGCACCAATTGTAAACGATTGACTTATTCTGGTGCAGGTTAGCCGTGCAAATTGACATTATTTATAATAAATATTTAGGTAGATAGATGACAAAAGAACAACTAAAAAAATGGGTGTCACAGTTACCTAAAGTTGAACTGCATTTGCATATTGAGGGCTCTTTAGAGCCTGAACTAATGATGGCCCTGGCCGCTAAGCACCATATAGCCTTGCCTTATACCCATATCCAACAAGTACGGGATGCTTATAATTTTGACAATCTGCAGAGTTTTCTCGATCTTTATTACCTTGGTGCTTCAGTACTCAAAGACGAGGATGATTTTTATCAGTTAATGTGGTCTTACTTATGCCACTGTCGAGCAGACAACGTGGTACATGCAGAAATTATGTTTGATCCACAAACCCATACCGATAGAGGCATAGGTTTTGATATATTTATGCCCGGTTTTAAAAGAGCCATACAACAAGCCCAGCAAGAGTGGGGGCAGTCCTGCCTGTTGATCATGTCTTTTTTACGCCACTTAAGTGAAGCCAGTGCTATCAGGACCCTAGAGCAGGCTCAGCCCTATTTAGCCGATATTATCGCAGTGGGTTTGGATAGCGCCGAGATGGGCAATCCCCCGGAAAAGTTTAGCCAAGTGTTTGCTATGGCTAAATCATTAGGGTTAAAACGCGTTGCTCATGCGGGTGAAGAAGGACCTCCCGCCTATGTCTGGGGCGCCCTTAATGATTTGCAGGTCGATCGTATTGATCACGGTGTGCGCAGTATTGAGGATAAACAATTGGTTGCGTTTTTAGTGCAATCACAGCATCCACTAACAGTATGCCCACTGTCTAATACCAAACTAAAAGTATTTGAGCAGATGTCTGCCCATAATATCTTGCAATTACTGGATTTGGGCCTGCTGGTGACAGTGAATGCTGATGATCCCAGTTATTTTGGTGGTTATTTAAATGACAATTATTGTGCCCTCATTGAACACTTGCCTATTGGACAGTTACAACTTAGAAAATTGTTGGAAAATGGTTTTACTGCCAGTTTTCTGCCCGATCCTCAAAAACAGCAGGGGTTAAAGCGCTTACAGGATGCGTATCTCAACCTGCAAGGGGGCAGGGCAAGTGATGTTTAACACCATTTAAAGGGTGATTGCTCCAACACCTGTCAATTTAGCCTGGCTTGAAGTGCATAAACTCGTTATCAGCTTTGCGCCGTTAGATACGGATAAAAATGATCTATTAAGGCTAGAAGAATTGGCTGCAAGCAACAGTGATATTGTTGAAAAACAACGTCGAAAAGTGGATGCTGATGGTGATAGGGGCTCAGTGAGCCGAAATTGAATACCTTGTTTCATGATCACAAAGTTAACATAGAAATTAACGGATCACCTTTTCCTCGTATCCATTATCCCTAAGCTTCACCATGATGGATATTTCGCCGATTGCACCATCAAACAATCGGCTTTTTACTGCTTGCATCTCAACTGGCTGTGGCAGCCAGCCCTGTGTTAATCGTTCCAGCTTGTTACTCCCCCTTAACGACTGAGCCGATTAATGAGCTCAGCATGTTGTGGAAACTGTTGTAACAAGATGCTGGTTTCGCCCAGTTGCATATCCTTATAGTCAAAACCTGGGGCTACAGCCTCACCTATCAGGCCATAGCCATAGGGTGCATCAATGGCAATTTGTGAGGCTTTCCATGTGCCACCCTTTACCATCATTTGTAACTGATGGCCTTGGCCAGGGTCTGGGCCTAATATAGTGGTTTGTAACCTACCATCAGCCTTGAGCATAAAATAGCTTATCGGATCACCACCATGAAAGTAATGCATGATATCTGACTGGTTCATATGAAAATGACCAATGGGCGATGCGATCGTCAGTAAGTAGTAGATACTGCTCATAGTCACCCTGGGGCCACCAGCGGTATCAATTAGGGCACGATGTTCGGCCTTAAATGTTTGTCTAAAATATCCACCTTCAACATGCTCTTCTAGGTTTAAAAGGCTCACTAATTGTTGTGCGCTGAGGGGGTTATTCTGATTGTTATTGCTGGCCAAATCACTGATTGAGCCTTGGGGACCTGTGGGCGTCTGGGCCGCCTCTATTGCTACTGAGGCCGAATGCTGAGCGGCGTAGGGCGGGGTGGTCTTATATTCTGCCCAGTTTGCCACTATGTCATTCACCACTATGCTGCCCACCGAGTAGGCTGATTCCAAGGCCGAGCGCATGCCCGCGTAACCATTCTCACCACTTTCTAGTTTAAGGTTTTCTAGAGCCGTTAAATCAGGAGGTGGCATAGAGTAATTGCTGCCGGTTCTGAGTACCATAAACCGGGACTTGTCCACTTTATCGGCGCGATCTAGATAGAGCATAGACTGGAAGCTGCCGGTATCTTCCATGCCTGAACTGACAAACTTACCTTGGCCAGCTGTCCAGTAGTGTGTCCAATCTGTGGCCCACTGAGTGAGTAATTCGCCATGCCAAAAGGTGGAAGCGGCTAGATGATCACCCTTGAGCACAAAAGGCGGTCTCTGGGCATTCTCAAAACCCACATATTTAGCTCGTAATGCTTCCATGGCAGGATAGTCAGTAAGGGGCGTGTCTTTGGTTAACTCAAAGGCCCAATCCCTTAGTTGCCCATTTAATTGGTAGACCTCACCATTGGTGGAATAACCTTGGCTTATATGACTGGGATCAAGATGTTGTCCGGCAATGATGGGATCATTGGCGAACAGGGGAAAGTAACCTGTGGACCAAGTCTGTGGGATTTCTCTGCTATCAATTTGATGAGCTAGATCACCATCAACTAACCATTTGGCCCAGCTTGCAGAACCTATTGATGCATGATGGGGGTCAAAGCCCGCTATGCCTGCCACTAACCAATAAGCATGGCTTAAATCAAACCTTGGATCTAAACCCAATGCCATAATGGCGCTTGCGGCTTTTGCGGTACCCATGCCTGTCACTATGCCCATCACACCCGTGTCTTGGTTCACATAGATATCATGATGAGACACAGGAAAAGGGTAACGAGTATGGAGTTTTTGTCCGGCTTTCCATAATTGGAACTCCCCGGGTTTATCATTTTCATCCTCACCTATTTCGAACATAGTCACCACCACCACCTTTATTTCAATAGGTGTGACTGTGTCACTTGACTCAATGGAGGGGGGCTCGGAGCAGCGAGATAGGCCGACTAGCACCAGCAGCAAAATTGCCACGGATTTTAGTTGTGTATGACACATATTTTTCACCTCAAATTAAAAAGGGTAAATATGTTGTACACATATTTACCCTTAAAAGAACCTCTGCTAATGGATTAAAACTTATAGCTAACCTTTGCTTGATAATGTCTTGGCAATTCTGGCAAGACAATTTGTGCACCAAACAAATCAGGAAAGTTGGCCCTGAAATAGGTTTCGTTGGTTAAGTTTTTAATATTAACACTGGCAGTCCAAGTATCAGCGGTATAAGACACGCCAGCATTCACCAAAGTGTAAGCGGGCAGGGTCACAGCTTGGGAGAAACTTGAAAAGGTTTCATCTGCGCGCACGACACTAGCATTTGCCGCGTAACCGTTTTGGAAGTCATAGGTGGCATTAAGAGTATAGATATTCTCAGGTATACCGGCTTTTCTCACCGTTTCTTTGTCATTCGGGTCAATTAATGTGACACCAATGGGGTTGCCACCATAGATTAACGCGGGATCAGTGAGGTTAGGCAAGTCATCAAAGCCTAGGAAACCAAACTGGTTACCTTCTTCTAATGCCGTAAGGTTATAGACCTTGATATTGGTATAGCCTGCACCTACCACTAATTGATCTGACACCACCCAACGTAATTCAAACTCTACGCCTTCGTTTTCAGTGGTGGCATTAGTGACTATCGCTTGGGCGTTAAAATCCGTACGCTCTTGCTCGTAGACTGACAAGGCAAAGTAAAGGCTGTCGTCTAAGAATGAACCTTTCACTCCGTATTCAAATAATTCAGAGGTATCAAAGGCACCACTGGCTACTTGTCCCACCCCTATTTCAGCCCCTTGACCTGCGATCAATGTGGCCTGCTCGGCAGAGGTAATATAAGGAATAAGACCAACATCAGTTTTATAGGAGATACTGGCATTCCATGATGTACCGTCGAAGGTTTCTTCAACAGAGACAATATCACTCTGGTTTAATAATAAATCACCGCGACTGGTAGATTCAACATCGATAGTGTCATAACGTACACCCAATACGATATTTAAGCCCATATCCCAAGTGATATCAGTCAGGGCCGCTATGCCTAAATCGGTATAGTTACCCTTGTCGTAGTTTTCAAAATCTTTACCAATTCGGGTGGCCAATAAACGTCTATCTAAAGCGGTAGATGGTCCAGTTAGATCACGTCTTTGGAAATATTCATTGGTAAAGTCATCACCGTGTAAAAATTCGGTATGACGAACAGAAGGAGAGATTTGGAATTGTGCCAACATGCCATTTGTTTCATATTCGGTGGCGAACACTAATTTGTTCTCAAATACCGAACTGTCATGAAACTGTGAAAAACCATAAGCGTTTTCATTCAGGTTGTCATAGGCCTCATAAAACATTTGGTTTTTGATTTCCCAGCCATTATCCGTGTAATAAATCACATCAAAATATAAGGTTTCAACGGTATTGAGTAATACATCATCCGCTGCCACTAATACTTGATCGCCCCTTAACTTTGCGGTACCAGGATTATCCAACATCATGGCAACCGTGGCTTCGCCGTCATTAAAAGTGAAACCAGGGAAGTAGAAGAAGCTGTTGCCGGCTAAATTAACCTGGCCGTATTCTTGGTGAGAGATAGAACCATCACCATTTCCATCTAGCGGTTTCGCTGTGCCTGTGACATAAGTGCCGTTATCGATTAAGTCTTGGCTTAAGCGGTTCCAACCTGCTACCTGATTACCATCATAATCATGATACATACCGCCAAACTCTAGACGCAATTTATCGGAAATATCGACGTTAAATGACGCTTGTAATACGGTTTGGTCTGTCCCTGAATTCTTGTAGTAACTACCAGAGTTTTCCACTTCACCGTAAAGATAGAAACCCATATCCTTACCGCCAATCGTACCAGGACCGCCAATTTCGGCTGTCATTACACTTTTATCCCAAGTGCCTAAGCTGTACGAAAATGCGCGTTCATTTTCATCTAGATATTGACCACCGCGGGCTCGGGCTGACTTAGGGTTAAAGTTTAAGTAACCCCCAATTTTTGAAGGGCCATATATAGGTGATGCTGGACCCCGTACAATATCGATACGGCTAGATGCACCAATGGGAGTAGGGTAGTTGCCTGGGTTATCTAAACGTTTAACGCCACGAAAATAATTTTCACCTGGGGTACCGCGCACATCTAACGAACCGGCCACACCAAAAAATGATTGAGTGAAAGTACCAGGTGCAAAAGCCACTAAATCATCGATATCAGTGACACTAAAACGTTCTAGTTGCTCTTGGCTGATAGTAGAAGCTGAACGAGGGGTTTCAAGAATGGATTTACCAAAACCAAATACTGCCTCAACATCTTGTCCAGGTAAGCTGCCCAAAGAGCCTGTTATTTCAATGCGCTCTACAGACTCTTCTTGAGCCTCCGTTTCTTGTGCCAATAATTGCCCTGGCACCAATATAGCTAGTCCAATTGCCACTGCTTTAGCAAGTGGGCTCGATGTGAATTTTGTATTTCTCATTATACTTTCCTGGATGTTTTTATTATGTGGCTAGTGGTTAGCAACGAATGAACAACTAAATGATGTGTTTCCAAAAAATATTTTTGCACAAATAATGCCAACAACTAAGGCCCTTGACCTGAGCGGGATATCTGCATTTAAGCTTATGAATACAAACATTATTTTGTGTTTTGTGTGGCGAATTTTGTTTATTCTATTGGAGTAGTTATTATCACGCATGCACCAAAAGTGATCAATGCTAGAGTGAGCTGCTCAGCATTGGTGCTGCACTGTGTTCCTTAGCGTTTAGGTTACACTTGTGCTTGCAGATATTTGGCCAAGCTGTGGTGTCTTGCCATAAGCTCTGTTGCTTGGATTTTACTATGTGTGCCGTCTTCGATCACCCAAGCGCCGGCCACCATGAGTTTATTCACCTGATGGGCTCCGCTGTTGACTAAAGCCGCTAAAGGATCACCTACGCCAGAAAAGCGTAATTCGTTGGTGCTCCATAAGGCTAAATCTGCTTGTTTGCCCACTGCTAATTGCCCCAGACTATGTCGACCTAAGACCGCCGCGGAGCCTTGTGTTGCATAACCTAATACTTGTTCTGCGGTTATTTTTTCTGCGCCATAACGTAATCGTTGTTGTAACAAGGATTGACGGACTTCTTGGATCATATTTGAGCAGTCATTTGAAGCCGAGCCATCCACAGCCAATCCAACGTTGCAGCCTGCAGCTTGTAATTCCAGGGTAGGGCAAATACCGGATGCCAATAACATGTTTGAACTGGGACAATGGGCAATGCCTACCTTAGCCTGACCTAAACGCCTGATCTCATCTTGATTAAAATGGATCCCGTGGGCCAGCCAGGTCTTATTATGTAACCAACCACAAGACTCAAGGTAGTCTAGTGGGCGCATATTATACAGCCGCAGACAAAAGGCATTTTCATCTTCTGTTTCGGCTAAATGTGTGTGTAACAACACCTGATTTTGTTTGGCAAGTCGCGCGGTTTGTTGCATAAGCGAGGTGGAGACGGAAAAGGGTGAACAAGGTGCTAGGGCAATTTGGATCATGGCATTGTCGTGGCGATCGTGGAATTTTGATATCAGCCTTTGACTATCAGCCAAAATCACCTCTTCGCTCTGGATCACACTATCAGGGGGTAATCCACCGGCGCTTTCGCCCAAGCTCATAGAGCCTCTGGTAAGGGTGGCACGACAGCCTAATGTTTGTATACCTTGCACTTGCACATCTATTGCTTGCTCTAGTCCCTTAGGAAACACATAGTGATGATCGGCTATGCAGGTGGCGCCAGATAACATCAGTTCAAGGCCTGCTAGCTGTGTGGCAAAGTATACCATCTCTTCATCTAGGTTCTTCCAAACCTGATATAGAAATTTCAACCAAGGAAAGAGCGGCTTGTTTAGGGCGCCAGGCACAGAGCGCGTGAGTGTTTGATAGAAGTGATGATGGGTATTGATCAAGCCAGGCGTGAGCACCATATTAGAGCAATCAATATAATGATCAATCTTCAGGGTGGGTTGTTGACCCGCTGCCACCAACTCCACTATTTTGTCCCCTTTGACCACTATGCCATTAGCCGCGTCGAATGCATTAGCGGTAAAAATGGCGGCGGGGGATTTTAACCATAAAGTTTTATTTGACATGAAAATCACTCTTAGGGTGGGGCTGATCCGGGCTGGTTTGAGTTGCTTGTTTATCGGGGATCAAGACGCTCATGATAATGGCACAAAAGCCAGCGGTAGTAACAGAACTCGATAAAATATTTCTGGCCAGTGGTGGCAATTGTCCTAAGGCCTCAGGTACCATCATCACACCTAAACCTAAACCCATTGATGTGGCTATAATCAAGCTCTTACGCCTATCAATAGGCTCGCTGGTGAGTATTTTCACCCCTGCTACGGCAATAGTAGCAAACATTACCAAAGTCGCCCCTCCTAGCACCGATTTTGGCATCAGCTGAATGACCGAGCCTATTACCGGAAACAAGCCTAACAACACCAATAGCCCGGCAATATAAAATGCCACGTGACGACTGGCAACCCCTGTCATTTGGATCACTGCATTGTTCTGGCCAAAGGTGGTATTGGGAAAGTTGTTAAATACTGCGGCTAACATAGAGTTAATACCATCGGCCAAAATACCGCCCTTAATACGAGCTAAATAGCGAGGCCCCGTAATGGGTTGTTTACAAAACAAGCTATTGGCAGTGAGATCGCCTGAGGTTTCAATGGCACTTAAAAAGTACACTAGGGCCACAGGAATAAACACGTCCAACTGGAAGGCAATCCCGTATTTAAAAGGTTGAGGAATACTAAACAGTGGTAGTTCGATCATATTATCCAAGGATAGTGCCCCTAAGTACCACGCCATCAAGCAGCCGTACAACATGCCAATAAAGATGGCCGAAAGTCGCAGCATGGGATGTTTAGATACATTCAGCAGTACCACAATAAACAACACTGTGGCCCCTAAGAATAAATTCTGTAAAGAACCAAAATCCTCATTACCATAACCTCCAGCTAAATCGGTCATGCCTACTTTGATTAAGGTAATGCCTATGGTGGTGATCACTATGCCTGTGGTTAAAGGGGTGATTACCGTTTTTAAGCGCCCGACAAATTGACTCAGTATTATTTCCACAAAGGCGCCAAAAAAACAGATGCCAAACATGATGGCTAGGATCTCTTCGTTGCTCCCTCCTTTATCTTTCACCATAAAGCCTGCCACTAGTAAAGCGCTTATAAAAGTAAAACTGGTGCCTTGCACTGCGATAAGTCCACAGCCTATGGGGCCAAAGGTTTTAGCTTGTATAAAAGTGGATACCCCTGAAACCATCAATGCCATGCTGATCAGGTAGGGCATTTCAGCATTCAGTTCTAGGGCAGTACCAATGATTAAAGTGGGAGTTATAATACCAATAAAAGAGGCCATAACATGCTGCAATGCTGCATTAGTGCTGGCTAATACCGGTGGTTTGTCGTGCAATCCGTAGAGTATTTCATTGTCATTTAACATTTTGGATGAGTGGCCTATATGCAGATTTTGTTAAACAAGAGTATTTTCGTTGCAAAATATTAACCACATTTATATTTGTGGGGTTTTATTTTAAGTGTTTGTATTTTATAAGAATAAAAAACAAGTTAAGAAATAAAAGAGTGACGGGCTGAGCCTTCATCAGTGCCCTGCACTACGTTAGTGCATCATCAGCTCTTACACTGCAGGAATAGCACATAGGTAGTTCCTACAGTGAGTCAGGGGCGAGATAAGCAGGCGATATATCATTGCGCACAATCTTAGGTATTTAAATTTAGTCTTTTCAATGTGACTATAATGTGCTGCAAATAGCTAAGGTTTATTCATTCACAGAAACAGGATTAAAAAATGCCGTTACCGGACAATGACTGAGTGTCCTGCCATTGGTTGTCACAACCTATTGAGGATGACAACCTGCTGGTACTTTTTAGCCCAATGCTTGAGCCTATCACCCCAGACAATGCTGATCCTATAGAGGGCTATATCCAGGGTAGTGTGTTGTTTGATTTTGAAAAGGTATTTTGTGAAAAGCACTCACACTTGCCTCATACACTGCCCAGTCGCGAGGTATTTACCCAAGAAATGCAAAAGTTGGGCATTGAGCAAAACACAGTGTTAGTCATTTATGATGCTAAGGGGATCTATAGTGCACCCCTTGTTGAGTGGATGTGTCAGGTTATGGGGCATCGTAATAGCTTTATCTTAGATGGCGGTTTACCTGATTGGTTAAAGGCGGGCTTACCCATTCAGTCACCATTGAGTCATAGACCCGGCCTAGGCAATTTCAGGGCGAAATTCAATGATAAGGCTGTGATAGAGACACAAGCCCTATTAAAGCAACTTGAGCCGGTGCTTTAGTTAGAGGCTAGAAGTGTTGGTCGATTTAATGGTACACAGCCTGAACCCAGAGCAGGACTGCGCTCTGGGCATACCCCTGGTGCCATCAACTTACCTTTTGCTAGATGCATACAGGGCACTAAGTTAAAGTCCACTGCCCAACTGCAATTGAACTTCTCAGCCCTAGGTTGTGTTCCCAGTCAACCTTTGGTGTCGAGCTGTATTTTAGCAGTGGCAGCTAGACAGCCAGGGTATAGACCTTAGGGTCTCTGACAGTTCATGGTGCGAATGGGGGGTAACCCTGACTTACCTGTAGAAGGTTAACTTTGAGCTTGATTGGCAATCCACATACTCTGGTAAGGTGTCAACCGCAGCGCTAAATCTTCTAGGGCTATCTTAGTGCCGCTAATTAAGTCTAGCCAGGTATCGGTACCAATCAGGTTTAAGTCAGACAAACGTAAGTGCTGTACTTCATCCGAAACATTATACACACAAAATATGCTCTGCCTGCGATCTAAACTCTGGCGCCAAAAGCCAAATATTTGTTCACCTAATTGTAAAGTGAACTGAGTGGCATTGGGATGAAAAGCCTCTTGTTGTTTGCGAAGCTCCAGCAACTCAGTGAGCGCTTTGTGTACTTTAGCGTGTTGGCTATGGGGCGTGGCTAACTGCTGTTGTAATGCTTGGTAGTCCCACTTATGTCTATTGATAGAGCGATTATGACTGGTGTTTTTCACTTTTTCATAGTCATTGGCGGTGCCTAATAAACTATGAATATACAAACCTGGTATGCCTTCTAAAGCAAACATAATACCGTGGGCACAGATAAATCTGTTAAGCGCCCATTTATCCGTGCCTTTTGTAGTGCCTTGCAAGGCGTCTATTAGGGCAATATTAATTTCGTAAGCTTTTTGCTCACCGGTTTCTGATTGTCGCCAGGATATGCGACCACCAAAATTCTGCATGGTATTCACCAAAGCGGTTAATTCACCGTCCTCTAACAAGCCCTCTGCTGGCCGCAAGCCTATGCCGTCATGAGAGGCGATAAAATTAAAAAAGAAAGTCCCGTTTTGTGCAGGCGGCATGCTGCCTAACCATGCGGTTAAATGTTTAGATGAACCTGTCACTAAGGTATTGACCAGTAAAGGCGGTAATGAAAAATTATAGATCCCGTGGGCTTCATTGGCGTTGCCAAAATAGGTAAGGTTCTGTCTATTGGGAATGTTGGTTTCGGTGATGATCACCGCATCTGTCACTTTGTGTTCAATTAGGGTGCGCAACAATCGTACAAGTTCGTGGGTTTGCTCGAGATTGATACAAGAGGTGCCCATAGTTTTCCATAAGAAGGCCACGGCATCTAAACGAAATAAACGGATCCCCGTGTCTAGATATTGGCCAATAATGGATACAAAGGTATCCAGTACCTTAGGGTTTCTAAAATCAAAATCCACCTGATCGTGACTAAAAGTACACCACACATGTTGCTCGCCATTTTGCGTGTCAGTGGGGCGCAACAGTTCAGACGTTCTGGGCCTAACCACCTTAGATAAATCACTATCGGGGCTGGCAGTAAAGAAAAAATCAGAGCCTGGACCTTGACCCTTTAAAAAATTGGCAAACCAAGCACTGCGGGCCGAGCAATGGTTGATCACTAAGTCGGACATCACCCTATAGTCTTGGCTGATGGCTTTGATATCTTGCCAGCTTCCCAATGACTCATTAACACTAGAGTAGTCAATTACCGAAAAGCCGTCGTCAGAGCTATAAGGGAAAAAGGGCAATATATGCACAGTATTAATGGTGTTCTGAGCATATTCATTGACAAACTGATGCAGGGTTTTTAATGGGCTTTGCCCGGGTTGCTCAAGGGAGTCGCCGTAGGTGATCAAAACAACATCAGTTTGATCCCAACTGTTATGATGGGTTTTAGGGGCAAAGGGGGTATCAAGATTATTGATCCCCAGAGTATTGACTAATTGTTGGGCCAATTCAGGGATCGATATCTTAAGTTCGATATCCTGATAGATCACTTGTAAATGATGTTCAACTCGTTCGGTTAATTGTTCAACTATTGATAACATAATTGCCAGCCCTTAGTTTTCGGTAAATTCCAGATAGTCTTGCTCTACTGCGTCTTTTAATTGTTCTAATACATCGGGCATAGCGCTTACCACTCTATTCCAACTTGGAATGAAAGGGGTCTCCATGGGATTGTCGAGAAAACTTTCCCCCGCTTTCATAATGTTACTCGCGAACAGCTCTACCGCTTTTTCTTCGCTGTGTATGTCTAAGGTCAAACCATTCATTAGTGCATCGTTGTTGTAGGTTTCGATAAAGTCTAAGGCTATGCGGTAGTAAGTGGCCTTCAATGCTCTAAAGGTTTCGGTGCTGAATATTTCGCCTTGGGTGGCTAATTTTCTAAACAAGGATTTAGTAATATCAATAGACATTTTTGATAGCCCTCCTTGATCATTGTCAGCGGACAAGTCTTGATGTTTATGATCATAGGTTTTGGCAATATCTGCCTGACACAGTCTATTGTTTGAATAGTTACGCTGCATTTCCGATAGCACCCCAATCTCTAGGCCCCAGTCACTTGGAATACGAATATCATTTAATACATCTCGCCTAAATGAGAACTCGCCCGCTAAGGGATAACGAAAACTATCCATGTATTCAAGATAATCATTGTGGCCCAGCACTTTTTGTAGTGCTCTGATCAAAGGGGTCACTAGCAGTCGAGAAACCCTGCCGTTGATTTTGCCGCCTGCGACTCTGGCATAATAGCCTTTACAAAATTCATAATTAAATTGTGGATTAGCCACCGGATAGATTAAACGAGCCAGTAAACCACGATCATAAGTCAATATATCGCAATCGTGCAATGCCACGGATTCTGCTGTGCCTGTGGCCAAAATATAACCCATGCAATACCAAACGTTGCGACCTTTGCCCATCTCTTTTGGCGCTAGGCCAAGGGCTTCAAGTTTAGCGTCCAGGGCTTTTAATCTTGGCCCGTCATTCCATAATACGCGATGGTTTTGCGGCAATTTCCCAAAAAACTTTAGGGCATGTTTATATTGCTGTAAATTAGCTCTGTCCAAGCCTATCACTATTTGTGAAAGGTAAGGCACGTCACAGATATGCTCAATGATATTAGGTAAGGCTTTACCCTCTAATTCTGAAAACAACGAAGGCAAAATAAGAGCCATGGAACGTTTTTCTGAAAATTGTAATAATTCTTTTTCCAAGTCTTCTATAGGACGATCCGATAGATTGTGTAAGGTGGTTACTATGCCGTTTTGATAAAAATCAGCCATATATTCTCCGTAAAAAGCTTAAGTGGATATTCGTTATTTTTGGACAAACAAAATTTGTTCGATACATTCGGCCCAACCTTGTGGGCCGTAGCTATCGCTAGTAAAAACATTCTGGGTTTTGTTGATTGTGGGTGGTGGGTTGACTGGAGATAGAATCCGTACCGCAATATCGGCGGCATCTAACATAGCCACGTCATTTTGCCCGTCACCTAAAGCAATAGTGCGCTGGACTAGTCCTGAGTGCTGGCGAGAATACTCTTGCTGTAACCAGAGCATGGCTTGGCCTTTGTCACAGCGGCCCCCTAGATGTAAAAATCGTCCTCCTTGCAAGCACGTTGCTCCCAGTACTTGTAATGCTTCCACAAAAGCCTGCTTTTCGCGCTCCGTACCTGTCCAGTGTATGGGCTCTGCATATTCTCGCGTTGCAGCGTGCTTGGCATCAGTGTGGCATAAACCGGTGATCTCACTAATTTGTTGAACGCTCATATTAGAGAAATGAGTGAATTGACCAGCAAATTTGGGTTTAACAGTATTCAGTAACCCCAGCCAGTGGTTAATAGGAGTGGTGAATTCCTTTACCCAAAAGCCCGCTCTGTGTACACAAGCGTCTGGTTGCTCCCTAAAATAGTGGTCCGGTATATACACCGCCGCACCGTTTTCTACAATAAAAGGGCTGGTTAAGCCCAACTGAGTGCGTATCACCATCAACTCAGCAAAGGTCTTGCTGGTATTAGGGATAACGGGTATCTGATGGGCGGCTAACTTAGTTAAGGTGGCTCTGGCCGCTTGAAAACTATAAGTATGATGATCGAGTAAACTGCCATCTAGATCGCTGAAAACCAGAGTGGGTTTAAGCATCGGCGTGCTTAACTTTATGGTTGAGCACGCGTCTTTGCTCATCTAGTTCAAATACATGATCACAGTTGCCAGGCAAACTTTGTAATGCATGTTCGGTTAAACGCTGATAATACTGAATAAAATCATGTATCTGCTGTTTGTTCATGACGCCATGATTATCCGAATGCTGTGTGCTTGCGTGGAGCTTTTGCTCTTGTTCTAAACGCCAAGCATAAACTTGCTCGAATGACGGGGCCTTTAACATTATCCATGTATGCATATAGTGGTATAAGGGTTGATAGTGTAATGATAATTGCAAATTCACATAGTTACGCCAGGTAGCGTCTGGATCTTGGCTGTTTTCTAGTTCATTAACTGGCTCAGATAAGTGTTGTGCTGGTTGCGCCTCGACTCCCCAGCACCAACCTTCGAATATCACTACATCTACCCGTTGAATGTAGTTTGTCCATTGTGTTTCGGGATAAGGGTTATCTGTGGCCTTGTTAAAGCGCGGCACAGTCACCGGTAACTGGTGATCCTTGAATTGATTAAATACTGACTTGATCAGTGCTGTATTGTGGGTGCCAGGCACGCCCCTTGTTTGTAACATAGGGTGCACATCTTGGGCTAACATTTGACGGTCTACTGTGCCGTAATAAAAGTCGTCTAATGACATAACCGCCACTATTAATGAATGTTTATCTTCTAAATAGGCTTTTAAGAAGTGGGCTAAAGTGGACTTGCCTGAGCCTTGGCTGCCATTAATAGCAACAAAATAAGGATTGTTTGCACTGTTTTGGTGCGCCGCGATCTGTTCACCAAGTTTGATATAATGCTCATCAATAGATTTTCTAAAATCCCCAGACAGCGTATTATCATTGATAAAATCATTAACTCTAGACTGTTCCATTGTGACCTGCCGCCTCTTAAAAGTTGTTGAACACTGATTCTTTTATCGTGATTCACAGTAAACAATTACAACAACTGTGCCATCTTCGAATACAAAGGCAGTTTATGATGGTGGATCATTGCTTAAACACCTATGGGAGAAAATATTGAGGCGGCCCTAAACCCCTTTAGCCAAATACTGCCTTTCAAATTCTCACCTAGGCTGAATTCTACAAAGAGAGTCTTTGCTGGGCTTTTTAGGGGCACCGCCAGACTTTTTCATTACTCCTAGGACAATATGTGATACAAGTAGTGATGCATATCGATGCTTGATCAAAGATAAAGACATGACTCCGAGCCATTTCACCTAACTCTACGACAAGGTGCCTTGGCCGTGGGCTTGGCCATTTTGGTCAGTTCGCCAGGGTTGTAAGAGAAATCGAACAGCCTCCCCGCAAAGTTCATACATGCTGTATGACTTTTCATTTTGGAAAGGTGTTAAAAAATATGTTAGAAGACAAATATGGACGGCTGTCCCATTATTTACGGTTGTCTGTGACAGACGTCTGCAATGTTAGTTGTGATTATTGCTTGCCTGATGGTGACGCCTGCGACACGGATCGTGACTTTTTGCCGTTAAATAAAATACAGACCTTAATTAACGGCTTTTGCGCCACTTGTAATCGACTACGAGTGGCGGCGACGGGAAAACGACCTCTTTTTTTGTTTGCTAAACAGGGTTTGGATATTCGTCCGGCATTACAGTCTACTGATCCCCAAGCACTACAGGCCCAATCGTTGTCATTGTTAGCGGATAAACAAGCCACTCATTGGTTACGAGACGGTTATACAGGCGCCACTGAACATCTGGCCATGTTAGGCGGATAGTTTATGTTGGCAGCGATAATGGTTGTACTGCTATGTTAGCCGCGGTCATACTTACTGGGGGTAAATCCAGCCGCATGGGCACCAATAAGTCATCTTTACCCTTACCGCAAAATGGCCTTAGTTTGCTGGAACATTGCCAAGCTACCTTAGCAGACGCCTATCCCTCAGTGGTGTGGGTCAGTGGCGAAGATTTAGTTGATCTGGTGCCACAATGCGGTCCTATGTCTGGCATACATGCAGCCTTGGAGCACGGTAAGACTTGCCAAGTCGCGCCCACTGAGCTGTTAGTGGTGCCTGTAGATATGCCTGATCTGTCTGTGGATCTTATCCATGAACTGATAGAAAAAGGTCGTGATGCTGGGCTCTTGTGTTGTTTTGAAAACCACTATTTACCTTTATATATCGCTATAACCCCAGAGGTTTTAGACTATGTATCTGGCCAATTATTGGATCCGGCAGATACGTCTCAGGCCAATCATAAGCAGTCTCGATATTCGATCCAGGCTATGCTGAAGCACTTAGGTGGCATACAAATTCCAGCCAAACAGCTGGCTTCGTTAACTAATATTAATACGCCACAGCAGTGGCAGCAATACTGCTCGAAGCAAAATCAAAAGGTAAACAATTGATGTCCCAAGATAACGCAGCGCACCGCGGACTAAATATCGCAGTGTTAACGGTTTCTGATACCCGTAATGAAGAAAATGATACCTCAGGTCAATACTTAGTAAAGGCGGCCCAGCAAGATGGTCATCTAATTTGTGACAAGCAGATCGTGATTGACGATGTATTCCAAATACGGGCCGTGGTGTCGAAATGGATTGCCTCCTTAGACATACAAGTAGTGCTTATTACCGGTGGCACTGGATTCACTCCTAGAGATACCACTCCTGAGGCGGTGAGTGTGTTATTTGAAAAAGATATCCCCGGCTTTGGTGAATTATTTCGCCATGTATCCTATTTAGAAATCGGCACTTCTACGGTGCAGTCTCGGGCTTTGGCCGGTATGGCTAATAGTACCGCTATTTTTTGTGTGCCAGGTTCTACTGGCGCCTGTAAAACTGCTTGGACCAAGATATTACATGAGCAACTCGATCTGGCCCACAGACCCTGCAATTTTGTGGTGCATCTTAAGAATACTCAGGGCCATTGTGGATCTAGAGCATGAAGACTGCTGCCGATAAGCAATCAACTAAACTGACCCATATTAACGAGCAGGGCAAGGCCAATATGGTTGATGTGACCCAAAAACCAGTGACCCAAAGGCAAGCCGTCGCGCAAGGCTTCATTACCCTATCAGAACTGGCCTATAAGATGCTCAAAGACAATCAACATAACAAAGGTGATGTGTTATCTGTGGCGCGTATAGCAGGCATTCAAGGGGCAAAAAAATGCAGTGATTTAATTCCCTTATGTCACCCGCTGATGTTAACTAAAGTACAATTGGACTTTGAGCCCATAGATAATGAGCATAAAATTCGTATCCAAGCCTTATGTAAGTTAGCAGGACAAACAGGGGTTGAAATGGAAGCTTTGACTGCTGTTACTGTGGCGGCTCTGACACTATTCGATATGTGCAAAGCAGTAGATCCACATATGGTCATAAGCGGTATACAGGTGTTGAATAAACAAGGGGGTAAGAGTGGTGATTGGTCAGTATAGGAGTGTTGTGTGTTAAATATTTTATTTTTTGGACAGCTTAAAGAGCGATTACAGACTCATGGTATGCAGCAACTTTTGCAGGAGATCTACTGCGTGGCCGATCTACGAAAACGGTTGCAACTTAAAGGTGATATTTGGCAAGAGCAGTTAGCGCTGGGTAAGACCTTGGTCGCGGTCAATCAAAAGATGGCCAGCGAAGAAGAGAGACTTAAGGACGGCGACGAAATCGCCTTTTTTCCTCCGGTAACAGGCGGTTAAATTGATGGCATCGAACATACAGATCCGGGTCCAAGAAGCAGATTTCGACCTTGGCCATGAGTATAAACAGTTACGAGATGATAACCCCAGTGACGGCGCTATTGTTACTTTTGTGGGTTTAGTCCGTGATATTAATCAACAACAAGTGGTCACTGGCTTATTCCTAGAGCATTATCCTGCTATGACTGAGGGCGCACTAAGAGGTATTGTTGATCTGGCTAAGAGCAAATGGCCCTTAGGAAGAGTCACAGTGATCCACAGGGTAGGGCAGTTAGATGTGTCTGAGCAGATAGTGTTTGTCGGAGTGACTAGCTGCCACAGAAAGGCGGCCTTTGATGGTGCTGAATTTATAATGGATTATCTAAAAACCCAAGCTCCTTTTTGGAAAAAAGAAACCACCTCTGAGGGTGATAAATGGATACAAGCCAAAATTGAAGATCAACAAAAACTCGAAGGTTGGCAATAACTTTGTTTAATATGTGACAAAACAAATAGCGTCACGTGACGCTTTTGTGATAACTGGGGCCTATCATCGAAGCATAAATTCAGCTGTTCTAAGGCGAGTTATGTTTGTTGATGGGAATTCAATTGAGGGGCAAAATAAACCTTTAGCTACACGACTATGGGCGCAGATTTTACTCTCTTTGCCGATATTATTTATGCCTTCGTTTAGTTTGGCTCAAGCCCCACTTAAGTGGACGTCCGGTAGCCACCATGTGGCGCTACTTGAAGTCTACTCATCACAAGGGTGCAGTAGTTGTCCACCGGCGCAAAAATGGGTTAATCAATTTACCGAGTCAGATCTGTTGTGGGATCAGGTCATACCCATGGTTTTTCATGTGAACTATTGGGACTATATTGGTTGGAAAGACCCCTTTGCCACTGAATATTTTTCCCAAAGACAAAGAGCCCTCAAAAGCAACAACCTTATTCAATCGGTTTATACCCCAGGTTTTGTGGTGGACGGTAAAGAATGGAAAGGCTGGTTTCAAGGTCGACCAGTGCCTAGGGCTAGCCCAAGTGCAAAAAACAGCGCCAGCGTGACGGCTGAATTAACACAGCAGGGGGTGACGGTGGACTATAGGCAGACTAATGCCAGTAACAATCGCCCCGCATATCTGAATATTGCGGTACTGGCTTTTGATTTAAAAACCTCTGTTGGAGCGGGTGAAAATGCCCACAAGATCCTTACCGATAATTTTGTGGTAGTGGGTTTTGAGCAACACACCTTCAGTGCTGAGTCAAAACGGTTTAGTTATCCGAAAACCAAGGTGACAGCCAACCAATATGCCCTGGTAATATGGCTGACCACAGAAAATCGTTTAACCCCAATATCTGCGGTAGGAGGCTACATCCCCCCACACTGGCAACTGTGATCCTTGGGCTGTAGGCAATAAAAAAGTCGCTTAATAAGCGACTTTTTTAAAAGATAAATCAAGCTATTGCTGTTCACACTCTTCTTTACATTGGCCGTATAGGTAAAGACTATGGTGGGTAAGCGTCATTTTATGCCGTTGCGCGACTTCTTCTTGTCGTTTTTCTATCACATCGTCTTCAAACTCTATGACCTTGCCACACTTTAAACAAACTAAATGGTCATGATGTTTCTTATGGCTGATCTCGAACACAGATTTGCCACCTTCAAAATGATGTCGGTGTAAAATTCCGGCATCGTCAAATTGGTTTAATACACGATAAACCGTGGCTAAACCAATCTCCTCACGATTCTCCAGCAAGATCTTATAGACATCTTCGGCACTGATGTGCTGATTCTCAGGTAACTGAAGTATTTCTAGGATTTTTAACCGAGGTAGGGTGATCTTTAATCCTGCTCTTTTTAATTCTTTATTGTGATCCATGAGCTTACTTAAACGAAATATATGCTGTCATTATAGGGTACCTATTTTCATTTGGAAGACATTCAGCCATTTTAATCTCAAGAATGTAAATTTGGCGCAGTCATAAAGGCAATATTGGCCATTAAGATAACTCGGCCAAACACATTTCTTGCTGGATCTGTGTGCACCAAGCTTTGACTCTTTGTTCTGTTAGTTCGGGTTGACGGTCTTCATCTATGCCTAAGCCAACAAAATGCTCATCGTCCGCCATGCCTTTTGATGCTTCAAAGTCATAACTTGCAGAGGGCCATTGGCCTATTAAAATGGCACCTTTTGCCTCAACGATGTCTCTGACCATACCCATGGCATCAAGAAAATACTCTGCATAATCTTCTTGATCCCCACAACCAAAAATGGCCACCAGTTTATCTTCAAAGTCGATTAACTCTAACTCTGGAAAAAAATCATCCCAGTCACATTGAGCCTCACCGTAATACCAAGTCGGAATGCCAAACATGAGTAAGTCAAATTCACCAATCTGTTCTTTACTCGACTTAGCAATATCATGTACATCAATCAGATCCTTACCTAATTGTTTTTGGATCATTTTAGCAATATGTTCTGTATTGCCAGTATCGCTGCCAAAAAATAGCCCCACACTTGCCATTATTTCCCATTCCTCAACTTAAGTTTAAGACCAAACCAGTGTTCACTGGTCAATTATCAATTGCATAACGCCCTTGAAAACAAAGCCTAGAGCGCCTAAAAATAAAACAAAATATACAACCACTTTGCCAATGGTAGGTACGTTATTCTTTTTTACTATATCGTGCACAACATAAGCCATTAATACGAACAAGCCTAAAAGTGTTGCATTTAATGCAAAAGCTTCAATTTGTTCATAATACTTACTTAACATTCTTTGATTCTGTCTTGCTCACTTTAACCAACAGTTTACCATAGAGTTTTTCACAAGAAAATTGTACCAGACAAAGAACTGCATGATAGCAGCAGATTGTGCAGGTTATTAATGGGCCAGTTAAATTATGACCTAGTGAGCACTTTGGGTATAACGCAGCAAAGGATCAGCGAAACTTCTATTGTCTTTCATTTTATTAATGCCCTTATTCAGGGTGCTTGGTATAGGTTTAAGTTGTGGCCGCAACCATATTGCTGCATCAATGATTGGTATGGGTTTGCCTGAGCGGTATATGTTTTTTCTTGAGAGCTTTAAGGGGGTAATGCTAGATAAGGTGTTATATTTATGCATAACCGCATCTGTTATTTTTAATAATATTCTCATCATGGATAATTGATCAATCCCCTCAACCGGTTGCTATGGGTTGCTAACAAATTGTTGTTCTAGGGGAAGTTCGAGCCAGATAACACTAGACAAAAATGCATCTATTTCGCTCAGGGCCATAAAGCGTTCAGTTCGACTCATATAAGAAGCAATAAAGGCATAAGGCCAACTCATTTAAGACGCTGTGTGTTGCAATCTATCTACCACCAAACCCTGATATGGTTTTCTATGGGTTCATTATCAATATATGGGGAGCCTGGGCGACTTGCCACGAATGTTAGAGGGTGTTTAGCCTGCAATTGAGATGAGTGATGTAAAACAATGAGCAGCACTATTAACGATTTTAATTGTGCTATACAGCACATAGAGCTAACGAATAGAATTTTAAAAGCGTCACATCTCAGAATGTTGGCAATAGATTACAAGGTTCAAACTTGGCGCTTGTTGGGGTTAATCCTATTGGTGTTTTCTGCAAAGCGCCATCATTAGCGGCTTCTTTTTATGCTCTAGCAATGTCGGTAAAATGAGTCATCTATCCTACAGTCATGGGGTTGAGTCTCTTCAGTCTTACCGGCACCATTCTTTTTTAGCAGGCTTAGTTAGATTAATATTAAACATGGCTTTAATGAAGAAGGTTTAGCCACATAGACAGACTAAAAGTGGCACACATATTGACTGTTTAAAAATCAATCAGTAACAATAAATTGCTTGATCATTTTATAGCAAAGTGTCGGTTTTTCAGCGTGTAACCAGTGACCCACGCCGCCAATCATTTTCCACTGACTATTTGGAAAAAGTGCCAATATGGCGGGTTTATGTTCAACGAGTAGATAATCAGAGAGTTCACCTTTAATAAATAAGGTGGGACCTAGAAAGTGATTATCAGAACGCACAGCCTTAGACAGTTCAGAATAATCTGAGTGTAATTGGTGTAAATTGAAACGCCAACACCACTTTTTATCTTTGAGATAGAGACTCTTTAACAAAAATTGGCGAGTCGAAGCTTCATCTACGTATTCACTGAGGATGATATCCGCTTCTTGTCTATGGGTTAATGTCAGTAAATTAATATTGTTTAACCCATTAAATACCTGATTGTGCTGAGCCTGGTATTGGACTGGAGCAATATCCAGTACCACTAAGTGAGTCACCATCTCTGGTCGCAACAGCGCTAGTTGCATAGCGACCTTGCCCCCTAATGAATGTCCTACTATCGACACACAGGAAATGTCTAACTGTGTTAATAAGTGATTAATACTTTGTGCGTACTCAACAAAATTGGCATTGGTACTGAAGTCGGACTTTCCATGATCGGGTAAATCTGCGGACAATACCTGAAAGTCTTGGGTGAGTTGCTTGGTTAATACAGACAGGTTACTTAGACTGCCAAACAAGCCATGTAAAACTAACAGCCATGGTTTATTGACATCATCAGTATCGATTCGGTGGTGAATAGGTGACATATGACTCAGATAATTGACATGAATTTATCAATCATCTTACAACAGCTTATGTCACCTGGTGCTAGTTTTTGTTTTGCTTAGATACTGAACTTGGTTATTGGATGACCATCAGCCAACGCATTGGCGAACACTTTAGGCATGCGCCCTATGCCAGTCCATAATGTTTCATTGCCCTCATCATCCACTAGCCGATATTTCACTGGCCTTTTTTGCCCAGCTCTTAGAGATTTTTTACCTTTCGACACATCGATAATATCGTCAGCTACCAGTCCCAGTGTTTCCATTTGTTGCAGAATATCATCTAACTTATGCCTTTTTTCTTGTTGCTGTTTGTTTACTTCAACCTCCTTAACTATGCGTTGTTGGATGATAGTGTATAGTTTTTTATGGACTAACTCTAAATCCTCAACACTGAGATTTTTTGTTGCTCCTTGTAATTTTCTACCATGAATTAAAATCTTGGTAAATTCCGACATTATGTTCTCCTTGTCATATTAAATTTATTAAAGTTTAGCCATAATTTAAATAATAGACAATTTACATGGCAATAAAGTGAGATTTAATTCATTTTATTGCCAATAGTTTACATATTCGGATAATTTGGTCCTCCAGCACCTTCTGGAACTACCCAAGTAATATTTTGTGTCGGGTCTTTAATATCACAAGTTTTACAATGCACACAATTCTGAGCATTGATTTGTAACTGCTTCTCTCCTTGCTCACTTTCAACTATTTCATAAACACCTGCGGGGCAATAACGCTGAGCTGGCTCATCATATTTGGCTAAGTTCAGGGTAATTGGCACCTGACTATCCTTTAGTTTTAAATGGCAAGGTTGTTCTTCTTCATGATTAGTATTCGACAAGAAAACCGAAGATAACTTGTCAAAACTAAGGACTCCGTCATATTTAGGGTAGGACATCGCCTTGCTTTGAGCACTGGGTTTTAGTTGTAGATGATCGGCTAAATCGTCCCTAAAGGTAAAGGGCAAATTACCTCGGCACCAATTTTGTTCTAAGGTATTGTAGGCGCCGCCTAAAATGGTCCCGAATTTATGTAATGCTGGCCCAAAGTTACGAGATCTAAAGAGTTCGTCGTATAACCACGAGTCTTTGAATAACTGGGTATAAGTCACTAAATCTTGACCTTGCTGAGCGGTTTCATCGCCTAACACTTGCATCAATGCTTCAGCTGCCAGTAACCCAGACTTCATAGCCGTATGATTGCCCTTTATTTTAGCGAAATTTAAGGTGCCAGCATCACAGCCCACTAATAATCCGCCAGGGAATGTCATTTTTGGCAGGGAATTAAATCCACCTTTAGCGATCGCACGTGCTCCGTATGAGACCCTTTTGCCACCATCTAGATATTGTTTAAAGACCGGATGATGTTTGAGCTGCTGAAATTCATCAAAGGGGCTGATATGGGGATTGCTATAGTTAAGGTCTAAAATAAGGCCCACTAATACTTGGTTGTTTTCAGCATGGTATAGGTAAGAACCACCAGTAGCTTCGGTTAGAGGCCAGCCTGCTGTGTGCACTACTAATCCTTCTTGATGTTTGGCTGGATCAATATCCCATATTTCTTTAAATCCTAGACCATAATGTTGTGGCGATTTATCTTGGTCTAAGGCAAATTTCTCAATTAGCTCTTTACCCAAATGACCCCGGCAGCCTTCTGCAAATACTGTGTATTTTGCTTTGAGTTCCATGCCAGGCATAAAAGAATCTTTGGGTTGGCCTTTTTCATCCCGCCCCATATCGCCTGTTATGATACCACCTACGCTTCCATCTTCATTATAAAGCACTTCAGAGGCAGCAAAGCCTGGGAAAATCTCTACACCTAACTGTTCTGCTTGTTCCGCTAACCAGCGACAGACGTTGCCCATGCTAACAATATAATTGCCCTCATTGTGCATGGTCTTGGGCGTCAACATATTAGGTACTTTTGTGCCTTTATGTTGATTGTGTAACCAATAAATATGATCATCAGTGACAGGGGTGTTGAGTGGCGCTGATTTTTCTTTCCAATCGGGAAAAAGCTCATCCAGAGCACGGGTTTCAAAAACAGCACCTGATAAAATATGGGCACCGACCTCTGAGCCTTTTTCTACTACACACACCAATAGCTGTTGTTCGTTTTTTTGTGCAAGTTGCATCAAACGACAAGCTGTTGAGAGACCAGCAGGGCCAGCACCGACTATTACAACATCAAACTCCATCGATTCTCGTTCCACCTTTTTCTCCTTTGTTATATTTATCTATTCATTAAAAAAATGTGTTTTTCACAGACCAAACCATTGTTCCTGCTGTGTTCAAGGCTCAACTAACTTTGTTAAATCACCCGGTTATGGGGGAGTCTTATAATATGCTCGCCAAAAAAAACCTAATTTTGAGTATATGATTACATTAAAAAAGACTTTTAAAATAGACACTTAAAAAAATAATGCCTTGCAATTAACTGTTTTATAAGAGATCAAACTTAACCATTGCGCTAATATTAGCACTGACACAAAGCATCATCTTGCCACGCATAATCTATAGTTGCCTTAAGTTGACCTGCACGTCAACAAGAAGTAAATTGACGACATCGAGATATGTGCAGTCAGTTTGTACATAAAATATACACCATGCCTAGAACTAGAGGTGACAATGAAAATATTAGTGCCGGTAAAACGCGCCATAGATTACAACGTGAAAGTTCGGGTAAAACCTGACCACTCAGCCGTTGACTTAACTAACGCAAAAATGTCCATCAACCCCTTTTGTGAAATTGCGGTTGAAGAAGCGGTGCGACTCAAGGAGAAGGGTGTAGCAACTGAGATAGTAGTAGTGTCAGTGGGCGATAAAGCATGTCAAGAGCAGATACGTACGGCACTCGCCTTAGGCGCAGACCGAGGGATCCAAATTGATACAAGTGAAGCGCTAGATTCTTTACAGATTGCTAAACTCCTGCAAAAGATTGTCGAGCAAGAAAGTCCTGATTTGGTCATTTTAGGCAAACAAGCCATTGATTCCGACAACAACCAAACTGGCCAAATGTTGGCAGCCCTAACGGGCATGCCGCAAGGCACTTTTGCTTCAGAGGTGTTAGTTGAAGCAGGAAAGGTCAAGGTGACTCGTGAAATTGACGGCGGTTTACAAACCGTAGAATTAAGTTTGCCGGCAGTGGTGACTACAGATTTACGCTTGAACGAGCCGCGCTATGCTTCATTGCCCAATATCATGAAGGCCAAACGTAAGCCATTAGAGGTCATGGCTGCTGCTGATTTTGGAGTGGAATTAAGCTCTGGTGTCAAGGTCCTCAAAGTGGAAGCTCCTGCCCAACGCCAAGGCGGCATTAAAGTAGCAAATGTTGCTGAACTAGTAGAAAAATTAAAGAATGAAGCGAAGGTGATCTAATGACTATTTTAGTATATGCAGAACACGACAACGAGACGTTGAAAACGGAAACCCATAAGTTGATGTTTGCCGCCGCTCAAATGGGTGATGATATCCATTTACTAGTGGCGGGATCAGATTGTCAAGCCGTGGCACAACAGGCCGCAAAAATTGCTGGCGTAAGCAAAGTCATAGTGGCAGATGCCCCAGAATATGAATATCAGTTAGCAGAGAACATTGCAGACTTGGTGATGGAAATGGGTAAAAGCGCCTCTCATATTTTGGCCGCTGCCACCACTACTGGTAAAAACTTTATGCCCCGGGTGGCGGCTTTGTTAGATGTGGCTCAGATTTCAGACATCATAAAAGTGCAAAGCAGTGATACTTTTGTCAGACCTATTTACGCAGGCAATGCCCTTGCTACTGTGCAATCTAGTGACAACATCAAAGTGATTACGGTTCGTACCGCTGCATTCGACGCTGCTGCTGAAAACAATGCAGCCATTATTGAAACCAGTGATCTAGTGAAAGCGTCTGTACAGTCAGCATTTGTATCGGCGCAGCTAACCGAATCTGCTAGGCCTGAATTGACAGCGGCTAGCGTGATCATCTCTGGTGGACGGGGTATGCAGAACGGCGAAAACTTTAAATTGTTAGATGGCATAGCAGATAAACTGGGAGCGGCCATGGGCGCTTCAAGAGCCGCCGTTGACGCTGGGTTTGTACCTAACGATATGCAAGTGGGCCAAACGGGTAAAATCGTCGCGCCTGATCTGTATATTGCTGTGGGCATTTCTGGAGCGATTCAACATCTTGCGGGTATGAAAGATTCCAAGGTGATTGTGGCTATCAACAAAGATGAAGAAGCCCCTATATTTCAGATCGCAGATTATGGTTTAGTGGGTGATCTGTTTGAAATTTTACCTGAGTTAGAAGCGGCTTTATAGATAACATAGATTCATTACAAAAGCCGTGACTAGGGTCACGGCTTTTTTATTGCCCTGTGTTTATAATAGTTTGCAGTATTGTTTGAAGAGGCCTCTATGCATAATATAATTAAGCAAACTTTAGTCCTGGGTGTCTGTGACTACCCAGAGCATGTGCCAAAGTCTGAATGGGCAAAACACGCCGCTGAGCAAAAAGCATTGGGGCTTAAGGTGGTGCGCCTGGCTGAATTTTGCTGGGCTAAAATAGAGCCTAGTCTTGGTGTATTTGATTGGCAATGGTTGGATGAGGCCATAGAAGTTTACGAGAGACATGGATTAGACTTAGTATTATGTACACCAACTGCCACACCACCGGCTTGGTTGATAGCACAACATCCTGAAATTTTGGCCGTAGACCAAAACAATCAAACTAAGAAGTTTGGCTCAAGGCGTCACTATGATCATGCCAGTCCAATATATCGTGATCATTGTCTAAGAATTGTCAATGAAATAGCCGGCCGATATGGCCACAGAGCCAGTGTTATAGGTTGGCAGACCGATAATGAATTGGGTCATGAAGGCACGGCGGCTTCATATGGAGGAGCCAGTTTAACTGCTTTTAGGGAGTGGCTGCAAGAGAAGTACTCAAACCTACTCTTGCTTAACCAGGCCTGGGGGAATGTGTTTTGGAGCCAAGATTATTCTAGTTGGCAGCAAATACAGACGCCCAATTTAACCGCGGTTAATCAACCCAATCCATCTCATTTATTAGACTTTAAGTGTTTTTGTTCGGATATGATCATTGAATTTCAGCAGCTACAAATTGATCGCTTACGCCAGCTTTCTCCCGGTCGCTTTATCACTCATAATTTTGTGATATTTGCCCAAGAATTTGATCTTTATAAGGCATCTGAAAACTTAGATTTTGTGGCATGGGATAGTTACCCCATAGGCATGCTAGAGTTCTTTGCAACTTGGGAGACCGAAGCCGTTAAAACCCAATATGCTCGAACAGGTCATCCTGATCTGGTGAGTTTGAACCATGATCTTTATCGTGGACTTAAAAACGGCAGCAATTTTTGGGTGATGGAGCAACAGTGTGGCCATGCCAATTGGGCCCAATATAATCCTTTACCCGCCGAAGGTGCAGTGGCCTTATGGACCGCCCAAGCTTGGGCACATGGTGCCAGTGGTGTGATGTACTTCCGCTTCAGAGCCAGTCATTACGCACAAGAGATCATGCATTCAGGGTTATTGCAACAAGATGGACGACCAGACAGGGGATATACAGAAGTTAATAACCTGGATGTGAGTCAGTTTCAGCTTGGAGCTATCGATGCAAAGGTGGCAATATTGCATGATTATCCCAGCATGTGGGCCTATGACAACCAAAGTCATCATCAAGACTTGAGTTATTGGGCACAGTTTGTTCAATATTACAGCGCATTACGCTCCTTAGGGATTGAGGTCGACATTATCCATGCCTCACAACTGGGTAACAAAGATTATAGCCTTATTGTGGCGCCGGCTTTAACAGTGATGGATGAAGCAACAGCCGACGCCTTAAAACGCGTGGCCCAGCGCAGTCCGATTATATTTGGTCCTCGCACTGCAACCCGCACTGCAAACGGCACTGTGCCTAATGATGGTCAATTTGCCCTGATCGAGGAATTAGTGGGGATCAAACTGCTTAATTTTGATTCTTTGCGGCCAACTATGCATCAAAGGGTGAAGGCTATTGACACTGATAATGAATTTGCTGGTACCTTATGGTGTGAGTCCTATGAACTGCTAAGCGCAGAGCCGCTGTTACTCTATTCTGATGGGCCTATGGCTGGCAGCGCCGCAGTCACCTTACATAAAAATGTCACTGTGATTGGTCTATTGTCACAATCCTTGCTCAAAGACATCTTTACTCGAACATTAACCGAGCAGGGCGTGCCGACTCAGGATCTGCCTGAGGGTTTACGAATGTCTAGACGGGCCGGTAAATTGTTGGTGCAAAACTTCAATCAGTACCCAGTGGAGTGGCAACATCATAGACTGGAAGCTGTGAGTAGCAAATTAATAGATTTGCCGTCACAAAACCTAATTTAGCCGGTTTTACCTTAAGGATTGATCGGCACTAGTGGTTTACAGCCCAAGTTTGACCCTAGTTTGCTCTTTACGTATTAACTAAGGGCTAGCCCCTTAACGTTTGAATTTTTTGGCATATTGGCTTGGGGACAAGCCGGTATGTCGATTGAATAATCGGGTAAAAGAGCTCAAATCGTCATAGCCCACTTGATTGACTATACGCTCTATGCTGTCTGGGCTGGTTTCTAAATGTTTCTTAGCCGCCTCTATACGCAAGGCCTGCAGGTATTCTAAGGGATTTTGCTCTGTGGCTTTCTTAAATCTACGGTTAAAGGTGCGAGGGGTTAAATTGACTAATTCGGGCAGTAAATTAACGGTGATCCGTTGTGAAAAGTGGGCATCTAACCAGTCTTGAATAAATAATATATCGGGATCTTGATGATACTTTTTCGTACGAATATTGGCATAGGCGGCCTGCGCCCCTCTGGCTAAGTCGATCACATGTGCTTTAGCAGTAGTGGTGGCGACATCATGACCACAGTATCTTTCTATCAACAACAAGGCTAAGTCAAACCACGCCATACCGCCCCCAGCACAGTAAATATTTTGATCAGAGGTGATCATTTTTTCGGCCCGCAACAGGACCTGTGGATAGCGCCGCTTAAATTGTGCCGCATAACCCCAGTGTGTGGTGGCCTGCTTGCCATCCAGTATACCTGCTTCTGCTAATAAAAACGCACCACTGCAATTACTGGCGATGTCTGAATTGTTTAAAAAGTGTTTACGAATGTGGCTCAACAAAGCCACGTTTTTATCTAATACGCTATTAATTTCACCGCCTATTGTGGGGATCAATAAAAGGTCGGTATCTGTCACTTCTTCAATGGCGATATGACTGGTGATCTGCAGCTGATTAATACATTTTACTGGACGTTGGTTAATAGAGGCGATTTGTACATCAAAAAAAGGAGAAGGGGGTTCACCTTGCATACGTTGCCAAGTTACACCTGCCAAAGCGAACAGATCTAAGGCCCCGGTTATGGCACTGGCATATGCCTGATCAAAACCTAAAATAGTCACTTTAAACATAATTTCCCCATCCACATAAACGCCATGATTGAACACCAATAATGGTGTTTTATAACTGTCTAAAATGACCATTAATATGTCATATATGACAATAATAGCCAAGGCAAAAGTTTGTCAATCTAGAGCCATAAACCAGTTGTGTGTAATAACAGTCTTTGAGGCAAAACAAATGAACAATGAATTAGTCAAGCGTAAAGAATTAGCGTTTCAGCTGTACGAACTATTAGATACTCAAGCCTTGTGTGAAAGAAATAGGTTCAGTGAGCATAATAAAGAAACCTTCAATGCTGTGATGGAGATAGCAGACAAGATAGCCACAGAAAAATTTGCGACCCACAACGCCAAAGGTGATCAAAATGAACCTACCTTTGATGGAGAGAAGGTACATATGATTGATGAGGTGAAAGTCGCCTTTGATGCCTATGCTGAATCAGGCTTGATCGCCGGTCGTTTTGACTTTGAAGAGGGCGGCATGCAGTTGCCTGAAACCATAATGACCGCTTGTGCGGGTTATTTTATGGCGGCCAATCCCTCCAGTACCGGTTATGCATTTCTGACTATAGCTGCGGCTAACGTCATTCGTAACTTTGCCTCTACTGCCCTAAAAGAAGCGTTTATGCCGCGTATGTTAACGGGTGAATTTACCGGCACTATGGCTTTGACTGAACCTCATGCTGGCTCTTCATTAGCGGATATTCATACTACGGCGCGCAGAAATGATGATGGCAATTATCGAATTAAAGGCAACAAAATATATATATCTGCTGGTGATCATGAATTGTCGAATAATATTGTGCATCTAGTACTGGCCAAGATCCAAGGTGCGCCGGCCGGTGTTAAGGGGATCTCCTTGTTTGTGGTGCCTAAATTTAGACTGGATGAGCAAGGACAGCCCACTGATAGAAATGATGTGGCGCTAGCGGGGCTGATCCATAAAATGGGGTACCGAGGCACTACCTCTACCGCCTTAAGTTTTGGTGAAAAGGATGATTGTCACGGCTATCTGGTAGGTGAAGAGCACCAAGGTCTGCGGTACATGTTTATGATGATGAACGAAGCCCGCCTAGGGGTTGGTTTTGGTGCGGCTATGGTAGGTTACAGCGGATATCAATATTCATTAGCTTATGCAAAAGAGCGAACCCAAGGGCGAGTAGCACCCAATAATAAACCCACTGATAAAGCCGCGACTATCATCCAGCACGGTGATGTAAAACGTATGCTATTGGCGCAAAAGTCCTATGTGGAAGGGGGGATGGCTTTGTGTTTTTATGCGGCTCGCCTGGTGGATGATATCAACACTATGCCTTCACAAGAGCACCGACAGCAGGCCACAGAGATCCTTGACCTGTTAACCCCAATAGTTAAAGCATGGCCTTCAGAGTATGGTCCTAAGGCTAATGATCTCGCTATTCAGGTGTTAGGTGGTGCGGGTTACACCCGAGAGTACCCGGTAGAACAGTGCTGGCGAGATAATAGGTTAAACCCTATTCATGAGGGCACTAATGGTATTCAGGCCTTAGATTTATTGACCCGTAAATTATGGCAAGGCAATGGGGCAGGGTTACAAGTATTACAAGCCCGTATGCAAGCAGATTTTTCCCAGGCACAAGGGCCAATAAGTCTTGGCCTAATAGGTAATTTGCTGCCCTACATCGCTCAAATGCAATC
This sequence comes from Paraglaciecola sp., assembly GCA_034111785.1. Lineage (GTDB taxonomy): Bacteria > Pseudomonadota > Gammaproteobacteria > Enterobacterales > Alteromonadaceae > Paraglaciecola. The sequence goes on from JAWUWP010000019.1 coordinate 99,845, forward strand.
CTTGATCCCATTATTAGCTAAAGATTTACAATCAGATAAGTTACCGATCTTATTGGCCAATGCCAGTTGCTTTATGAATGTTTTTGGTCAGATAGTGATGAGTTGGATGTGGATCCGTCAGGCTGAGGTAGCCGAAAAAGCGCTTCACGATGGTGCGCTGTCTGATGATGATAAAGCCTTTTATTTAGGTAAAGTACAAGCGGCAAAATACTTTGTGCATTGGGAGTTGCCTACCATCAGCCGTGACATAGCACTATTAAATGAGATGGATGATAGTTGCAGTGAAATGCAGGCCGATTGGTTTTAATGAGACCATATTTTATAGTCTAAAAACCTGTTACTGAGTAAGGGAAATGATGAAAAACAAACAATTTTTACTGGCAAAACGACCAGTGGGCAGTCCAACTAAGGATAACTGGGATCTGGTTGAAACCGAGGTGCCTGAGTTAAGGGCAAATCAGGTTTTGCTGAAGATCGAATATATTTCCCTTGATCCAGCGATGCGTGGCTGGATGAATGATCGTAAATCATATATTGAGCCGGTACAAATTGGTGAGGTGATGCGAGCGGGTACTGTCGGGCAAGTATTAAAGTCTACAGACGACAGTTTTGCCGAAGGTGACTATGTATACGGTCACTGTGGTGTGCAGCAATATGCGGTGGTTGCAACCGAAGGTTTACATAAAATAGATCCTAGTGTAGCGCCGTTAGAACGTTATTTAGGTGTGCTGGGTATGCCGGGTATGACGGCTTATTTTGGTTTGTTAGATACAGGTTTGCCGAAAGCCGGTGAGACAGTCGTGGTGTCAGGTGCAGCAGGTGCGGTAGGTTCAGTGGTGGGGCAAATTGCCAAGATCAAAGGCTGTCGAGTAGTCGGCATTGCTGGCGGTGCGGATAAATGTGCTTACTTGGTTGATGAACTTGGATTCGATGGGGCTATCGATTATAAAAGTGAGGATCTCAAACAAGCTCTCAAAGTCGCTTGTCCTCAAGGTGTTGATGTCTATTTTGATAATGTGGGTGGCGACATACTAGATGATGTATTAACTCATATACGCTTCAAAGCCAGGATAGTGGTCTGTGGTGCAATCAGCCAATACAACAATACCACTGCGGTGAAAGGGCCTTCAAACTATTTGGCCTTATTGGTCAACAGAGCAAAGATGGAAGGCATAGTGGTGTTCGACAATGTGGCTAATTACCCTACCGCCGCAAAAGAAATGGCGGCTTGGATTGCACAGGGTAAATTGGTGGCCAAAGAGCATGTAGTTAAAGGCATAGAAAATTTTCCAGAAACATTGATGATGTTATTCAAGGGCGAAAACTTGGGTAAATTAGTCCTAAAAGTCGACCCTAACTAATATCCGTTTTACAAACCAGACCCCATTTGAAAAGGTAATATACAGATGAATAAAGACATTTTTGAGCTAACTGGTAAGGTGGCCTTAGTCACAGGTGCAAGTCGTGGTATTGGTGAGTCAATCGCGCGTTTATTGGCGGCTTACGGAGCTAAGGTGATAGTGTCTAGTCGTAAAATAGACGGCTGTGAGGCCGTGGCTCAGAGCATTAGAGAGCAAGGTGGTGACGCACAAGCCATGGCTTGTCACGTGGGTGAAATGTCGCAAATTGATAGTGCCTTTGCGCAAATTAAACAACAATATGGACAGCTCGATATATTAGTCAATAATGCCGCGGCTAATCCTTATTTTGGGCATATTCTGGATACCGATCTTGCGGCATTTGATAAAACCCTTGATGTGAATATTCGTGGTTACTTCTTTATGTCTACCGCAGCCGGTAAAATGATGAAAGAACAAGGTGGGGGCGTGATTTTAAATACCGCTTCGGTTAATGGTATCTCACCGGGCATGATGCAAGGGATTTACTCCATCAGCAAAGCCGCAGTGATCAGCATGACTAAGGCTTTTGCTAAAGAATGTGGGCCATTGAACATTCGTGTTAACGCCTTATTACCTGGTTTAACCGAAACCAAGTTTGCTTCGGCGTTAACCAGCAATGACAAGATACTAAAAACCGCATTGATGCAGATCCCTTTAGGTAGAACCGCTCAGCCAGATGAGATGGCAGGCACAGTATTATATTTAGTCTCAGATGCATCCAGTTATACTACTGGCACCACAGTAGTAGTAGATGGAGGCTATTTAAGCTAAGGGTTATTAAGCTAGCGGTTATTAGATCCCGCTATAGACTACTGGCGCGAATGTCAGCAGTTTAGCAGTAGATGCTGGCTATTTAAGCTAAGTAAAAATGCAATACCTTGTGCTATCTTAAAGCAGTCTTTTGATTATTTTTATTATTACCACCACAGGTGTCGATATTGGTTACTGACTCAAAAACTATGGCTAGTAGCTAATGCTGAGGGTTTTATATATTACTGATATATTTGGCCAAACGCCTGTTTTTGATGAATTTGTAGCAAGTGTGGGGGGCACTCAGCACTTAGCGGTGGTCTCACCCTTTAATCAGACGGGGGAATATTATAAGACGGAAGCGCAGGCCTATCAGGCGTTTTTGCATGACGGTGGTGTAGATGCTTACGCCTATAAGATAGCCGCGGCCATTGACAGATACCCCCAGCTTACACACCTTATTGGTTTTAGCGCTGGGGCATCGGCCTTGTATAAAGTGTTGTCACAGCAAAAACGAGAGAAGGGGTTAAGTACCACCTTGTTTTATCCGTCACAGATCCGCCATTTTGTCGATCTCACACCAACCCATGCCTGCGATATCATATTCCCAGCTTTTGAAAGCCATTTTGATGTACAAACTCTCATCTCTAATATGTCTGGTAGGCCCAATGTCAGGATCCAGCAAGTGGCTTACTCACATGGTTTTATGAATCAATACTCCGAGCAGTTTAATGAACGGGCATATCAGCATTATCTTTGCTATATACAGCAAAGACTCGCCGCGGTAATGCCCAATGAATAGCCGCCCCTGTGACACTGCTGTTTATCTGCGCCAGCGCTTACAGCTAGCTTGATTTCTGTCTGTGGCTGTTGGCGATGGATAATAACCATAGTCGTCGCTATTATTGTTTTCCAAAATCGTGGTTTTGCTGTCTAATAGAGACATAATCATATCTATTAGGGCTTAAGGAAAAAGCATGTTTAAAATGCAAGGTAAGGGCTTAATGATAGCCTCGGTGAGTGTCTTTTTGGTGGCGTGCTCGACAGCACAGTTATCACTTGAAACAGGGCGAAATAACACTCAGTTAGCAGTGCAAAATGTATTGCCCATCCATAGTGCTCAAGTTACACGAAGCAGTATTACGGATACACAGACCTTAACCTTAGAGAAAATCATGGCGGATCCAGACTGGATCGGCAGACAACCTACACAAGCATATTGGGCGGACGATAGCCAAAGTGTTTTCTATAGCCAGAAACAACATGGTTCACCCCTTAATGATCTATGGTCAAGATCACTGCAGTTGCAAGTACAACCAAGCAAAGTCAGCCTCAGTGAAACCCATCAATATGCCTATAAAAATAGAGTCTTAGACAGTAAAAGAGCCATGGCCGCCTGGGTCTTTGCCGGCAATATCTTTGTTAAAGACCTCACCACTAATGTGCTTAGGCAGTTAACCAGAGACAATAGACAGCCCACTCAGCTAGGTTTTCTAAATGATGGTCGCCTAAGTTTTCAAAGTGCTAATGGGTTTTATGCCATTAACTTACAAACGGGTTTATACGAACAGCTGGTGACCTGGGCCTTTGCGGAAAAGCCTCAAGCCGTGGAACCCGCAAAAGACTACATCGCCGAGCAACAACAACGACTGATCGCAGTAGTGGCGAAGCAACGCCAAGATAAAAGAATAAGCTTTGAACGTTCGCAGTTAGCAAATAAAGAAAACGCCACAACCGTGCCAGAGTCCTTTTACTTCTCGGATGAAAACGAAATAGTAGAAGCGAGTCTGTCCCCTAATGGCCTATGGGTGATATTGGCTGAGCGCAGCCAGTCTAGTTGGCGTGATGATGGCGATATCATGCCGAATTATATTAACGAAGATGGACGTATCTCAGTAGACAAGGTGAGACGCAAAGTGGCAGATCAGACCCCACAAAACCAACACATTTGGTTGTTAGATCTGGTAAAAAACAAGAAAACCCAACTCAGTTATAATAGTTTGCCAGGCTATAACGAAGATGTGTTAGCCCAAGTCAAACGTGAAAATGCACTGGCTAAGGGTGAAGGGTATAAAAACAATAGATTACCTAGAGAAATTGGTTTAATTGACGACTGGCATTGGGATCAAAGCGCCATACAATGGCATGCCAGCGGCGAGCAAGTGGCGGTTATGTTAGAGGCATGGGACAACAAAGATAGATGGTTAGCCGCGGTTGATATGCCCGCAGGTACGCTAATCAATCAACATAGATTGCATGATGATGCTTGGATCAATTACCGATTCAACAGCTTTGGTTGGTTGCGCAATAGTGCCACTTTATATTATCTGTCTGAACAAAGCGGCTATGCGCATTTGTACACTAAAGCTATCAATAATAAGGCCAGAGCACTCACATCAGGTCCCTATGAGGTGGACTCATTAACCTTAAGTGCGGATGAACAATATATGTACTTTAAGGCGAATAAGAAGCATCCGGGGATTTATGAAATATACCGTGTGGGTTTACAAGACGGTTTAATCGAGCCCCTAACCAACTTAGGTGGCATGACTGACTATCTATTGAGCCCTGATGATAGCCGCTTACTCTTGACGCACTCTTCCTTGACCCGGCCCCCTGAGCTATATCTACAAGCGCTCAGCAACAAGGCTGCCCAGCAATTAACCTACACTATTAGCCAAGAATTTTTAGCCATCAATTGGTTAGCCCCTGACATTGTGCCTATTGATTCGTCCCATGGCCCCCAACCGATATTCTCTAGGGTGTACAGCCCACCCAATGCAGACAGCAAAACACCTGCAAGAGCAGTGGTGTTTAATCATGGTGCCGGCTATTTGCAAAATTCACATCTAGGTTGGTCAGGTTATTTTAGAGAATTCATGTTCCATAATATGTTGGCGCAAAAAGGTTATGTGGTCTTAGATATGGATTATCGCGCATCCGCAGGTTATGGGCGAGACTGGCGCACCGCCATTTACCGACAAATGGGCACACCTGAGATACAGGACTTAAAAGACGGGGTCAATTGGTTAGTGGACAACCTTAATGTAGACGTCAATAGAGTGGGCACCTATGGCGGCTCTTATGGCGGATTTATGACCTTTATGGCCATGTTTAATGAGCCGGATTTATTTAAAGCCGGCGCGGCCTTACGACCCGTCAGTGATTGGGCACATTATAATAATGGTTATACCTCAAATATACTGAATACCCCGGACGTCGATCCTATCGCTTATGAACGCAGCTCACCCATCTATTTTGCAGAAGGATTAAAAAACCCTTTGTTAATTAATGCGCCTATGGTGGATGACAATGTTTTTTTTGTGGATGTGGTACGACTAGTACAACGTTTGATCGAACTGGAAAAACAAAACTTTGAAACGGCTATTTACCCGGTTGAACCCCATGGTTTTGTACAACCTAGTTCTTGGTTAGATGAATACCGTAGAATATTCAAACTCTTTGAGCAGCATTTATAGCATTGAGCAAAATACTGAGGTCATGGTAAGTGCCAGAGCCTCAGTATGCTTTAGCGGTTTTTAATTCTATGCTTAACGACATAACCGAGGATCACGATACTGCCACAAAAAGTGCCATATAAGTGGGCATCGATGGCCACATTGGCTTCGATCAATGCGCTGATACTATCACTGGCTCCAGACAGCTGTTCATCGATCACTTTTACCCACACGCCTATTAATAATAGCCAACTGGTGCGATATTGATGGGTAATATCAAAATAAGCCCCCACTATAAACAGCCCATGTAGTACCCCTGACAAACCCACATACCATCTTAATGAGGGGGCAAAGCAATATAAGCCTAAACTGGTCCCTAAACTGATCCCCAAGAACAAACATAAATAGTGTTTTTGATTAAAATACTGGCCATGCAAGGCCCACAACAAGAACACAGCCAATAGGTTGAGCAACAAGTGATAAAAATTGGTATGTAAAAGGTGAGCACTGAATAAGCGCCACCACTGGTGTTGGCCGATAGCGATACGATCATAGACTAAGATCTCTGAACTAAGCGGTTCACCTAAGTACAAGGCGATACTCAGCAAGATTATCAGCAAAGGGACTAGGCTGTGATGTAAAGCAAAAGGGAGTCTGGGCATAAATATCTGATACAAAAATTCTCTAAGCACTTTAACAAATTTGAGAAGAATTGTTTGGTGGATTTAGCCAAGCCTTTGGCAAAAGTCTCAGGCAGTCTGCTGCTCTGTGCTTATGGGGGATTATTTATCTTGCAGTGACCACACACATTAGCATTTGCAAATTGCTAAGGCGCTAGTTAGTGTTGCTTACATTATGCTTATTATTACAGGAATTATCGTGCGTCTTATTGTTCTGTCACTCTATATGCTGTTGTTCTGGCTTGCCAGTTCCAATGTGTTTGCTCAAGCTAAACGAGAGGCTAGGGAGCCTGAGGCTGCCACTGGCTTTAATCAAAAAACCGCGGTAAAGACCCAAGACTATATGGTGGTAGCGGCTAATCCTTATGCGTCTCAGGCGGGGGCTAAGGTCTTAGCTAAAGGCGGCAGTGCCATAGATGCTGCAGTAGCCATTCAAGCCATGCTAACCTTAGTCGAACCCCAGTCATCTGGGATAGGGGGGGGCAGTTTTATGTTGTATTGGGATAATAAAGCTAAAAAATTGCACAGTTTTGATGGCAGGGAAACCGCACCGGCAAAAGTCACAGCTGATTTATTTCTAAAAGACGGTCAACCCATGAAATGGATAGATGCGGTGGTCGGCGGCAAATCTATAGGAGTACCTGGTACCCTAAAAGCCTTGCACATGGCTCATCAGGAATTTGGTGTGTTACCTTGGTCGCAGCTGTTTGATGAGAGCATAGTCTTAGCCGATAAGGGCTTTACAGTTTCTAAGCGTTTGGCCAAGTTGATCGCGATGGATTTTCACCCTGGTCTTAAGGTCTTTCCAACTTCAGCCAGTTATTTTTATCCCCTGGGTAAGCCCTTAGCTGCCGGCACAATCAAACAAAACAAGCCCTTATCTGAGGTATTCAAAGCCATTGCACAGCAAGGCCCCAAAGCTTTTTATACTGGGCCATTAGCAGAAAAGATGGCAAAAGCCGCTCAGTCCTCTAGTATCAATCCCGGCTATTTAGAGACCACTGATCTGGCGGCTTATAAAGCCTTAAAACGCCAGCCCGTTTGCGGTACATATCAAAGTTATGATGTCTGTGGCATGGCACCGCCCAGTTCAGGTGGGGTCAATGTATTACAAATTTTACGTACATTGGAGCCTTTTAACTTAAGCCAATATGCACCTAGCTCACTAAAAGCCACCCACTTGTTTACTCAAGCCTCACGCTTGGCCTATGCAGATAGAGCGTTATATATTGCTGATACAGACTTTAGCAATTTGCCTATAGCGCCCTTGATCAGTGCTGAGTATTTAGCCAGCAGAACTAAATTGATTGATCCAGATAAAGATATGGGAAAAGCGTTGGCGGGCACCCCTTATTCTGAGGCACTATTGGCCGCTGACAACGCCTATGAGCTGCCTAACACCAGCCATTTCGTTATTGTAGACAAACAGGGCAATGCCATTTCTATGACCGCTAGCATTGAGTTTGCTTTTGGTTCAGGGATAATGGTTGAGGGCTTCCTAATGAATAATCAGTTAACAGATTTCTCCATTAATCCCATTAAAAACAACCGATTAGTGCTAAACCGTGTGGAGCCCAATAAACGCCCTAGAAGTGCTATGAGTCCGACCATGGTGTTTGACCAAGAACAACAGTTAGTGTTGGCTTTAGGATCCCCCGGGGGTAACCGTATTATTAGTTATGTGGCGCAATCCATTATAGGGGTGTTGGACTGGGGACTGGATATTCAACAAGCCATTAACTTACCTAAAGTGACCAATAGAAACGATTATACAGCCCTTGAAAAAGGTACAGAGTTAGAAAATTTAAAGCAGGGCCTAGAAAAAATGGGTCACAAAGTGCAAATTAGAGACCTTAACAGTGGTGTACACGGTATTCAATTGGTGGATGGGGCACTTATTGGTGGGGCAGACCCAAGAAGGGAGGGGGTAGCATTAGGGCGTTAAACCCCTACTCATTTGCAGTGTCAGAGTCTTTGTCCTGGGGCTTTTAAAGTCCCATAAAACCGTTACTTCATACTAACGTGATCGACTTTCCATTTTTTATCTATTCTTAATAATTCAACAACCCGCAAGTCTTTTATAATCTCGCCGTTTAATTTCCCCTCGAAGAAAATCGAAATCATCATTTCTTCGGCAAACTCACTGCGTCCTGCACTGTTATTGGTGAGCTTCATCTTCACTGTATCAAAGCGCATATTCAAAATGTGCTTCTGCACGGCTTTATTGGTGTGATAGGAGCGCATCAGTCTTTGCAATCTCGGCGAGCTGTATTTTAGCGCGGTATTCAGATTTGTGTCTTTATACACGCCATTAAAAAATTCAGTGGCCGCATACTCGGGCATTTCACTGCTCAACATGCCAAATTTACCGGCGCCTTCTTTGAACTCCTTGGGTCCACATCCCATGAGGAGCATAGAAAGTACCAATCCAAAAATTGTTGTTTTCAACATTATATTCACCTAATTATCAATCTTTGCTGACTTATCTTAGCGTGTTTTTTACAGGACCAAAAGAAAGGGATACTTAAAGTACCCCTTTTTTATCTTTTTGTACTTAGATACCCGCTGAAATTAGCCTTTCAGCAACGGGTTATTGTACGTTTTCTGACTCTGAAAACTCCCCTGCAAAGAGTGGGCTGCTTAAGTAACGCTCTGAAGCACTGGCTAAAATCACCACTATGTGTTTATTAGCATTTTCTGGTTTCTCTGCCCATCGCTTAGCGGCGACTACCGCAGCACCAGAAGAAATGCCGGCCAAAATGCCTTCTTCTTTCATTAATCTATGGGTCATTGCCATACATTCTTCGTTACTAACTTGTTCTACCGCATCAATTAAATCGAGGTCTAAATTACCCGGAATAAACCCTGCTCCAATGCCTTGGATCTTATGGGGCCCTGGTGTCAGTGCTTCACCTGCTTTGGCCTGAGTGATCACAGGCGAATCTGTAGGTTCTACCGCCACAGATATGATGTTCTTGCCCTGAGTTTTCTTGATATAACGTGATACACCCGTAATAGTGCCGCCTGTGCCAACGCCAGCGATAAAAATATCGACCTTACCGTCTGTGTCTTGCCAAATCTCTGGCCCGGTGGTCTGTTCATGGATTTCAGGATTGGCAGGGTTTTCGAATTGATGTAGTGGAACGTATTTGCTCGGGTCAGAGGCGACAATCTCTTCGGCTGCCGCGATGGCGCCTTTCATGCCTTTAGGGGCTTCGGTTAATACCAGAGTTGCGCCCATAGCTTTGAGTAATTTACGGCGTTCCAAACTCATAGAGCTGGGCATGGTTAAGGTAAGTTTATAACCGCGGGATGCCGCAACAAAGGCCAAAGCGATACCAGTATTGCCACTCGTGGCTTCTACCAATTCATTGCCAGGCTTGAGCAGTCCTTTTTTCTCTGCGTCCCAAATCATATTGGCGCCTATACGACATTTAACACTGAAACTAGGGTTTCTAGATTCAATTTTTGCATAGACGTTGCCCCCAGTTACACGGTTGAGCTTAACTAAAGGTGTTTTACCTATTGCTAATGAATTGTCATCGTAAATTTGCATGTTATTTCCTTATTAATTATCTTAAATATTATCTCAGGTTCGCAGTGTGTCAAAGCTATCACCGACTTTGCTGCGAAGCCTGTTGCTGCTATGAAATTGTAAAGCAACAGCCACTGACCGGTTCTAGTTTGCTAGTCCATTATTATTTATAAATATTATTGATATATAAATAACACAGATCTAGTTTAGGATACCTAGCTTAAGCACTCGTCAGTAAATTCACAGTGCTTTTTCGCTATATCTTATGGTTAATCATTTGTTAAATAATTAGTGACGCAGTCATTACTAATAAGCATTGAGGTTTTACATGTCGTTTAAAGGTACAGAAAATTATATCGCCAGTGATGAATTGCAATTGGCGGTCAATGCAGCTATCACTTTGCAAAAGCCCTTATTAATTAAAGGTGAACCAGGCACAGGTAAAACTATGTTGGCCGAGGAGTTGGCTAAAAGTTTAGACGCCAATCTGATCCAATGGCATATTAAATCAACCACCAAGGCCCAGCAAGGTTTGTATGAATACGATGCCGTATCTCGCCTAAGAGATTCTCAGTTAGGGGATGAAAAGGTGCACGACATTGGTAATTATATTGTCAAAGGTAAATTGTGGCAGGCCTTTGATGCAGACAAACGCACGATTTTGTTGATAGACGAGATCGATAAGGCTGATATAGAGTTTCCCAACGATCTATTGCTTGAATTAGATAAAATGGAATTTTTTGTGTATGAGACACAGCAAGTGGTGAAAGCTAAAATACGCCCTATAGTGCTGATCACCTCCAATAATGAAAAAGAATTACCCGATGCGTTCCTCAGGCGCTGCTTTTTCCATTATATCCAATTTCCTGATGCCGATGAAATGCGCCAGATCGTCAATGTGCATTTCCCCGACATTAAAAAGATGTTACTCAATCAAGCCCTAACCTCATTTTTTGATCTTCGTGATGTGCCCGGATTACGTAAAAAACCTTCAACATCTGAACTGATAGATTGGTTAAAGTTGTTGGTGGCCGAAGATATCTCCCCTGAAGCTTTACAAAACAAGGATGGTAAACAGAGCATTCCCCCCTTATATGGTGCGTTACTGAAAAATGAGCAAGACATCCATCTGTTCGAAAAATTGGCCTTTATGGCGCGTCGTTAATGTTGATAGATTTCTTTTTTAAACTCAGAGAATACCGTCTGCCTGTTAGCTTAAGGGAGTTGTTGGACCTGCTGAACGCTTTGGAAAAGGGGGTAGTATTTGCCAGCATCGAAGATTTCTACTTTCTGGCTAAACTGACTATGGTTAAAGATGAAAGTCATTTTGATAAATTTGATCGGGCATTTGCCGATTATTTTGAAGGCGTGCAAAGCCTGGACTTGTTTGGTAAGGATATCCCTGAAGATTGGTTGAATAATGCTTTGCAACGACACTTCAGTGAGGAAGAAAAAAAACAGATACAAGCTTTGGGTGGCCTTGAAGAGTTGATGAAAACCTTAAAAGAAAGGTTAGCTGAACAAGAAAAACGTCATCAAGGTGGCAACAAGTGGGTGGGCACAGGCGGCACATCCCCCTTTGGCGCTAATGGCTATAATCCGCAAGGAGTGAGGATAGGTCAGCAAGGTAATAAAAACTTCTCTGCGGCTAAGGTCTGGGATAAACGTGACTTTAAGGATCTCGCCAGTGATGTGGAATTAGGTACACGAAATATTAAGGTGGCATTACGTAAGTTACGAAAATTTGCTCGTACTGGTGCCAGCGAAGAATTGGATTTGCCTAATACTATAGGTGCCACTGCTAAAAATGCCGGCTTTCTTGATATTCATATGGTTCAAGAACGCCATAATGCAGTTAAGGTGCTAATGTTCTTTGATGTAGGCGGTTCGATGGATGCCCACATTAAAGAATGTGAAGAGTTGTTCTCAGCTGTGCATACTGAATTTAAGTATCTTGAGTATTTCTACTTCCATAACTGTGTGTATGAAGGGGTGTGGAAAGATAATCAAAGACGGGATAGGGAAGTGATACCTATCGGAAATGTGATCCATAAATATGGTGCAGATTATAAGTTAATCTTTGTCGGTGATGCGACTATGGGCCCTTACGAAATCACCTACCCAGGTGGCAGTGTTGAACATTGGAACGAAGAAGCCGGGGCGGTTTGGATGCAGCGTTTGTTAAATCATTTTGGCCATGCGATCTGGCTTAACCCACAGCTATCATCATACTGGGGCTATTACGCATCTATTAGTATCATGCAAGAACTAATGAGCGATAGAATGTATGCACTGACCCTAGACGGCATTACCCAAGGCATAAAAAGTTTAACCCGAGCACAAGGTTAAACCAGCAAGCTAAACTGTGCCTTAGTCACCTTGTGTTGTGACTTGTAGGATAGCGGGCCGTGTAAGATGTCTGCGCACTGCGGCCAATCTCATATTATGCCAGCACTAATGAGCGATAGAATGTAGGCACTGACCTAGACGGCATTACCCAAGGCATAAAAAGTTTAACCCGACCACAAGCGCAAAGAAAAAGGTAGGCTTATGCAGCAAGACTCCGCGCACAAGGAACAAGATGGCATATCCTTGCCTGAGACACTGAGCCAAGCGGCGATTGAAGCTGATCTTGAGTTGAGTGCCAAGGAAACGCGAAAAATAGTCACGCCTTACGCCTTTCATGTGTCCGAAAATTTAATTGGCACCCGCTTAGCTAGCCCCAGTAAACGAGCCATGGCCATAAGCATAGATATTTTACTGATTGGCCTGTTAACCCAAGCCAGTGGTTTTCTGTTGGCCGGCATAGCGGCTGCCACCTTCTTTAGAGCAGGCAACCGTCTCAAACAAAAAAAACCTTTTAATAGCATCCGTATCACATTACGCTTATTAACGGCTTTGTTGCTGTTTGTATTCGTGATGGGTCTGTTCGATGAAATTAACATCGATATTGACAAGCTTGATCCGACTCAGCAGCTCGCTAGCGGTGCCAATATATCCGAAGGCCAAGAGGTGGTGGTGCAAGGCGTGGTTGGGCTTGCCCTGACCGGCAAATACTTGTTGGCCAGCAACAAGATAGAACAACAGTTGGCAGAACAAAGCTGTGCCTCTTGGCTGGTATGTTGGCAAGGGCTAGGTGAGTCCTTGAGTATGGATTTAGCCCAGTCAGGGTTAATACAAACTGAGGCATTGGCATTACGTGACTTGTTATTGGCATTAGCGGAACCAAGCTTGTCCAGTGAAGAGTTAGCCCAGCTGCAGCAACAAATCACTCAATCGTATTTACAACATCTAGCCCCCACGCCACCTGAACCCTTTATCACGCCAGCTCAACAGACCCCTGTAGCAGAGCCTAGCACAGCGCCCACTGCCCCTAGTTTAATTGATTGGGGTAAACAATTGCTCGAAGATTTAGGCCTCGGATTTGGCTGGGCGGCTTTCTACTTCAGTATTTTTACTGCTGGGTTAAAAGGTCAGACTCCGGGTAAAAAACTGCTCAATATTAAGGTTATAAAACTCGATGAATCTGAGCTAAACCTGTGGGATAGCTTTGGTCGGTATGGTGGTTATGGCGCGGGTTTTGCTACGGGTTTATTGGGTTTTAGTCAAGTATACTGGGACCCGAATAGGCAAGCCATTCAAGATAAGATTTCGGCCACATTGGTGATAGACTTAAGCTATCCTAAGGTCTCTCATGGTGCACAGAACAAAAAGTAGACAGTATTTTAATGGCAAACCATATTAGTCAATTATTAGAATTTTGGTCGAGCCATAAAGACACGCACCAGTGGGTGCTGGCGACTATTATTGAGACGGCAGGCTCTTCCTATCATAAACCAGGCGCCACAATGTGAAACTAGACGTCCAAGCCTTAAGCTTATTACAACAAAGTAGTCTCAAATGTTGGGGCCTGTTGAGGCCAACACATAGAACGCAAAGAGTGTTACAAGCAGCAGAATTGGATCAAGACAGGTTGCACATACCTGTGGCTAATCCAGCTGGCTTGCGCTTAGGCGGTGCTTTACCTGAATTTATTGCCTTATCTATGCTGGCCGAGGCCCATGCTGTGCTTAAAGGGGCAAATGCACAATCTATTAGTGCCCTGGTAAAGCTATGACAGTGACGACTGTGATCTTAGCGGCTGGCCAAAGTGTCAGATTCCAGGGCATTAAACAACTTGCTGATATCCATGGGCAACCTATGGTATGTCATAGTCTGGGTGTGTTTTATCAAGATCAGCAGTTGTTAGATGGTGTGGATCACCTACTTCTAGTATTAGGGGCTGCGCGGGAGGATATTCAAAGGGCTATTCCGGCTTATGTTAATACTTTCTATGCCAGCAATTGGGCGCAAGGCATGGGGGCGTCCTTAGCCCAAGTGTTGCAGGTGATCCCCAGAAGCACGACACACTTGCTGGTTTGCTTGGCCGATCAAATTCAACTTGTAACTACCGATATGCATGGCTTGCTAAAGGCCTCTGGTTGTTATCCACAACAGATCATTGCCAGCGAATATGCCAATAGACCAGGGGTGCCGGCAGTCTTTCCCAGTGCTTATTTTTCCCAGTTAAAGGCTTTAAGTGGTGATCACGGAGCACGTTCATTATTGCGTCAGCAGCACAATAATACGCGTTTGGTGGCTATGCCAAATGCTCAGTTTGATATAGATACACCAGAAGATTTAGCTAAATACTACCAGTCGCTCACCGGCCTTTAATCAAAAAAATAGGGCTTGCCTCTTTAAAAAGCCCCATATCTACCCAATATCAAGGGCATGCAACAGCAACAAAGATTACGCCCCAGTATCTTATTCACCCTAGCCTTTATTGTGTTGTTATGGTGTATTAAGTCAGCTGAAATATTATTTAAACTGGATCTGAACCTCTTGGGTCTTTTGCCTTTAGATGCATGGGGGGCAATAGGCATAATCACTGCGCCTTTAGTGCATGGCTCCATTGAGCATCTTTTTAATAATACCTTGGCTGTGCTAATTTTGGGCTCAGTGCTGTTGTATGGTTATAGTCAGTCTTGGTGGAAAGTCTTGCTTTTAGTGTGGCTGCTGTCTGGTCTGGGGGTCTGGCTGTTTGCCAGGCCGGCACTACATATAGGCGCCAGTGGTTTAACCCATGGGGTGTTCTTCTTTTTATTTGTGGCCAGTATATTTCGCCGGGATAAAAGCTCAGTGGCCATCATGATGATCGCGTTCTTGATGTATGGCGGCATGACAATGACCATCTTTCCTAGAGAAGAAAATATCTCTTTTGAGTATCATTTATTTGGGGCCTTAGCCGGAGTGTTAGCCGGATTTATATGGCGTGATAGTGATCCTAAGCCCTTACAGAAAAAATATCCGTGGGAAGATGCAAATGAAGAGGATGATCCGCAGATAGGCGATCAATGGCAAGCAGTGGAAACTGACCCAGAGCCACCATCAAATAACCAATGACATTAACAAACTGATTTTAACCTCAGTCCCTACGACCAACTAGATTAAGTGACAATCAATGACTGACATTAAAACCCACACCCCAGCCAAAGCAGGTTTCAATTACTTGTTACGAGTAAGATATAGTGAGTGCGACGCACAACAAGTGGTGTTTAACGCACGCTATGGGGATTATCTGGACTTAGCCAACACCGAATATTTTCGAGTGTTGATCGGTGGCTTTCAGACATTATTAGCCCATGGTTTGGATACCCAAGTGGTCAGTATGAATATTAATTGGCAGGCCTCTGCATTGTTTGATCAAGTGCTGTGTTTAAAGGTCAGTGTGACCCATATCGGTAATACTTCCTTCGCCTTAAGAGTCGATATTACCGATGCAGTCACCCATAAACCCCTAGCTCAGGGTGATATTACCTATGTGGTGGTAGACATTGAAAAATATGAAAAAGCCGCGATCCCCGATTGGTTTAGAGGATCCTTAACTACCGGTACCGATGATCTGATAGTTAATCACGCTGGCACCTATTGAAGGGCTGTTCATAGGTGCATTTTTTGCCTGTTTGGGTATACTCACGGGCTGTAGTTTTTTAGCTTATTTAAAGAGGGTTTTTTAATGGCCGAGGCCGATAGTCGTCCTAGCAACTTTATTCGTCAAATTATCGATAAAGATATCCAACAGGGCCTGCATACCCAGATACAAACTCGATTTCCACCTGAGCCTAATGGATATCTGCATTTGGGGCATGCCAAATCTATATGTTTAAATTTTGGTATTGCACAAGAATATCAAGGTCAATGTAACCTTAGATTTGATGATACCAATCCTGAAAAAGAAGATATAGATTATGTACATTCAATCCAACAAGACGTGTCTTGGTTAGGCTTTCAGTGGCAGGGTAATGTTCGGTATTCATCTAATTATTTTGATGAATTACATGGTTTTGCCCTTGAGTTGATCAACAAAGGTTTAGCCTATGTGGATTTCTCCAGTCAAGAGATCATGCGTGAATTACGAGGCTCGCTAACCCGTCCTGGCACCAATAGTCCTTATCGTGATACCAGTGTTGCTGAAAACTTAAGTTTGTTTGAAAAAATGCGACTCGGTGAATTCAAAGAAGGCGAGTGTTTGCTCAGAGCCAAAATCGATATGACATCGTCTTTTATGTGTATGCGCGACCCGGCTTTATATCGTGTCAGGTTCGCCCATCATCACCAAACAGGCGACAAGTGGTGCATTTACCCTATGTATGATTTCACTCATTGTATCTCTGATGCAATTGAGGGGATCACCCATTCCTTATGTACCCTTGAATTTCAGGACAATAGACGTTTGTACGACTGGGTCATCAGCCACATCAGTATTCAGGCCATACCGCGTCAATATGAATTTTCTAGGCTTAATTTAGAATACACAGTCTTGAGTAAACGTAAATTGATCCAATTGGTCGAAGAGCAGCTAGTGAATGGTTGGGACGATCCAAGAATGCCCACTGTGGCTGGATTACGCAGAAGAGGCTATACGGCCGACTCCATACGTGAATTCTGCAAGCGCATTGGTGTGACCAAGATAGACAATATGGTTGAAATGTCTATGTTAGAAGCCTGCATTCGGGAACAGTTGAATAGCGAAGCGCCACGGGCAATGGCCGTACTTGAGCCCTTAAAAATAGTAATAGAGAACTATCAAGATGAGCCACAGTGGTTAACCGCAGCTAACCACCCCTCAGATGAAACTATGGGTACTAGACAAGTGCCGTTTTCTAAAGAACTCTTTATTGAAATAGAAGACTTTAAGGAAGAGGCCAACAAAAAGTTTAAACGCTTAGTGTTAGGCAAGGAAGTGCGTCTAAGAAACGCCTATGTGATTAAGGCTGAGCGGGTCGAAAAAGACGCTCAAGGTAATATCACTACTGTGTATTGTAGCTACGACAAAGATACTTTAGGTAAAGATCCTGCCGATGGCCGCAAAGTTAAAGGGGTGATCCATTGGGTGTCAGTTGCCCACGGTCAAGGCGCAGAAATTCGTTTGTATGATCGACTCTTCACTGTGCCTAATCCAGGCGCGGCAGAAAACCTGATAGATTGCATCAATCCTGAATCATTGTTGGTTAAACAAGGTGTGGTTGAGCCCAGTCTAGTGACGGTGCCAATCAGTGCACCTATACAATTTGAGCGTACTGGGTATTTTTGTAAAGACCCCGACAGCAGCGCACAAAAGCTGGTGTTTAATCGCACAGTGGGACTGAGAGATACTTGGGCAAAGGTCAATCCAAGTTAAGCTTTTATTTTAAAGCCGGAGCTAGGGCTCCGGCTTTAAAATGTGTGGCTGAGCTGGTGATTAATCAGGTTGAGCGTGCAAGGTTTGGCCCGTTTCGGTGCTCACAGCGCCGTCCATTAAATATAAGTATAAGGCCATGATTTGTTTGGGAGACTTGAGTTGACTGGTAGTTTCTGCTGGAAACGCCTTGGCTCGCATCGCCGTTTTGGTGGCACCAGGGTTGATACAGTTAAACCTCAGTTGCGTATTTTCGAATTCGTCGGCTAACACTTGCATCATGCCTTGAGTGGCAAATTTAGAAATAGAGTAGGGACCCCAATAAGCCCGCCCTTTTAAGCCAACACTTGAAGTAGTAAAGATAACCGATCCTTGTTGGGCTTTTTGCAAAACAGGCAATAGTGCTTGGGTCATTAAAAATTGACTGTTGAGGTTCACCTGTAACACCTCTTGCCAATCTTGGGCGCTGATCTGAGAAAATGGGCCTAAGTGCCCCAAGATAGAAGCATTGTGCAAGACCCCATCTAAACAACCAAATTCATCGGCTATAGTATTATTCATATCGTGATAATGTTGGGCTGTGGCCCCTAACAAGTCCAGTGGAACTATAGCTGGTTTAGCACCGCCTGCTTCGACAATTTCATCGTATACTTTTTCAAGCTTAGACAGGGTTTTGCCCAACAAGATAACATTAGCGCCGTAATGGGCGTACTCAAGGGCAGCCTGCTTGCCAATACCTTCTCCAGCGCCAGTCACTAGCAAGGTTTTATTGGCCAGATATTTCGTTTTTGGTTGATAATTAAGCATAGTTTTATTCTAGAAAAGCCATTTGTTAAATGGTATCACCGAACAGTGCTTTGGGGTAAGCGCTAGACCCAGTCTTTGTACTGCCATTTATGATTGTTAATTTTTTCACACAATCTTTGCAAATTTTTTACAAAGACAATATTATGCTTTGCGACTGGTCATACCTAAATGCTGATTAGTAAGCAGTTCGCTTTCATAATATTTTACAAGATGCAGCTAGTGCTTATGCTTAATGTAATACCAATATAAGAGGTAAGAAAATGAAAAAGTCATTATTAAGTGTCAGTGTATTCTCATTACTAGGGCTGACTGCTTGTGGTAGCGATGAGTCTCTTAGAGATGATCCAGGGTTTCAACCTATGACAGCAACACCTGTCGAACAACCTTTTGTCCGAGTCGTATTTGATCCCGCCAGTGGTGATTTAAATATTCCTAACGATCTATTGATGTTACCCAATGGTAACTTTTTTGATTTCACCTTGAATACCGAAGGTAGCGCGACTTTCGATCCTACTAATCCACAACATGCCTTAAGTCGTCTAGATGGTTGGTCTGTTCTGCACCCAATGGCAATAAGAGTGACATTACCAGAGGGCATGGATGTCGATCCTAGTTCTGTGAACGGGACTGCCATTAGATTATTTGAAGCGACACAAGCCTTACAAGGCACTAGTGCCCAATGTCAGAGCATTGCCGCCATATTACCCGCTCCAGGCGTACCCTGTGAGATGGGTGCAGAGTTAGTGTATGGCGTGGATTTTGTTGCTAGTTACACCCCAAACTCTGGTGCTATTACCTTATTGCCCCTTAAAGTGCTTAAGCCAGCCCAAGGGCATATATTAGCCGTCACTGACAGTTTGCAAGACTTAACCGGCAGAGCAGTGAAGGGCTCTGGAACTTGGGAATTGGTCCGTCAAGATATCCAGACCAATCAAGTGGGCGAAGAGGCATTAGTGCCCTTGCAACAAATCGTCAATTATACCATCGATTTATTGCAGCCTGCAGGCATGAGTCGAGACACCTTATCTTACTCAGCGTATTTCTCGACGCAATCCATTACTGATGTGTTGAGCACAATTAAGGCCCTGAATATAACGCCTTACGCCCAAGCGCTACAAGAAGCATTAGCCGCCGGTTCAGCCCCCGCTGATGCACAACTGTTAGCTGCGCAATATCTGCCTAATATTAGTACCCAATTACCAGAAACTGGAAACAATGCCTTTGAAACTTTAGGGCCTTCTTTGCTCTCTGCTGAGGCTTTAGCGCAGTTGAGCAGTGTTGGTTTAGATACCTGTGATGGCTTGTTAACTACCTTAGCCGATCCAAGTTCACCTTTATTGGCTACTGCGGCCGAAACCTTCGCCACTGTGGGGGTGTTTTGTACGGCCACTATTGTCAAAGGACAGGTTGATTTACCTTATTACCTCGACCCGATTGCTCCTAACGATGGTTGGTGGAAAGCCGCTTGTACCAGTAGTGCAACCCTGCAAGTGTTAGGACAAGAAGTGGTGACAGGCTTGATCCAGACCGGGCAAATGGGCGTCAATAATACCCTGTGCCAAGGGGCGTCTAACGGCCAATTGTTTGACTTGGATTTAACTAGCCTAGGCATGGATGATCCCAGAAGTTTAACTAAATTTAACCCAGTACCTGTGCCCAATGGCAGGCAACTAGATAATGCCGCAACCTTGTACAATGAAGCGGGAAGCGAAAATATCCCAGTGCAATTTACCCTGCCAAATGTTGCTGTAGTGGCTGCATTGTCTGCTGCCACCAATGGCGCTGTGCCCACTATCAGTAAGCCCAGCGCCGGTTGGCCTGTGGTACTGTTTCAACATGGTGTGACTGGCAGCAAAGAGAACGCTTTAGCTATCTCAGCGGCCCTGTCTATGGCTGGCATTGCCTCTGCCGCCATTGATCTTCCTTTGCATGGTGAAAGAGGATTGTTATTGGCCGATGGCTCGTTAATTAATGCCTCTGTGAATGGATCAACGGATTATTTTAACCTGGGTAATTTATTGGTCGGTCGTGATAACTCCCGTCAGAGCATTGCAGATATTGTCGCCTTTAGATTAGCCTTAAATACTATAGCCGATACCACAGGCTTGGTGGACTTAGATACCAGCAATGTGCATTTTATCGGGCAAAGTTTAGGTGCCATATCGGGTGCAGGGGCAACCGCCATAGCGAATCAAACCTTAGGTGAAACCTTAGGCGAGTTTGACGCCATGTATGCCATTAATAGCGCAGTATTAAATGTGCCTGCAGGGGGCACAGTCACGGTTTTACTGGAGTCTGCTGGTTTTGGTCCTTTAATTAAAGGCTCATTGGTAGCTGGCTTCTCAGCCGACTTCGTGGATTTTTTAACCCAGTATGCCATTACAAATCAACTATCATTAGGCGCCGCTACAGGGCCAGCTTTTGTGGCATTTGAACAGCTATTGACGGCCGAGCAGTTAGCGTCAATTAATAGTGCGATAGTCGCCTATGCCTTTGCCGCACAAACCTTGTTTGATGCTACCGACCCTGCTAGTTTTGCGGCTAGCCTAGGAGAGAGCACTCAAGTACTGATGCATTTAGTGGTAGGCGGTGGGGTCAATGATGACGGCAGCACAGGAATGACCGATCAAGTGGTCCCAGTGGCCACATCCTTACCATTAGCTGGAGGCCAAGCTCTGGCAGATTTAGTGGGCTTGCCTAAAGTCACGACCACCAGTCAAGGCAGTGGTCTAGTGAGCTTTAATGCCGGTGGCCATGGTTCGTTGTTGCTTCCGGCAACTAGTGCGCCAGTGACCCTAGAAATGCAAAGCCAAGCGGTAGGTTTTGTCCTGAGTCAAGGGCAAGTGATTAATGTGACTAACACAGTTGTGGTAGAAAACTAAAACCTGCAAACTTCTGCAAAGCCAGATGAGAATCTGGCTTTTTTTTTGGAAACTTGCCCCCACTTTAAAGATATCAGTAATCACGGAGTAGTTGAGTTTGGAATTTTTATATGAATATGGTCTGTTTTTTGCGAAAGCCATCACTATAGTTGTGGCAATATTAGTGGCGGTAGGCGGCGTGGTAGGTTTAGCCAGCAAACCCAAAGCGGCTAAAGGTGAATTGCAGATCACCTCACTATCGGCGCGGATCAAAGAGGTGGCTGAACATGCCCGCACATTATTGTTAGATAAAGAGCAGCTTAAGCGTTATCACAAAGAACAAAAATCAATTGAAAAACTAAAATCTAAAGAAGCAAAAAAGATCAGTAAGAATGGGCCAGTACCTGCAGAGGTAGGTCAGGTATTTGTCATCGATTTTCAAGGCTCTATGGATGCACACGAAGTTGAGTACTTGCGGGAGGAGGTCACTGCTATCATTAGTGTCGCTAAGCCTGAAGATGAAGTCTTAGTGCGACTAGAAAGTGGCGGCGGAGTGGTGCACGGTTATGGCTTGGCGGCGTCACAGTTACAAAGGATCCGAGATAAAGATATTAGATTAGTGGTGGCTGTGGATAAAGTCGCCGCTAGTGGAGGCTATATGATGGCTTGTGTGGCCGACCATGTGTTATCTGCCAAATTTGCAATCATCGGCTCTATTGGGGTGATCGCACAGTTGCCTAATTTCAATAAACTGCTTAAAAAGAGCAATATTGACTTTGAGCAACATACAGCGGGTGAATTTAAGCGGACCTTGACTATGTTTGGTGAAAATAATGATCAAGGGCGAGAGAAATTTCGCGAGGAATTGGAAGAAGTACATCAGATGTTCAAAGGTTTTGTGGCCGAGCAAAGACCACTGTTAGATATTAGCCAAGTAGCAACGGGCGAATATTGGTACGGCAGTAAGGCCAAAGATTTGGGATTGGTTGATCAAATCCAAACATCCGATGACTATTTGCTTGTGGCCAATGAAACTAAAAAAATCTTTTCCATTAAGTACAGTATGAAAAAGAATATGGCTGAGAGATTTGGCTTGGCTGCCAGTATTTCAGTGGAATCAGTATTAACACGCCTCTGGCAAAAGACGGTAACAGGGTTTCGCTAAGCCCGGTATCGTCAGCCCAGTCGAAGACCATAATCTTCGGCTGGGATAGAGTTTAACTGTCTATCGAGGCACCCCTTCTAGGAGTGTGCAGCAGCCCTGAAATACTAGATGATCTTAAGCTCTTTGCGGATCTGGGTATAGAGTTGAGCAATGACAGTCAAGCCTATTTATTTGGTGATTTTGTCAGACGTGAAGTCAAAGCAGGCTTCTATTATCGAAACCCTCATACTAGAGGTGGGGTAAATGATAATGATGAGGCACTAATGCCCCAGGGCAGCAATTATTATTAGTCGGGGCCTTAGCCGAAGATCTCAGTGGCAAATGCCCGCCCGATATCAATGTGGGTGATAAGGTACTCACATATCCCCGCTAGCTAATAATACGAATTGTTTTGCTTTTAATGAATGGTTTCCTGGAGGCTTTACCCCTAGTTTTGGTGGCACAGTCACAGATAGCTCCATTGCAGTGGGAACTAAGAGGACCTAACAAGATACCCTTAACTGTGATGTGAGTGGCTATGTTGGCTCAAATGAAATTGAATATGCCATCAGTAATACCGTCAATCCTTCATTAGGTGCTGCCCCCCCACCTTTTTTAAGCCTGGGCGATAGATTCAAGAAGAAGCCAGCTTTAACATAGACCTGAATCAATCTTTTGACATAAGCCTAAAGGATGATCTATTTGTTGCCTCTAGTTTTAGTGAGGTCAGCTTCTTCACCGATGACTTCGACACTAGTACTCAGGGGGGGGATCTGGTGGCCAATTATACGGCTGAGATGTTTAGCGGTGATACAGTGCTTTCCTTGGCGGCTAACGGGACAGATACCGAAGCAGATAATATCAAAACTTTTATGGTCAATGGCCAGGCCAAACAAAACATTACCCCACTCGTATTCGGATGTTGGAAGACAATCGACCAGAGTATAGAGCTAGCCTAACGGCTGTGCATAGCTAAGGAAATTGGCGAGTATTAACCAGAGTGAACTATTTTGCTAAGATATTTGAAGATCATATTGATGCAAGCTTGCCCATAGAAAAAGTGGGAGATGAATTCACCTTTGACTTGGCGCTGGGTTACTAGGTATCAGAACCGCTATTACTGATCCTGGGCGTTAAAAACCTATTGGTTGAAGAACCTGATGAAAACCTACTTTATGATACAGAAGTGGCAGGCTCTCGTTTTCTAACTACCGCTCCTGTTGGTGTTAACGGCGGGTTCTACTCTCTCAAAGGAGATTATAGTTTTTAGGCTTCACCAAGCCTAGTCACAGCTGACTCAGATCCTATTAAAAAATCAGCTCACTGCTATGTTGGGCAAACAGGGGGTGTTCATTAGCTTTTGGCAAAAAGTGAATAATAATGACTGGAACCGCTCACTTCAGGATAAAAGGAGGTGACTGCCATTAAAAACCAGCGTTTATGCTGTTTAAATAAACAAACTATGCTCATAAAAACGCTTTAATCTAAAAAATCAACATAATCATGCCTTAAATCATAGCTTTTATCGGTAAATTATTTGTTTTTGTTCCCGTGTCAGGATATAAAGTGTCTACAAAACTAGATGTCAAAGCTAGTGTGCATCCCTTTTTATGAAGCAAATGTTAAACGTTATTATTAAAAAACACTTACAGGAACATACAAAATGCAAACATCTAAAACTAAGTTAGCCAGAAGCATTCGCTATATTATAGCGGCATCAGCTGCCGCCACAGTTGTCTCGGCCACACCTGTCTATGCTCAAGCTGGCGCAGACGAGCAAAGTATTGAAAAGATTGCGGTAGTAGGCTCACGCGCTGCACCGAGATCTATTGCTGATTCACCAGTACCCATAGACATTATTGGTGCTGATGAATTATCTAAGTCAGGTAACACTGATATGTTAGAAATTTTAAAGGGCACTGTGCCTTCTCTAAACGTGCATGCTATGCCTATTAGTGATGCTGCTTCTTTGGTGCGTCCAGCAAGCTTGCGTGGTTTGCCAGCCGATAGCACCTTGATCTTGCTAAACGGCAAAAGAAGACACCGTTCTTCTGTTATTGCCTTCTTAGGCGGTGGCATTAATGATGGCGCCCAAGGTCCTGATATTTCTGTAATACCGAGCATTGCCTTGAAGCAAGTTGAAGTGTTACGAGATGGTGCCGCCGCGCAGTATGGTTCAGATGCCATAGCGGGTGTGATGAACTTTGTATTAAAAGATGCTGCTGAAGGTGGTTCAATTGTCGCCCGTTACGGCGAGTTCTATGAAGGTGATGGTGCGGCTACAGAAATTTCCGGTAACGTGGGCATGCCCTTTACCAGTGATGGTTTTGTCAACTTAAGTTTTCAATATAAAAATTCAGATCCAACCAGCCGCTCTGTGCAACGTCCCGATGCTCAAGGATTTAATGATGCAGGTTTAAATGTCCCTGATCCTGCCCAAATTTGGGGCGCACCTGAAATTAATGATGACATCACTATTTTTGGTAATGTGGGACTAGATCTTGGTAATGATAAAGAATTTTACATGTTTGGTAATTATTCTGAGCGTGATGTCCGTGGTGGATTCTATTACCGTAATCCCCATACTCGTGGCACAGTTTATTCATTAGATGGTGGTAATACCTTATTGGTGGGCGATTTAACCCCAGGCCCAGTAGGACAAATTAACGATGGTTTAGGTCTAGGTGATGGTGCAGAATGCCCAATCATTCCTATTACGACTGGCAATGTAACGGGTCAACAAAACTATATTGATGGCGTACAAAATAATCCTAACTGTTTTGCCTTTAACGAAATTTTACCTAACGGCTTTACGCCTAACTTTGGTGGCAACATCACTGATACCTCATTAAATATCGGTACCAAAGGGGAAATTAATGAAGGCTTTGCTGAGGGTGTGATGTATGACATCAGCGGCTCAGTGGGGCGCAGTGAATCACAATTTGTTATCGTCAATACTATCAATGCCTCTCTAGGTGCCGATACCCCTCGTGACTTCTCACCGGGTAAATATATCCAACTTGAAAAAAGCTTTAACTTTGATTTGGTTAAGTTAGTGGATGCGGGTTTATACGACGATGTTAACGTGGCAGGTGGCCTTGAGTGGCGTGAAGAATCATTTGAAGTAGTAGTAGGAGATGAGGCCTCTTTCACAGCCGGTCCCTTAACCTCTCAAGGTTTTGGTATTGGCTCAAATGGTTTCCCAGGTTTCAAACCTGCTGACGGTGGTGTCTCTACTCGTCGCAGCGCTGCGGCTTATATTGATGTAGAAGCGCCAGTGACTGAAGCATTATTGATAGGCGGTGCCTTACGTTACGAAGATTTTGATTCCTTTGGTTCTACTACTAACTATAAAATCACCGCGCAATTAACATTGACTGATGAGTTATCCCTACGGATGTCGAATAGTACTGGTTTCCGCGCCCCTACTGTGGGTCAAGCCAATGTCAGTAACGTACAAACCAACCTCAGTGGCGGTGTATTAGTGGATTCAGCTTTGCTGCCGCCGACTAATATTATCTCTCAACAGTTAGGTGGCACAGAGTTGCAACCTGAAGAGTCAGCAAGTTATGCCTTTGGTGCAGTTTACCAAAATGGTGATTTCTTTATGACAGTTGATTATTACAATATCGATGTTGAAGATCGTATTAGTCAATCAAATAAAATCACTTTGAGTTCCGAAGATAAAGCGGTACTGAGTGCCGCAGGCGTTGCCAATGCGAATAGTTTGCAACAAGTGAGTTTCTTTACTAACGATTTTGATACCACAACTGAAGGTATTGATGTGGTGGCCAATTATACGGCTGACTTATTTGATGGTGACACCACCTTTAGCTTAGCCTATAACTGGAATGAAACCGAAGTCACAAAGTTCTCTGATATTACCGGAGCCTTTAAAGTGGCCCGTTTAGAAGATGACTTGCCTAATCACCGTGCCACTTTTACTTGGGCCCAATCTTGGGAACAATTGTCAATGTTTACCCGAGTTAACTATTATGGTGAATATCAAGGTGTACACGTCGATTTTGATGCCACTGCTATTACGGCTGACTCAGCGGTCACTGTTGATTTTGAAATGAGCTACTTTGTCACCGAGGCTATTACCTTAAGCGTGGGCGCCCAGAATATCTTTGATCAAGAAGCCACTGAAATTGATATTCCTGATGCTGTGGGAATTCCCAACAACAACTGGGGTGGCGTCTATTATGAAACCTCACCATTTGGTATCAATGGTGGTTTATACTACGTGACTGCCGCTTACAACTTTTAAGTTAAGTTAAGCTAAGTTATTTAAGACAAGGCCTTGCTGCAACAGCAAGGCCTTTTATTTTGTATTGAATTTGTTTCTGTTAGACTTATCGGATGTCCTCTGAACTTGCCCAAGCGGCTACATTCCTACAACAAGGCCAATGGCAACAAGCCCAGTCTATTTATCAAGGCATTCTGGCTAAAGAGCCACAGCAGCCACAAGCTTATTGGGGTTTAGGTAAAATAGCCTTAGCCACACAGCAATATGCTCAAGCGGTGAGTTTATTGCGTCATTGTTGTTCATTATTCGGCAACCAAGCTTTTCCTCTCATGGACTTAGCCACTGCATTTAATGGCCTTTGCTTAGAGCCAGAGGGGTTAAAGGTTTTACAACATGCAGCCACTGTCAGTCCAGATACACCACAGGTATTTTATCAGCTAGGCTTGCAGCAGATTATGTTAGGCAACTTGCTGGAGGCGGAATTGGCGTTACGCCAGGTGTTGGTCTTGAAGGGGGCAGGGAGCTTAGTCTCATACGCCTTATTAGAACTGGCTCGTCTGGGAAGCCTTGAATATATCAAGCAAGACATTGGGCTATTACAAACCCGAGTGCAGGATAAAAATAATGTGCTGGAGCAAATCACCCTTCACTATGGGTTAGGCAATCGATTAGATCAACAACATGATTTTACATCCGCTTGGCGTCACTTACGCCAAGCCAATGACTTACAATTACAACAATGTGAATTTAATACCAAAGAATTAGCGCCTTTTTTTGCCCATATAAAGGAGACCTTTGATGACGAGTTGCTCTGGCTTAAACGCAAGCCTGCAAAAGGCGAGATCACCCCTATCTTTATTGTTGGCTTGCCGCGCACCGGTTCAACGTTGCTGGAACAAGCTTTGGTTAAACACAGTGCAATAGCTTCAGCCGGAGAAGTGCCTTATTTAAGTAGAGAAGTAAATAACTATCTGTTTAATCAATCAGGCAAGGACTTTCCAGCTAGTTCTGAGGGCTTGCCTGCATCAACCTTAGAGGTTGCCGCTAATATTTATTTGCAAAAATTGTCGGCCCATAGCCAAGGGGCAAGCTTTGTGATCGATAAGCTGCCCGCTAATTTCCAATCCATAGGCCTGATGGTGAAACTGTTCCCCCAGTGTAAAATTATTAACTTACAGCGCCACCTGCCTGATGTAGCATTGTCTATATACCGTAACTATTTTGCCGAAAATGAACCTTATTTCTGTGATCTAGCACAATTACAGCTTTATCATCAATATTACGCTGAGCTGATGGGGTTTTGGCATACTAGGCTTCCAGGTCTTATCTATGATCTAAGCTATGAAGCGCTAATAGGGGATACCCAAAGCACTCTAAAATCGGTACTTAACTATTGCGAATTGCCCTGGCAACAGAGTTGTTTACAGCCTAACGCGGCGGGAGACGCCGTTAGAACCCTAAGTAATGTGCAAGTTAGGCAACCCATAAATAGTAAGTCTGTAGGCCAATGGCACAATTATGCTGAGCACCTTACTCCTTTTATACCCAGCTAGTCAGGTAACAATTTTTGCGCCACACTGTGGGTCTTGAGCCGTTACTCAGACTGGAGTAGGACAGCTCTGTGTTTTTTTCATATATAACGAAACAAATCATCCCTTTGTGTGAGTTTTGACTACAATTTTGGCAATACTCAGTTTCTAATACTCATCTATTATTAACAAAACCACTACAAAATTTAAACAAGGTGTTTACCTAGGTTTATCTGCTATTAAGGTGAGTTAATGAAAGATAGAAATCACTTGTGCAATATAGGTTTAACCCACAAGGTTCAGCTGATAGAAAATGGGCTTGTGGACATTCCTATGCTGCAAATCTTGCAGGTAGACGGCAGTGTGCATGCACAGGCCGCTGAAATTGAAATGGACCAACAACAGGCACAACGTATTCTAGAGACCATGCAGTATGTGCGGATCTTGGATGAGCGTATGGTGGCTGCCCAGCGCCAAGGTAGAATTAGTTTCTATTTGGCCTGTACAGGCGAAGAAGCCTCCACTGTGGCTAGTGCTGCGGCCCTGTTGCCCCAAGACATGATCATGTCTCAATATAGAGAACAAGGGGCCTTAGCCTACCGAGGTTATGCTACCAAAGACTTTATGGATCAGATGTTCAGCAATCAGAATGAGTTGAATAAAGGCCGGCAGATGCCTATTCATTATGGCAGCAAAGCATTAAATTTTATGACCATTTCTTCTCCCTTAGGCACTCAGATCCCACAAGCCAGTGGTTATGCCTACGGCCAAAAAATGGCCGGTCTAGATGCCCTGACTATCTGTTATTTTGGTGAAGGTGCGGCCTCTGAAGGTGATTTTCATGCAGGATTAAATATGGCGGCAGTTTTGAATTGTCCTGCCATATTTTTT
The DNA here is from genome assembly GCA_034111785.1 of Paraglaciecola sp. Taxonomy (GTDB): domain Bacteria; phylum Pseudomonadota; class Gammaproteobacteria; order Enterobacterales; family Alteromonadaceae; genus Paraglaciecola. Next base: position 128,869 of record JAWUWP010000019.1, read on the forward strand.
TGCCGCAACAACGGCTATGCGATTTCAACCCCTTCTGAAGAGCAGTTTGCCGGCGACGGCATCGCATCCCGTGGTATAGGTTATGGCGTCAGGACCATTAGGGTGGATGGCAATGACGTATTGGCTGTGTATAGCGCCACACAAACCGCTAGACAGATTGCCTTAGCGCATAATTGCCCAGTGTTAATAGAAGCCATGACCTACAGACTGGCCGCCCACTCCACATCAGATGACCCCTCAGAATATCGCTCAAAAGATGAAGAGCAGCGATGGCGCGACAAAGATCCTGTGGCTAGATTTAAAAACTGGATGCTGGCACAAGGCTGGTTTGATGAGTCACATAATCTGAATTTTATAGAGCAGACCAGACAAGAGGTGTTAAAAGAATTAAAAGTAGCAGAGCAGGTGCCTATCTGCGGCATAGAGCAAATTATTGAAGATGTGTACGACAGGCCGCCTTGGCATTTGCAGCAGCAATTAATTGAATTAAAACAACATATCGATAAATATCCTGAAGCTTATCCCAAAACATCGGGGCGTTGGTAATATGAGTAAGATGAATATGCTACAGGCCATCAATAATGCCCTGATCACTGCCATGACAGAAAATCAAAAGGTGATGGTGTTTGGTGAAGATGTGGGGCAATTTGGCGGCGTATTTAGAGCCACCAGTAACTTGCAAGAGCAATTTGGTAAGGGCCGATGCTTTAATACGCCCCTCACTGAGCAAGGCATAATAGGTTTTGCAACGGGTTTAGCCTCTCAAGGCTCGGTGCCTGTAGCGGAGATCCAATTTGCTGACTATATATTTCCCGCTTTTGATCAAATTGTGAATGAAACGGCCAAATTTAGATATCGTTCTGGTGGCCAATTTAGTGCCGGCACCTTGACTATACGCACCCCTTATGGAGGGGGGATTGCCGGTGGCCTATATCACTCTCAATCACCAGAAGCGTTTTTTGCTCATATACCGGGCATGAAAGTGGTGATACCTCGTAACCCACATCAAGCCAAAGGGCTATTGTTGGCATCGATCCGTGATGACAACCCCGTCTTGTTTATGGAGCCCAAACGCTTGTATCGTGCTTCCGTGGGCGAAGTGCCAGATCATGACTATATGTTGCCCCTCGGTAAAGCCGAGGTGGTACAACAAGGCACTGACATTAGCTTACTGGCTTGGGGGGCCCAGGTTGAAATAATTGAAAAGGCCGCGTTTATGGCACAAGAGCAAGGCATATCCTGTGAAGTTATTGACTTACGTAGCATTCTGCCTTGGGATGTTGAGACCATATGTGCCTCGGTACAAAAAACCGGCAGGTTATTGATCAATCACGAAGCACCACTGACCGCGGGTTTTGCCGCAGAGATCACGGCAACAGTGCAAGACAAATGTTTTTTATCACTTGAGTCACCTATTGCTAGGGTCTGTGGTTTAGACACGCCATTTCCCTTATCTCATGAAAAAGAATATATGCCAGATCATCTTAAAACCTTCGAAGCCATTAAACGAACTGTCAACTATTAGGAGCACAGCGATGCAAGATTTTATATTACCTGATATAGGTGAAGGGATAGTTGAATGCGAAGTAGTCAAGTGGCTAGTCGCAGAAGGACAGCACATAGTTGAGGATCAGCCTGTGGTTGAGGTGATGACCGACAAAGCCTTGGTGGAGATCCCCGCCAAATACTCGGGATTAGTCACCCGTCTGTATTATGCCCAAGGTGATATAGCCAAAGTTCACTCACCATTATTTTGCCAGCAATTAGCCGGCGATGAACCCGCCACTCAATCGGTGCAGGCAGAGGTTGCCCCTGTCCAACCTGTCATTGAGCAAAACAGCCAAGCGAGCCTCTCAGCTTTGACAGCCGCCAGTGCGGGTAAGTCCTTAGCGAGCCCAGCAGTGCGGCGTTTGGCTCGGGAGATGGAGATTGATCTGGCCTTAGTGGCAGGTTCAGGAGACAAAGGCAGAGTATTAAAACAAGATCTCTCTGTTGCTCCAACCGCTTCTACTGGAGGTGACACGCAATCCACCACAACAGCTGTTAATCGGACTGAGCCAATTCGTGGGATAAAAGCGGCTATGGCCAAACAGATGAGTCACTCGGTGTCTACCCTTGTGCATTTTACTGTGAGTGATGAAGTGCAGCTGGACAATTTAATGGCCGCCAGAGGCAAATTAACGACAAGTTTTGAAGCTCAAGGGCAAAAACTCAGCTTAATGCCTTTTTTTATTAAAGCCTTATCCATGGCCTTGACGGAATTTCCTATAATCAATAGTCAGGTTAACCAACAATGTACAGAATTGACCTATCTTGCCCAGCACAACATAGGTTTAGCCGTGGATTCCAAAATTGGTTTAGTGGTCCCTAATATTAAAGATGTACAAAATCTCAGCTTGTTGGACATTGCCAAGCAGTACAATCATTTAATACAGCAAGCCAGACAGGGCAAGCTCAACAGTACTGACTTAAGGGGGGGGACTATCAGCATTTCCAATATTGGTGTGTTAGGGGGGATCCTTGCAACGCCTATCATTAATGCGCCAGAATCAGCCATAGTCGCATTAGGTAAGATCCAGCGACTACCTAGGTTTGATGAAAATGACCAGGTGATCCCGGCAAATATCATGCAAGTTAGTTGGTCTGGTGATCATCGTATTATTGATGGGGCGACTATGGTGAGGTTCAATAACGCATGGAAGCGCTATTTAGAGAACCCCATTGAGATGCTGGCCAGCCTTAAATAGCAGTCTTAGGGCCATTTAATACTTTGATTTTTCTTTTTGTACCCGTGCCAGTGCCGCTTGCTTCAAAGGTTTATATATAAACCTTTTCACCATAGGCTTAGCTTTGCTTTAGAATAAACACCTATATAGGTTAATCATTAAGGGGTAGGTGCTTGTTTAGTTATCGTCATAGTTTTCATGCAGGTAATCATGCAGATGTACTAAAACATTTGAGTCAGATGATACTGATCAATAAGCTTAAGTCCAAAGACAAAGGGTTTATCTACTTTGATACCCATAGCGGGGCGGGCGTCTACCAATTAGATTCAGCCCAAGCACGCAAGACCAATGAATTTAAGCAAGGCATAGAGCGTGCCGCAGACTATGGTGGATCGAACCAGAATATAATAGATTATCTGCGCTTGATGGCAGCCTATCAAGAGTTCAATCAATATCCGGGCTCCCCAGAAATCGCCAAATCCCTATTAAGAAGCCAAGATGAGATTGTCTGTATGGAATGGCACAATCAAGAGATACAATTATTGAAACGTAATCTCAACGCCAGAAACATCAATATTCATCATAGAGACGGCTTTGAAGGCTTAATGGCTTTAACTCCTCCCAACAAACAAAGAGGTTTAGTCTTGATTGACCCACCTTATGAAGTGGCTGATGAATATGATCAGGTGGTGCAGGCGGTGAGTCAGGTTTATAGAAAATGGAATACTGCTATTTATGCTATTTGGTATCCAATATTAAGCGATAGAACACCCACAGATCAGCCCAGCGAAGCCAGCTTTGCGGCCACCAGTAGTAAAGCGGGCAAGAGCCAAGAGATGTTACAGCAGCTTAAGGCCCAAAATTATAAAAACCTGTTAAATATTGAGTTACGCGTAGCTTCTGCTGATGGGGCTGCAGGCATGGTTGGCTCTGGTTTGGCGGTAATTAATGCCCCTTGGCAATTCGATCAGCAGCTAAGGGCTGTTTTACAAGATCTTTGCCCAATGTTAGCTCAAGATCAGGGGGCGACCTTCTCAGTGGACTGGCTAATAAAGGACTAGTTTTTTGAACAGTGGTAACTTAAAACATTTTTATATTCCCGATGAGCAATCGATTTATTTGTTGTCTCATCAGGATGCCAAAAAGTTAAAAGATTGGTTCTTGTTATGCACAGAGCAACTTAAATTACTTGGCTTTAAAGATATCCACTTAATTGGCAAGGGCGCCTTTGGCTTTGCTTTTGCGGGACTATATTCACCGAACTTAACTGAGGACGGCGGGGTGGCTGATTCACCGGCCTTAACTGAGGACGGCGGGGTGGCTGATTTACCGGCCCATGGTACTGAGCAAGTCTTTAAGTTTTCACGGATCAATTTACCCCAGCATGTGCATGACAGACTCGAAGAAGAAGCTTACATGCTGAGTTTAATTAAGCACCCGCTAGTGCCGGCTTTTATTGAGTTTCAAAGGATTAAGAAGCAAGCAATTTTAGTGATGCAAAGGGCAAAAGGTGAAGATTTAGAGCAGATATCGATTAAGTTGGGACCTTTGCCTGTACATCTATTGATTAATATAGCCGTGCAACTATCCGATATCTTGCTGTACCTTCGCAGTTATCAGCAACAAGGACACAGTAAACCTATAGTACATGGCGACATTAAACCCTCGAATATCGTATTTGATGCGGTTAGCCAAACAATAGGCTTGATCGACTGGGGATCTTCAGTCTTTGCCCAGATAGACCCTAAAGGCCACTACGTGGGCAGTAATATAATGGATTTGATGTCTAGTGATATGCAACAGACTAACGCCCGTTTAGGGGATCTGTATTTTATTGGCCAGGAGCAACTTAATGGCGACTTGTCCAGTGTAAGATTCGACGAACAAGGACTGGCGAGTACCTTGTATGCATTGGCATCTGGACAATCCAGTCGATTTGGCCATAAAGTGATAGGCGCTAATGCGCTGGGCTTACCGGTAGAGTTTGCCAAAACTATCAGCGCCATGATGAGTGATGATCCTAAGCGACGAAGACAAGGTGGTGATTACTTTATCAACAACATGAAACATATGAAGCAACTGGTATTAAATGAAAATATTCACAATGCGCATATTCCTCTGATCCCATGTTGGACCAGAGCCAGCCACAAAGAAATAGACACAGTGGTCTATAGTTCTAGGAAATCATTTCTACGAGCTCAAACAGGACAAGTGGACATAGCCCCAGAGCATCTGAATGACCAACAGTTTGCTAAGTACTACAAAAACTATATGCAGGGTATGGGCGAAACGGAAAAAGCTTTTGTGGCCGCTATAAGCCGTTTGGGGAAGTATCCGGTAGTAGGTGGACTCGCGGTTAGATGGGAAGAGCAGGGTGTCTTTATCGATTCTAGTCTACACCTATATGATGTGAGTGTTAAAGCCGCCTTCGAAGCATCGGTAAACAATGTGGTGCATTTTGCTAGAGCCATCCCCAAGATTGGTATTTTTAAGTGCTGCCTGTTCAATGCCAGACAAACCTTACACATAGAACGACTGTCTGAAAGCCAATCTTTTGTGCCTGACCAACTGATGCAAATTCCTTATGAGCTCAGTGAAACCTCGCTGGCTGAGGACGAGAGTCGTACCCATTCATATTTTGAAGACGGTGATGATCCTGATGAGCTCCTAGCCTTACCTCCAGCCATGATCAGTGTATTACGACAACTCAATAGCATCCATCATACGGGATGTATCATTTTTGAAGCTTTACCCACACATTTAAAAGTGCATAGTGATTACACCTTACTGAATCACTCTATGGAGTTGGAATTTAAGAGCCTGCTTAAAGATATTATTGATTTTATTCACAATATTGAAGGGGTTGGGATCTCAGGATTTATGAAGTTACCCTTCAGAGATACCCGATTTTTTGAGCATCAAGCCCAATTACCTGATAAGTTTTATCCTGCTAACCCTAATATTGCCCTTACATAACAAAATAGAGGATGTATGTCAGACATTAAACTGGTGGAGTTATTAACCTTAGAGACACTTGAGCAAGGTTTATTTAGAGGGCAAAGTTGGGATCTAGGTTTTAGAGCCTTATTTGGCGGGCAAGTGTTGGGCCAAGCACTAGCGGCGGCGCAGTTAACCTTGCCAGAAGGGCGTGTGGCTCACTCTTTTCATAGTTATTTTTTATTGCCGGGGGATGCGGATCAGCCAGTGGTATTTGATGTGGAAAATGTTCGTGATGGCAGAAGTTTCTCCACTAGGCGTATTAAAGCCATACAAAATGGCAAGAATATCTTCTATATGTCGGCATCCTTTCAAACTCCCGAACCCGGTCTAGCACATCAGTTTGCGGAAATGCCCGAGGTACCTGCTCCTGAAAGCATGGAGCCTGATATTAACGGGAGTGAGCATGATTTGCATAATATGTCTGAGCGAATGCGTGAGGCTATTGGCTACCATACACCAATAGACATGCGCACTGTGCACAGTGTTGACCCAGATAAGCCATTGGTACAGGCGCCAAAACGCTATATTTGGATGAAGGCCCAAGAAGCCTTATCGGGCAACGTCAACCTCAATCAGGTGATGTTAGCTTATGCATCTGACTATCACTTTTTGGGAACATGTTTGCAGCCCCACGGCATATCCGCAAAAAACAAACAATTACGCCTGGCCACTATCGATCATTCCATGTGGTTTCATCATCCATTTGATTTTGATGAATGGTTGTTATATTGCGCCGAAAGTCCTTTCGCTGGCGGCGCTCGAGGCCTAGCAAGGGGCCAGTTCTTTAATCGACAAGGTCAACTTGTGGCTTCCACTATGCAAGAAGGCTTAATGCGTAAAATAGGAGAATAATAATGATTTATGATTTAGGTCAATTTAAAGTGCAAAAGGCGGATAATGTATTTGTCGCCCCTGGCAGTCATGTAATAGGGCGGGTGAAATTAGAAAAACATAGTAGTGTTTGGTTTAACACAGTGATACGGGGCGATTGTGAAATGATCACTATTGGCGAGGCCAGTAATATTCAAGATGGATCAGTATTACATACAGACTATGATTTGCCACTGACAATAGGCAAGGGCGTAACAGTTGGCCATAAAGTGATGTTACATGGTTGTGAAATTGGTGATTATTGTTTGATCGGTATCAATGCTGTGGTGCTCAACGGCGCTAAAATCGGCAAGCACTGCGTAATTGGCGCCAACAGTCTGGTCACTGAAAACATGCAAATACCCGATGGCTCATTAGTGATGGGCTCTCCAGCCAAAGTGATTAAAGCTATTGGCCCACAACAGAAGAAAATGTTGGAGCAATCGGCCCAGCATTATGTGGAAAATGCTCAGCGTTTTTCTGAGCAATTAAAGTTAGTTGAATAAGGTGATACTAAATAAAAAAATGCCCGATACTATTGCTAGTTCGGGCTTAGGGGAATGGTCCTACATAGGACCTAACGCTAACTACCACTTGAAAAAATAAAAAATCATAGATCTCAATCTCCAATTGTAGAACAAATATTGGGCTAACCACTAGGCATTTTCATCATATTTTTTATCTATATATAATTCATATAGATAAAGAAAAATGGCCAGCCTGCAAAGGTGTTTTTTTTATCCGTCGCTTTTCTTCTGGTGCTTTTATTTTTTATTCAGCATTATTTTTACTGTTTATGCTGACTATGCTGCCCTTGTAGCAAAGCACTATTACTGTAAAGATTAGGCATGATATATTTTAGCTAGGAATGGCTTATGCAAACGCAGTTCAAATCATTTTCACCGCCGTCACGGGTGCTAATGGGGCCTGGGCCTTCAGATGTCTATCCCCAAATATTAAGTGCGCTGTCGCGACCCACTATTGGTCACCTTGATCCAATGTTTGTGCACCTGATGGATGAAGTAAAGTCATTATTGCAATATGCCTTTCAAACCAACAATACTCTGACTATGCCTATATCCGCTCCGGGTTCGGCCGGTATGGAAGCGGTATTTGTAAATTTGCTAGAACCAGGGGATAAAGTCATAGTCTGCCAAAATGGCGTGTTTGGTGGACGTATGCAACAAAATGTGCAGCGATGTGGTGCCCAAGCCATTATGATCCACGATGACTGGGGCAAGCCAACGGATTTAAATAAAGTACAACAGGCCTTACAGGCCAATCCAGATGCTAAAGCCTTAGCGTTTGTACATGCAGAAACCTCCACTGGTGTGTTAAATGACGCCCAAGCCCTGTGTAAATTAGCTAAAGACTATGATTGTTTAACGATTGTTGATGCGGTGACCTCTTTAGGGGGCAGTGAGTTGCAAGTAGACAAATGGCAAATTGATGCTATTTATTCAGGTACACAAAAGTGTTTGTCTTGCGTGCCGGGTTTGTCACCTGTGTCATTTAGTGAACAGGCCATAGCCGTAATAAAACAGCGTAAGACTGCAGTGCAAAGCTGGTTTTTAGATATGGAGCTGGTGATGGGATATTGGGGAGAAGGCAATAAACGGGCTTATCATCATACTGCGCCAGTGAATAGCATCTACGCCTTGCATGAAGCACTGTTGATTTTACACAATGAAGGGTTAGAGCAGTCTTGGCAACGGCATCAACAGCACCATTTGGCCTTAAGGTCAGGCCTAGAAAAGTTAGGTTTGGAATTTGTGGTAGCACAACAATATCGATTACCACAATTGAATATGGTTAAAATCCCCCAGGGCATTGACGATGCACAGGTACGAAATAGGTTGCTCAGTGAGTATAATTTAGAAATTGGCGCTGGATTGGGTCCTTTAGCCAATAAGGTTTGGCGTATAGGCCTAATGGGCTGTGGCTCAAATATAAAAAATGTCGATTATTGTGTTGCATCACTTAAGGCCGTGTTAGGGCTGTCATAGTCTTAAATCCAAGTGACTCCACTACTGAAGCTTCTTGGCCGCTGGGGTATCCGTCTCTCTTGGGCAAGTCTGTACGGGGTAAATACAGACAAAAAAGGGGTTATTAAGCTAGGTTCTGCTGTTAATCCTTAGGGGTCAAATCAAGCATTGTCGACAATTTGAGCTTGCAAGTTGTGTTAAATACAAGTAGCTTGTTTGCAACCCAAAAATTGTCGACAATAGGCGTGTTCTTTTTATGCAACCACCTCCTGCTACCACTCGTGCTGATGCTGTTTTTACGCACCTACGTCAGCGTATTGTTGAAGGCCAAGTCGCGACTAATACCAAATTAAGTGAACCTGAGTTAGCCAAAGAATACGAAATTAGCCGTAGCACCTTGCGAGATGCGCTATCTCGACTCGAAGGCTGTGGTTTGTTAGAGCGAAAGGCAAATATTGGTTATCGAGTGGTGACTTTATCCACATCTCAGCTACTCGAACTGTTTAGGGTCAGAGAATCCCTTGAGGGCATGGCCTGTCGATTGGCCGCAGAAAACATGACGCCGGCGCAGCTAATGGAATTAAAAGACTTACTGGCACAACATCAAAAAAACGAATCACTGCAACAAGGCCAAGCCTATTTTCAGCAAGAAGGAGACCTTGATTTTCATTTTCTAATTGTCTTAGGCAGCGCCAATAAAATGCTAATTCGACTGCTATGCGAAGAATTGTATTATTTGGTACGTATGTACCGATATCAGTTTGGTATGGCCAGCTCTAGGGCTAAAAGAGCCTTTAGTGAACACCACAATATTATTCAGGCCATCGAAGATAAAGATGGTGAGCTTGCAGAAATATTAATGCGTCGACATATTTCTGCTTCCCGAAAAAACGTCGAAAAACGGATGAATACATTATGAACTCAGCTGGAAAAGACTTTCGTCAAGCCCTTAGCCAACAGCAACCTTTACAAATAGTCGGTACCATCAATGCCTATAGCGCTATTATGGCTAAAAAAATAGGCCATAAAGCCATCTATCTTTCAGGTGGCGGGGTCGCTAATGCATCTTATGGTTTACCTGATTTAGGCATGACATCATTAAATGATGTGTTGGTGGATGTGCAGCGCATTACTGCGGCTTGTGATTTACCCTTATTGGTTGATATAGACACAGGATGGGGTGGGGCATTCAATATAGCCAAAACTATCCGCGACATGGAAAAAGCGGGAGCGGCCGCAGTACATATGGAAGATCAAGTTGCCCAGAAACGTTGCGGACATCGGCCCAATAAAGAAATTGTATCTACCGCTGAAATGGTCGACCGGATCAAAGCAGCGGTGGACGCGCGCATCGATCCAGACTTTTTTATTATGGCTCGCACCGACGCCTTTGCCCAAGAAGGACTTACCGCGGCAATCGAGCGGGCAAAAGCCTATGTCGAAGCGGGGGCTGATGGCATTTTGCTGAAGCGGTACAAACAGAACAACATTATCGTGCATTTAGTGAGGCATTATCAGTGCCAATATTGGCAAATATTACCGAGTTTGGCCAAACTGAATTATGGAATAAAGACCAGCTGGCTGCCTGGGGGGCTGACATGGTGCTCTATCCCCTGAGCGCCTTTAGAGCTATGAATAAAGCGGCCGAGAAGGTATATCAGCATATTCTGCAAGATGGCGATCAAAAAGCTGTGGTAGATAGCATGCAAACCCGTATGGATTTATATGATTATCTGGGTTATCACGACTATGAACAAAAACTCGACTCCTTGTTTTCTGAAGGGAAAAATAAATAATCCAATAAAAAACACCAGCCTGTCTGGTATTCAATTTAATCTTTCTTGTTGTGTGGCAAATAAGTGATGAGCAGCAAGAACAATCTATAGTTTTGGAGCATATTATGTCGGATAAAAAACTCAGTGGAGCGGGTCTTAGAGGCCAAAGCGCAGGCGAAACAGCATTATGCACTGTGGGCAAATCAGGTTCAGGCCTGACTTATTGTGGTTACGATGTGGCCGATCTGGCGGAAAACGCCAGCTTTGAAGAAGTGGCTTATCTGTTATTTAATGGCGAGCTACCCAGCCAGACACAACTAGTGACATATAAAGCTGATCTTGCCAGTAAAAGGGATCTGCCAGATGCTTTAAAAGCGCTGCTAAAGCTCATCCCAAAGGACACTCACCCTATGGATGTCATGCGCACCGGTTGTTCGTTTTTGGGTAACCTGGAGCCTGAGAATGACTTTTCTGAGCAGCAATGTGCAGCCAATCGCCTGTTAGCGGCTTTCCCAGCCATCATGTGTTTTTGGTATCGTTACAGCCATGACTCAGTGGAGATTGATTGTACAACCGATGAAGACTCTATTGCCGGTCATTTTTTAGCGTTGTTGAGTGGCTCAAGCCCATCTGCACTGCACAAAAACGTCATGGATGTGTCTCTTATTCTTTATGCAGAGCATGAGTTTAATGCTTCAACCTTTACCGCTCGAGTCTGTGCCTCTACTTTGTCTGATATGTATTCTTGCGTTACCGGGGCCATTGGTTCATTACGAGGGCCATTACATGGCGGTGCAAATGAAGCGGCGATGGAAATGATCCAAATGTTCAGCAGCCCCGCCGATGCCAAGGTACAAATGGCCGGCATGTTAGAGCGCAAAGAAAAGATAATGGGCTTTGGTCACGCCATCTATAGTGAGTCTGATCCTCGTAACGTGATTATTAAGGCCTGGTCACAAAAATTGTCTGAGGAATTTGGCGATAGCGCCTTGTACGATATATCTGTAGCCTGTGAAGAATTTATGTGGGACAGTAAAAAATTGTTTTGTAACGCCGATTTTTTCCATGCCTCTGCATACCACTTTATGGGCATTCCAACCCCTTTATTTACCCCTATTTTTGTCTGTTCACGATTAACAGGTTGGGCGGCTCATATCATGGAGCAAAGATCGAATAACCGTATCATTCGCCCCAGCGCCGATTATATAGGTAGCGAGCCGCGCACAGTGGTGGCTATTGAACGGCGCTAAAACGCCAGTTTATATTTCTCTAGGTCGAGGGTCTACTCGACCTGATTTTTGCTTTTTATTCTTTGGATGGCTCTATGAACTACCAACACCGTAAACCTCTTCCTGGCTACTCAATAGGCGGTTTGACTATTGATTATTACGATAGTCGTGGCGCAATTGAAGCCATTTGCCCCCATTCCTTTAGCAAATTGCCCTACACCTCTAGGGTATTAGCAGAGCAACTGGTGCGTAAATGTGAGTCTAGTGTTTTGACTCCTTACTTGGAACAAATCATCTATGGAAAACAAGAATTGGATTTCCCTTGGTATCCGGCTCGTGTGGTATGTCATGATATTCTCGGACAAACGGCTTTGGTCGACTTGGCAGGCTTGCGTGATGCCATAGCCGAGCAGGGAGGTGATCCAGCAAAAGTGAACCCAGTGGTGCCGACTCAGCTAATAGTCGACCATTCTCTAGCCGTTGAGCATGGCGGCGATGATCCCAATGCTTTTGATAAAAATAGAGCCATTGAAGACCGACGCAATGAAGACAGGTTTCATTTTATCGAATGGACTAAAAGTGCCTTTAAGAACGTCGATGTGATCCCCGCTGGCAACGGCATTATGCACCAAATAAACCTCGAGAAGATGTCTCCTGTTATACAACTCCGTGATGGCGTGGCATTTCCTGATACCTGTGTCGGTACCGACAGTCACACCCCACACGTTGACGCCTTAGGGGTGATAGCCATAGGTGTGGGAGGCTTAGAAGCCGAAACTGTGATGTTAGGTCGCCCCTCTATGATGCGTCTACCAGATATCATAGGGGTTAAGCTGACAGGCAAGCGTCAATCGGGGATTACCGCCACAGATATAGTGTTGGCCATCACCGAGTTTTTACGTGATCAAAAAGTGGTTTCTGCTTATTTAGAGTTCTTTGGTGAAGGGGTGGCCGCATTAAGTATTGGCGATCGTGCCACTATTGCTAATATGACCCCAGAATATGGTGCGTCGGCAGGTTTATTTTATATCGATCAACAAACCCTCGATTATTTGAGAATTACCGGCCGTGAACCTGAACAAATTGAATTAGTCGAAACCTATGCTCGACATACTGGGCTTTGGGCCGATGATCTACTCGAAGTTGAATATAAGCGGGTGCTAGAATTCGACTTATCTAGCGTAGGGCGCAATTTGGCGGGCCCATCTAACCCCCACAGGCGGGTAGCCACAGAAGATCTAGTCAGTAAGGGCATTGCGGGCAAGTTCGACTCAAAGCCTGGCAAGATGCCAGACGGAGCGGTGATCATTGCCGCTATTACGAGTTGCACCAACACCAGTAATCCGCGTAATGTGGTCGCTGCGGGGCTCATGGCTCGGAATGCCAATAAATTGGGGCTAGTGGCAAAACCTTGGGTGAAAACGTCTTTTGCACCGGGCTCTAAAGTCGCCAAGTTGTATCTACAAGAAGCTAATCTGTTAGGCGAAATGGAAAAGTTGGGCTTTGGTATAGTGGGCTATGCGTGCACGACCTGTAACGGCATGAGTGGGGCTTTGGATCCGGCCATCCAACAAGAATTAGTAGAAACGGATCTCTATTCTACCGCTGTGTTATCGGGCAATCGGAACTTTGATGGGCGTATTCACCCTTTTGCTAAACAAGCGTTTTTAGCCTCGCCGCCTCTAGTCGTGGCCTATGCTATAGCGGGCAGCATTCGCTTTGATATCGAGAATGATGTGTTAGGCCTAGCTCAAGACGGCCAGCCCATAAGATTAAAAGATATTTGGCCCAGTGATGAAGAAATAGATGCAGTGGTCAGTGCCTGTGTTAAACCTGAGCAATTCAAAAAGATTTACACCCCTATGTTTGATTTAGGCACAGTTGAGTCCGCTTTGAGTCCCCTATATGATTGGCGACCACAAAGCACCTATATCCGTTGTCCTCCATACTGGAAGGGGGCGTTAGCCGGCATTAGAAGCAACACCAATATGCGACCCTTAGCCGTTTTGGGTGACAATATTACTACCGACCACCTGTCTCCCTCTAATGCCATTATGCTAGACAGCGCGGCGGGAGAATACCTACACAAAATGGGCGTGCCGGAAGAGGATTTTAATTCCTATGCCACCCATAGAGGGGATCATTTAACCGCTCAGCGCGCGACCTTTGCCAACCCTAAATTACTCAATGAAATGGCGGTACAAGATGGCCAAGTACAACAAGGTTCATTGACAAGATTAGAGCCGGAAGGAAAAGTGATGCGTATGTGGGAGGCAATAGAGATCTACATGCAGCGTAAACAACCCTTAATTATTATCGCTGGCGCCGACTATGGCCAAGGCTCATCAAGGGATTGGGCGGCCAAAGGCGTTCGCTTAGCCGGGGTGGAAGTGATAGTGGCTCAAGGGTTTGAACGTATACACCGTACTAACCTAGTCGGCATGGGCGTGTTACCCCTTGAGTTTGAAAAAAACACGGATCGCAAGAGCCTAAATATAGATGGCACTGAAACCTTCGATGTACGAGGTGACTGCTCACCAGGGGCTATCTTGACCCTAATCATGACCCGTAAAAACCAAGAAGTGGTGCAAGTACCAGTGATCTGCCGCTTAGATACAGCAGAAGAAGTCAGAGTGTATGATGCCGGTGGTGTGTTACAGCGCTTTGCCCAAGATTTCTTAGAGTCTAGCGAGTCATAAGGAGCCAGATATGTTACATAAACCTCAGCAAAAGATCACCGCCACTTATATGCGCGGAGGCACCAGTAAAGGAGTATTTTTTAGCTTGTTGGATTTACCTATTGCCGCTCAAACAGCCGGTGCCGCTAGAGATAGCTTATTGTTAAGAGTAATAGGCAGCCCCGATCCCTATGCCAAACATACAGATGGTATGGGAGGGGCGACCTCTAGTACTAGCAAAGCGGTGATTGTCAGTAAGAGTCTCGACACCAAACATGATGTTGACTACCTATTTGGGCAAATTGCTATAGATAAACCCTTTGTTGATTACAGCGGCAATTGTGGCAACTTGACTGCCGCTGTGGGTTCTTTTGCCATCAGCAATAGACTACTTGATCCTGAGCGTATCGTGAAAAATGGTGTGGTCAAAGTGCGTATTTGGCAAGCCAATATCAGTAAGACTATTATTGTCCACGTGCCTATTACCAATGGTGAAGTACAAGAAACCGGCGATTTCCAGTTAGATGGCGTTACTTTTCCAGCTGCGGAAGTAAAAGTAGACTTTATGCAGCCAGTGGATGCCAGCGAAGCCATGTTTCCCACCGGCTTGCTAGCAGAAACATTAGAGGTGCCAGAAGTCGGTCGTTTTGTTGTGACTATGATTAATGCGGGCATTCCTACTGTGTTTTTGAATGCACAAGCCCTAGGTTATCTCGGCACAGAATTACAGGATGTCATCAATACGGACCCTAACGCTTTAGCTAAGTTTGAAAAAATCCGCGCTTATGCCGCATTAAAAATGGGTCTGATCAGTGACATAGAGCAAGCAACACAGCGCCAACATACCCCTAAGATTGCTTTTGTAGCAAAACCAAAAGATTACACTAGCTCTAGCGGTGTATTGATTAAACAAGCACAAATTGATCTGGCTGTGAGAGCCTTATCTATGGGCAAATTGCATCATGCCATGATGGGCACTGCCGCTGTGGCCATAGGCACAGCGGCGGCCATACCCGGTACTGTAGTCAATGATGCTGCTGGAGGCGGCAAACGGGATTCAGTGGTTTTTGGCCATCCTTCAGGTACCTTAAAAGTGGGTGCACTCACGGGCTGTGAACAAGGTCAATGGTCGGTGAGTCAGGTTAGTATGAGCCGCAGCGCCAGAGTTTTAATGGAAGGCCAAGTGCGCATTCCCCTTGATAGTATTAGCCATTAACAAAATTAATCATTGCTTAAAAGCAATTCATGCCCATCCATTAGTCTCGGGCGCTGATAAATAGGAGAGAGATATGACTAGATTAAGTATTTTATTACTGTTGTTGGGTATGGCTCAGGCCAGTGCTCACAATAATATTTTACAAATAGATAACAGACAAATTGATGTGCTGGGTTTAGCTAATGTCGTGTCGGTACCCGATAGGTTTAGTTTTGTGGTTCATCTGCAACAAAAAGGCCAAGTTGCCAGTAAATTGAATCAACTTATCGGTGATAAAAGTAAAAATATTATCCAAGTGTTGGTGGACCTAGGGGTACCAAGAAAAGCCATTCAATCATTGCGGGTGCAATTTAATCCATGGCTTGAATACACGGGCAAGGTGCACGTTCAACGAGGTTTTATGTTGAGCCGCAGCATTAGCATTATGCTCGACAACTTGGCTCAGTATGATCAAGCCATCGATGCTATGTTGAAAATTGGCGTGCATCGAATCGACGGTTTTAACTATAGCAGTAGTCAAGCCGCAGAAAATCAACAACAGGCGATACGGGACGCATTAGTTAACGCACGAGATAAAGCCAGTGATATGGCTAAGGTGTTAGGCTTGAATTTAGGCCAAGTGATAGCCATATCAGAGCAGCTGGTGTCACAATCACCCAAATTATATGCTCGTATGCGCGAAGTTAGCGCTGATAGCAGTTATGAAGCAGGAGAAATGTCCACCCAAGCACAAGTTAAAGTGGTGTTTGCGTTGGCACAGCCCACACTGAAAGAATAAGGCGGCAAACGCCTTACTCGCTAATATTTTTAGGCGTTACATACATGGTGCTAAATAAACAACAACTCTATGGCGAAGTGTTACAGCAAGTCACTGCTCTAATGTCAGGTGAAAAAGATAGAATAGCCAATATGGCCAATATTAGTTCGGTACTGTATTGGGCTCTGCCAGAGGTTAATTGGGCGGGTTTTTATTTACTTAAGGATCAGCAATTGGTATTGGGACCTTTTCATGGCAAGCCAGCTTGCATTCGCATTCCTCTTGGAAAAGGGGTGTGTGGGACCGCAGCCGCAGAGAATAAAGTTCAAATTGTTCAGGATGTACATCAATTTACAGGACATATCGCCTGTGACAGTGCATCTAATTCTGAAATAGTCTTGCCTATTGTAGATAGTCAGCAGAGACTGCTTGGAGTTTTAGATTTAGACAGTCCAGCTATTAACCGATTCGATCAAGTCGATGAAGCCGGACTCAGTCAAATCGTACAGATATTACAAGGCACTTTATAATATGAAACATATGGTTGATATTCATGTGGCATTGGCCACCACAGATGATATGGATTTTTGGGATGAAAGAGCACAAGAGGCGACTGATCGCATTAATTCCATTTTACATATGCTTTATGAAAAGGCACACGAAGACATCAATTCTCGTACTTTAGAGAATATGATCCAATATATTTGGGAAAATTGGCGAGAAGATCGTCATTTACTCGATATAGATGAAGATGATTTGTATGACTGGGTTGACCAACTTCTAGCAACTTGGGATGATGAGCACCTAGAACCACGATAACAAGACAACTAGAAGACTAAATGGATACTCCACAAAAATTTTCAAACAGCAAAGAAGTTATTAACTTTTTGGTTGAAACCTTTCCCGCTTGTTTTAGCCTCAGTGGTGAGGCTAAACCTCTCAAAATTGGCATATTTCAAGACTTGGCCCAACAGCTGGAGAATGAGGAGCGTGTCAGTAAAACACTGTTACGTTCATCATTACGGCACTACACTAACAGCTGGCGCTATCTGCACTGTGTTAAGAAAGGGGTACAAAGAGTCGATCTCGATGGCAAAGATGTAGCCGTTATTGAAGATGAGCATGTTGAACATGCTAAGAAACAATTAGATGAGAGCAAGGAAAAAGTAGCACAGAAGCGCAAAGCTCAGCAAGCTTTAGCAGCAGAAGCCAAAAAGCCGTTGAAAACTAAAGACGTGCCTAAGTTCAAGCCCTCGTCTAAAAAAACCAGCAAAGACGTGGTGAAAGAAAGCACTAAGCCAAAACCACAGCCGGCACAGCGTTTGAATGAAGAACAGATCACAGTGGGAACAGCAGTGACTGTGAAAATTGGTAAGAGTCCCATGCCTGCGACTATCTCAGCGGTGAACAAAGATGGCATACAAGTGCAACTTGATACAGGTATGGTGGTCAAAGTTCAATTGGAAAACTTACGGTTAGCTCGTTTAAAGAGGTGAATAGATGATTAAATCAATTCGTATGTCAATGTTATCCATGCTGGTTGTTGCCAGTACAGGTGCAGTCGCCATTGAAAGCAGTGTAAGCATTGAAGATATACCGGTACTAAGCCAAGAGTCTCAGCATGTTGCTGCGGCAAAAAGGATCTCGTCCCAGTTTCTAAGGGCCCACTACAAACAAATTGATTTAGATGATCAACTGTCAGATAAAATATTTAACCGCTTCCTTCGTTCCCTCGATTTTAACCGCAATGTCTTTACGGCCGCGGATATCGCCAAGTTCTCAAGTTATAGCACTAAGTTTGACGATGCCATAGAACGGGGTAATTTGAGTATTGCCTACGATATTTATCAATTAAATATGCAAAGACGAGCCGAACGTTATATTTATGCCTTAACGCTGTTAGATAAAGAGTTCAACTTTGAGTTAGCGAACGACAGCTTTATTTATGATCGAGAAGATGCACAGTGGGCCAGTAATACCCTTGAATTAGACGAACTGTGGCGGCAAAGGGTCAAATATGACGCTTTAAACTTAAAGCTTGCGGGCAAAGACTGGGCAAAAACCCAAGAACTACTGACAAAACGTTATGAGAGAGCCATTAAACGTTTGTCTCAATCCTCTAGTGAAGATGTGTTTCAGGTTGTTATGAATGCTTTTGCAAGAAGTGTTGAGGCCCACACTAGCTATTTGTCACCCCGTAATGCCGAGCGTTTCCAAATGGAAATGAATTTGTCTTTCGAGGGCATAGGCGCAGTCTTGTTAAGTGAAGACGACTACACCACTATCCGCAGTGTGGTGCCTGGTGGTCCGGCCGATCTGTCACAGAAAATTAAGCCAGAAGATAAAATCATTGGCGTTGCTCAGGATCAAGAAGAATTTGTTGATGTAATAGGCTGGCGTTTAGACGAAGTCGTGGAACTGATCAAAGGACCTAAAGGCAGTGTGGTTAAGCTCCAAGTCGTTAAAGGTTCATCAAAATCTTCAGTGCCTGAAGTGGTGACACTAACCAGAGATAAAATCAAGCTAGAAGACAGAGCAGCAAAATCTGAGGTGTATATACCCAAAGACGGCCCTAACAAAGATCAAAAGTTGGGCGTGATCTCTATTCCCTCTTTTTACAATAATTTGCATAAAGACGTGAAAAAAGAAATCACTCGCTTGACCGAAGAAGGGATTGAAGGACTAATAGTGGACCTGCGGGGCAATGGTGGAGGCTCACTCACAGAATCCACCTTGTTGTCTGGTTTGTTTATCGATAGAGGACCAGTGGTGCAGATCCGTGATGGCGCAGGGCGCATTCGTTTGGAACAAGATGTCGATGGTAAAACGTCTTATCATGGTCCCCTCACTGTGCTAGTGGATCGTTATAGTGCCTCTGCCTCAGAAATTTTTGCGGCGGCGATGCAAGATTATAACCGGGGTCTAATATTGGGTGAGCAAACTTTCGGTAAAGGCACAGTGCAGCAACATAGGCCGTTGGGACGGATATATGATCTGTATGACAATCCCTTAGGTAGCGTGCAATTTACCATTGCAAAATTTTACCGTATTAATGGTGGTAGCACTCAGCATAAGGGCGTTATACCTGACATATTGTTTCCTTCGGTTATTGATCACAAAGATTGGGGCGAAAGCCAAGAAGATAACGCTCTGCCCTGGGATAGCATTGCTCGAGCTAATTACACCACTTTTAGTGACAACAAAAGCCGTATTAAAGGCTTAAGCGAAAAGCATCAGCAACGAATAAAGAAAGAATTTAATTACATTTACGAAGATATTATTCGCTACAAGGTTAAAAAAGAAGACAAAACAATTTCTCTTGTAGAGTCAAAACGTTTGCAAGAAAAAGTCGAGAATGAACAACTGAACTTAATGCGTACTAACGAAAGGTTAGGGCGTTTAGGCCTTGAAAAGGTTGATAATTTAGACGATCTTCCGGAGGCTCTGGACGAACTTGATCCCTTCTTAGAGGAAGCCGCAAACATTACTTATGACGTATTGGCCGCTGGCAAATTTGTTATTAACAGCAAATAAACTGCAGAAGATTGCTTAATACGCTAAAACGTATTGGCCGCCGCTATCAAATGTTAAAATAAGAAGATTAAAGGGCAGCAAATGAGTGCACGTGGAGAGTTTTCATCTCGATTAGGATTTGTATTAGCTGCAGCTGGCTCCGCTGTTGGTTTAGGCAATATTTGGGGTTTTCCCACACAAGTTGCCAGCAATGGCGGTGCCGCCTTTGTGTTAGTTTATATTCTATTAGCCTTTGTACTGGCTTATCCGGTGTTAATGGCGGAACTTATCATAGGGCGCGCAACGCGGGCTAACATGGTGGATGCTTTAGGCCAAATTTCTGGTAGTAAGCTAGGGCGCGCTACGGGCGTGTGGGGCTTTATTACTGTGTCATTGATTTTATCCTTTTACGCTTTGGTGGCAGGCTGGATGTTGGCCCACTTTTTCCAGAGCCTCACTAATATTTTTGGCCAAGAGTCTATTTCTGCTTGGCTTATCACTTCTTCTTATACTAGGGATATTCTATTTTCTGGGGTATTTCTGGGTCTTACCGCTAGCATAGTCACAGGGGGCGTCAGTCAAGGTATTGAGCGTTGGTCAGTACGATTAATGCCCGCCTTATTTGTCATTATTACCCTGCTTATCCTCTATGTGGCAACCCTCGAAGGAGCGTCAGCGGGTTGGAAAGCCTATTTATTGCCTGATTTCAGTTTGATAATGGATCCTCAGTTATTGATCAATGCGATGGGACAAGCGTTCTTTTCCATGTCATTGGGTGTGGGCACCATGCTGGTGTACGGCTCCTATGTGAGTAAAAATGAAAACTTACCGAGCTTAGGCGCCTCTGTGGCCTTGGTGGATATTGCTGTGGCCATCTTAGCAGGCATGCTAATTATTCCAGCCATGTATGTGGCACTGCACAATGGGGTACAGATCTTTGCCGATGATGGTACCTTGATTGAGGGGCCAAATTTAATATTTGCGGTATTGCCTTCGCTTTTCGAAACTATGGGCAGCGCAGGGCTATATGTGGCGACAGTGTTCTTTGCATTGATGTTGATCGCGGCGCTCACTTCGTCCATCTCTATGCTTGAAGTACCTGTGGCTTATGTAGTAGAAAGCAAAGGGGTCGGTCGTAAAAGGGCAGTGTGGATTTTAACCTCAATAGTCTTTGCCATCAGCACCACCATAGCCTTTAATATGGACTCGCTATTTGGTTTAGTGATAGATCTGACGACCAAGTACAGTCAACCCTTATTAGGTTTAGTATTGTGTATATTTGCCGGATGGGTATGGAAAAGGGATAATATCTTAATCGAACTCAAGCAGGGCAACGCCAATGCACAGCACAGTATATTTTGGAAAATTTGGCCTTGGTATGTACGTTTTGTATGCCCCGTTGTCATATTCGTGATGTTCTACTTGTCGATAATCGTTTAGGTCCACCTACTACCCTGATATTGGGAACAAAATGACCATAGAAAAACAAAAAAAAGAAGCCTCATTAGCGGATGCATTATTCCCAATCTTTGTATTGATCATTTTACTGGGCTCTTCAGTTTACCTTTTCAAAGATAATTCCTCTTTTGGCCCTAACCAAATCGCCTTATTGATTGCTATGGGTATCACCGCCATTATCGGTATGAAGAATGGCTATAGCTGGGATGATATTGAGCAAGGCATAGTCACAGGTATTTCCCGCTCCTTAGGGGCAATCTTAATACTCTTGGCAGTGGGTTCACTGATCGGCACATGGATGCTGTCTGGCACTGTGCCGACCATGATTTATTATGGATTAGAGCTGCTTAATCCCTCGATATTTTATGCCGCAACCTGTTTGATCTGTGCCATTGTAGCCATGAGCATAGGCAGTTCATGGACCACTGCCGCCACAGTAGGGGTGGCGCTAATGGGGGTAGCAATAGGCATGGGCATGTCAGAAGCGATCACCGCGGGCGCCATCATATCCGGTGCCTATTTTGGCGATAAGATTTCACCCTTATCCGAAACCACTAATTTGGCCCCCGCAATAGCAGGGACTAATTTATTTGAGCATATTCAATATATGTTGTGGACCACAGTACCTAGTATTGTCATCACCCTAATTTTGTTTGTATTGATTGGTTTGGGTAGCGAACATCAAGGCAATGCCCAAGGTATTGAGGAGATGCAGCTGTTACTAGAGACAGAGTTTACCTTAGGCCCGCACTTATTGATCCCCCTAGTGATATTATTAGGCATGGCCATGAAAAAAGTACCGGCTTTCCCGGCAGTGGCCATTGGCGCCCTAATGGGTGGGTTGTGGGCAGCACTGTTTCAAGGAGAAGTGATCCAATCCTTGGCAGATAAAAGTGTCAACGAATTTCAAGGTGCCATTATGGTGGTCTGGACCGCGCTTTTTGATGGCGTAGCTTTTTCTACCTCTAGCGACACACTCAATAGTTTGCTGAGTCGCGGCGGTATGTCGAGCATGTTAAATACCATATGGTTAATCATGTGTGCGCTAACCTTTGGTGCGGTGCTGGAGAAAGTTGGTTTGCTTAAACGTGTGGTCAGTGCCTTTTTAAAAGGTGCCACCACTGCCGGCGACATGATCAGTCGCACCATATTAACCTGTATAGGCACCAACTTAATCACAGCGGATCAATATATGGCCATAGTGATGCCTGGTCGTATGTATAAAAATGAATTTGAGAAACGGGGTTTACATCAACTTAATTTGTCTCGCAGCTTAGAAGATGGTGGCACCTTAACGTCGCCGCTAATACCGTGGAATACCTGTGGTGTTTACATGCATGGTGTATTAGCCGTGAATCCTTTAGATTACATTTTTTATACGTTTTTTAATATTATTAACCCAGTGTTAGCCGTTATCTACGCCTACGTGGGTATAAAAATATTACGTATTACTCCCCCCAAACTCAATGAAGATGCAGCTTAATACCGCTCGTCTTTTTTGGGTTAGATTGCACCATAACAGTTAAATATTGAGGCGTTGATGTCCATTGAATCCCCTACAGTAAAGCGCAGAGCCGATTACCAAGCCGCAGACTTTCTCATCACCAAGGTTGATTTGGAATTTACCTTAGACGCCACAGCCACTTTGGTTAAAAGTAAGTTACAAGTAGTGCGCAATGGCCAACATAATAGAGCCTTAGTGTTAGACGGTGAGCAGATGGAGTTGGTTTCTGTACACCTGAACCAAAGCCTGCACATAGATCATCAAGTTACTGCTAGCTCTTTGACTATCAATACCCAAGAAAGCCAATTTGAATTACAGATCCATAACCTGATCAATCCACAAGACAACTCTAGTTTAGAAGGTTTGTATTTGTCAGCCGGGGCGTTTTGCACCCAGTGTGAAGCAGAAGGTTTTCGCAGGATCACCTATTTTCTCGACAGGCCTGACGTTTTATCTATTTATGATGTCACTGTTATTGCTGACCGGCAGCAATTTCCTTACTTGTTATCTAACGGTAATAATGTCGCTTCTGGCCAGTTAGACAATAACAAACATTGGGTTAAATGGTCTGATCCCTTTAAGAAACCTTGTTATTTATTCGCTTTGGTGGCCGGAGACTTTGATTTACTGGCAGACCATTTTGTCACCCAATCTGGACGCAAGGTCGACCTACAGCTATTTGTGGACAAGGGGATGACGGGCAGGGGGCAACATGCTCTGGATTCTTTAAAAAAGGCCATGGAATGGGACCAAACCGAATTTAATTTAGAGTACGATCTAGATGTCTACATGATAGTAGCAGTAGACTTTTTTAATATGGGAGCCATGGAAAATAAGGGGCTCAATGTCTTTAACAGTAAATTTGTGTTGGCCGATCCTGCTACCGCCACCGATGAAGATTATTTTAATATTGAGGCGGTAATAGCCCATGAGTACTTTCATAACTGGACAGGCAATAGAGTCACCTGCAGAGACTGGTTCCAACTGAGTCTGAAAGAAGGCTTGACTGTGTTTCGTGATCAACAATTTAGTGCCGACATGTCAGACCCTGTGGTCAATCGTATCAAGAATGTACGGGTTATTAGGCAGCATCAGTTCGCCGAGGATGCCAGTGCCATGTCACATGCTATCCGTCCAGATGAAGTGATAGAAATGAATAATTTCTATACGGTCACAGTCTACGATAAAGGGGCTGAGGTCATAAGAATGATGCATACCTTGTTAGGCAAAGCCGGGTTTGCTAAAGGATTGGCTTGTTATTTCCAGCGATTTGATGGCCAAGCTGTGACTTGTGATGATTTTGTGCAAGCCATGGAAGATGCCAATAATAAGGATTTGTCTCAGTTTCGACTTTGGTATAGTCAATCTGGCACCCCTGTTGTTAATGTCTCTGATACCTATGATCCCACACTTAACACCTATCAGATTGCCTTTAGTCAAAAGCATCCAGCGACCTTTGAACAGTCACAGAAGGACTTATTGCTGATCCCTATGGCGTTTAGCTTATTGGTGGATAAACATGACACTACTGATCCCAGTGAACCAGTACAGTTGCAACATAAGTTTGAACTAAAAGATCAGACTCAAATCTTTAATTTTAGTGATATCAGCAGTAAACCTGTGCCGTCTTTACTCCATGATTTTTGTGCCCCTGTTAAATTAAACTACCCCTATGGCATAGCCGAACTAGGCAAAGTTATGGCTGACTCTCCGGATGATTTTAGCCGTTGGGACGCCGGTCAACGTTTATTCAGTGACTGTATACATGGACTGAGCAGTGCCCAGGATCCGGCTTTATCCTTAGACCATTCTTTGGCCGCTTTTGCTCAGGTATTGGCTGATCCAGCACTGAGTTTGTCTTTAAAAGCAGAGATCCTAAACGTACCTAGCTTTGAAACCCTATTTCAGCAATCTGAAAAAGTAGATATAGACGGGTTATACGACTCAAGAAGATCACTGCTAAAAGCCTTTGGTACAAAATTTAGCGGTGAGTTCCAACAGCATTATAAGATGGCACAGCAGAGCCAATATGCCTATAACCAGCAGCAGGTTGGGCAACGAAAAATATCTAATTTATCGTTGAAATACTTAAGCATTAGCGATGCTGATGGCATCAGTAGCGCCTTGCGGGAACAGTTTCGAAGTGCCGACAACATGACTGACACTCTGGCCGCATTGGCTGCAGCCCAAGCAGGTGACTTGGACTTATTTGATAGCTTGATGGAAGAATTTGAACATCAATGGCAGAACGACCCTTTAGTCTTAGATAAATGGTTTACGTTACACGCCACCACAGAGCGTGCAGATATTCTATCTCGTCTCAATCTATTAATGGCCCACAAACAATTTACCATTAACAATCCTAATAGGGTTCGCTCTGTAGTGGGTAGCTTCGCGTTTTTTAATGTTTTGGGTTTTCATAACAAGGATGGTAGCGGCTATAAGTTTGTGGCCGATTACCTGATTGAACTCAATGTAGTTAATCCACAGGTGGCGTCGAGGATCATCACCCCGCTGATACAGTGGCAAAAAGTGGATATACACAGGCAAGAATTGATGCGACATCAGTTAATGCGGATCGGAGACAGTGATAATTTAAGTAAAGACCTGTTTGAAAAAATATCCAAGAGCTTGGTATAGAGGTCACCGCGGATGCAAATCTTCTATTTTACCTTGTCAGTGAGCTACGATTTGTGTGAAAAGCTCTATGAGCCAGATCACAATAGCGTGGTGATGACAGAAGACGGCGGTAAACGGGTGCAGATCCCTATAAAAAACTTAAGACCCTTTGTCAGTCCCCAAGGTCTTAAAGGTAGATTCAAACTAGTAATAGATGCTAAGCAGAAGCTTAAATCTTTTCAACGAGTCGCCTAAGTGGTCACACCTGCAAGCTAATTGGTGTGGTTGGGGTAGGTTTTTGGCCTTGCCATGCAAATTGTTAAGATTAAGTAAATATAAACCTTTTATTGCGCCTTTATTTTAGCGAGAATGAACACAAGATTATAAAAACTGTATATCTCTCAGGCTTTTGCCTTATCCAGTTACAGTGTTAAGACAAAACCAGATAACAAACTCTACTACTATTAAAACATTACAAAAGAATGGGTAAGCACATGACAGTTGCAGATAATCAGCATTCAGTTTTACTTGAAAATGTTTTTAAGCTCATAACAAAAAAAATAGAGGCCAAGCAGGTCGATCAGGTAATCAACTTTTCTAAGACACTCTTTAAAAATATTTCTCGTGATGATCTCGATACCAGAAGTGATGACGACCTATATGGCGCCACGTTAAGTCTGTGGAACAAATTTTTTGACTATCAAGGGGATAAGCCTTTTATTCGTGCCTTTAATCCTGAGATTGGTAAACACGGCTGGCAAAGTACCCATACCATAGTCGAGATCATTGTCACTGATATGCCATTTTTGGTGGATTCGGTGCGCATGGCATTAAATAAAAAAGGGATCACTGCCCATTTATTGATCCATAGTCCTATCTGCCTAACGCGGGACAGTGAACATAAGTTTACGGGCTTCCAAGACATGGCAAGTCAAGACAAGGAACATTTAAAACAGACAGTGTTTCTAATTGAAGTCGATCGCCAAACCTCTAAAGTTGCCTTAGAAAATCTCAGTGATGAATTAATGTCAGTGGTTAAAGATGTGACCTTGACAGTGCAGGACTGGCAGCCAATGCGAACCCAATTGCTGGACATCATTAAAAATTTCAAAAGCAATCCAGGTCCCATTACGGTCGATGATAAAAAGCAAACAGAAAAATTTTTGGGATGGTTAAACGATCACAACTTTACCTTAATGGGATATCGTTCTTACGATGCTAAGGGCATAGAGGGAGATTATCGGTGGGTGGCAGATAATGACACCAGCCTAGGATTAATGAGGAACTCTAAAACTGATCGGGAAAGGGTGTTGTCAAATATCCCGGCTACTGCGCGAGAAGAGGCCCTGAGTCGTAATCCGCTAATGTTGACTAAAACCAATTCCCGTTCAAGGGTCCATCGTCCCGCTTATCTGGATTATGTGGGTATCAAACGTTTTGACGATGCAGGCAATGTGGTGGGTGAGCATAGATTTATCGGGCTTTATTCCGCCTCATTTTATAATAGTAGTGCCACTCAGTTGCCGGTATTAGAAGAAAAAATTAAAGCCATATCGAAACTATCGGGATTTGAGCCTGGATCCCATGGCCATAAGGCCTTTCTGAATATTATCGAAACCTATCCAAGAGATGAGTTATTGCAGGCCAGTGTCGCCGAGCTTACACAAATTGTGCTGGGCATATTCCAAATGCAAGAACGAGGGATTTCTAGACTGTTCGTGCGTAAGGATGTATTTGGCCGGTTTGTGTCTTGTATGGTTTTTGTGCCAAGAGAGCGTTATAACACCCAACTTCGTAAAGATACTCAAGAATTGCTTAAAAAGTCTTTCTCAAGTGAACAAGACGTTGAGTTTACCACTTATTTTTCGGAGTCTGTTTATGCAAGAACACATTATATTGCCAGAGTTAAAAACAATAACGCGGAATACAAAGTGAAAGATATCGAACAGAATATCATCGAATTGAATAAAAGCTGGGACGACAGACTTGGCTCGACCATTAGAGCTAATCATGGGGAAGCCAAAGGTAAAAAGTTAGAGCAAAGCTACGTGAATGCTTTCTCTAGTAGTTACAAAGAATATAACTTACCGAGTGCGGCTCTGGTTGATATCGATAAACTTGAATTGCTCAATACCAAACACACCTTAGATATGTTGTTTTATCGCCCCCAAGAAGAAGGGCCAGATAGCAAAGGCGTGAAATTAAAACTCTTCCATAAAAATGAACCTATTCATTTGTCGGCAGTGTTACCCATGTTGGAAAACTTTGGATTAAGGGTCATTGATGAAAGGCCCTTTAAGGTGAGTCCAAGTGAAGGTGACCTGAATTGGATCATGGATTTCTCCATGTTGCATAAAACCGGTAACAATATGGATATGGATCGGGCACAGCATCTTTTCCAGACCGCTTTCTCCCAAGTTTGGTATGGCGCGTTAGAGGACGATCCCTTTAACCGATTAGTGTTGGGTGCAGGCTTGACCGGCAGGAATGTGACTATTCTTCGTTCTTACGCTAAATATATGCGTCAAATAGGGGGCTCATTTAGTCGGGATTATATCGCTAATACCTTGGCCAACTATCCCGCCATCGCCACACTATTGGTGGCGCTATTTCATCAAAAATTTGATCCTAAGATTAAACGTAATAGCAAAATAGAAGCACAAAATTTAAGTGAAATAAAAGAGCAGTTAGACAATGTGTCGAACCTAGATGATGATCGTATTATACGTCGTTATCTGGATTTGATTTCTGCCACTTTACGGACCAACTTTTATCAAATGGATGAGGCTGGCAACGAGAAGCCCTACGTATCCTACAAAATGTTGCCAGAGCTTATCCCTGATATGCCTCTGCCTAGGCCCAAGTTTGAGATATTTGTTTACTCTCCTAGAATTGAAGGTGTCCATCTTCGCGGCGGTAAAGTGGCAAGAGGGGGATTACGTTGGTCTGATAGACAGGAAGATTTCAGGACTGAAATCTTGGGTCTAGTCAAAGCCCAGCAAGTTAAAAATACTGTGATAGTGCCAGTAGGCGCAAAAGGCGGATTTGTTTGTAAAAACCTGCCCATGGATCAAGGTCGTGAAGCCTTCCAGAAAGAAGGCCAGGAATGTTATAAGATCTTTATCCGTAGTTTGTTAGACATTACCGACAATATTGTTGATGGAAAAGTGGTGTATCCTAAACAAGTGGTGCGTCTAGATGAAGATGATGCCTACTTGGTGGTCGCGGCAGATAAAGGGACCGCCACCTTTTCGGATATCGCTAACGGTATTTCAGATGAATTTAATTTCTGGTTAGGTGATGCCTTTGCCTCTGGTGGTAGCATAGGTTACGACCATAAGAAAATGGGCATAACCGCTAAAGGTGCCTGGGAGTCGGTGAAACGCCACTTCCGGGAAATGGGCAAAGACTGTCAAACCACAGATTTCACTTGTGTGGCAGTAGGGGATATGGCGGGAGATGTATTTGGTAACGGCATGTTGTTATCCACCCATACCAAGTTGGTTTGTGCCTTTAACCATCTACATATTTTCTTCGACCCAAATCCCAATATCGAGACCAGTTACAAAGAGCGTAGCCGATTATTCGAGAATCCCTCCTTGAGTTGGGATGATTATGATCGTTCTATCATATCTAAGGGGGGCGCTATTTTTAGCCGCTCCTCCAAGTCCATTAAACTCACAGTAGAAATGAAAAAATGGTTGGGCACTAAACAAGCCACTATGACCCCAAATGAGCTGATCCATAATGTGTTAAAAATGCCCGTTGACCTTATATGGAATGGTGGCATAGGGACTTATGTTAAAAGTACCAAAGAAACCCATGCCGAAGTGGGCGATAGGGCCAATGATGATGTGCGGGTTAACGGCAACGAGTTACAAGCCAAAGTCATAGGTGAAGGGGGTAATTTAGGGACGACTCAACTAGGTAGAATTGAGTTTGCTGCTATAGGGGGTAAGGTCAACACCGACTTTATTGACAATGTGGGTGGGGTTGATTGCTCTGATAATGAAGTGAATATCAAGATCTTGCTTAATTCCCTAGTTAACGACGGTGATATGACCGTTAAACAACGAAATAATTTGTTGTATGAAATGACAGATGAAGTAGGGGATTTGGTGATCC
Source organism: Paraglaciecola sp. (assembly GCA_034111785.1). Taxonomy (GTDB): domain Bacteria; phylum Pseudomonadota; class Gammaproteobacteria; order Enterobacterales; family Alteromonadaceae; genus Paraglaciecola. The sequence continues at coordinate 158,324 of JAWUWP010000019.1, forward strand.
AAGATTGTTATCGCCAGACCGAATCTATTTCCATATCCGAATTGGGCGGAGTAGGTCAATTACGAGAACAAACTCGTTTTATTCATGGCTTGGAGCGAGAAGGTTATCTGAACAGGGAGTTAGAATTCATTCCTACTGATGACGAAATATCTGACCGCCTGGCCAAGTCTCGAGGCCTCACCAGACCTGAGTTGTCTGTGTTGATCGCTTATGGGAAAATGGTAATGAAGGAACAATTGAATATACCTGCTATTACCAATAACCCTTATCATGCAAAATTATTAATTGAAGCTTTCCCACGAAAACTACAAGAAAACTTTGTCAAGAAGATGCAAGATCATCCCCTAAGAAGTGAAATTATTGCCACTAAACTGACCAATAATATTATTAACGATATGGGCATGAACTTTGTATTTAGAATACAAGAAGAAACCGGGGCAGGGGTGGATGAGATAGCCACCGCTTATGCCGTAGTTAAAGGCATTTTTGATATGGAACTACTTTGGGCAGAAGTAGAAAAATTAGACAATATGGTCCCGTCAAAAGTACAGATAGGCATGCTTGATAGTATGCGTCGAACCATGCGCCGTGCTGCTCGTTGGTATTTGCGCCATGGCAACAAAGCCTTGAGTATTCAAGGATCTATCGATAGCTATCGCTCTACCTTTAAGGATCTATTTGGTAACATTCAGACCTACCTAGTTGAAGCTGAGTATCAGCAATTGGAAGACAAGAGCTTAGCCCTAACGAAACAAGGTGTACCAGCAGGCATAGCCTACAAGGTCGCATCCTTAAGTAATATGTTCCCGAGCATGGACCTAGCACAAATTGCCGCGACTGAAAAAAGAGATATCAAATTAGCTGCTAACTTGTACTTCAAATTAGGATCCAAATTAGAGTTACATTGGTTCTTGGAACAAATAGATAAACAAGCGGTGAGTAACCATTGGCAAGCGCTAGCACGTGCTTCATATCGCGAGGAGCTAGACTGGCAACAACGCTCAATTACCAGTGTTTTGCTCAACGCATCGCCTAACAGCGATGATGCCGAAGTGATATTAAAAACCTGGATGGACAATAATCAATTATTACTCGATCGTTGGTATCATATGATGTCTGAATTTAAGACCAGCAGTACCCATGAGTTTGCCAAGTTCTCGGTGGCGCTTCGAGAGTTGATGTTGCTGAGCATTAATGCCAGCCACTGATCATTAAACAAAATTTGCTAAGCCCCTTAATTTGGGGCTTTTTTATATTTAAAGAGAAAGTTATGTATAGCCTTATCCAAAAACTATTATTCACACAAGATCCAGAATGGAGCCATGACTTCAGCATAAACTGGCTTAAACGCAGCCAGCACAACCTCTTAAAGTCAATTTATCAGCAAAATATTGTCGATAAACCTGTCGATGTGTTTGGTATAACCTTTAAGAATCCCGTTGGGCTAGCCGCTGGACTCGACAAAAATGGCGAATGTATAGACGCGTTTGCCGCCATGGGTTTTGGTTTTATCGAGATAGGCACTGTGACCCCCAAACCGCAGCTGGGCAATGACAAACCCAGAATGTTTAGGTTGCCCCAAGGACAAGCCATAATCAACCGTATGGGCTTCAATAATAAGGGGGTGGATAATCTGCTAGAGAATGTTAAGAAGGCTAAATATCGAGGGGTACTTGGCATTAACATTGGCAAAAATAAAGATACCCCAGAAGAGGGGGCCCTCGAAGATTATTTAATTTGTCTTAACAAAGTCTACCCTTATGCCAGTTATATCACTGTTAATATTTCGTCACCTAACACCCCAGGTCTTCGAGATTTGCAGCATGGTGAGGCCTTAGATAATTTGTTGATTGGCCTGAAAAACCAGCAGCAGAAACTGCAGCAACTGCATAATAAATATGTGCCTATTTTAGTGAAGATCGCACCGGATCTTAGTGCCAAAGAAATTGTCGACATGTGCGAATCTTTGATCAAAAACAAGATCGATGGACTCATTGCCACTAACACCACCTTGGATAGAACAGAGGTGCAAGGCCAACAATATGCCGAAGAAATGGGCGGCTTAAGTGGCGCTGCGCTGGCGGCCAAAAGCCAAGCTGTGGCAGAGCAGATAAGGGATGCGTTAGCAGGCAGGATACCGTTTATAGGAGTAGGGGGTATTCACTCCGCAGAGTCAGCAAAGGCGAGGATCGATGGCGGATCCTCCTTGATCCAAATCTATACCGCTTTGATCTATCAAGGGCCTGAATTGATCAAAGAGATCGTTGAGGGCTTATAATGATCAAGCAGGGATCAACGGGTCTTATAGTAAATAAATATGATAAAAGGGCCAGTATTATGCCAGTACCTATGTTAGTTTTTATGCCTCTTATTAACGGCGGATCTTGAGCCTTATGTTGCAACCTAAAGCCGATTGGTTTTGGTTTACCGAAAATCAACAACTGATGTTGTCCATGGGCACCCAATGGCAATGCACCACAGCTTATGGTGCAAAGCACACAGTAAATTTGCCACACACCGATCAGCTCTTTAGTTTGCATGACACTGAATGTTATTTGCGTTTGGCTGAGCGGTTAGAGCACTGCCGTGCAAATTTTTCTGACGCTCAGATAAACCATATTTTAATCAACGGAACGGCTGCCACTTTATTCCACAAACCTATTGCTCCTAAAAGCTGGTTCTTTGAGCCTGTTGGGTCCTGTGATACTGCTCACTGTTTGGCTACTGTGAGCAATACATTCAACCAGGGGCTGATGTTAGTCTTGGTTCAGGAGGATGAAATGAGCACCTGTATGCTCATTTCAGAAAGCTTTACCTTGACCGAACAAAAACAGCTCAATCAATTTGAGTTGATAAAGATGGCCAACAATCGACTCACTGCAGTGTTAGTCGAAGGTGCGGCTAGCCAATTAAGGGCATAGAGGTTCAATCTGCAGTCATTGTCCTAGTTTTTGTCCTATCCTGAGCGAATTTGTTTTGCTGTTGTAGTGGATAGTACATGCGCTTACCCAGCATTTACCGTATAATTCCGCCCGTTTTAATTCATGAGTTAACCTATGTTTGAATTTTTGATCACCACTTCGAAGGGATTGGATGCGCTGCTATTAGAAGAAATTGCAGTCATCTGCCCTGATATAGCCCTGAAAACAAAACCAGGACAGGTTTTATTTAGTGGTGAGCTCAAAGATGCCTATAAGATATGCCTGTGGTCGCGCCTAGCAAATAGAGTGTTAGTGAAACTAGCAGAAGGCCAAGTAGACACAGCTGAAGATGTATATCAAATCACCGACAAGGTGAATTGGCCCACTCACTTTGGGGTTAAAAATACCTTTAAAGTTGACTTCAACGGCACTAACAACAGTATCAACAATACCCAGTTTGGTGGGTTAAAAGTGAAAGATGCCATAGTGGATCAATTTTCTACCTTTTTTGATGAACGGCCTTCGGTAAGTAAATTAGACCCTGATATAAGAGTCCAAGCCCGTCTATGGCGCAATATCTTGACGGTATACATAGACTTATCCGGCAAAAGCTTACATCAAAGACACTACCGTATGAAAACCGGTTTAGCCCCGGTAAAAGAGCATCTAGCCAGTGCTATGCTAATACGCAGTGGCTGGACCCAAGATACGAGCAGGACGCTAGTGGATCCTATGTGTGGCGCAGGCACTATTGCGATAGAAGCGGCTATGATAGCGGCAAACATTGCACCGGGTTTAAAACGCAGTGACTGGGGTTTTGATCAATGGAAAGAACACGATGGCGATTGCTGGAAAAGTCTAAAAGAACAAGCTGAGCTGGCAGGTGTTAAACCACAAGGCAGCATTATCGCCAGCGATATCGATGGCGGTATTGTGGCCGTAGCCAAAGACAATGCTAACTTAGCGGGGGTCTTCGATTATATCGACTTTAATCAACAAGACGCCTGTAAATTACCTGCCGCAGCAACGCCTGGCTATATAGTCAGCAATCCGCCCTACGGAGAGCGTTTAAGTGAGATCTCAGAGTTAACACCGGTTTTTCAAAAGTGGGGACTGTGGTTAAAACAGTCTTACCCAGCATGGCACTTGTCTATATTAACCTCTGATCGCAGCCTGCTCAGGCAGATGAAGTTAACGGCCAAGAAAGAATACAAGTTGATGAACGGTAAATTGGAATGTTTACTGGTAAATTATGAATTAGATGAAAAGAACTGCGTGATCAGGGAAATCAAACCCCTAAGCAATGATTTTGTGAATCGCCTAACTAAAAATTTAGTGAAAACTAAAAAATGGCTGAAGCAACAAAATACCAATTGTTATCGAATATATGATGCAGACTTACCTGAATACAATGTGGCCATCGATCAATATGCAGACCATTTAGTGGTGCAAGAATATTCTGCCCCTAAAGATGTGCCTGAGCATAAAGCAAAGAGGCGTATTCAAGAGGTGATGCAGTCACTGTCACAAGTCATGGCGATCCCAGCAGACAAAATTATATTAAAAGTCCGAGAGCAACAAAAGGGGACGAATCAGTATCAGAAGGTGTCGCAACGTAAACAACGCCTCGAAGTCTATGAGAATGGCGCTAAATTGTTGGTTAATTTGCACGATTATTTAGATACCGGTCTGTTCTTAGATCACCGTGACACCAGGCAAATGATACAAAAGCAGTCCCGCAACAAGGATGTTCTGAATTTATTTGCCTATACGGGCAGTATTTCTGTGCATGCGGCTTTGGGGGGGGCTAAATCCGTCACCACAGTGGATATGTCAAATACCTATATAGATTGGGCTAAAGACAACTTTAAGGCCAATAACCTGACGGGTCCTTATGTGTTCGAACAAGCGGATTGTTTAACCTGGTTAAAACGCCACCGTGGACGCTACGACTTTATCTTTATTGATCCCCCTTCCTTTTCCAATTCAAAACGCATGGAAGGCACCTGGGATGTGCAACGTGACCATCTGGATCTCATCACTGACGCGGCATTGTGCTTAAATGCTGGGGGTGAAATTTTGTTTTCTAACAATCTACGGCAATTTAAGTTGGATACTGATGGGATTGAAGCCTTGGGCTTGTCTATTAGTGATATTTCAAAACAGACATTGCCAGAGGATTTTGTCCGTCATCCTAAAATTCATCATTGTTGGTCTTTGGTAAAAGGTTAGGCTCAGCAGATGTCGATAATCTTATATACCGGTCAAGGCTGTGGTCTGTGTGAGCAGGCAGAAACCTTGATCCAGCAAACTGATAGCAACGTTTTTGCTAGTTTGGAAAAAGTTGATGTGCGCAGTAGCACAGACTTATATCATTTATATGGTGCTCGTATTCCGGTGTTATACCGTGAAGATGATCAAAGCGAGTTACCTTGGCCCTTCGACACCCTTCAATTAGTAGAGTTCTTACCTTGAGTTTATTGCAGTTAAAAAATGCCAGTATTATCCTGGGCCATCCGCCATTATTAAATGGTATCGAATTAGTGATCCAGCCAGGTGAAAGATTATGCCTAGTAGGACGTAACGGTTGTGGTAAGTCTACCTTGCTAAAAGTCATTGAGGGCGAAATAAAACTCGATGACGGTCAGCGTATGGTTAACCGTGATGTGAAGATATCTCGTTTACCTCAAGATCCTCCGACTAGTGTTGAAAGCAGCTTGTTCGATTATGTGGCAGAGGGCTTAGCCGAAGTCGGTGAATATCTGAAGGCCTATTTTCATCAAATTGAACTAGTCACTGTGGATCCAAGCGACCAAAATATGGCTAAGTTACAGTCATTGCAGGAAAAACTTGATCACCACAATGGTTGGCAGTTTGAACAGCGCATCCAACAAGTGCTTACCAAACTGCAGCTAGATCCACAGCAGCAATTAAGTGACCTGTCTGGAGGGTGGCGACGTAAAGCCGCATTAGCTAAGGCCATGGCCAGTGATCCTGATATTTTGCTGCTTGATGAACCGACCAACCATCTCGATATAGAGATGATTAAATGGCTAGAAGAAGCGGTTAAAGGATATGCAGGCGCAGTAGTGTTTGTTAGCCATGACCGGGCCTTTATTCGCCGTGTTGCGGATCGTATTATCGACTTAGACCGTGGTAACTTAGTGAGTTACCCAGGCCAATATTCAGCATATTTAGAACAAAAAGCCCACGATCTTGAAGTGGAAGAAACCCAAAATGCCTTGTTCGATAAAAGACTAAGCCAAGAAGAAATTTGGATAAGACAAGGGGTTAAGGCTCGTCGTACACGGAATGAAGGGCGAGTGCGGGCGTTAAAGGCATTACGAGTCGAGCATTCACTGCGGGCTAATAAATTAGGCAAAGCAAAAGTTAGCGTTAGTGAATCTAAGAGCTCGGGTAAGATTGTTTTTGATACTGAAGACTTGCATTACAGCATAGCCGGTAACCTTATTGTTAATGCCCTTACTTGTACCATAATGCGTGGGCAGAAAGTGGCGTTGGTTGGGCCTAATGGTTGTGGTAAGAGTACTTTGATCAAGTTGTTGTTAGGGGAGCTGACTGCTGTATCTGGCACGGTTAAGTCAGGGTCTAATATTGACGTGGCTTATTTTGATCAGCACAGAGACCAGCTTGATGGTGAACTAAGAGTCATTGATACTATCGCCGACGGTAAAAGGGAAGTGACAGTCAATGGTCGCACTAAACACGTAATGAGTTACCTGCAGGACTATTTATTTACTCCTGAGCGGGTTAACTCGCCCGTTAAGTCTTTGTCTGGAGGTGAGAAAAACAGGTTGTTGTTGGCTAAATTGATGTTAAAGCCTAGCAATCTATTAATTCTCGATGAACCCACTAACGATCTCGATGTGGAAACCTTAGAGCTGCTCGAAGACACCATTTCCAATTATCCGGGCACGGTAATACTGGTAAGCCATGACAGAGAATTTGTAGATAATGTCGTCACTTCTAGTTTCTTCTTCGAAGGTAAAGGTGAAGTGCGAGAATTTGTTGGTGGTTGCACAGATATCAATAATTGGTATCTGCAGCAGACTGCGGGAAATAAAGCGAAGACTGAAACTAAATCGATTCCACAGAGTCCTAAACCCGATGATGTTGTAGCCAATCCGGGTGCAAAAAGTAAAAAACTAACATATAAGCTACAACTTGAATTAGAATCGTTACCCTTAAAGATAGAAAACCTTGAAACACAGGTTCAAAAATTGCAAACACTGGTGAATGATCCAGGCTTTTTTAAGCAAGATACATCTACTTCCGATCCGCTACTGGCTGAGTTGACAGAGGCACAAAATGTGTTGAAACAAACTTATGACAGATGGGACGAAATCGAAAGTATCAACGAATAACAATAATGAGTAGTGAGCAGGATTATAAATGAATAAAACACGGCTGGCCGCAGCATTATCTATTGCCTTAATCGGTGTACCTCTAGCACAGGCTGCACAATACCAGGTGGTAGAACTACCTGTGGCAGACAAAGGACAAGACAGTTTTCCCTCATCAATCAATGCCGATGGTCAGATAACGGTGAATGTTCAACCGCCATATGGTCCGCCTATCGACATTAGTTTGCTGGATTTTGAATCGCAATCTCTTATTGAGAATCTGACCGATATAGACAGCGCCAGGGTAGGAGACTTTAACTTAGTTGACTATACAATAGTGATATCGTCCATTATTGCCAGTAGTGGTTCACAATTTTTCCAACATGTTGCTGAAACCATCAGTTTTATCAGCAACCCGCAAAGCAGTGAATTTATTGCCGGTTTTGATCAGCCTGCTGAAGTTGACGGTGAATACACATTAAGTACCACTACTACCGTTCGCGCTATTAATAACAGTGGCTCGATAGTGGGCGCCGGTGAAGGTCTATATTACACCGTGCCGTACACCCTAACAGATGGCACTGAGACCGCATTTGTCGTTAATGACTTTTCCAACCGTGGCTTTGTTGGCATACAAGGCAAAACAGTCCCATTACTGCCTATAGATACCACTTTGGGTGGCATCAGTGAAGCTTACGATATCAATGAGAATAATCAGGTAGTGGGCTATGGTACAACTGCCTTAGAGTCTGCGTCTTTACAAACCGCCGTAGACAATTGTTCTGATGAAGATTTACGGGCAGATGTGCCTTTCGAGTCTTGTATCAAAACACTGATTGACTCTTACAGTGCGAATCTAGTGGCGACCTCACAAACACGAGGCATGATTTGGCAGTTGGACAACGACGGTGAAGTACTGGCAAGCACAGAGCTTGGCATTTTGTTAACCCCTGACGCTGACGACACCACTATCTACGCGAGCCGAGCAGTGGCCATTAATGATAATGGTATAGCAGTTGGCACGTCCAGTGCCGAATACGAGATTTCTAATGTCATCATTAATCGTAGCTTTGCCACTATTTTTGATGGCGAACAGTTGATCAATCTCACCCCCGAAGCTGATGAAACGGCACTTCGTACTCTTAGCAGTCCCTTGGTGAGTAGTGCCGTAGATATCAATAACGACAATTTGGTAGTGGGCTATCAATTAAAGTCTGTGAATGGCAATGTGCGTACCAAATTCTTCGTATACGATATGGATGTTGGTGAGTTGATTTTTCCGGCTGATTTCTTTTTGGGCTCATCCAGTGCGCCCTTAAGTGTCAATAACAATGGCTTAGTGGTCGGTTATGGTGAAGTCGATGCATCTCGTTCAGCTAGGCGTAATAGTGGCTTTTTGTATGATCACAATAATCAAACCTTTACCGATATTAACACTCTATTGGCTTGTGATAGCCCTTACACCATATTGCAAGGCAATGGCATTAATGACAACAATGAAATTATTGCGACTGCCCGTGTGGAGACTGAGATCCGTGATGCAAAAGGGCAGATTTTATTAGGCGACGATGGCAATACCATTATTAGGGAAGCGGTGATAGCAGTCAAATTAGAACCTATACCAGGGGGACAAGTCGACAGCTGTGAGCTACCAGCGAATAGTCAAACCAGGGATAGACAAGGCGCTAGTATGAGTTGGTTGCTGTTATTGGCTGGTTTCGCTTTTGGTGCGGGTCGTATTCGAAGATGGACAAAATCTTAATCAGGCTGTAGGCCTTTACTAGATTAGAAACCCGCTTAATTGCGGGTTTTTTATTACATTTTTATTGATAAATAGCACTGGTTATACAAATTTAGTTTATACGTAAATATAACGATTAATCAACAACTTAAATAATATCAATTAATAAAGTCATTATTTACTATTGAACCTAATGGCGACTTCCTTTATCTCTATGTTGTGGTTTTAACAATCACACCGTTATTTAGTCATTTCAAGTACACAAGAGGCAACTCAATGAAGAGACAAAAAAGAGACAAACTTTGCAGAGCCCATTCTAAAGGTTATCAAGCGGGTATCACAGGTAGATCGAAAGACAATTGCCCATTTCAGATGTCAGATGTACGTTCTGAATGGCTAGGAGGATGGCGAGAGGCCATCGGAGATAGAAACGTTGGACTAGTCAGCCGATAATAAATAAGCCCCTAATTGGGGCTTTAATTTTTTATAACGCTAGGGTATTGATTAAAAATTACTGGTATTTTCAAACAAACCCACTTTTAAATCTTTTGCTTGATAGATAACTCTGCCATCTACCGCGACACTGCCTTCACCTAAGCCCATAAATAACTTACGTTTGATAACACGCTTCATATCGATACGATAAGTCACTATCTTGGCTGTGGGTAAGACTTGACCGGTGAACTTAACCTCACCTACACCTAATGCCCGTCCTTTACCTGGTCCTCCACACCAACCTAGGAAGAAACCCACTAATTGCCACATGGCATCCAATCCTAAACAACCCGGCATCACCGGATCACCTGGAAAATGACAATCAAAGAACCAAAGGTCTTTGTTGATGTCAAGTTCTGCAATAATGTAACCTTTGTCATATAAGCCGCCTGTTTCGTGGATCTCAGTAATACGATCCATCATTAACATATTAGGGGCAGGCAGTTGACAATTCCCAGGACCAAACAATCCACCTGTGCTACAGGTTAAAAGTTCTTCTTTGCTGAAACTATTTTGTAGTTCTGTCATTCTATATACTGTGTGAATTATTCGAAGGGGTAATTTAGCGAACAGTTGTACGCTAAACAACTCTGAACAGTGATATTTTTATACTTTTTTTCGATATCAATGCCTATAAGGCTGACAAACACTATGAATACAGCAAAAGCCAAGACAAATGCCGCAAAACAGCAACGTTTTCGGGATAGACAAAAAGCCAAAGGCAAAAAGCAAGTCAGAGGTTATGTGACCCCCGAGGCCATGGATAGTTATAACCTAATAGCCGAAAAAACAGGCTGGACCGACAGTGAAATCCTGTCTAATTCGTTACGCATAACCTATGCCGCCTATCGATGTGGCCAAATAAAATTGCTTAATGAATGGCTCAAGGACCATGAAAACAAATAATGGCCGATGGGAAGCTAACAGTTAATAGCCGCGTCTTTGAAATCGATCTACTAAGAGGTTGTGCCATAGTGCTTATGGTGTTGTTTCATTTTGCCTATGATTTGTCACAGTTTAATTGGGCAAGCTTGAATACCAGTACCGATATTGAGTGGCAAATATTTAGACGGATTATTGTCACTGGCTTTTTGCTGGCGGTAGGCATGAGCAGTTACTTGGCTTACGGAAACGGGGTCCATCAAGCTAAATTGACAAAGAGTGTGCTCAAGCTAAGCCTAGTCGCTGGTTTGATCACTGGGGGCAGTGTGTTTATGTACCCCAACTCATGGGTATATTTTGGTATCATTCACTTTATTGCCTTGGCATTACCTATTTCAATACTCTTCGTCAGGACGCCCAAGGTCGCGTTAATCACGGGTTTGCTGATACAAACTGCTTATTGGTTCGGGGTTTTAAATATGGATCTCTTATGGCAGTGGAGCGTTGAACATTTACATATACCATTAACCACCACCGACTCCGTCAGTTTTTTTCCGTGGATAGGGGTAGTGTTGATCGGTATCTTTGTTATGCAACGTAATATCTTTGGCCTGCAGATAACGCCTAGTTTGGTAGGCAATGCTTTGGCATGGCTTGGCCAACATTCCTTGCTTATCTATCTGATCCATCAGCCTATTATGTATGCTGGGTTTCTATTGTTAGAGCAAATATTAGGCCGTCAAAGCTAACCCAGAATAGTGCACTAGATTTTATATAAAACGGGCAGCTAATGTCTAACAAGGTACTTAATACAAGGTGTGGCAAGGTAAATGAGTAAAGATGTGCAAGGTAGTTTTCTCGGTTTAACCCCATTATTAGTCTTTGTATTTCTGGTATTAGGCTCTGCCCTTATCACGGGTGATTTCTCAGCCATGCCTATATTGGTGGCATTTATGTTGGCTGCGGGTTACGCGTTAGCTTTAAACCCAAAAGGCTACCACTACTCAATGGCCCAGAAAATTGACTTGTTTTGTCAAGGTGGAGCAGAGAAAACCATTATTTTGCTGGCCGTCATATTTATGCTGGCCGGCGCCTTTTATGCTGTCACCATGGACATAGGGGCAAGAGATGCCACAGTCAACTGGGCCTTAAGTTTGGTGCCCATCAGCTTTCTGCTGCCAGGGCTATTTGTCATTGCTTGTTTTATTGCTTTTGCTATGGGTACCTCCATGGGGACGATCACGGCGCTCACACCGATAGCCATAGGGTTGGCCGACAGTATAGGCATTACTCAGCCCCTTGCCATTGGTGTAGTGATAGGAGGCGCTATGTTTGGTGATAACCTGTCTTTTGTGTCAGACACCACTATTGCCGCAACACGTAGCCAGGGCGTTAAGCTTAAAGATAAATTTAAAGCCAATTTACTGATAGTGTTACCTGCGGCTTTGGTGACCATGACTTTGTTGATGTTTATAGAAATCGACCAAGGGGCGGTAATTGAACCTCAGGCCTACGATATCTGGCTTGTGAGTCCTTATCTGCTGATCATTGCTTGTGCACTCTTGGGGATGAACGTCATAGGGGTGTTGTCCGTCGGTATCGGCTGCGCGGCTTTGCTGGGTCTGGTCAATGGCACCTTTGATCTGTTTACTCTGCTCGGTAGTATTCAAAAAGGCATGGGCTGGATGCAAAACATGGTGGCTATAGCATTACTGATTGGCGGTATTATTGGTTTGATGAAGGCCTATGGAGGCATTCAGTGGCTAATGCATAAGATCACAATGAATGTTAAAACCCGCAAAGGTGCTGAGCTGAGTATCGCGTTTCTAGCAAGCTTTTTGGATATAGTCACCGCAAATAATACTATCTCTATCGTATCTGCTGGGCCAATAGCCAAAGATTTAAGCCAAAAATACAATATTGACCCTAGAAGAACGGCTAGTCTCTTGGATATCTTCTCTTGTGGTTTTCAAGGCTTAGTGCCGTACGGCGGGCAATTATTAACGGCCGCTGCTTTGGCGGGGATCTCGCCCTTATTGTTAGTGCCTTATGCCTTCTATCCGATGCTGATCTTAGTCTTTGGTCTGCTGGCGATACTGACTGGTTTGCCGAGATTCAAGCACCAAGCACAAGATGAGTATTAAGATGATGGGGTCGACATAGGCGACCCCCAGATACCAGGCTAGTCTTTAGATACTAGGGATCAGTTATAGAAAGTAACGGCTGTGTCTATCTGCACTCTATCGGTGCGGGCCTTATTAGCCGCCGCATCTGGATCAGCATAACCAAAAGACATACCAAATAAAACACCTCGCTCTTCGGGCAGCTCTAATAGGGCTTTCACCGGATCTGGAAATTGTCCAAGGGCACCTTGCATACAGCTATTAATACCGTTTTCTGTTAACAATAAAGACAATGACTGGGCATAAATACCTAAGTCAACCGCACCCATAATGTCGAGGTACTTATCCATAGTGAAAAATACCGCATGGGGGGCATCAAAAAATTGCCAGTTACGGACCATAGCCATTTGTCTGGCCTTTTTGTCTTCTCTGGCAATACCTAATGAAGTATATAACGCATTAGCCGAACCGAATTGACGATCACGGTGTACACCTTGATAGCTAGGATTCCAATTGAAGTCTGGATTGGGTTTGGCACCAGACATCAATACTTCCATAAATTTGGCGGTTAATTGATCTTTACTTTTGCCTGAAACCACACAAGTTTGCCAAGGTTGCACGTTGCAATTTGACGCAGCCCGTTGTGCATTTTCAAAAATAGTGGTGAGGGTGGCTTCAGGAACAGGTTTATTTAGAAAAGCGCGTGCAGAACTGCGCTCTTTAAGAATTTTTGCTACAGACATCGTACTTCCTATTGTGGGTTTGAGGCTTAAATTAACACAGTAAAAGCAGTGTAAAGGTCTTTACACTGTGGCTTTACACGCTGACGGTTAAGTTAACAACACGCCGCCATTATTTCAAACAATGCCGTATTTGCAAGCATGTTTTAGCCATATATCTGCCAATATAATAGCGCATATTAAGATAAAGCTAGTTCAGCTAAAAATATACTTTGCTTTGTGAATAGATAGTTATAAAGATGTCGAGGCGCTGACTCTGCCCACTCTTATCACCCCTCTCGACAGAATATCTGGACAAGAGCCGCAGCATGTTTGTGTAAACCCAATACTATATAGTCTGAGCAACAACTGGCCTTGCCTATGCAATGATGGCAGGCTATAACCGGCCATTTTTATCCAAGCAAAAGGGCATAATATGGCCATGACTATTGATGCAAACACATCGGAACAATACATAAGTAAAGAAACCGCTGTATCGAGCTGGTTTACTATGACTCAAGCACAAATCGATTCAATTGCCGACGCCACCCACGACCATCAATTTATTCAGGTGGATCCACAAAAGGCCAAACACACTCCCTTTGGCAGTACCATTGCTCATGGGTTTTATCCTTGTCTCTATTGTCTGCCGTGGCATAGAGGCAGGTACTAATCTCAAAATACTGTAATGGACCTCAATTACGGCTTTGATAAAATTCGATTTTTACAGCCTGTGACAGTAAACAGTAAATTTCGGGGTTCTATGGTATTGGTTAAGGTGCTAGAAAAGCGTCCTGGTCAGTCCCAAGAGTTGCAAGCAGGTTGGATGCAAACCAATAAGTATGTGGCTAAAGCTGCCGGATCTTTAGGCATAGATCTATCCAAAAAATAATCCATTAGCAAAGACAGTGATTGTGGGTGTAAAGCTTGGTGCTGCTAGGCTTTACACCGGTTATTTTGTCGCTGCTGGCAGATCCAAAGTGAGGTTGCGCAGCCAGTGTTTGGCTCTTAAGCGATACACATACAAAATGGATTTGATTATTTCTTCTGAATAGGTGAGCAAGACGACCCAATACAAGGGGAGGGCATAGTAAAAGGCTGCGACAAAGGTTAAAGGAATGCCTATCATCCACATGCCGGAGAAATCGATGATCATACAATGTTTGTTGTCGCCACCGGCGCGCAATATGCCCATGGAAGCGGTCATGTTAAACACCTTGATACAAGTCCCTAAGGTGATCAGCAGAAAAACATCATGAGCCAGCGCCAAGGTCTCTTGACTCAGGTTGGCATAGGGTAAAAACACCCATGATTGAAGGCTCAACATCACCAGCCCAATAAAAAGTGTCACTATGGGGGCGCTAATGGCAAAACCTTTGGCCACAGACCAAGCAGAATTAAATGCGTCCTGTCCAAGACGCTGGCCCACCATAATGGAGCAGGCTGAAGCAAAACCAAAGAAGCACGAGACCAATAAACCTTCAAGGGGAGCCAGTAAGCTCATTACGGCCAGCTCTTGTGTACCAATACGACCATAGATCAACTGGTAAGCAAAAGTGCCTAATGACCAAACACCAAAGCTAACCATGATCGGCCAAACTAATTTAATAAAACCTCGCCACTGTGCTTTATCATCAAAGTCGCTACCCCTCATAAGCGATGGAAAAACCAAATGTTTGCTTTTAAACAGCCACAATACGATCAGCACGGCATAAATGCCTCGTGCCATAAAGGTCGCCCATGCAGCCCCTTCCACGCCCATTGCTGCTACCCCTAATCCTCCGTTGATCAACCAATAGTTAAGGCCAATATTAATCAGGATCGCCACAGCCCCAAGGGCCATAGTAAACTTCACCTGACCCAAACCACGCAAAGCATTCTCAAACACTATCACCACTAGCACAAAGGCTAAGCTGGGCATGGTGATCCACAAATATTGCTCACCTGTGTCTATGATAACGGTATCAGTGGTGCCTAATCCTAGCATCAGATCACCAAAGGCAAAGGTCAGGAATATCACTGGTAGTAGAAAAACCCCGCCCAAAACCAGCGCTTTTACAACCACAGGACTGATACGGCCAACTTTACCCGCACCATAATACTGTGCCGATAACACGCCTACGCCTGCTGCCAGACCAGAGATAATGATCAGCACCACAAATTGAATACGATTGCCTAGGCCAACAGAAGCGATAGCCGCGTCGCCAAGATGCCCCACCATCATAATATCGCTCATGCCGAGCATGGTCACCAAAATGCTTTGTAATGAAATGGGCCAAGCAAGTTTGAGGCTATGGATCAGCGTTGATGAATTGTGTTTTAGCATAATGATAGACAATATTATTCAAAGGTAGCGAAGGGCCAATAGCCACTATTTTATAATAGTGTGAACAAATAAACATCATTATAAATATCATGTATCATGTTTAAAACTATCATTTGTGTATAAATATGTGGCGTGACATTCTTACTATTTCCCCCAGTTGCAAGGAAGACTTTCTAAATTTTGGATCCCTTCCTGGTAAGGGTAAATCCTTTATAGCCTTTGCAGGTGTGTCACATCTCACAGATAGCTATCAGATAGGTAAAACCGGTAAAGGCGAGTATTTTAATGGCCGGCAAAATGATCGTGTAAATGTTCATTACTTAATATGCACCAAGTCTGGTGGAGGCAAGTTGACCCTAGACAGTGGCTGCCAAGCTATTGCTGCCAATAGTATAATGCTGCTCCCAGCAGGCACACCTTTTTTATATGAGCTGGATGGGCAAGATTGGCATATGTGTTGGTTGATGCTGCATGATTGTGCAGACTATCAATTTATTCGCCAACTCGAGGCTAGGGTTTGGCAAACGGATAACAGCTCACTACTGTATCAAACAATGACCTTGATCAGGGACTTTGAGCATAGCGCTGGCCGCTATCAGTCAGATATTCAATTACGACTTATCGAAGTGTTGCTTTATCAGATTGAACAAAGTTTAAAAAAAATGCCCACACAAAACGCCCAGCAGTTGCGCTTTCAACGCCTGATGCGCAATGTTAACAAACAACTACAGTTGCCCTGGACTGTGAGTGCTCTGGCGGCTGAACTACACATGTCAGAGCCACAATTTTATCGATTATGCAAAAAGGAGACGGGGCACACCCCTATGAAGCTGCTTACTCAAGCCCGAATGGGATATGCCTGCTACCTGTTAAGATATAGCAACTACTCCCTAGAACAGATTGCCGATACTGTGGGTTATGCCGACAGTGCTAGCTTTGCCCATAGGTTTAAACAACTCTATCAACTGAGTCCCGGACGCTGGCGTCATGAGCAATATCCAATCTCAGAGCCCGGACACTTGCCTGCTAAATGACTAAAGGTGCGCGGGGTTATAGCAGGACTTTGCGGCTTTATAAGCGTTCTATTTTGGCTAACACTTGGCTAAATTCGGCCAGATCTAATTCTAGATATTCGCCGCCGTCACGCCACTCGACCCCTATTAGTACGTTGTCTTGTGATAAATCTTCGACCCAGAACTCCAACCAATCAGCCAAGCTAATCGGCTTAGGCACGTAATCGTGCCATTCGTCCACACAATGGCCTTGGGCTAATTCAATGCTAGACCAGACTGGCATCACATCGGCATTTTCAAAATTAACTGAATCGAGCACTACCCAACCTTCGCTAGTTTGGTCTTGCAATGCCCATATGGTTTGGCTGGCTTGTACTTGGGCCATAAAATCAGCCGGTGGGGAGTTGGTATCTGTCATAATGAACTTTTCTTGGATATAAGTGCCCGTAATTATACGGAATTAGCCAGATAGGAACAACGGCAAAGTCAAATTTGATGGACTGTGACGCACAAGCAGACTGACAATATTGTCTATTGCTGTGGCAGAAAAACGCACTTAATAGCGCACAATACTGCCATCAATCATAATGGGTAAGGGTAGGTTGTGTCACCATAATAGCCCCCTAGTGCCGGTTTTTGTCCTCCTGTTCAGCATAATTTTGTTCCCATAGTAGTCAATACCGACACATTGTTTCGGGGTGAGCCCCTCAGCGCACAGGTTCCAGAGCGTAACTATTGATCAGATCTATAAATTTGGGTAATAGTGCTTGCGGTAGATCATGGCCCATGCCATCAATCAATTCCAACTGTGCGTTGGGTATAAGTGCCGCGGTATCGATGCCACACTTTTGCGGAACCAATACATCAGCTTTACCATGAATGACCAGAGACGGTGCAGTGATCCGTTTAAGTAATTCTACCCGATCACCGCTGCCGGCAATGGCGGCAGCTTGGCGAATATAACCTGGGGGATAAAACGAACGTCGGTAACTGGTGCGTATCCGCTCGCGCAATTCCTCAGGTGCCGGCAAATATTGGGGGCTGCCAATCAGAGCCCACAACAGCATTGCATTATCAATATAGGCTTCTTCGTTGTTAGCCCTACGTTTAGCCATTTGCCGTAGGATTTTAAGACTGGGGCCTGGCAAAGAACGCCGACCACTGGACGACATGATCGAAGTAAGAGACAGGGTTCTGTGTGGATAATTAGCCGCAATGATTTGTGCAATCATACCGCCCATGGATGCCCCTATTATATGCGCTTTTTCAATGTTTAGAGCGTCCATCAAGCCCACAGCATCGTTTGCCATATCGCTGAGTGTGTAGGGCACCTCTATGGTTAATCCCAGTTTGGCATACAGCATCATTTTCATAAATCCCGGGATCTTTGCATCATGCATCTTGCCTGATAATCCAATATCCCGGTTATCGAATCTCAACACACGATAACCTTTATCGGCTAACCCCTGGCAAAAGACTTCTGGCCAAGCAATCATTTGAGTCCCTAAGCCCATAATTAACACAATAGCAGGATGGGCTACATCTCCAAACTGCTCATAGGCAAGACGAATGCCTTTTACGTCTATATATTGTTCGGTCATATTAGTCCCTATCAAAAAAAGCACTAGATTAGCCCAACCCTAGTGCTTTTTAGTGCGTGGATTTATTATCCAAAGCGCTGAGTATAGAAGGGCGATCATTTTACAGTCAACAATTAATAAGCAATTAACAAGCCACCCATGATCAACACTCAACACCCACATATAATTTACACAACTGATTTTTTACTGTGACAAATTAACAGGGCTGGCATCTTAGCCCAGGACAATATCAACGTCCTGTCGTTTGATTGTTATTACCTGGGGTTACCAAAATCAAAGACTTGACCCCGTGGATC
>JAWUWP010000020.1:0-100695 GCA_034111785.1 Paraglaciecola sp.
CCCCCCCCCCACAAAGCCTATAAATGGATCAATGTAGCTCAGTTATATCTACCCAATACCAAGACTCGAGTGCTAGAACTTTACAGTCAATTGACAAGTTCCATCGCTTTAATGGGCAATGAGGTGGGTCCACTATCTCTGCGCCCAGCGCACCATGTAAAGGGAGCCGCAGCACTGCTGCCTGAACTAGAACTAGAAGTTGAGGTTTAAGTTTAAGTTTAAGTTTAAGTTTAAGTTTAAAAAAAACGCGATCAGCAGTCGGTTTTACACTCAATATGGTTTTGAGTTATTACAAGAGACACGCCATAAACCTGCCGGCCAAAAGTTATTACCCCTGAAATGCAGGGCTAACCATTTTATTAATTAAGGATTTTACTATGTCGCAAACCACCCAATTTAATGCTTTGGTCGTTGAAGAGCAGGCAGATAAGAGCTTCACTAAAAATATTCGTGTGCGGGATATCAGTGAGCTACCTGATAACGAGCTATTAATTGAGGTTCACTACTCTTCACTGAATTTCAAAGATGCGATGTCAGCCAGTGGCAATAAACGTGTCACCCAAAACTTTCCTCACACCCCAGGTATCGATGCGGCAGGCGTAGTGGTCAGTGACAAGTCTGGCACCTTTAAACCCGGCGAACAGGTATTAGTCTTTGGTTATGATCTAGGCATGAATACTGCCGGCGGCCTTGGCCAGATGATATCTATTCCTGCGAATTGGGCGGTGTCCTGTCCAGCCACCTTAAACCTTAAGGAAGCCATGACTTATGGCACAGGTGGTTTAACGGCGGCCTTATGTATTCAGAAACTAGAGAAAATGGGTGCCAAGCCCAGTGACGGCCCAGTAGCAGTAACGGGGGCTAGCGGTGGTGTCGGCAGTGTCAGTGTGGCCCTACTGAAACAGTTGGGTTATGAGGTGGTGGCGTTTTCGGGCAAGCCTGAGCAAAGTGCTCATTTAAAAGCACTAGGGGCAAGTGAAGTATTACACCGGGATGTGATCAATCAAGTCAATGATGCTGCCCCAGTCGGCAAAGAGTTGTGGGCTCATGGCATAGATACCCTAGGCGGTGAGTATTTAGCAAATTTACTCAAACAGTTAAAATCTGGTGGCGCGGTGTCTTCCTGTGGCTTAGCTTCATCACCAGCGCTGTCACTAACAGTCATCCCCTTTATCACACGAGGTGTATCCTTGTTGGGCGTTGATTCTGTGTATATTCCATTGGCCGACAAACAACAGATTTGGCAACGTGTTGCCACAGATATGAAACTGCCTAACTTGGCCCAATATTGTGAAGAGATCACCTTGGCGCAAACACCAGAGTATTTAGATCGTTTCTTCCAGAGCAAGGTAGTAGGCCGTTATGTGGTGAATATGGGGAGATAATCCTGCTAAAGCAGAGCGGCGGGTGTCTTCGCCGCAGCTCTGGCCAAACCCTTTATCGAGTTGAGGTGCGGCCCATCCATTAAGGTTTATGACACTTTGAGCTATACAATAAATATATGGCAATTTAACTGGCTAGGGGCAGGCTCTACAGCAAAGCCAAAGTAGCACAGGCATCCACTCAAAACGCGGGACAAAGCAACCAGCCATTGCTTACTTCACACTAAATTCACCTAGCTCATAAGAGCAAATTGTCGCAGAGGTACAACGATATTTTCCTTGGCCTAGTCAAGCCACAGCATACAAAATTGCGATGCTTAAGATAGTAGAATGCCCCACTAAAGCACAGCAAGACTTGGGTGATAAATTTAATATCAAATATGTCTATGATCGGGGGCTGGGCGGTGGAGATGTGCCCATGCAAATGTTAGACACAATACTCAAAAATTGCATAGAAAAAACCAAGGCGTAGAGCAAGAATAAGCACAGTCCTTTGCTACAGATACACTATCAGCCGCGAACGACTAGTGCCGCTATCAAAAATCAGGCAGTTGACGGTGATAGTTAGAGTCAATAAACAAGGGTGATGTGATCAGCATATCTGCGGTAGCAATGTTACATGCAACGGGTAAGTTCCATACCGAACATAATCTTAACAGCGCTTTCACGTCAGGATCATGAGGCGCGGGATTAAGGGGATCCCAAAAGAATATCAAACAATCTAACTTGAGCTCTGCGATCAAGGCACCTATCTGTTGATCCCCTCCCAATGGCCCACTCTTAAAACACACGACCTCTAAGCCTAAGGTCTTTTGCAATAGTTTTCCTGTGGTGCCCGTGGCCACTAATTTATGTTTGCTAAGTTCTACCTTGTGGCTTAACGCCCATCTCATTAAATCTGGTTTTTTATGATCGTGGGCAACTAGGGCCACTGTTTTTTGCATATTAGCTCACACCTGTTAAAAAGAAATTCTCGACTAATCCATTATCTGGCTACTTACCCTCGCTAGGCTTTTTTGCTTGGCACCCATACCGCCCAAGATAATGACTTGTGTACTCAAGGCCCCACTTTTGGGGTCTTTGTGAGGCAGTACTAACGCCCCTCTGTGATCCATCGATGCTTTGAGCAGACTGGTTACTTGCCAAGTTTTGTTGGCCACGGCAAAGGTCCACAAGACTTGACTAGGCTCAGAGGGTATTGAGTTGTAACCCACACCATTATAGTTATAAGGATTATTTGCGCCGCCTATAAACCAGATCTGCTGTGACTGAGGATCGCCCACCGCTGCCATACGATATCTTGCCACACCTGTAGGGTGCGGTAGAACTTGCCAGTCTATTTTTCTTGGGTTGGTATTATCAATCGCCCCTGTGTAGCAAGCCGCTTCAGCCACAAAACTGCGTTTTATGCCGACATTCCCTTGTACTTTAACCCCATCACATACCAGCATAAAACCATCAACTATGCCACCAGCATGTCCAAATACAGCATGGCCTAAAAATGGCGAAGCCTGCTGCCAAGTATCAGTTTGTATATCGTACAATTGCACCAAGTTGACGTTGCCGTCATCATGCCAGCCGCTGATCAAATAAATGTAGCGCTCTTGATAAACTAACGCCACTGCATCATCTACCGGCACGGGCATGGGCGCTAACAAACTATAGGTGTTGCTGAACACGTCAAAGGCAAAACTATCGGCACTCGACACTTCATTATGGGCTTTATCCACTGTGTAACCACCAAACACATAGGCTTTATCCTGGATCCCCACGGCAACGGTGGCTAACCGTCCGATGAGCGGCAAAGATGAAGGCACCGCTTGTTTGACCTGCCACAGGCCAGCAGCTTGATAGCTATCATTGAGCGGTAAAGCCCAGACTTTATTATGCACGTCTTGATAGGTTTTACCTGCCCCTAACCCCATAAAGCTGAGCAAATACTTCTGCTCTTGGTTTTCAACGTAAGCCACCCCATTGTTACTCACAGGCTCAGGCAAGTTAGGATAAGACTGGCCGTAAAGCTTAGGTGGAAAAGCCGTATATGCCATTGCACAGACAACCAACAAAGCATGCCTAGGAAAACGCTTAAAGCCCATTAAAAACATTGGTGTTGTATCAGTTTTTGTAAAATAGACACGGTAGGATCCACATAATCTAAGGAGATAAATTCATCGGGCTGATGGGCCTGATCAATACTCCCTGGGCCTAGCACTATGGTATCGCAACCCAATAGATTAATAAAAGGTGCCTCAGTTGCATAGTTGGCACTTTGGAATTTTTTGCCCGTTAACTTTTCTGCTAATGCCAGAATGTTTTGCTCATCCCCACAGGCAAATGCCGGTGCACTAGGATACATCAACTGCAAACTTAAGCGCTCTGGATACTTGGCAAATACTGGGGCTAAAGCCTCATCAATCAAACTCAGAGCTTCTTCATCATTTAGTTCTGGCACCACACGCATATCAAAATTGAGTTTACAGTGTCCACATATTCGGTTCTCACCATCTCCGCCATTTATGTGGCCTAAATTCATAGTGACATGGGGCACGCTAAAGGCGGCATCATGATATTTATCTTTGATCTGGGACTGCAAGTCCAATAACTGACCAATGGCCTGATACATGATCTCTATTGCATTGACCCCTTTATCGGGATCACTAGAGTGTCCCGCTTTGCCTCGAATATTTAAGGTTTGCGCAATATGTCCTTTATGTTTGTAAATAGGCACCAATTGGGTCGGCTCACCAATCACCGCCATATCTGGCTTAATTAATTGTTGCTCCGCAAAAAAACGGGCTCCTGCCATTGAGGTTTCTTCGTCTGCGGTAGCTAATACATACAAAGGTTTAGCCAATTTATGTAGGGGTAATCCTTTTAAGGATTCTAAAATAAACGCAAAAAATCCTTTCATGTCACAGCTACCTAAACCAAACAACTTACCTTCTTTTTGCGCAAGCTTAAAGGGATCGGATTGCCAGAGACCCTCATCAAAAGGCACAGTGTCAGAGTGACCCGATAACAACAGCCCCCCTTCACCACTGCCAATTTTAGCCAACATATTAAATTTATTGCGGGTATTGGGCACTGCTTGAATAGTTATTTCAAAACCAAAGTCTCGAAACCATCCGGCTAATGTTTCAATCAAGTGCTGATTAGATTGATCAATTTTTGCGTCAAAGGCGCTAATGGAAGGGATTTTGATGATAGTTTCATAGTGTTCTATAAAAGATAATTTTGACATAGCGCCTCGATAAATACTTATTCACTTTTATTGCATAATTATATAACACATGGCATGCTATTAACCAATAGCAAAGGGCCAAAGCGTCGTTTGTCCGTTTTAGAGCATCGTAGCTCATATTTTAACTTATTTTGTTGGTTTTTACGTTTATGCCCAATTTTTTCATCATCCATAGTATCACTTCGATTTCCCAGCCTAGCTTCGCCAGTGAATTGCGTCGACGATAGTCGACAATTCTAGCGTAAAGCCCACTCTTTATCTGAAAATCATTCTTTAGGTTAAGAGTATTTTTCTTTTTATATTCTTCATTGTGTACACTAGCCTTCTTGGCATTGAGAGATATTATCCTATGATAAAAACCTGTATTTTTGGAGCCAGTGGTTATACTGGGGCCGAGTTGGCTAATTTAGTGGAACACCATAGTCAATTCGACTTAGGGGCTTTGTATGTGTCCAGCCAAAGTGTCGATCAAGGTAAACAATTGGGCGATATCCACCCACAACTGTTTGGTAGAATAACCTTACCTTTGATCCCTATTGATGAAAGTGCCCTAGAGGATATTGCACAGGCCTATGATTTAATTTTTCTGGCAACCCCCCATGAAGCTAGCCACAAGTGGATGAAGCAGTTAATGGGTAAAAAAGCGGTGATAATGGACCTATCAGGGGCTTTTCGCTTGAAGGATAAACAGGTATTTTCCGAATATTATGGTTTTGAACATCAAGCACAACGGTTATTGGAACAGGCGGTATATGGCCTAGCCGATTGGCATCAAACACAGATTAAACAAGCGAATTTGGTGGCGGTGCCAGGCTGTTACCCCACAGCCGCATTGACTGCTTTGAAGCCACTGCAAGGCAATGATCTACTAGACCCGGCACATATCCCTATTATCAATGCCGTATCTGGTGTGTCAGGGGCGGGGCGAAAAGCGACCTTAGCCAATAGTTTTAACGAGGTCAGCTTGCAAGCCTATGGCGTGTTAAATCATAGACATCAACCAGAGATCGCCGATTATTTGGGCACAGACGTGATATTTACCCCACATTTGGGAAATTTCAAACGTGGCATATTGGCCACCATATATGTAAAACTTGCCAGCCATGTCACAGCGCAATGTGTTGCTGATGCATATTCAAAAGCCTATGCACACAACCCCATAGTCAGACTTCGTAATAGTTGGCCTAAAGTGGAAGATGTGGTGCATACGCCACACTGTGATCTGTTTTGGAAATTCGATGCCAGCAGAGGCTATCTGGTTATAAGCAGTGCCATAGATAACCTGTTAAAAGGTGCGGCCTCCCAAGCCATACAATGTGCAAATTTGCGTTTTGGTTTTGCTCCACACTTAGATTTGGTGAAATAAGCCATGAATTATCTTGTTATCAAAGTAGGAGGTGCCTTTATGCAGGCACCCAACCATGCCCTAGAACTGTTACACACTATTAAACTACTTCAAGGGCGTTATAAGGTGGTGTTAGTGCATGGTGGTGGCGCTATGGTTGAAGAACTGCTCAGTGCATTAGGGTTAACCAGCCACAAGCTCGACGGCTTGCGTATTACGCCCACCGAACAGATCCCCTATATTACCGGCGCCTTAGCTGGTACTGCCAATAAACAACTGTGCTCCCTAGCGATACAAGCAGGCATAGTGCCAGTAGGATTGA
The DNA here is from genome assembly GCA_034111785.1 of Paraglaciecola sp. GTDB lineage: Bacteria > Pseudomonadota > Gammaproteobacteria > Enterobacterales > Alteromonadaceae > Paraglaciecola. The sequence continues at coordinate 6,291 of JAWUWP010000020.1, forward strand.
GTCTAGCGGACGGTAATATCTGTGAGGCCAGCCAGATCAGTGAAGATCTAGGGGCGGTTGGCAGTGTGCAGGCCAAAGATCCCCTTTTATTAGCATTGTTAAATCAACACCAAATGTTAGCCATTATTAGCTCTATTGGTGCTGATAGCGCGGGCAACCTATTGAATGTGAACGCCGATCAGGCTGCCACTGTGATAGCACAGCTGCTGCAGGCGGAATTATTATTGTTGTCAGATGTGCCTGGGGTATTAGACGCCCAACAACAGCTTATCTGTGAATTAGATAGCCGAAGATTTGACATATTGGTTAAGCAAAAAGTGATCAAAGATGGCATGATCGTCAAAGTGCAAGCCGCTCTCACCGCAGCCAATAGTTTGGGCCGCGGCGTCACTATTAGTAGTTGGAAAACATCAAAAAATCTATTGGGCTTATTGCAACACAAAGGCATTGGCACCAAAGTTCTCCCATCAGTTCAAACCAATAATTTAACCTAGGGCAAATCCATGAAACAAGATCTTCTGACTTTTAAAGATTGGACAGACAAGCAATTAATTCAATTACTTTCCTTAGCTACTCGTATCAAAAACAATCCTGCTCATTACTCAACTGCCTTAAGTGGTGTGTCTATAGTGGCATTATTTGAAAAGCCATCACTGCGCACTCGTGTGAGCTTTGACATTGGTATCAATAAACTAGGTGGGCACTTGGTGTATTTGGATAGCCAATCTAATCAGTTAGCTGGCCGTGAAGATGTCAAAGATATGGGAGCCAATTTGGCCTGTTGGGCTGACGCTATTGTTGCTCGTGTGTTTAGTCACAATACCTTAGAAGCCTTAGCCGACTCTGCCAATGTACCGGTGATCAATGCACTGTGTGACCTTTACCATCCCTGTCAAGCCATAGCCGATTATCTGACACTGTCTGAGCATTACCCGGATTTAACTCAGGTTAAAATTGCCTATATTGGCGACGGCAATAATGTGACCCACTCTTTAATGTTAGTGGGTGTAGCCTTAGGATGTGAGGTCATAGTGATCACCCCCCCAGGTCACGAGGTGGATGCAGAAGTGATCAAGCTAACCGAACAACGAGCTAGTCTTTATGGGGGCAAATTAACTGTCAGCCAGCATATTGACGCCGCTATTGGTGCCCAAGTATTGTATACAGATACTTGGTTATCTATGGGCGACGACACCCCCTTAGATGAAATAAAAGATACTTTTGCCGATTATAAGATTGATCAGCAATTGATGGATAGAACCGGTGCAGATTATGTGTTGCATTGTCAGCCAGCCCATAGAGATTTAGAAATTAGTGGCCATCTTATTGATGGTGAACAATCGTTATTAATGCAGCAAGCAGAAAACCGCATGCACGGTCAAAATGCGATATTAGTGCATTTATTGGCAAAAAATCTCAGTTAAAACAACTGAGGCCTTGCTCTAAACAACCTAAAACGCAGTCATGATTGACTGCGCTTAAAAAATCACAGGAATTAACATGGCGATCCAAACGAATCAAAAAATCAAAAAAGTGGTACTGGCGTATTCTGGTGGTTTAGACACCTCGGCTATTATTCCTTGGTTAAAAGAAAATTATGACTGTGAAGTCATTGCCTTTGCAGCCGATGTGGGTCAGGGAGAAGAAGAGCTCATAGGCCTACACGAAAAAGCCATCAAAACCGGAGCCAGTGAATGTTACATAGTGGACTTAAAAGAAGAGTTTGTGGCAGATTATATCTACCCGACCATTACGACAGGGGCTGTATATGAAGGTGAGTACTTACTAGGTACTTCTATGGCGAGACCCATAATAGCTAAAGCTCAGGTAGAACTAGCCCGTAAAGTAGGAGCCGAAGCTCTATGTCCCGGTTGCACCGGTAAAGGCCACGCCCAAGTACGCTTTGAAGGCACTTTTGCAGCCCTGGCGCCAGAGTTGACCGTTATTGCTCCTTGGCGGGAATGGGATATGGTCTCTCGAGAAGACTTACTGGATTATCTGGCCGAGCGTAATATCGAGACCAGTGCTTCTATCACAAAAATATATAGCCGTGATGCCAATGCTTGGCATATCTCTCACGAAGGAGGCGAGCTAGAAGATCCTTGGTGTGAACCCACTAAAGAGATCTGGACCATGACAGTGGATCCAGAAGACGCACCCGATCAAGCACAACGTATTCAGCTGAGTTTTGTACAGGGTAAACTCACTCAAGTTAACGGCGAGCCACTCACCCCATTTGGTGTACTGACCGCACTCAATGAAATAGCAGCGGCCCATGGCGTCGGCAGGATCGATATTGTAGAGAATCGATTGGTGGGCATGAAGTCTCGTGGTTGTTACGAAACACCAGGAGGCACTGTAATGATGAAGGCCTACAAAGCCTTAGAGGCTCTAGTACTAGATAAAGCCGCACTTAAGTACCGGGAACAAATTGGTCTTGAATACTCTCATGTTATGTATGACGGACGTTGGTTCACCCCGTTAAATGATGCTTTGTTAGCTGGGGCTGCCAGTTTTGCCGAAAAAGTGACAGGGGAAATAGTGGTTAAATTATATAAGGGCCATGCCACAGTAGTACAAAGAAAGTCTCCTAACAGTTTGTACTCGGAAGATTTTGCCACCTTTGGCGCCGATGATGTTTATGACCAAAGCCATGCTGAAGGTTTTATCCGTCTGTATAGTTTGTCTAGTCGAATTCAAGCCATGAACCAAAGTGGTATGGCCTTTAAAAATACAGGGATCGCATAATGAGTCTATGGGGTGGCCGTTTTCAAGATGGCAGCAGTGCAATGTTCAGGCGGGTCAATGATTCATTGCCCTTTGATCGTGCCTTAGCCAGCCAAGATATTCGTGGTTCTATTACTTGGTCAAAGGCCATAGCCAAAGCCGGTGTGCTGACGCAAGACGAACAACAGCAACTGGAACAGGCCCTACAAGCATTATTAGTTAAAGCGCAAGCCGGTACGCTAGATTTTGATGCCAGCAGTGAAGAAGATATTCATAGTTTTGTAGAAGCCACCCTAATAGAGCAGCTTGGTGATATTGCTCGTAAATTACATACGGGTCGAAGCCGCAACGATCAAGTGGCCACAGATTTTCGTTTATGGACCCGAGAACATGTTGATTTGTTGGTGCAGGATCTTGAAAAGGTTAAACAGGCCTTAGTCGCCACTGCCAATAATAACAAAACCGTGATACTGCCAGGTTATACGCATTTGCAGCGAGCCCAACCCGTTAGGTATCCCCACTGGTGTTTGGCCTATGTGGAGATGTTTAAGCGTGATATCAGCCGACTGTTAGACTTAAGAGCCCGTTTAAATCAATCGCCACTGGGTTGCGGTGCATTAGCAGGCACCACTTATCCTATAGATCGTTATGAAATAGCCACTGATTTAGGCTTTGATGGTCCCTGTTTAAATAGCTTAGACGCTGTGTCTGATCGAGATTTTGTATTGGAACTATTGTTTGCCGCCAGCACTAGCATGATGCATATGTCGCGGATGGCCGAAGACTTAATTTTCTTTAATTCTGGAGAGGCCGGATTTATTACCTTGGGAGATCAGGTCACCTCTGGCTCATCACTGATGCCTCAGAAGAAGAATCCAGATGCCCTTGAATTAATCCGCGGCAAATGTGGCCGAGTGTTTGGCAGTTTACAAGCCATGTTAGTGACAATGAAAGGTTTGCCTTTGGCTTACAATAAAGACATGCAAGAAGACAAAGAAGGTCTATTGGATGCCGTTACCCAATGGCATATTTGTTTGTGCATTGCTGGTGAAGTACTAGACAGTATTGTGTTGGATGCACAACGTTGTGCTAAAGCGGCTCGGGAAGGTTATGCCAATGCCACCGAGCTGGCGGATTATCTGGTGGCCAAAGGTATTCCTTTTAGAACAGCCCATGATATCTCTGGCCAAGTTGTGCTGCAGGCGTTAGCACAGAAAAAGGCCATCGAAGAACTGTCCTTAGCCGATTTAAAAACCTTTAGTGATTTGATTGAAGAGGATGTCTACCAAATTTTGGAACTTGAGTACTTGGTGGACAAACGTAATATCTTGGGTGGAACGGGTATGGCCCCGGTAAGTGCCGCCCTAGCAGCAGAAATGACGGCGAACAAATAAGGGACAAGTTATGGTAGCTGCACATATTGATAGCGTAAAAATCATTCGCAACTCGGCGCCCTACATTAATGCCCATAGGGGTAAAACCTTCGTTTTAATGTTTGGTGGTGAGGCCATAGAAGAAGCCAATTTTGCCAATATCATTCATGATATTGCGCTATTGAATAGCTTAGGGGTGCGCCTAGTATTAGTGCACGGCGCGCGACCACAAATAGATCAAAGAGTGGAATTGCGTAACATTGCTAACCGCTTCCATGACGAAATTAGGATCACCGACAAACACACTCTGGAATGTGTCAAAGACGCGGCAGGATCGGTGCGGGCCCAGATCGAAGCCTTACTGACTATGGGTCTGGCTAATTCACCCATGCATGGTTCACAAATACGGGTATGCTCAGGAAATTTGGTAGTGGCCATGCCAATAGGGGTGCGTGATGGTATTGATTTTGAGAATACTGGTGTGGTGCGCCGCGTCGATGTAGAGGGTATCAATGATCATCTAAATGATGGATCAATTGTCTTGCTGTCGCCCATGGGATATTCAGCCACAGGTGAAGTGTTTAACTTGTCCTACAAAGATGTCGCCACTAACGCTGCTATTGCACTCAAGGCAGATAAGTTGGTGTTATTCACTCACCAAGATGGTTTGCTGGCCGAAGATGGTCGATTACTCAGAAGCTTAGAATTAGACGAAATCTATAGCATGTTAGACAAGCCTTTTTATGCCTCTGAGAAAAAGTTCTTACAAGCCATAGTGACAAGTGTGGAAGCGGGGATCAGTCGCTGTCACTGTGTCAGCTTTCGTCAAGACGGAGCGCTACTGCAGGAATTATTCACTCGTGACGGTGCCGGCTCGCTAGTATCCAAAGGTTCTTATGAACAATTACGTCAGGCACAAATTGAAGACGTAGGAGGGGTGCTTAAACTTATCCAACCTTTGGAAGATAAAGGCGCACTGGTAAAACGTTCTAGGGAACATCTAGAACATGAAATCGAACAATTTATCCTACTTGAACGTGACGGCATGACCATCGCCTGCGCGGCACTGTACCCCTATATTGATGACAAAATGGGCGAGCTGGCCTGCGTCGCGATACACAACGATTATCGTGGAGGAAACCGCGGAGAAAGACTATTAGATGCCGTTAAACAGCAAGCACAGAAACAAGGCCTTAGATCGATTTTTGTGTTGACCACAGTTACCGCCCATTGGTTTCAAGAGCAAGGCTTTATTCAGGCAAAATTGGATGACTTACCTCCTAAGAAAAAACAATTATATAATTATCAACGCAAGTCAAAAGTGTTTATCCTTGCACTATAATGTACCACCCTTGTTTTTTTTTGAGTAATTTCATCCATGAAACCACCATTGATACGGCAAAGCTGCAGTGCTGCTTTGCTACTTACTGCCCTGTTACTGTCTAGTTGTGATCTATTGACCGACAAAACAACCAAGCAAGTAGAGCAGTTTATAAAAGTACAAAATATCGATAAAAATAGTCCAGACTGGAAGACCTCCCTGCCCTTGCCGCCTCAGTTTGAATTTACCCAAGGCAAAGAGTACAGATGGCAGTTACAGACCACTCTGGGCGATATTGTGATACGGTTATTGCCCGATATCGCGCCCATGCATGTTTCCAGCACTATGTATTTAACCCAGTTGGGTTTTTATGATGGCTTGATATTTCATCGAATTATCCCCGGCTTTATGGCACAAGGAGGGGATCCTTTAGGCAATGGTCAGGGTAATCCTGGTTATCAATATGCGGGGGAATTTAGTGAACAAGTCAAACATACAGAGGGCGGCAAGCTCAGTATGGCAAATTCAGGGCCGAATACAGATGGCAGTCAATTTTTTCTGACCTTTGCAGCAACCCCTTGGTTAGACGGCAAACATAGTATTTTTGGCGAAGTAGTCGAAGGCATGGATCGGGTAAAAGCCATGGGATCCTTAGGTTCAAGAAACGGTCAGCCCACCGAGGAAGTGATGATCATTAAGGCCACAATCTTAATAGAATAAGTCGCTTGATGATGGAGCCTTATTGGCCTTCACTAGCAATTAAAAAGCCGCACAAGTGCGGCTTTTTAGTTTCAGCATAATACTCTAGATTATCTTGCGCCAGCGACTGCTTGCTTAGCCAGCTCAGTGATCCTAGCCCAGTCTCCCGCTTTTAAGGCATCCTCTGGTGCTAACCACGACCCCCCAGCACAACGCACATTAGGCAAGGCTAAATAATCCGCATAATTGCTGGGACTGATGCCACCTGTTGGGCAAAAGGCAATATCTGGGAATGGACCACCTATGGCTTGAAGGGCCTTAATACCACCAGAGGCTTCAGCAGGGAAAAATTTCAGATGTGTATAACCCAGATCCACCGCTTTCATTAATTCCGAAATAGAGGATATGCCAGGAATAAGGGCGATACTACCTTCATTACCCGCAGCCAATAGATCCTCCGTTAAGCCCGGGCTAATGGCAAACTTAGCACCTGCATCAGTGACTTGTTTAAGTTGTTCTCTGGTGGTCACTGTCCCTGCACCAATAATAGCCTCAGGAACTTCCCGGGCGATTTTAGCAATCACCTCTATTGCTGAGTTTGTTCTTAGGGTCACTTCTAGCACACGAATGCCGCCTGCTATTAACGCTTTCGCTAAAGGAACGGCGTGTTCAACATCATTAATGACTAACACAGGGACAACAGGGCCTTGGTTAAATATTTGCTCTGATGTCATTATCCAATTTTTTGTCATCTTAGTTTACCCTTTGTAATTTTGGTTTAAATAGGCCATAGCACCAATCAATCCATGATCAGGCTCGGTGATAATAAAAGTCGGAATGCTCGCCACATAGTCCTGAAAACGCCCTTTGGCTGCGAAACGTTGCCGAAAATCACTGGCTTTTATAAAATTAGTAAAGCGCGGAGCAATGCCCCCACCTATATACACACCACCTCGGGTTCCCATATTTAGGGCAAGGTTGCCCGCAAAGCTCCCTAGGATCCTACAAAATTGTGTCAAACTAGCCACACTTAATGGACAGCTACCGTCTAAGGCTCGTTCGGTAATATCAGCGGGCTCATCTAGAGGTGCAGGAATAGCTTGATCTGCCCCTAAGGCTTGATATATATGCACCAGTCCTCGTCCCGAAAGTACTTCTTCAGCCGAGGCATGGCCAAACTTATGGGTTAAAAACCGCCATATGACTAAGTCGAGCTCATCAACAGGTGCAAAGTCTACGTGCCCGCCTTCGCCATCGAGGGCCAGCCAACCTTGGCTGCTATGAGTGAGATGTTTAACCCCCAAGCCAGTGCCAGGACCAAAGACCGCAATGTTATCCTTTGGCACTGTTTGGCCTGGACCTATTTGTTCTTTTTGTTGCTCAGACAAGACTGTCACTGCATGAGCCACGGCAGTAAAGTCATTGATCACGGCCAGCCAATCTAAGCCAAGTTCAGCCTGCAGTTTAATGATAGAAAATTGCCAATGATTATTGGTCATAGTGATCACATCAGCATTGACTGGGCAGGCAACGCCTAAACAACCTGCACTAAAATTTAGGCTAGGAAAGGCATTAAAATAAGCCCTTAGCACATCACCAATATTGGCATAGTCAGAACACAAATATTTTTTAATGTGAGTTAATTGGCCGTCTTTAATCTGGGCTAAACGTATATTCGTGCCGCCCACATCAGCTACAAAGGTGGTACTCATGTTAATCCTGTCCATAAAACAGTGAGCAAGCTCCTTGCTCTGCACCCGTTAAAGTAGTGCGCATGCCAGCAAACATTTCACGGCCCATGCCGATTTGATGTGTCGCAACATCGGTTACCTTGGCGGTGCGATTGGCCAGCACAGCATCACTCACCAGTACGTTCATAGCACCAGTTTGTGTATTTAACTCAATGATGTCATCGGTTTCGATTTTGGCTAACATGCCACCTTTCAAGGCTTCTGGGGTGACATGAATAGCCGCAGGCACCTTACCTGAAGCGCCAGACATACGGCCATCTGTGACTAAGGCTACTTTAAAACCTTTATCTTGCAATACCCCTAAAGGTGGCGTCAGGCTATGTAGCTCTGGCATACCAATAGCAGCAGGGCCTTGGAAACGGACCACGACAATACAATCTTTATCAAGTTGACCCGCTTTAAAAGCGGCATCCAATGCAAACTGATCTTCAAATACCACCGCTGGTGCTTTAATTACGCAGTGAGTCTCTCGCAGGGCCGAGGTTTTCATTACCGCGCGGCCTATATTGCCTGATAAAACCGACAAACCGCCGTCAGCCTTAAAGGGCTCTTTTACTGTGGCGATCACTTGTTTATCAAAAGACTCAGTGGGGCCGTCGCGCCATACTAATTCGCCATTTTCGATTTTAGGCTCTTGGGTATATTGCTCAAGGCCCTGCCCACAGATGGTATTAACATCATTATGTAACAGACCGCCCTCCAGTAGCTCCTTAAATAACAAAGCCATGCCGCCAGCGGCAGTAAAGTGGTTAATATCCGCAGAGCCATTAGGGTAAATGCGAGTCAATAGAGGCACGGCACGAGAGATATCGGCAAAATCATCCCAGTTAATGATGTAGCCCGCGGCTTTGGCCACTGCCACCAAATGCATAGTGTGATTAGTAGAGCCACCTGTGGCTAACAAGGCAACCAAACCATTCACAATCGATTTTGCATCCACAATATGTCCGATGGGACGATAGCTATCACCTAAATCGGTAATACGGGTGATCTGACGAGCGGCAGCATCGGTCAATGCATCTCTAAGGGGGGTGTCGGGGTTAACAAAGGAAGAGCCAGGCAGATGTAAACCCATAGTCTCAACCACTAGTTGGTTACTGTTAGCCGTGCCATAAAAGGTACAAGTCCCAGCAGAATGGTAAGACTTGGATTCAGCATCCAATAATTCTTCTCGTCCTATTTTACCTTCAGCATAGGCTTGACGCACTCGTGCTTTTTCTTTATTGGGTAGCCCTGATGGCATAGGCCCAGCTGGCACAAAGATAGTTGGCAAGTGGCCAAAACTTAATGCGCCTAACAATAATCCAGGCACAATCTTGTCGCATATACCTAACATTAAGGTGCCATCGAACATGTTGTGAGATAGGGCAACCGCCGTGCCCATAGCGATCACGTCACGACTCATCAAACTCAGATCCATACCCGGTGTACCTTGGGTCACACCGTCACACATAGCAGGCACGCCGCCTGCGAATTGCGCCACACTGCCTACTGCAGTTATGGCCTGTTTGAGCTTGGCAGGGTACTCGTTATAAGGCTGATGCGCCGACAACATATCGTTATAGGAGGACACTATGGCGATATTAGCCTTGGTCATGCTGCGTAAATCCGCTTTGTCTTCAGTACCGCAAGCGGCAAAACCATGGGCTAAGTTGCCACATGATAAGACCCCACGATGTGGGCCTTGGAGACGGGCACTATCAATTTTAGCCAGATAGTTTTTGCGAGTCTGCTGACTACGCTCAATAATTCTTTCAGTTACTTCTTGAATAAGAGTATTCATACACTTCTCCTGATACGCTGACCACGCTCAATAAAGCGGGCAGCAATGACTACTAATGTTTGAATAAAAATATTCATAGGTGTTTGCTAAGGAGCCCACATTAATTCAACATCGGCTTGATTAATCACTGCTGTGATCGGCATCTTCGACACATCTTCTTGAGTCAAGGCCTCAGTCAGTACCGCTTTCTTACTGGCACCGGTAAGATGCAAGAATATCTTGTTGCTATGCAATAAAGCCGGCAATGTTAAAGACATACGTTGATTGGGCGCTGTGGTCGGTTGCACGGCCACGTAAGACTGGCCCGACTCCATATCTAAACCTGCAGCTAACTCTTGTGAGCAAGGAAACAAAGACGCCGTGTGGCCATCTTCGCCCATACCCAGAATAAGCACATCAAAAGGGCTACGCATGGTGTGTAAGTTATCAGTGCAACTTTGCACTGCATCTTGAGCATCGCCATCTTGGGTTTTTAATCCGACAAAATTGGCATGGGCGGCGTTGTTGATCAACAAGGTCGCTCTCAGCATTTTTTCATTGGATGCGTCATCGGTGTTATCTACCCAACGCTCATCCGCTAAGCTTATGTCCACATGCTCCCATGGCAAATTGGCTTTAGATAAGGTATCAAACAGCGCGGCGGGTGTGCGTCCGCCGGACACCACCAAACTGGCACGGCCATTTTCTTCGATGCCTAACTTAAGTAATCGACTAATTCGCTGAGCGAAGGTTTTATTTAATTGTTCGGTTGTACGGAATAAAGATTGAATTAACGCCATTATTTTTTACCTACCCTGCTTTCATACCATGCACGATCTTCGCGAGCCAATAAGGCAATAGAAGCCACTGGTCCCCATGTACCCGCCTGATAAGGTTCTGGCGGTTCATTACTATTTTTCCATGCGGCTAAAATGCCATCGACCCACTTCCAAGCGGCTTCCACTTCATCCCGACGCACAAACAAGGCTTGGTTGCCTATCATCACTTCGAGTAATAATTTTTCATATGCATCGGCGATACGTTCATCTTTAAACGTTTCTGAAAAGCTCAAATTTAATTTCGACTTCTGCAAATCCATTGAGCCTGAGCCAGTTAAGCCCGGCACCTTATTCATCACAGTGACCTCAACACCCTCATCTGGTTGCAAACGGATAGTTAACTTGTTGGGGGGTAACTTTTGAAAGCTGTCTTTAAATAAATTGTGCGGCTGGCGTTTAAAGTAGATCACCACTTCACTGGTCTTATTCGGTAAACGTTTGCCTGTACGTAAATAGAAAGGCACACCAGCCCAACGCCAATTATCTAACTCGACCTTTAACGCGATAAAGGTTTCGGTTTGGCTTGCCTGATTGGCATCGGGTTCGTCTAGATAACCTGGCACTTCTTGGCCTTTCACAAAACCATTAACATACTGCCCACGAACGGTGTTTTGCACCACATTGGTGGCGTCTATTGGGCGCAGAGATTTTAATACTTTGAGTTTTTCGTCACGGATACTGTCTGCATCTAAATTAGCCGGGGGCTCCATGGCGATTAACGTCAATATTTGTAATAAATGGTTCTGTACCATGTCGCGCATTTGACCGGCTTCGTCAAAGTAACCCCATCGACCTTCGATACCCACCGACTCTGCGACACTGATCTGTACATGATCGATACAGTTATGATCCCAGTTAGTGGCAAATATCGAGTTGGCAAAACGTAATGCAATCAGATTTAATACCGTTTCTTTGCCCAGATAATGGTCGATGCGATAGATCTGCGTTTCATCGAAGAATTCTGCCACCTGATCGTTGATCACTTTAGACGATGCTAGGTCATGACCTATGGGTTTTTCTAATACCACGCGCATGCTCTTATCGATGATGTTTGCCGCTTTTAAGCCACGACATATATCACCAAAGATTGAAGGAGGCGTAGCGAAGTAACAAACCATGATGCGGCTTGGGTCCACCAGCTGTTTAAATACCTGATAACTTTCAACGCTCTTCATATCCACACAGGCATATTCTAATTTTTCTACAAAACGCTGCCAGGTCTCTAGGCACAGTGGTTCTTTAGAGAATTTTTCAATGTTTTCTTTGGCTAAGGCGATATATTCTTCTTTAGAAATATCTTGGCGAGCCACACCTATAATCTTTGACTCTGCATGCATCAAGTCAGATTTTTCAAGTTGATAAAGGGAAGGTAATAGTTTCCGTCTGGCAAGGTCACCTTTAGTGCCAAACAAAACAAAGTCACAAGGTTCGAAGGTGTTTTCCAAAACCATTTTTATCTGCCTACTTATATTTTAATGATCATTAATTCAACTGACTGCCAAAAATCCATCAATCAGTACTAGAGTCACCACAAAATTTAACATTTTTTGTAGTAAAATTACAACTTTTTAGCGGCTTTATGGGCATTTTTAGCCACTGACCACCCCAGTTTGCCACTAAAATCGAAAAAGTCCGGTTAAAAAATTACATCTAAAGTACCCAGTTACCCGCAGACAATGTTATTATTAACTATCAGGCGCAATAATTATAACGAAGATTTCAGTGCAAAGATGAATATTCTAGAAAAAATAACCCAGCATAATTCAGCTTTTAGTAAGTCCGAGCGTAAAGTCGCCGAAGTCATCTTGGCTAATCCACAAACCGCTATACACAGCAGCATTGCCACATTGGCAAAAATGTCTAATGTGAGCGAGCCTACAGTCAATCGATTTTGTCGGCGTTTAGATACTAAAGGCTACCCAGACTTTAAATTGCACCTAGCCCAAAGCCTCGCCAATGGCACCCCTTATGTTAACCGCCATGTAGAAGAGGATGATGGCCCTGAGGAATATACTAAAAAGATTTTTGAGTCCACTATGGCTTCGTTAGAAGTGGCCCGTCAATCTGTGGATATTAGCGCCATAAATCGGGCGGTAGACCTGTTAACCCAGGCCCAAAAAATATCCTTTTTTGGGCTAGGCGCATCAGCTTCTGTGGCCCATGATGCACTCAATAAATTTTTCAGATTCAATGTGCCTGTGGTCTATTTTGAAGACATTTTGATGCAGCGCATGAGTTGTATGAATTCTGGTGAGGAAGATGTGGTGGTATTGATTTCGCATACAGGGCGCACTAAGAGCTTAGTTGAGATAGCGCAGATAGCGCGCAGTAATGATGCCACAGTATTAGGGATAACCTCAGCAGACAGCCCGTTAGCTAAAGAATGTAACTTAGTGCTGTCCCTTGAAGTGCCTGAAGATACTGATATGTATATGCCTATGGCGTCGCGTATTGCGCAGCTCACCTTAATCGATATTTTAGCCACAGGTTTTACCCTCAGAAGAGGCAATAAATTTAGAGAGAACCTTAAAAGAGTGAAAGACACATTGCGAGGCTCCCGATTTGATAAGCGGGTAGATTGATTATCTATAATATAATAGGTTCACTTTGATGAGTTTTTGCTCTACCATTTCGTAATAAAATTACAATTTTGTTAATTTGTTAATTTGTAACTTTTTGAATTGTTATTCGACTTTCAAAAATTTACATTCTTTTAGATTTTTGAGACTTTGCCCCAAGAGTTGCGAAGATAAAGATATAACGCGCCATTACTACAGAGCAATATGACTATGTTAAGACGTACCAAGATACTTGCCACATTAGGTCCATCTACCGATACGGTAGAGCAAATAGAAGCCATCATTAAAGCCGGGACCAATGTGGTCCGTATGAACTTCTCTCATGGTACAGCACAGGACCATATTGAGCGTGCAAAGAAAGTGCGTCAAGCGGCGAAAAAATTGGGCAAGTACGTGGCTATATTAGGCGATCTGCAAGGTCCAAAAATTCGCGTAGCCAAATTTATTGATGACTCGATCATCCTCACCATAGGCGATAGTTTTATCTTAGATGCTGATATGGACAGCACCAGCGGCAACCAACAAGCGGTAGGTATCGATTATAAAGCCTTGCCCCAAGACGTAGTAGATGGCGATATATTGTTGCTGGACGATGGCCGAATTCAGTTAAAAGTCATGACTGTAGAAGGTAATAAGATCCACACACAAGTGACAGTGGCCGGCAAGTTATCCAACAATAAAGGTATCAATCGTCAAGGGGGAGGACTGTCCGCCGAAGCCCTCACCGCAAAAGATAAAAAAGACATTGTAACCGCAGCTGAGATAGGTGTGGATTATTTAGCCGTATCATTCCCTCGCTCTGGTGATGATTTACGCTACGCCCGCCAACTTGCCGAGAAGGCCGGCTGTAATGCTATGATCTGTTCTAAAGTTGAGCGCGCCGAAACCGTTGCCTCTGATGCCGCGATAGACGACATAATAGAAGCCTCAGATGCGGTGATGGTGGCTAGGGGTGATCTGGGTGTTGAGATTGGTGATGCAGAATTAGTCGGTGTTCAAAAGAAACTGATTGCCCGTTCAAGACAGCTTAATAAAGTGGTGATCACCGCCACACAAATGATGGAGTCGATGATCAGTAGTCCTATGCCCACTCGCGCCGAGGTCATGGATGTGGCTAACGCTGTGCTAGATGGCACAGATGCCGTGATGTTATCCGCCGAAACCGCGGCTGGAGAGTTCCCGGTAGAAACCGTTGAAGCTATGGCTAGGGTCTGTGTGGGTGCCGAAACGCATCCCAGTGTCACAGTCTCTAAACATAGAATGGATGAAACCTTTAGTACCGTCAGCGAAACAGTGGCCATCAGTGCTGTGTATTCTGCCAATCACTTTAAAACGGTAAAAGCCATAGTGGCATTAACGGAAAGTGGTAGCACCCCCTTATTGATGTCCCGTATTACCACATCACTGCCTATCTTTGCCTTATCTCGTCATGAAGGCACCTTAAACAAAATGGCCTTGTATCGTGGTGTAAAACCCGTTTATTTTGACTCAAGAAACAGTAATGTCGGGCAACTTACCAAAGATGTTGTGGCCATACTATTAGATCAAGGTCTGTTATCTAGTGGTGATCAGTTTATTATGACTTACGGCGATATAATGGAAACAGTAGGTGGCACTAATGCCACTAAGATAGTGATTGCCTAAGGGCCCAATATCATCATTATTGGCTAGTATCTGAAGCAAAAAACGAGCAGGTTATGGCTCGTTTTTTTTTGCCTAAATTTTAGCATACTGTCACAACAATCCAGTGCAGCGTCCAGTCTAATCAACAAACAATATAGTTACTCATTACCCAAATAAATTAAAATTTATTGGGATCCCCTTTACACTCTAGGTACATAAAATGTTAATGAGAATAACTGATGAGTACAAATAAAGAATTCGATATTATTATATATGGTGCTACAGGTTTCACTGGCAGGTTAGTGGCTGAGTATATGATCAAGCAATATTCCGCTGACAGTTCAATCAAATGGGCTATGGCTGGCAGAAGTGCCGACAAGCTAGCCCAAGTAAGAGATGAGATTGGTGCGCCACAAGACACCCCATTAGTGGTGGCCGACGCCAATGACTCCGCTTCCATGCAAAGCATGGTGGATAGCAGCAAAGTCATATTAACGACAGTAGGACCTTATCAGTTATATGGCTCAGAATTAGTGGCAATGTGTGCGAATTCTGGTGTGGATTATGTAGACTTATGTGGTGAGCCGGTGTGGATGAGTGAAATGATCCCAGCCCACGAGAAAGCCGCACAAAAAAGCGGTGCACGTATAGTCTTCTCTTGTGGTTTTGATTCAGTGCCCTCAGATCTAGGCGTACTACATTTACAAAATCTGGCGAAAGAGCAGTTTGGCCATGCCATGCCTAGAGTCAGATGTCGGGTTAGAAAAATGAAAGGTACTTTCTCTGGCGGCACAGCTGCCAGTCTAAAAGCGACCTTAGCTGCGGCCAAAGTTGATCCGGCTAAGATGCAAGCCTTACTCAATCCTTTCTCTCTCACACCAGGTTTTACAGGTGCTAAGCAGCCCTATGGCAATAAAGTCTATCATGAAGATGACTTAGGCTCTTGGGTCACACCTTTTGTTATGGCGGCCATTAACACCCGTAATGTGCAGCGTTCTAATCTATTGTTGGGCTTCCAGTACGGTGAAGATTTTGTGTATGACGAAATGTTTATGACTGGACCAGGGGAAAAAGGGGAAGCTATCGCCAACGCGATGGCCAATGACAAAAGCATGGGCGGTGACGGTGGACCTAAACCTGGTGAGGGTCCAAGCAAAGAAGAGCGTGAAACCGGTCTGTATGACATCTTATATGTGGGCACAGATACCGCTGGCAATACCATCAAGGTGGCAGTAACAGGTGACAAAGATCCTGGTTATGGTTCTACGTCCAAAGTGATTGCCGAATGCGCAGTTTGCCTCGTTAAAGATGCTACTGATACCAAAGGTGGGATCTGGACGTCAGCCCCAGCTATGGGTGATATGCTGATCAAGCGTTTAGTGGCCAATGCTGGACTAACCTTTACTCAAGAATAATTCTACTGAGCAACAACCAATAAGGGGTCAACTGGCCCCTTATTTTTTCCCCCAAACACCGAGTTAAACTCCCCGGAGCTATACCCTGTGTTGACTCACACTGCCCTCTATTACTTACGAATAAGCGGCAGTCCTGTGCCTCATCTATTGGCAAAACCAGGCCAGGGATCGCTAAGTTTACCATAGGTTTATGTCAGCTGATTACTGCTTTACCCCTTAGGTAAGGACTCACAGGCACTGGCTTTTTGTTTGGCATAACAATCCACAAAAGCCAAGGTCATGTGCGAGTTAATAGGGTTCATGCTCTCCATTTTCCAGCTAGGTTCATAATAGTGACCGATATCATCGTCTGTGGCATAAGCCACTTTAGGTGCAGGATGGGGGCAATATTATGTCTGGCATTTTCATACACCAGCAGAAAAGTATCTTTACCACCGGTTGGCTCAAACAACCTTTTTACACCCAATTCATAACCAGACACATCATCATAGTCACCACTCACATATAAACTAGACACAGTGATATGGCTCAAGGCTTTGGCGCTATGTACATTGAGTTCTTGGCCCCAAGGTGCATAGTCGACCATGGCCTTCCAGCGGCTATCTACTTTTTCACGGCCACCGTTGCAGCTATTAAAGATAGGCAACATGGCCTTAGCTGCTGTCTCAGGAAAACCCAAAGCGTGTAGATTTTATTGGGTCAAACTGTCACAGCCCCCTGTGGTATTGATAGCTGCATAACCACCCATTGAATAGCCGATCACGGATGCATTGTCAGTCTCCATAATATTACCCAAATCGGATTTATCAACGGCAAAATGATCGATGCCTACCACCACATAGCTATGACTGGCTAAATGTTCACCTCAATACAACATTATCGGCCGATACCCTATATAACCATGGGAGAACACCACTAATGGCGATCCTAAACTTGGGCAACGTGGGGATCACGTACACTGTTGGCTTGCAGTGAAAAAGGCTTATGTAAAGGGTCAGATTGTCATAGGTGGTTTTTGCATCTGTAGGCTTAATCCTGGCCGGATACCAGAACTCTACAGTTAAGGTTCGATCTACACGACTCATATAGTCTTGACTACTCAGCTGATCAGGGTTGGTGATCAGCATCCTTCTTACGCCAACTGCATGTTATCCTGATTTGGCCAACTTGGGGGGTAACACAGGGCTGAACCGTATAGCGTTGTTGCCCAGCTGCAGCCGCAACGCATCTGGGTAAACCAGCCATTAAGGTTAATAACAATAAGCCTAAGCTTGCAGCCATCGATCCTCTAATACTGGCATTCATCTTACTGTCCTTGAACGGCACTGGGGGTTAAAAATTCGTTCACTCGGGTGATGGCATTTTGCCGAATATTGCCATAAAACAAACTGAAATCTAATAGGTGGTAACTTTTGTTTGCTTGGTTTAAGTGATTCGAAAAGGCATTCTCTGTCTGAGGCAGTATTTCTAATCGTCCATCAGGCATGCATTGCGCCCAGGTTAATTCTGAGGTCAAAGCTGGTAGCTCTGCAAAAATAAAACCAGGATTATTAGCCAGCAGCATATTAACGGGTGTGCGTTTAAATTCTACTGGCATGGCCCCTAAATGTTGCTCTTGGGGGGCTTGCTCTTGGTCCATTTTCCAACTTAATGGATTCACACATAGCGTGGGTTTTACTGGTTCATTTTCCAAACGATTCACTTCCCAGCCAGTTTTATACCAATGGGGTACTTGAGAGTCAGCCGTGCCACCTTGTCCATAGGTATCATAACTCACGATACACCCTAGCTGATTGGCACTTTTACAAGGGCTGATCTGCTCAAATCCACGACTAAATTTATCTTTTGGTAGCCAGTACCCCACCAAATAAGCGGCCACTAGCTGTTCGTATAAGGGGCTGTTGTCGACTTTTTGTTCAAGCAAGCGCATAGCATGTGCTGTGCCTTGGCTGTGTCCTACAATAATAAACCCTCGGCCTTGGTTATGGTGCGTTAGATAATAATCAAAAGCCGCCTCCACGTCTTGATAGGCCAAATCTAAGGCTTGTGTGCCCGGTTCAAAATGCTCGGGCATAAAAGATTGTAGGTGGGCTTCACGATAGTGAGGGGCATAAATTTGGCAACATCCGTTAAAAATACTGGCCATGCTCGACAACATATACTCAATGGATTGGGCTTCGGAGTTTTCGATGGCCATGCTCGAATTCCATCCCCCTGGTCCCACATAACCAGTAGAGTGCACAAAAAAAACGTCCACATCCTTAGACGCGAGATCAGTGCTGGTATCGACACTTTGAGGTATCAAGTCAGCGGTGTCTGTTTGCTGAGGGTGAGCCACCCAAAAGTATGAGTGGTTATAATCAGGCGCGCTTGGTGCTTGCTGTTCGCTAAATGTTGCGGGGGGTGCCAAATAACTCCACACCCATTGTTGGCCAAAAACACCTAAAATAATGAGTAAGGTTAAAAGAGGTAACAACACCCACAAGGCCGTTTTTTTCAACATATAATTGGTTCTCTGTTAAATCTGTATAGGCTAACTTATATTATCTAACCTAACTGTGGCAAGTCTGCCAGCACTAAACAAAGCTAGCGCAGGGCCCTAAGCTGTTTGACTAGTTAATGACCCTGCTTATCATTGGTGGAATACCAACCGGCAATGCTATATCGATCGGACCTTGTGGCAAGGACTTCGTGGGGAAAGGTGTCACTTAGGAAAATCACACACTGGTTAAAAACCGGAGGCACAATTAGCTGGGGTGATTTTTGTTCATCAGCATACAAAAGTAACTCACCGCCATGCTCTTTCTGCCAATCTCGGTTCAAGTAACAGACTGTACTAATGACTCTGTTGCTGAGCCCTTTAAATGCATCCATATGCCTTCGATAATAATCGCCTTGGCGATACACAGAAAAGTGACTTTGAAAGTCAAACAAACCTAAAAATAAACGGCGATTTAAGCCCACTCTTAACTCTTCCATAAGTTGTAGATAGTTGGACTGCACTGGACTAGATGGCTGCAACCATAAGGTGGAATCACTTCTAATTTTACTGTTCACTTGCAGATCATGGCGACGCCCTACTGCCGCAGGTTTGAAATCCGTAAGGGCTAAAGTATGGGCTTCTTGCATTAATTGCATCGCTAACCCTAAGGGCAGAAAATCTTCAATCAGGATCAGTCCATCTTGTTGCAGTTTTTGAGCAATATTATCCATAAGAATTTCGCTTAACCCTGACTGTTGATGGTTATCATTCATAGAGGAAGCGCATCATATTGTATTATCACTTTAACAGTCGCATGCCTAAAATAACCAAAGACAAGCCAGCAAAATGCATCCAAGTTAAGGGTTCGTTTAATAGATAATTGGATAATAATATCGTCATTAATGGGCCCACAGCCCCCACTATCCCTGCTTTGCTGGCGCCAACAATTTTCACCCCAGCACTGACCAAAAACGACGGGATCAGAGTGCAAAAAATAGCCACCACTGTGGCTCCAGTATAGACAGGCCAAGTTAAACGGGTAAGATCTTCCACCCCGGCCAATGTGGCGTGCATTAACATAGTCACCACTGCCGCTAGCATAGCAATGCAGGTAAAGCGTTGACTGCCCATACGCCTCGAATAAATTTGATTAGCGACCATATACCAAGCGGTAAGAATACTGGCGATAAAGACCAAGGTACTGCCTAACCATAAATTTTCGCCACCAAACTTTAGATCTGCAAAAAAGAATAGACCTATACCTGTGTAGGCTAGCAACATGGCTATCCATAACTTTGAGGTGGGTTTCTCTTTTAATAACAACCAGGCCAGCAACATAGAAATAGCAGGATAGCAGAATAGGATCATCCGTTCTAAACCTGCACTGATATATTGTAGGCCTTGAAGATCAAGGAAGCTGGCAAGATGGTAACATGCGATACCCGCTATAATGGCCCCCAGCAGATCTTTGTTGGAAACCCCCCATCCCCGTTGTGACACGGCCCAAAACAAAATAACCATATAAAAAGGCAGTATAATCAACATTCTTAGACTTTGTAACTCTAAGGGCCCAAGGCCCATTTGGTACAAAATTTTGACTATGATGGCTTTACTTGAAAAAAGCAGAGTGCCTAACACAACGAAAAAAACACCTTTATGTTGGCTTATATATTCAATCATATTTATCTCTACACCTAGGCCTAATTTCATCCATCAAAAGTCTCATAAAAATTAGGCGAAGCACCCAAGGGCTTTATTAATGTCAGCAGTAGGCATTCACCCTAGCCTTATAATTCCAATCCAAGCTGATATAGGTGATTCTTTTTTAAACCAAATTGCTCAGCGGTAATAGCTGCGGCCTTTTTCAGAGGCAGCTCCTTAAGTAACAGCTTCAGTAATTTTAGAGCCTCGGCTGAGACCGCCATGGGGTCAAGCTTTTGACCGGCTATCATCAACACAAATTCTCCTCTTTGATGATTGCTATCCGCTTCAAGCCAAGTCAAACATGCTTGAGCGCTGCCTGAGTAGAAGGTTTCAAAGGTTTTAGTCAGTTCTTTGGCCAACACCATTTTTCTATCCTCGCCAAGCTGCTCAACGACGTGCCGCACAGTATCTGCGATGCGTCTTGGGGATTCATAAAATACACTGGTACTGGTTTCTGTGAGCAGTTGCTGCAGGGCTTGTTGTTTGGCCATCACTTTAACGGGCAAGAAACCGCTAAATTTGAATTTATCAGTGGCCAAACCCGCCGCACATAAAGCCGTGATCGCTGCACATGGACCCGGCAATGGCACAACGTTGACGGCCGCCGCTCGGCATTGGGTCACCAATCCATAACCGGGATCACTGATCAAAGGGGTACCTGCATCACTGATAAGTGCAATATTTTGGCCCCCTTGTAGCTTGGCGATAAGCTGCACAGCCCGCTGGGATTCATTATGGTCATGTAAAGAAATTAATCGAGTATGGATACTATAATGTTGCGTTAACTTTTGACTGTGTCGCGTGTCTTCTGCCGCAATCAAATCCACCTCGGCTAAGACCCGTAACGCTCTATGGGTGATATCTTCCAAATTACCTATTGGTGTAGGAACAATAAAAAGGGTGCCGGCTTCCATCTATGATGATCCTCTGGATAATACACAACTCCTTCACTCTATGAGTGATAAAGCATGGAGGAACAGTGTAATCTTGCTAGATATTTATTGTCGTTACTATAAACTATTACACAGGTTTTTTTGTGGATATAAGCGATGAATTTTCGAAATGTTGCCATACTAAGTATCCCTTGTTTTATCTTAGTGGCGTGCTCGAGTGGGCCCCAACGTCACAGCAAAATTGATGGTCAGGACCCTTTAACAGATAGGGTAGAGGTTGTTCAAGATAGTTTATATCATCTAGATCAAGCACGGCTAAATTTCGGTCAAAACCATGATTTTTTCCCTCGTAACGACTCGTTATTAGCGGCGGCAGCAGCCTTACAACAGGAGCAGCAATGCCCCAAGAGCATAAAAATGCTTAAAGTGTTACAAGGGGATTTACAAGATAGTAGACAACTAACATTGGCTAATGTGCTGCAAGCAGAATGTTATTTAATGCTCTCCGTTGACTATCTGGGCTTAGCCCAGCAGCATTTACAGGAAATCAGTTTTGATTATGGCTATGGACCTCGTATTGCCGCTGTGCAAGGAAAGATATATGCCCACCAACAACGTTGGCTGCTAGCGGCCCAAGCATTACAACAGTCATCAATAGCGGTTAAGCAACAAAGTCCATTGATCTGGGACTGGTTGCAAAACTTAGATCTAGCCCAGTTAGAACAAGCTCTCCAACAAGCACCAGAACTAAAAGCTTGGATACAATTGACTACAATAGTGCAACGTTTTGCGCTGGCGCCGCAGCATTTCATTTCACATGTTGCCAGATGGGAAGAGGCCCACCAGGGTCATATTTTACAAATAGACTTACCCATAGAAATTCAACAATTACTGATCCTGCCGCCCATCTCGCCTCGAAAGATAGCCATTTTGTTACCCCTGACCGGACGTTTAGCGAGTCGCGGCTTAGCCTTAAAACAGGGGTTTTTAGCTGCCTACCTAAATAAGCTGCCCAAAGATAATAGCCTCGATAACTTTAATCTAGTATTTGAGCACAGTGGACAAGGGCCTCAACAGATCCGTTTTTTTGATTCAGCCTTAAAAACCCCCAAGGAACTCAATGATTTAGTCATAGACTTTGATCTAGTCGTAGGACCTTTGGTAAAAGAAAAGATTGTTGGCTTAAGTAAAATATTGCCAGCAGATAAGATATTGCTGGCGTTAAATCGAGTAGAATTAGGCCAGACTATAGCCAGCATTGAGCCCACAGCGCTGTTGTTAGAACCCCAACCGACAAAAGAACACTACTACTTTTCTTTGGCGCCAGAAGACGAAGCACGACAATTAGCCCAGTATGTTCAGGAAAAGCAGTTAGGCAAACCCATTATATTTGTGGCTGACAATGACACCACTAAACGTATGGCAGAAGCTTTTATCGCGCATTGGCGACAAACACCTGGCACACAGATCCCCACCATGACGATATTTAAAGATAGTAAGGACATGCGCCGACGAGTATCGCAGATGTTAGATGTGGCCCAAAGCAAGGCTAGGATCAGACAAATAGAGCGTATATCTAATGCGGAGGTGTTTGGAGTAGAGCGAAACCGCCGTGATATCGATGCCATTGTCCTCTTTGCCAGTCCCCAACAAACTGAATTATTGAATCCTATTATCGAAGCCAGCTTGAGTCCTTTCGCCAGAAAATCTTTATCGGTATTTGCCTCATCTCGCAGTTATAGTTCTGATTTGAGTAATAACAGCTTACGTGACCTACGTAATCTTACGTTTAGTGATATGCCCTGGATGTTACCCGCTCATGATTGGCAAGACTTGTCTGCCTTGGTCAGCGATTTATGGCCACAAAAACAAGATAGCTTATTACGCCTGTTTGCCATGGGATATGATGCCTACAACCTATTAGGCCAATTGCGCGCGCTAACACTATTACCCAATATTTCCAGCCCTGGACTGACCGGAAACATCAGCATAGACACTCAAGGGGTGTTACATAGAAGGCTACCCTGGGCCAAGGTAGCGCAAGACAGGGTCATGCGTCTTGCAATGGATTAAGCCATTAAACAAAGGCCAAGAGGCAGAGCGCTTAGCCCAGCAATTTCTGGAACAGCAAGGCCTTAGCTGTGTGACGACCAATTACCGTTGTAAGACAGGCGAAATAGATTTAGTCATGCGCCAAGACGATCTATTAGTCTTTGTAGAGGTGAAATACAGAACCAACAGCAGTCACGGTTCGCCCATAGAATTATTTCATAAAAGTAAACGTCAAAAGTTTGAATCGGCAGTCAAACACTATTTGTTTACCAAGGGTTTAAACCCCAGTATTGTCGCACACAGGATCGACTTGGTGGGCATTGAGATGGACAACCATGGGCATAGCCAGATCAATTGGCTACAAGCTGTGTAGACGTGATTATGATGGTAGAGCATCAACACTAGATTTAGGAGCCATATGTTAGAAAATATTAAAGCCAATTTTACAGAAAGCATACAGACTCAAATTGCGGCTATTGAGTTATTACCAGAAGCCATAGCACACGCCACCAATATGATGGTTAATGCCCTGATAAACGGTGATAAAATCCTTTGTTGCGGGAATGGTCATGGTGCCGCTATTGCCCAACATTTTGCGTCGCTACTGCTCAATAGATTTGAGCGTGACAGACCCAGCTTGCCCGCCTTAGCATTAACCTGTGATGGCGTGACATTAACCTCGATAGGCAACGATCTGGGTTTTGATGATACTTTCTCAAAACAAGTCAGAGCATTGGGGCAAGCAGGTGACATATTATTTGTGGTCTGTGCCACTGGTGAGTCGCAGAATGTTATTAAGGCCATGGAAGCCGCATTGAGCAGAGATATGACTATAGTCGCGTTAACTGGCAAGGATGGCGGTAAAATGGCTGGACTAGTCAGTCAACATGACGTTGAAATTCGTGTTCCGTCAAATCGAACTGCCCGTATTCAAGAAGTGCATCAACTGGTGGTACATAGTATTTGTGAGGGAATAGACAACAGTTTGTTCCCAGAAAATTTTCAGGAGTAACGAGTGAAAAAAATTAAAATAACGGGTCTAGCCTTAGTAGTCTCTGCATCTTTAATATTACAAAGCTGCGCAGGACTACTAATAGGTGCGGGGGTGGGAGCCGCTTCTGCTGCCTATGATAAACGTACCTTAGGCACACAACTAGATGATAAAACCTTAGCTAGCCGTATCTCAACGGCCTTATCAAACGATAAAAGCATTGAGGATCTAACCAGTGTGTCGGTACAAGTGTTTAACCGTACGGCTTTATTGACCGGTCAAGCGCCTAGCCAAGAATTGATTAAACAGATCGAGCGCCATGTTGAAAAGATCGCCAATATCAAAAAGATCCATAACCAAGTGCGACTTGGCAGCCCCTTACCTGCCAGTGCCGTGGCTAACGATCTGTGGCTGGTCTCAAAAGTGAAAACCATATTGATCGCTAATAAACAGATTGATGGACTCAATATCAACATCGCAGTTGAAAATGCCGAATTGTTTTTGATGGGGATAATTTCACAAAAGGATGCCGCGATAGTAGTGGAAATAGCGCGTAATATTCGGGGGGTAAAACAGGTAGTTAAGGCTTTCGACTACCAATAATCCTTAGATAAATGGTTCATTACCTGTCAATTAACCCATCAAAAAAAAGCACCTTAAGGTGCTTCTTTGTAGGTTGCCGCTACTTAACCACAGTTAATGTAGGTTTACCTTTAAGAGGTTTTGGTGCAGGTGGTGCATCGCTGTCGTTGTCTAGACTGCTAGCCTCATCTATATTCTCATCAATCGTAAAAACGGTACCTGCACCATTCTCTTTGGCATAGATAGCCAATACTGCAGAACAGGGCACGACTAATTGCCGGGGTAGACCACCAAATCGTGCATCAAAAGTGATGGCATCTAAACCCAAATGCAATTGACCTGTAGAGCTTGGCGAAACGTTCAATACGATTTGCCCATCTTGTACAAACTCTTGCGGCACTTGCGTTCCTGGATAATGAGCATCGACCACTAAATAGGGTGTTAAATCATTATCCACGATCCACTCGTAAAACGCGCGTAATAGGTAAGGTTGATTAGGGCTCATAATACAGTCTTCACTTACAATGGATTATGAATTTCGCGCTCTTGATCGGTCAAAGAAGCTTTAAAAGATTCTCTTTCGAAGATGCGATTCATATAACCACGTACATCTTTGCTGCCGTTACCCGTCAGTTCGATCCCTAAAGCCGGCAAACGCCACAATAGAGGGGCTAAATAACAGTCCACTAAACTAAATTCTTCACTCATAAAGAAAGGCGTTTCAGCAAACAAAGGGGCTAAGGCTAACAAGGCTTCTCTAAGCTCATTGCGGGCTGAGGCTAGGTCGCCTTTACCGGCTAAAATCTGTTCTGCAAGTACATACCAATCGTTTTGAATTCTATGCATTGTCAAACGACTCTGGCCACGAGAAACTGGATATACGGGCATCAAAGGAGGATGAGGGAAACGCTCATCTAGATATTCCATGATGATATGGGAGTTATATAATACTAGCTCACGATCCACTAAGGTTGGCACTGTACCATAAGGGTTAAGATCGATAAGGTCTTCTGGTAGGTTAGTAGGATCCGTATAAGAGATCTCAACACCTACGCCCTTCTCTGCCAAGACTATCCGTGCCTGGTGACTGTATATGTCTATGGTATCTGAAAATAACGTCATGATAGAACGTTTATTTGTGGCTACAGCCATTTAACTATCTCCTAATTTTGCTTTGTGGTGCAATGCATAAGCATCACTGGCGCTGCCCTTTTAACATCTAGGAAAAAGGCCACAGACCACAGTTTTTGAATCGAAAAGAAAGGGGACTAACAGTCCCCTTTAAAAAATTTTGCAAACTATACACTAATTCCTAGAGCAATATCTGATGAATTAGTGGACATCTCTCCAATACTCTTTCTTCAGCAAGTAGACTAAAACTAAAAGCACTAACAAGAATATGAGTACCCAACGGCCGATCTCTTCTGATTGTAGACGTGAGGGCTCACCTATATAGACTAAGTAATTCACCAAATCTAACACAGCAGTGTCGTATTCAGCAGCACTTAGCTCACCAGACCCGTCGCTTTTAATGCCAACATATCTATCGACCATATCACCATCGATTAACATGCTTTCATAAGTTTGGCTCGGTATACCCTGCAATTCTTCTAACACATGTGGCATACCTACATCGGGGAAAACCGCATTGTTAACGCCAAATTTAGTACTGTCATCTGCGTAAAAGCTTCTTAGATACGTATAGATCCAATCTGCTCCGCGCACTCGAGCCACTAAAGTCAAATCGGGAGGCGGTGCACCAAACCACTTTTCGCCCGACTCTTTAGGCATACCATTTTTAATATGATCACCAGGCTTTTCACCTGTGAACTGTAAGTTTGCTTGACCTATTTCTAAAGGGATACTCAAGTCCGAAAAGGTACGTTGGTAACGCTGATACTGAGTCTGGTGACAACCCAAACAATAGTTCATATATAACTTGGCACCGTTTTGCAAAGAGGCTTTGTCGGTTATATCATGCTGCGCTTTATCAAGGGGGACATTGCTGCCGGCTGCCAATACATTGATTGGCAGCAACATAGCTAAAATGAAAATTAACTGCTTCATTCTGTAATCCTCGCTGGAACCGGCTTAGTGACTTCGTTTTTGCTGTAGATATATAACAACAAGAAGAACCCAAAGTACATGATAGTTAAAATTTGCGAAGCCGTGATCTTCCATTGTTCTTGAGGCGTGCCACCAAGATAACCAAGGAAGATAAACACACCAGCAAAGGTTAATAGATTCCATCTATGTAACCCACAACGATAGCGCCAAGACTTCACTGTACCACGGTCAATCCAGGGCAATAATGCCAAGGCTATAATGGCCGAGAACATAGCAATAACCCCGCCCAACTTATGGGGTACGGCTTTTAATATTGCGTAGAAAGGCGTGAAATACCAAACAGGGAATATATGCTCAGGCGTTTTTAACGGATTAGCAATTTCAAAGTTAGGATGTTCAAGGAAGTAACCACCCATTTCTGGGGTAAAAAACATGATATAGCAAAACACTAATAAGAAGACACTAAAGCCAATCAGATCCTTAAGCACTATGTGCGGGAAGAATGGCACTATGTCATCGATAATATCGTACTTATCTGTGTAATATTCATGGATCTTAAATTTGGTTTTTTCTTGTTCAGTGAGTGAACCTTTTTTGCGTTTCACATCAGTACCATCAGGGTTATTTGAACCCACTTCATGTAAAGCGACTATATGTAAGAACACCAAAATGACTATTACTAAAGGCAGTGCAATCACATGTAAGGCAAAGAATCGGTTTAAGGTGGCCCCTGAGATAACGTAGTCACCTTGGATCCAAATAACCAGGTCAGGACCAATCACAGGAATAGCACTAAACAAAGAGACAATTACCTGTGCACCCCAATAGGACATTTGTCCCCAGGGTAGTACATAGCCCATAAAGGCTTCAGCCATAAGAGCGATGTAGATAAACATCCCGAATAACCACAAGAGTTCTCTAGGCTTCTGGTAGGAGCCGTAGATCATGCCTCTGAACATGTGTAGATAGATCACAACAAAGAAAGCTGATGCCCCTGTACTGTGCATGTAACGCAGTAACCAGCCATATTCCACATCACGCATGATGTATTCAACAGAAGCAAATGCACCTTCAGCGGTAGGGTTGTAACTCATAGTTAACCAGATGCCAGTGACGATTTGGTTCACCAGCACTATTGTCGCTAGAAAGCCAAACATGTACCAAACGTTCATGTTTCGTGGCGCGGGGTATTGGATAGCGTGTTGATTAGCAACCCGCATGATTGGTAGACGATACTCAATCCAGTCCATCAAATTTTTCCACATCTTATGCTGCCCCCTCTTCTGAACCAATCAAAATAGTATTGTCATCGATAAACATATAAGGCGGCACCACTAAATTGAGACCTGCTGGCACATTTTCGAAAACGCGGCCTGCCATATCAAACTTGGAGCCATGACATGGACAGAAAAATCCTTCGGGGATACCTTCAACATATTCTTCAAAGGCACCGTCTTTAAGATGTTGTGGTGAACAACCCAAATGGGTACAAATGCCTACCAGAACCAAAATTTCTTCTTTTAAAGAACGATGTTGATTCTTAGCAAAAGCCGGTTGTTGCTCTTCATCGGAGTTGGGATCTTTAAGTTGATCTTCGACCTGAGACAAGGTGGCAAGTAATTCAGGGGTCCTACGGGCAATCCATACTGGTTGACTGCGCCAAATCACTCGAATTAGTTGGCCTGGTTCAATCTTACTGATATCAGCTTCAACATCCGCACCTGCTGCCTTCGCCTTGATACTAGGGTTCCAAGACGCAATAAAAGGTACCGCAGCACCGACGACACCGATACCACCGACAACAGAAGTAGCGACGGTTAAAAATCGACGTCTATTGTTGTTTTGCGGTTTTTCGCCAGCTTCAGACGGATCATTTGCATCTAAAGATACATTACTCATCCACTTTTCTCCGAGGGGTTGTTGGGGCTAACATTTTTAATTGTCTGTCGAATTGTGCGACATCAAACAATTAAAAAGTTTAGATTGGGTCAGTAACAGAAAATGATAAAAGAAAACCCATATAAAAGACAAGGAAATTATAAATTAAATGAATAAATACCAAGACTTAATTGAATTTAGGCGGAATATCAGCCGTTATAGAGGGCGTTGTATAAAAAACAGACAATAAAAAACCCGGAAAAGCCGGGTTTTTTAATTTGTTGAGTCTGCCAATTATCGTTTCGAGAATTGAGGACGCTTACGTGCTTTGTGAAGACCCACTTTCTTACGTTCAACTTTACGTGCATCACGAGTAACAAAACCCGCTTTACGTAATGCTGGACGAAGGGTTTCGTCAAATTCCATCAAGGCACGTGTAATGCCGTGACGAATTGCACCAGCTTGACCACTAATACCACCACCAGCAACAGTGATGTATATATCAAACTTCTCAGTCATTTCAACTAGCTCTAGTGGTTGACGCACGATCATACGTGCAGTCTCACGACCAAAAAACTCGTCAAGAGGACGTTTATTAACAACTATGTTGCCACTACCTGCACGAAGGAAAACACGAGCGGTAGAACTTTTGCGTCGGCCAGTGCCGTAATATTGATTATCTGCCATCTGTAATGCTCCTTAAAGGTCTAAAACTTGAGGCTGTTGAGCAGCATGATTGTGCTCAGGACCCGCATAGACTTTCATTTTGCGGAACATATCGCGTCCAAGTGGTCCTTTAGGCAACATACCTTTAACCGCTTTTTCAATGATCATCTCTGGTCTGTGAGCTTGTAACTTTTCAAAGTTAGTCTCTTTAAGACCGCCTGGATAACCAGAATGAGAGTAATAGATTTTGCCCTTGGCTTTATTGCCAGTAACCGTCACTTTCTCTGCGTTGATCACAACTATGTAATCGCCAGTGTCCACATGAGGTGTGTACTCAGGCTTGTGCTTGCCGCGTAAACGGCTAGCAATTTCAGTCGCTAAGCGACCAAGTGTTTTGTTTGCGGCGTCAACCACATACCATTCACGTTTTACCGTTTCTGGCTTTGCAACAAAAGTTTTCATGTAAAATTACCCGAAAAATTAAAATAAATCGTTACTTTCTTTCATGCTACATATTTACAATATAAATAATGTAACCTGCAAGAAACCGCTAAAAATCAATAATTTGACCCCTTCGAGTCCTATGATTCATCCACTTTCCCAAAGTGGGGGCAACTGGGCAGGGCGCGAATTATACAGAAGTTAGGGCAAAACGCGAGGGTAAATATTAAGCTTTGCCAAGAAATATTGACTGTTTATCGTTTAGGCACTAACAACGCAGGATCCAATTTCACTTTAAACCAGTTGATACGCCAGTCTAAATGCGCTCCAGTGACTCTGCCAGTGGCACCTATCTTTGCCACTAATTGGCCTTGTTGTACTCTTTGACCCGCTTGCACATGACCTTGACTTAAATGAAGAAAGGTCGAGGACACGCCATGACCATGATCGATGATCATGGTGCCGCCAGAATAATACATGTCTGGCACAAACAGGGTGACCACACCATCGGCAGGTGCATAGACAGCGGTGCCTGTTGGAGCCGCTACATCCACACCATAATGGGGCCTTTTCGGTATGCCGTTAAATACTCGCCTACTGCCATATACACCGCTAATGGGTCCGGATGCTGGCCAAATAAAGTCCTGAGTGAAGTCTATTCTATTATCATCAGTGCGCCGGGCTGCTGCCACCTGTTGGTTATCTTTCTTTATTCTGTTGCTGACTGTTTTGGGTGGGCTGACATATTTATTGGCCACCCCTTCGATCTTCTGTTCTTGGTAAGTTCTGGCTGTTAATTGAATGGCTTGGGTGTGTAGTTGCCCATCCTTACGTTGCCATTTAAGTTGGTGAGTCAGACCTGCATCTCGACCAAAGCCAAAAACAAAGTGGCCTTGAGGGGATACTTTCAAGGCCTGTTTGCCCAGCCATACTTGACTGCCAACCGGCACTTGACCGCGAATCAGACTGCCTTGAATTAAGTCACCTTTTAGGTCCAAATCTGCGGCTAATACATTATTAAAGGCAAACAAATATAGAATGGTGAGTGCTAACTTAAGCATAAGCGATGGCCCCTTTTCCTACCCCTTCAAATGCCATTACTTTAAAGTGACTATCGGCACTCATCCGTTTATGTTCGTCGGCCATATATTGGGCTAAACACTCTACTGTAGTGTCGGTATCAAGGAGTTCAGACTCGAGCTTGGGGATGGCTAATTCATACCGGCCTTGAGAGGCCGCATAGGCAAACACATGATGCTCAGAAAGAATATTGCTATGGTGACTCATAGTGGTTTCTTGCACAGGTACGATATCTTCTGCGGAGCCAATATAAATATCAGCCCAACGTTTAGCCCAATAATCTTGCCATTGAATGTTTTCCTTATCATTTTCAAACACTCGGACTTTTGATCTATGTCCATGAGCAATGCGTTGGCAATTACCGTCATGTTTTTTTAGGCCGTGAGTGTAATGATAAAAAGGTGTCTGGATCACCTCAGTACGTAAGGTTAGTTCGATTCCCAGCACATTCTCAGGTAAATGCGTGGCGATCACATCTTGCAAGTAATCACTGACTGAAGACATAGTGACAGTGGTGGCGTACACAAAAGCATAAGCCTCGGCTGGGCAGTTTAGATGGATTGAACCTTGGTCTGGGCGCATAAAATCCACTGTTACTCTGTCGGTTTTCTGATCGTGTTCTATCTGACTATACTGATGCTCTACCGGCACTAACAATTTGTGATCGATGTATTCATCAATAAGATGTTTCAACTGCTTTTTGACTTTGCCAAAATCCAACACCATGCTTTCTTCATTTAAATCGCCGCTTAAGATCACATCGACAATCCAACTCTCCCCAACCATGCCCCTTTGGGCACATAAGTAGGAGAAATCCATAACGGTTAAATCATTCACAAATAACTGCATAAAAACGTATATTTACCTTATTCAATGTTGGCCTAGGGGCCTATAGGTTTATGTGGTAGATCTTGACTGAGTGCGAGTATACCTTAGTTGTTAGCCTTGTGACTTAAGCAACTGATCTTTTAAATTTGGTGGCACACCCCTAATCATTAAAGTATCTGAGCCTGCATCATAACTGACTCGATCTCCCAATAGCTGCCGTTCAAAGCTCAGCGCAATACCGCCACCTTGACCACTGAACTTGGCTAAGGTTTTAAGTACCGAACGGTCCGCCTGAAACTTTTCTTCCACAGGCAACTCAGCATTCTGGTTAAAATCCTCAAAACTCAAATGATCACTAGGTAATTTGCTAGCCAATTCTTGGATCTGAATATCCTCACCTAATTCCAGCTTTTCTTTGTAGTAATTAGACACCGTTTCTCTGGCCCGATGTTTTTCTTCACCATCGAGTTGCTCTGCCGCTAAAAATGCATCAACAGTACTGAGTAGCTGCTTATTTTGCTGTTTAATATCGACCAATTCTTCGCAACCCACAAAGTGCATAAAAAAGTCAGAGACTTTACGACCCATACGGCCTTTAATAAAGCTAACATAACGCAATTGCTCTGCGCTTACCGCTAACTGTGTCAAATCAATTCGCACCGCTAACTGCATCTTCGCCAAATCTAAATGATCGCTGCTGGTTAACTCTAATGCACCGTTAATTTCTACATGTTGCTTAGTATTAATAATGGCTATCATTAAATAGTCAGTGGCCAAAAACTGATAATGACTAAAGACCACAAAGCCGGTTTCTAAGGTGCCAGTATCTAATAAGGATTTTTTTAATAATGCACTGGCCTGAATACTAAATTCAACAAAATCTTGTCTATCGGCTAACATTTCAGCTAATAATGTGGCGAATTGCACAGGATGAGGTACCAAACCCTGTTCCTGATTGGGTTTGTCACCCTCTTGTGGGTCAGTGAGCTCGACAAATCCCCCCACCCCTTTGCTGGGTTTAGTATTAAAGGCATGATTGATTTGTTGGGCTAGGTTCTCTATCTCAGGGGTGACGTCAAAACAACTGTTTCTAGGCACCAGTGTTAATTGTTGCTGCTCATTAACGGCCAATTGATGTACAACAAAATGATGGATTAACGCACTCACAGTGATTCCTTAATTTTTAGCTAAAAGCCTTAGTTCGTTTGATTCGCATTTTTGCCCTAGCGTTGTTATTATCACACCAGAAACATTTGCCATCAATATTGAGCCTAGTTACATGCCACGACAATCCAAATACTCTGACAATCAATTTGAAGCCATAATGCATGACATCATCATTGTTTTAGAGAAACACAAAGCCAATCGAGACTTGTCTATGATGGTGTTAGGCAATATGATCACCAATATTTTCAACCAGCAGGTTAGTGAAAATCAGCGACAGCAAATGGCTGAACAGTTTACACAAGTGCTGTTAAAAAGTATCAATGCAAAATAAAAAAGTTAAAGGTCAAGCCCCCCTATGATATTAGCTGAAACGCCTCGCAGAAAGTTAGTGACCCAGCTGGTGAGTTGGGGCCATTGGTTTACCCTACTCAATATCATTATTGCGATCACCATCGCCTCAATCTATATTCTGAACTCGCCCTCTCCTGGCACTGTGCTAGGCAAGGTATATTTGTTTATTAACTGGCTAAGCCATATTGGTTTTTTAACCTTTTTTGCCTTCGTTATTCTGATATTACCATTATGTTATCTGGTGACTAATGCCAAACTTGTTAAGGCGCTAAGCTCTATTATAGCGGCAATAGGCTTAGCTCTATTGGCTTTTGATGCACTATTGTACAACAAATATGCGGTGCATCTTAGTATCAACTCAGCAGAATTGATCCGCAGTGAAGCACAAACCGTCATAGCCCAGTTTGGTTGGCAGCAGTGGGGCTTCCTATCATTGCTGTTTCTCGCCTGGTTATCTTTTCAACTGATTGCAGCTAATGCCTTGTGGCAAAGAATAGAGTGCTTACAGAATCGTAAATTAGGCCGCCCTATCTCGGGTTTTTTTGTGGCTTGCTTTGTGGCCAGCCATGCCATGCATGTTTGGGCAGACGCTAATTTGTATCAGCCCATAGTCCAGCAAGATAATATGTTCCCCTTGTCTTATCCCGCCACAGCTAAAACCTTGATGGCGAGATATAGTTTGTTGGATATCAAAGACTATCAACAACGTAAAACCCTACAGTTCAACCACATCAGTAATAATATCAGTTACCCAGCAGAGACGGTGTATTGCGCCGTAGAGACCGACAAAAAAGTATTATTGTTAGTCTTAGTCAAGGAGCCTAGCCCAGATAATATTCCCGGATTAAAGCCATTTAAGCAGCATTATGGCCTACATTCGAACTTGGCATACGGCATCAACTCAGTATTATATGGTCTGCCTGAGTTCTATCATCAAGCTTTGTCTGACTATGCACCACTACTACTGAGTCTGCCCCAGTCAATGGGCTTAAAGGTATCTCTGTATCTGGATCCAGCCAACCAACCGCCTCATTTAGCGGCATTTAACTCAGACTGGTCAGGCTTTCGCCAAGGCTTACAAACAGCCCACAGCAACTTAGCAGTAGGCTTTGTAGATAAGGCTCAATTAAAAACATTGATGACCCCCGAAGTATTCGCAGAATATAAAATAATGATCACCAGTTTAGCCAGTCAAGAAAACATGAATAGCACACTATGGACTAACTTTGATAACCATAAGCCCCTATCCAGCCATGAAGATTTGGCCCCTACTGCCCTCAACCTGTTAGGTTGTGCGACCAGAAGTAGAGCCTATAGCACTGGGACCAACCTGACGGATAAAACTGTCAGTCGTTATGTGGTGAGCACCAGAAGCAATAAAGTCATACTGTTAAATAATGGTCAACGCATTGAAGTGATGACCAATGGTAATGTGCGTATTTTTGAACTCAGTTCAGGAAACGAACTGTTCGATCAGCCTGATACCAACTTACTAAGTCAAGCTATCAAACACCTGAGTCATTTTTCTGCAAAGCGCCCTTAGCACCCCCAACAAAGCCACGGATGTTTGAATAGTTCAATATCTCCTTGACAGAGTGAACCAACACCACTAACCTAAATGATAACGATTATCATTTAGGTTAGGCACTATGTCTCAAGTCTACAGTTATGCTTTTTACAAATTCGAAATGGCGGTGCGCTGTGGCGAATGTCTCAATGACAATTTGCACACTATTAGCTATTACGTCTATCTTGGCATCGAGCGAGCTAAAGGTTATACCCAGTTAACTCACACAAGCTCGGCTTATCTGCGTGTGGTTGATACATTAGTCGAAACTATGTGCGATCCACTATTACCTATTGTCTGGCGCCACCAATGTTACACCTACATCAAACGTATGATGCCCTTGCTGTATGAAATATTGGCTGCGCAAGCATACCAACAAAAAATCGCGGAAATCACCACTTACTTTGATTTTTTCCTAAACCATAACGCACGGCAACCCACGCTCAAGAAGGGGGTTTCCCCTTCTCAAAAAAAACCCTAAACCAGCCGTTATCGGAGCCTGTTATGTCAGATCATCAATACCTTTGTGTAAAACATAGAACTTGGGTCAATGCTCACCCTAAAGAAGCTTTTAATACTTTGCTGCAGATGACAACAGTGGCAGAAATATTGTTGCAACAAACTGATTATCAACAAGCCATTCCCTTATTAGGCAGTGCCTTTGAAACCGCCGAAATCATATTTGATCAAGGCATAGAGTCACCCCAACTCACCACCAGTTTCACCTCACTGGGCATAATGCTGGCCCATGCCTACGCGTCAGCTTATAGGTTTGATATGGCGTCTGGATTGTTACAAAAACTGCAAAATAAAATGCAAATGTCCATGCAAGAAGCCGGTGATTATGAAACAAAAAGCGCTTTTTTCCGCCACTGTTGTAGCGCTATTGCAGAAGCAGAGTTAGAAATTCTGGCCTGTTCAGAGTCGCCGGTTAACGGGCGATTTCAGCCATTTCAACCATTTCAGCAACTTCATTAAAAGGCACAAATTGGCTGAGGGACGACCTCGATTTAAGCCGCTAATTTAACCAATATCTGAATATCAAAATCAGCAGTGACCTGTTCTACATTCTCTAACAGCCATTGCTTTTTCTGTGGGGTGGCTGACCAATAATAAGGGGTCATCATCAACAAGTTTTCTCGCTCGGCTGGGCTGCTTAATTTCAGCTCAAAACTCAATGCTTTTTGCTGCACAAGGGCAAAGCCCGCGGGTATCTTTTGATTGGTTTTATGGGGAGTAACTTGGTCATATATTGCTTGCTTAAATTGCTGTAAGTGCCCTTTACCCGGGTTAACTCTGATCCATACTGCGCCGACTTTGAGCACCCGAAAAACCTCTGTCTCACTGCTAGGGGCAAAGATTTGTAATACCCCATTTTGACTCAAATCGCCCACAGGCAAGTGATAGGTGCTGGCCACGGCAAACTGATATTGTGGATATTTTTTTGCGGCTTTTTGCACTGCTACTTTTGCAATATCGATACCGCTAGCCCGTATTTCGAGATCCTGGGATTTGATAACTTGACTGACGCAATCCAAATAATAGCCCTCTCCACAACCGGCATCAAAAAAGGCTAAGGCCTGATCCTGAGTCTGCTGTTGGCCATGTTCTAAGAATAACGCGGCCACAGTATTGGCTAAAGGTTGGTAATGGCCTTGTTGCAAGAATAATCTGCGAGCATTGACCATCTGTTTGTTGTCACCGGGCTCTTTGCTGTTTTTATGTTGGGCCAACAATAAGTTTACATAGCCTTCTTTGGCCATATCAAAACTATGTTTATTGTCACAACAAAACACCCCCTTATCTAAACGCAAGTCACCTCCGCAAGAGGGGCATATCCAATCAATAGTGCTAGTAGTAAACATAGGAGAATTTTTGACTCTATAGGTAAAACTGATTATTGTAGCATTATCTAAAAAGCCCCCGTTTAAAATAGCTGGTGTTATCGACCATAAACCTAAATTAACCCTGTTGATTGCAGAGATCCACTCAATGCTCATCCCATCTAAGGTATGCCGTTAATGTTCAGATTGACTTTGTTTATTTTACTATTAGTTGCCCAACAACTTAGTGCTAGCCCGGGTTATTATCGCTATCCAAGTTTGTATGAAAATACAGCAGTATTCACCGCTGAGGGCGACCTATGGAAAATGCAAATAGGCGACCAATATGCGCAACGATTAACCACCCATATAGCCGAAGAGCGTGAGTCTGCTATTTCTGCCGATGGCCAATGGATCGCTTTTGTGGCCAGCTATGACGGGGCTTCCGAGGTCTATGTGATGCCCATGCAAGGGGGCATGGCCAAACGTGTCAGTTTTGAAAATGTGGGCACTAAAGTACATGGCTGGACGACAGACGGTAAAATACTGTATAGCTACAACGGCCGAGTCGGTCCGGCGGGAAATTGGACCTTACGTTTGGTAGAGCCGGTCACCTTGTTAACCACCACTATTCCTTTAGCAGACGCGGTACAGGGCAATATTTCAACCACCGGAGATATGCTGTATTTCAGCCAATTTGGTTTGCAAGTTTCTACCGACAACGCTAAGGCCTACAAAGGTGGAGCCAAGGGCGAGTTATGGAAGTACGCTTTAGGTTCAAAACAAGAAGCCACACAGTTAACTAGAAAACATAAAGGGTCCGCGCACTCCCCTATGGTGTCTGCCAAGCGTTTGTATTTTATTAGCAATCAAAGTGGCAGCGACAATATTTGGTCGATGAAGTTAAATGGCAGAGATCAAAGACAACATACCCAATATGCAGAATGGGCCGTCAGAAGCGCCCGTTTGCAAGGCAATCAAATCATCTATCAATTGGGTGCAGACTTACATATTTACCACATACTGGATAAAAAAAGTCAGCCATTGGATATTCGCCTCACATCGGATTTTACCAACCTAAGGCAGCGTTGGGTGAAGGATCCATTAAAATATCTGACCTCAGCTAAACAAGCAGGCACTGCTAAAAAAGTGGTGCTCACCGCCAGAGGTCGCATCGCTATCGCCAGCAGTGACGGTTCTCGTTTGATTGAGATAGCCACCGAAAAAGATTCACGGAGCCGTAAAGCGCTATTAAGTCATGATCAGCAGTATGTCTATGGGCTGAATGACAGTTCCGGAGAGTTGGAAATATGGCAATATCCCGCAGATGGTTCCACCGCCGGCAAACAACTCACCGAAGACGGCAGCATATTCCGGTGGGATCTTTATCTTTCTCCCGATGGCAAATTTATTGCCCATGACGATAAAAATGGCGACTTATGGTTACTCAACCTTGACACACTAGACAATAAAAAGATCTTGTCTCAAAATAATAGCAACTTTCCTATCTCCTCCTTAACCTGGTCCTCTAATAGCCAGTTGATTGCCCTGACACGGCACCATATTAATTCTGAGCGTAAGCAAGTGTTATTAATAGAGGTGGCAACTAACCAACAAAAAGTGCTCACTAGTGAAAAATATGAGTCTTTTTCTCCGGCGTTTAGCCGTGATTCAAAATGGCTATACTTTTTATCTAATCGCCATTTCAACCCTTATCCAAGAGGACCTTGGGGGGATCGCAATATGGGTCCGGTCTTCGATAGACGTACCGAAATCTTTGCTATTGCCTTACAAAAAGACGCAAAGTTTGCATTCGAAACCCCGAATGAACTATCCCCGAAAAGCGATAGCCACACTGCTAAAGAAACCGATAAAAATGAAGGAGTTAAGCCAGATACGGCGCACAAAGCTGGCCTTGCAACAAAACACAATACTCACAGCAAAGACAGCTCACCAACCAAACAGATCACAATAGACTGGCATGATATTGAGCAGCGTTTATGGCAAGTGCCGGTTATCTCAGGAAATTACTCGAAACTGGTGACTAACAAAAGCTTTTTATATGTATTGGATAAAATCACAGAGCCTGACAGTAAGCCTACCCTCAAAACCATTTCATTGCAGCCCGCTAAAACGCAGATCAAACCGAAAATTTCCACGTTTTTAGCTGGGGTACAAGACTTTAGTGTCTCCGAGGATGGTAAGTCTCTGTTTGTACGCATGATAGGCGAACAAAAAGCCATGTTTATTGTGGCCGCGGGAGCAAAATTTCCAGCCGCTGCCAATCAAGCCAAATTAGCGACTGCAGACTGGAAATTGCACATTGACCCTAGGCAAGAATGGCAGCAAATATTCCACGATGCTTG
The DNA here is from genome assembly GCA_034111785.1 of Paraglaciecola sp. GTDB lineage: Bacteria > Pseudomonadota > Gammaproteobacteria > Enterobacterales > Alteromonadaceae > Paraglaciecola. The sequence continues at coordinate 45,318 of JAWUWP010000020.1, forward strand.
GCTTATGCATCGGGATTCTTTTTTCGACAAAAATATGCGTGGCCTGGACTGGGCGGCAGTCAAACAAAAGTATCAACCCTTGTTGAGCAGATTGACCCAGCGCAATGAATTGAACGATATATTTAAACAAATGATGGGGGAATTAAATGCCTTACACTCCCAAGTGCGGGGCGGGGATCTGCCGCTGGACGTCAATGCTGCTAAACCGGCCTGGTTGGGCGCAAGTTATCGACAAACCGACCAAGGGGTGAAGATAGAACACATCTATATTGGCGACGCTGAATTAGTCAAAACTCTGCCACCATTAGCCAGACCAGGCATTGACGCGCAGTCGGGGGATATTATTGAGGCGATAAATGGCCAGAAAATCGACAAGATCGCCGAGCTGGTCTTAGCCCTGCAAAATCAAGGGGGTAAACAGGTGCGCCTGAGCCTTAAGCGACAGGATAACAGCCACCAGACTATAGTGGTGCCAAGTTCAAATCGAGCAGATTATTTCCATCGCTATCTTGACTGGGTCACCGCCAATCAAAGAAAAGTGCAGCAAGCTGACAAAGCGCTGGGATACCTGCATTTGCGAGCAATGGGCGCCAACGACGTGGCGACTTTTGCCAGAGAATTTTATGCACAATATAAGAAACAGGGTCTCATTATTGATGTTAGGCGCAACAATGGTGGCAACGTGGATAGCTGGCTGATTGAGAAATTATTAAAACGCGCCTGGTCATTTTGGCAAGTACGGGATGGCCAGCCCTTCAGTAATATGCAGCAGGCGTTTAGAGGGCATTTGGTAGTATTGGCCGATGAATTCACTTACTCAGATGGCGAAACCTTTGTGGCGGGCATAAAAGCACTAGAACTGGGGACAGTGATAGGTAAACAAACCGCAGGAGCGGGAGTATGGTTAACGGCTCGTAATCGTCAAAGCGACAATGGCATTGCCAGGGTTGCTGAGCTGCCGGTCTATGCTATGGATGGACGTTGGATCACCGAAGCGCGAGGGATCTCACCAGATATCGAAGTGCATAACTTGCCCCATGCCACTTTTAATGGCAAAGATGCACAACTTGACGCGGCCATGAAATATTTGCAGAACAAAATACGCAAAGATCCGGTCAAACCTATGCAAACCAAACCTTTTCCTAGAGGGGTGGCACCGGCTGCTGACATACTCGACTAACAATACGCTGATGCAACCAGAACCCATTATAAGGTGACATATTATGCTAAAAACCTGTGCCGTTTTGTGGCTTACATTAGTCTGTGTCAATAGCTACGCCAATAACTGTCAAAGTCAGGAACTTAAGTTACAGATCCTGGGCTCAGGGGGCCCGGAGATAAACGATGGCCGACTCTCTAGTAGTTATCTTATTTGGCACAACAATAAAGCGAGGGTGTTAGTGGACGCAGGCCCAGGTGCCAGCATTGCCTTTGGAGAAAGTGGCGCCAAGTTTGAAGACTTACAGGCAGTGTTACTGACCCATCTGCATGTGGATCACAGCGCCGACTTACCGGCCTTTATAAAAGGGGGATTCTTTACCTCTAGACAAACAGCCTTGCCTGTATATGGGCCAGCGGCTAATGACTTGATGCCCGCCACCAGCGAATATCTGCAAAGCTTGTTAGGCCCAGCCGGAGCTTACCCTTACCTTAAAGAATATGTCACGCAGACCCAAGGTGCAGCATTTAAAGTGAAGACTATTGATGTGCCCCTTGAGCGGCAAAAAATAAGCCATTATTCTATTAGTAACGCCATCACCGCCAGTGCCACCTTCGTTCATCATGGACCCGTGGCTGCGGTTGCATGGCGAGTAGAAGTGGCAGGTTGCTCCATAGTATTTTCTGGAGATATGAGTAATCGCTTTGATGTACTGTCTAGATTAGCTAAAGAGGTCGATCTACTAGTGGCTCACAATGCTATCCCAGAAGAGGCCTCAAGGGTGGCTCACAACCTACATATGTCGCCATCGGTAATAGGCAAGATAGCCAAGCAAGCTCAGGTCAAGAAACTGATATTGTCACACTTTATGCTTCGCACAGCAGACCAGCAAGAGCAAAACGTCACCCTTATTGGTAAAGCGTACAAAGGACCCATAGTCTTAGCGGAAGATGGGCTAGTGGTAAACTTTTAGTGTTCGGGGCTTGCCGCTAGGGATTAAACCCTAGTACCGCCATCTAACTCTAAGGTTCTACCAGTGAAGTATTCGTTTTCAAAAATAAACTTAGCGGCATGCGCCAACTCATACACATCGGCCAAACGCCCCGCAGGTATGCTTTTCACAAACAATTCGCGCATTTCTGGACGCATTTGCGCTGCCATGGCGGTTTCCACTAAACCCGGTGCAATACAGCCGGTGCGAATACCGTGGCGAGCCAGCTCTTTACCCCAAGAAACCGTCATAGTGGCCACAGCCGCCTTAGACGCTGAGTAGTTGGTCTGGCCAACATTGCCAGCCCTAGATACCGATGAAATATTAATGATCACCCCTTTGCTCTTGGTTTCAACCATCTGCACCGCAGCCTCTCGGCTGCATAAAAAGGTACCAGTCACATTGACGTCCATCACGGATTGGAATTGCTGATGAGACATTTTATCCACCACCTTGCCTTCTTTTACTTTTAGCAACATGCCATCTCGCATAATACCGGCACTGTTGATCAAGCCATTAAGGCGACCAAAATCCTCGGTGATCTTGGCAAAACAACCCTCAACTTGTTGCTCGTCACTGACATCTACCTGATAGGCTTGGGCCTTCACCCCTAAGCTTTCAAGCTCTGCTACCGCCACCTCTAGCCGATCCATTTGCCTGTCTAAGAGGGCAATATGGGCGCCCTGTTTGGCAAACTCTTGGGCCATGGCTCTGCCTAGCCCTTGGGCAGCGCCTGTTATGGCGATCACTTGATTGGTTAAATTCATTAATTGCTCTCTTGCTTAGAAAATAAGGTGAAAATACTGGAAAAGTCCAAATGCCCGTTTCCTTGTGAGCTATGTTGCGCAAATAGGCTTTGGGCTAATGCCCCCATAGGAGTGGAGGATTGGCTCCCTTGCCCTGTGAGCATCGCCAAAGCCAAATCTTTTTTCATCAAATCCACGGCAAACCCACCCTGATAACCCTTTGACGAGGGCACATTGTGCATCACATCTGGGCAGGGATTATAGACTTCTAAGGCCCAATTCCTGCCCGAACTTTGCAACATGATATCCGACATTACGTTTGGATCCAGGCCGTTATCGATGGCCATTTGTAGGGCTTCACTGGTGCCTAACATCAAGACTGATAACAGCATGTTATTGCAGATCTTAGCCACTTGTCCGGCGCCATGGGCGCCGGCATGGAAAATGTGTTTGCCCATGGCCTGCAATATGGGTAAGGCTTGGCTGTAATCTGTGTCCTCACCACCCACGATAAAAGTTAAAGTGCCTGCCTTTGCGCCCCCTACGCCACCGGAGACGGGAGCATCGATAAAGGCTAAGCCAAGCTCAGTTAAAGTCTTAGCAACCTGCCGTGAGGTGGCCGCATCTATAGTACTTGAATCGATCACTAAGGTGCCTTTTGTTAACTCACCAGCCAATCCATTCTCACCTAAGTACAAGGCCTCAACGTGTTGTCCAGCGGGTAACATAGAAATCACTATAGTGGCGCCTTGGCTCGCGTGCAGAGCAGAGTCACAGGCCTTGGCACCCATTGTTGCTAGCCTTGACATATTCGCCCTCACTAAATCAAAGACCTGCACTCGATGTCCAGCCCTTAATAGATTCTGCGCCATAGGTTGTCCCATATTGCCTAAACCAATAAATGCGATACATTGTGACTGGGTCGTCATACCTAGCTCCTTGCTTATAAATCTTGCAGTGGGTGTTGCTGTGCTGTCCAAGGTGAAGTAAAAAACTGTTCGATGACCTGCATTGGCACATCTCTTGGTTGCTTAAATCGCCATGCGGGCTGATGGTCTTTGTCCACCAGTAATGCTCTTACCCCTTCTTGAAATTCACCAAAGGCCCCGCAGACACAAGACATAACCAGTTCCATTTTCAAACACTCAGCCAAGCTCAAATGCTGGCCTCGTTTAAGTTGTTCAAAGACTAAATGGGCAGTAATAGGTGAGCCATGCTTAAGGGACTGTTGGGCCCGTTGCAACCATTTATTGTCTGCGGCCTCTAGTTGTAGGATCTGTTCGACGATCACCGATACATCTTGACCTTGGGTGACACTATCAATGCTGTGCTTATGGGTTTTTAACTGACTGCTAGGCAACTGCTCCACATAGTCTGCCGCAAAGCCTTGGCATACAGTCGTCAGTAGTGAATGGTTAGGTTCGGACTCAGTTTGCCAATGGATTTGTCTAAGAGCCTGCACCAGATCAGCTTTGACCTCATGGCCAATAAAATAATCGGCCAGATCTACATACAAGGCATCGGCGCCATTGATAAAGGACCCTGTCAGTCCAAGAAATAATCCACAGCCGGCAGGCATTTTATTTAAGAAATAACTGCCCCCTACATCGGGATACAAACCGATACTCATCTCTGGCATAGCAAAGCGTGATGTGGCTGTCACTATTCGATGACTGCCACCGGCTATCAGCCCTACTCCTCCCCCCATCGCAATGCCATGACCCCAGACTAAAAAGGGTTTGGAGTAGGTATGGATCAGGTGATCCAGTTGATACTCTTGGGTGAAGAATGTTTGTAATGAGGCTGGGGTTTTAGCAGGCGAGTCAAGCATGCCGTTATGCATAGCCACTACATCACCACCGGCACAGAAGGCTTTATCACTGAGACTATCAAGCAACACTACCGCAATATCGGGATCTTGTTGCCAAGCCAATAACTGCAGGGTCAGTAATTGGATCATCTCTAGGTTCAAGGCATTTAATGCCGAAGCTTTGTTTAGGCTGGCATGGCCTATTTTTTTACCGTCTTGTGCGGCAATTTCAGAAAAAACCACTAAATCAGTCATCTCTTTCTCCAGTTTTATTATGGATACAAATGGGCCGGTGATCGCTACAGCAAATCCCCGGCATTTTCGGCCAACACTCTACGACCAATAATCACTCGCATAATTTCGTTAGTACCTTCTAAAATTTGGTGCACTCGCACATCTCGCACATAACGTTCAAGGGGATATTCGCTAATATAGCCATATCCGCCGTGAATTTGTAGTGCTTGATTGCAGACTTCAAATCCCACATCGGTAGCAAAACGTTTGGCCATAGCGCAATAAGCCGTACATTCTGGATCCTGTTGGTCCAATTTAAAGGCGGCAAGTCTGACCATTTGCCGGGCGGCGACTAATTCCGTTGCCATATCTGCAATCTTAAACTGCAAGGCCTGAAAGGCCGCTAAAGGTTTGCCGAACTGATTGCGCTCTTGCATGTACGACTTAGCGGTATTTAAGGCCTGTTGTGCGGTGCCAATAGAGCAAGTGGCGATATTGATACGACCACCATCTAAACCTTTCATCGCCAATGTAAAGCCTTGCCCCTCTTCGCCCAATAAGCTATCGGCAGGGATAGACACGTCTTCGAAGGTAATTAACCTGGTAGGCTGAGCATTCCAGCCCATTTTTTGTTCGGCCTTACCATAAATCACCCCTGTTGCATCAGCAGGCACCACAAAAGCCGAAATGCCTTTTGCGCCTTCACCACCAGTGCGAGCCATCACCACTAATACTTCGGTTTCACCGGCCCCAGAGATAAACATTTTTGAGCCATTTAATATATATTCAAGCTCACCCTCTGCATTCTTACCAAGCTTAGCAGAAGTGCGCATCGCCGCGGCATCTGAGCCAGAGCCAGGTTCGGTTAAACAATAAGAGGCCAGTTTGTTACCCGTGACCAGATCAGGGCACCACAGGGCCTTAATTCTTTGCGTACCCCAAGTCGCGACCATCCAGGTCGCCATATTGTGGATGGTCATCATAGCGGTGGTGGCAGTGCACCCCATAGCCAGTTGCTCAAATACGATAGACGAATCTAGGCGACTTAAGCCTAATCCACCAGCATTTTGGGGCGTATACAAAGCACAAAACCCTAAGCTGCCTGCTTGCTGGATCACCTCTTTCGGAAAATAATGTTCTTTATCCCAACGTGCGGCATGAGGCGCCAGCTCATGCTGTGCGAACTGCTGTGCCAGCTCGGCAAAGGCGATTTGCTCTTCGCTCAGATTAAAATTCATATATGCCTCTACTTAAGTGTAATAATCATGTTAGGACCTGTGGCACTATCGTCTTCAAACCAACGAGCGCTGATCGTTTTGGTCTCGGTATAAAAACCTATGGCTTGTTTACCTCAAGCCAGTAGATCCCCATAAAAAGAGTTTTTCCAACCGGTCAAAGAGAAAAAGGGCAGAGGTACCGGGATAGGAATATTGATCCCCACTTGCCCCACTTCAACCTCTTGTTGATATTTGCGCGCAGCAGCTCCACTGGCAGTAAAAATCGAGGTGCCGTTACCGTAAGAGTGACGATTCACCAAGGCGATAGCCAAGGGAAACATCCAAAGGGGGATCATGGCCGGAAAATTAAAAGCCGTGATACCCAAACAGACACCTAATGGTTGGGTATCGCGGTAGGTATCGATCCCTCTGGCGAGGGTACCAACGGTTTCGCCCATCATCATAGCGGGCACATTCATCCCTTGCTCAACTACCTCAATACCTCGCCATACACCACCCTTAGCATCAGCAAAAGTCTTACCTGTTTCACTGCTGAGCAACTCGGCGATCTGGTCGTGATTTTCCTTCAAAAGTTGCTGATAGCGCATCATCACTCTGGCGCGCTCTGAAACTGGTACTTGTGAGCAACTCGTCAAAGCCGTTTTCGCGCTGCTCACGGCTCGGGCTATGTCTGCTTGAGTGGAACAAGGCAGCGGCGCAATCTGAGTATGGTTGGCAGGGTTGGTCACAGAAATTAATTCTGTGGATGCAGAGATAAAAAACGCTCCATCAATCAGCGAGGGGACAGGCTGCATACATTACCTTTACTAAGATGATTGCTTAATAGATAAACCTAAGGTTAACAAACTTTCAGCTTAACCTTAACGTTAACTTAAGGTAATCAAAAAGTTCCACTGTCACATTAACGATACAGACCGAAATTGGATCTTTTAGCCACCCATTGGCAGGGTTAAATAAAAAGTACATTATTTTTTGTTCACCCCTGATATGCTATTGAAAATACTCAACAAATATAGCGCCGCTACTATGTCGTATAATAAGGTTAGAGTTGCCGTTGTTGAAGATAACGGTATGGCCAGAGCAAATTTGCGCAATCACTTGTTGGATATGGGCTTTAGCCTAATAGCCTGCTTTAGTAATGGCCGCGAATTAAAAGCCAATATGAGATCCCATCGCATCGACTTATTGTTAATGGATTTCCATTTGGGTCAGAATAAAAATGGGGTCGAAGTGGTACAAGAGCTGCAAAAGCAGGGACTCATTACCCATACCACTTGTGTGATGTTTGTCACCTCTGACAGAATGCCTTTAATAATAGGGCAAATTGTTGATGTGCACCCTGAGGCTTTAGTGATCAAGCCCTACACTATTCGTAATTTAATGAAGAACATCTCTAGCTGTTTTAATTCACACAGGTACATGATGCCTGTCTATAAAGCCATGGACCAGAATGATAATGATCAAGCACTAGAAGAGATAGATCGATTATTAGAAGAAAATGCCCAGCCACGGCTAAAAGGCCCGCTGATCAAGCTACGAGCCCGCATATTGACTAAATTAGACCGCTATTCGGAAGCGGCCCAGCACTATAAAGACATTTTACAGCGATCTAGCAAAGTGATATGGGCCAAGTGGGGACTGATCCAAAATTTGCACTTAGACGGATTAGTAGACGAAAGTGAAGATTTATTAAACGAACTGACTCGGTCCCAATTAACCAATGGCAAAGCCTGCGAGTGGTTAGCGCGAATTAGTGTCAGTAAGAATCAATTCAGTAAAGCGGAAGAGTATATTTTACAAATCCGCGATGGTGAGCTGTCCATAGCGGCGACTAAACTCAAAGCGCATATTTATCAAGCACAGCAAAGAGGCGATGAGGCCATCAGCCTATTAGAAAAAAAGCGCGAATCCAATCGCTCTATCCGTGAACGCTTCGATGAAATATCCCTTGATTTAGCCCGATGTTATATTGCCGAAGCCGAGACCAAACCCTTACTAGAAAGAGCTAACGATTTACATACCGCTAAGATTTTAATCAGTGGTGCTGGCCGCAAACCTGCTGACGCGAGTTTATCTATGCGTAAGGACTATATGTATGCCATGGCCGCCTATTTAGAAGGGGATCCGCAAAAATGCAAAGAGTTGTTGAGCAAGCCCGGAATGGACGAGTTAGAGCATGCTGATATATCCACCATCACTGACGCGGTGAATGTTTGGCGAAATATCGGTGACAAGGACAAAGCTAAAAAGTTACTCCGTTTAAGTACTGAAAAACTCAAAGGCATAGAAGAAAGTAACGAAAAAACGGTGGCGGGTATGTTAATTACCGCCAGTGAAGATGCAATAGGCGAGAAAAAACCACAAGCCTTAGATTTGAACAAGACAGGCCTGCAACATTACACTGCCAAAGATTATCAAAAAGCCACAGAGCAATTCTATCAAGCCTATCAACTGTTCCCCCGTGAACTGGCTTTTAGCTTAAATTTATTACAAGGCATGGTCGACGCACAAATTATTGATTTCAAGGGTATTCGCACCTTAGATTTCCTTGCGGAACTACAAAACCGTAAAATGACCCTGGTCAATAAAAGGCGTTGCCAAGAGTTGGCTAAGCGCATCGAGCACAACAAAGAGTTCTACGGCGTGAAGAAAGAGGGGCAAAAAGAGACTCAACAACAGATCAGCAATGCCCCCAATAGACTGGCTGGAACTAAATAAACATAGGGGCCACTTTAGTTAAAGAGCGGTTAAATCCGTCAAGATAGCCTTCAACTCACACACATTTACACAAAGCTGAACTTATTATCATTGGGTTTCTTGGCCAGAAAAATCGTATGTCTACTGCCTTTTCCTGGTCGCGATCGGACTATGCAGGTATCGACTTTATAGCCCGCTTCTTTTAGGCGTACAGTAAACAAATAGTCTGGACCAGCCGACCAAATAGCCAATACGCCTTTAGGTTTAAGCGTGGCAAAAATATGTTGGAGTCCGGCTAATGAATATATCCAATTGTTATTTGAATGAGTCAATCCTTCTGGACCATTATCTACATCCAACAAAATCGCATCAAAAGTAGGCTGTGCAGATGATAATAATTCTCTTACATCCCCCAGATGGACTTTGACTCTTGGGTCTTGCAAGGGACTGCCCGCACAATCGCCTAATGGACCTTGATTCCAGGTCAGCACTTCTGGCACCAATTCGGCCACTGTTACCTGTGAGCTAGCAGTGACAGCCTTAAGTGCCGCCGCTAACGTATATCCCATGCCTAATCCCCCGACTAACACTTGGGCATTGTCCACAGATCTGAGGTGTGTGCAGCCGAGTTTTGACAATTCTTTTTCAGAATTATAAACGCGGCTGTTCATTAATTCACCCCGTATACCCGATAGACGAATAGAAAATTCATTGTCTCGCCGAGCAAAGGTCAATTCACCGCCATTATTGGGTATGGTTGCCGTGCCTAATTTGGTCCAAGGGATCATAATATTGTAGTGTGCCTAAGGAGTGATAAACAGCCTATGCTAGCATAAATCCATGAGCCACATAGAGATGGCCGTCATTAATCAACAATGATGGGCACAGTTGCATCATTCAATAAGCAGGGATCTTAGTGCTTGCCAAAATATTAAGCAGCGGGGCTGTAGTTGCCTCACTCCCTGTGTCATAGAAAAAGCGGCGACATTTTCTGTTTAGCCACGGTGACGAGCCCCCCATTGCTGACCATAGATAATAATGAAACTCAGCTTGGCTGCCCCATAACATAGTGGCATGAACAATCACCTCAATAATGATTATGCCCCTGGTTAAGCCCAAGTGTTTTATTGTAGTGGTGTAGAAAGTCGTCAACCAGAATACAATGCTGAACACATTTATCCAAAGGAGACTTTACATATCAAAGGTTACAAATAGATATGAAAGAGGGGGCCAACAAATGCGAAACGGCTCAATAGTGAGCTTAAGAAGGCTTGTCTGTGACCACCAGTTAAGTGTGCAAAATTGACCTCTAAAAAATCTTGGGTCTGTTCATTGTGCAATACACCTTTAGTTTTATTCATGCCACCTTCTTTTATCCATCAATTTGAGCCCAACAGCGGCTTATAATGAATGGTACTTCTCATTAAGGACTTCTAGGGGGATGGGTTTGTCATACAGATAACCTTGCACATAATCACAACCCATGTTTCTCAACTTAACTTCAACATTATGGGTTTCCACACCCTCTGCAATCACCTTAATATCGAGATCTTTGGCCAACTGAATTATGGCCCTAACAATACTTTGGCTGTTTTCATTCTCACACAGATCAGAAATAAAACTCTGGTCGATTTTAATATAATCAAAGGGCAGCATTTTCAGGTAATAAAGGGAGGTATAGCCGGTGCCAAAGTCATCAATTGCCACTGAGAAACCCGCGTCTTTTATCTTATTGATCACCATCGATGACTGTTCAATATCTTCTAATATTGCCGTCTCTGTGACTTCGAATATAAATTTGTTCTTGAGTCCTGCATTTTGTAAATCACTCAGAAAAACATGGATATAATCGACGTTTCTAAAATGTAAGGACGATAAATTTATACTGACATAGCCTAGCCAATTGCTGGCTGCGATAGACTGCAGGCATTTGGCAAAGGACCAATTGTCAATGTCGTAAATGATTTCCAACTTCTCAGCTATAGGTATAAATATAGCTGGCGATACTGTGCCTAATTCTATGTTATCCCACCTAAGTAACAGTTCGGCACCTATCACTTTAGACTCCTTGAGATCAACTATGGGCTGATAAACATGATGATATTCATTGTGTGATCTGGCTTGCCTAAGTTGGACTTCCATTTTGCTGGCACTGATCAGATCAGACAACATATGGTTGTCGAAGAATTCGCAGCCATTAACACGATTATGCTTACTTTGATACATGGCTATATCGGCATATTGCACCAGCTCTTCGGCATTTTCTGAGTGTTCAGGAAAGACACTAATACCGATGCTGACTCCTAACCTATAGGTTTTACCTTCGATAACAAAAGGCGAAGCAAAGATTTCATTCACCTTATTCGCTAGTTCTTCCAGGTAAACCCTAGAGACTGGGGCTTCACATACAAAGAGAAATTCATCACCGCCTAATCTTGCTAATGTGATGCTATCGGATGTCACTTTTGCCAGTTGTGATGAGACCTCTTTGAGGATCTGATCACCTGTGGTGTGCCCATATAGGTCATTTATTTTTTTGAAACCATCAAGATCCGCATACAAAACCCCAATATTTTGCTGGTTATTATGTCCCTGTAAACAGGCTCTTCTGAGCTTGTCTAAAATTGCCGAACGATTAAAAATCCCGGTTAATGAGTCTGTCTGAGCAATTAATTCAGTTTCTTTTTGTTTATTTTGCAAGGCGGTGACATCTTTCAGCATAAAGCCATAATAATCACTAGTGTCGGCGGTGGCAGATATTTTCATTGCGCTGACAGCCATAAAACACTGACCTTGACTGAGTGTCTTGTAATCAATATTTGCTGTCCACGCGCCTTCTTTATGCAACTGAGCAGCCATATCTCCCTGGGAAGCGCTGAATACATTATTTAGCCAAAAATTACTGGCTATAGACAATGACAGGTTACCTTGCTCTATTTTTTCAAAGCTGGCTTTGTTAGCCGCCACTAATGTCCAGTTGCTATCAAAAAGTAAAACGCCATCGTTGGCGTCATCAAACAGTCTTTTGTAGACACTTAAAGAATCGGCATACTTAGTCAAAGCGATTTTATCAGCCATCAATCTAGGGTAGACCAGTAGTTGAAAAACATAGCAAACAATAAAAAGCAGCAGTAGAAAGCTGCCGACCACTGCACCGGTGAGAGCAGCCTCAGCCTTTGTGGCCGCATTTTCCATTAGGGCCACACCTTTGTCTAAATCGGCTAGTACTTGTTCAGACTCAAGGTATAACTCCCATGCCTCAATCTCTATGCCATTATTCACTAAGCTGCGTAGGCTATTGGTATAAATGGATAATAAAGCTCGCTTCTCCTTGAAATAGACCCGCTCGTTAGCCATATTATCTTTGGACGCAAGCATTGTATTAATAGACAAGGCATTGCTTTCGAGCAGAGTGATCCCCTCTTCAAAATCGTTGAGGATCAGTGCATCAAATTCTGGTAATAATGCGATGTAAGCTAGCTTTTGGCTAAGCATGCGCTGTTGGCCAGAGGCGTTGATCAGTTGAGAAAACCCACTGACTTGCTGCTGGCACATCCACACCCAATAAACCGACAGCACAAACAGACCCGAGAGTATGGCTAAGCCTATTTTTACCCGTTTTTTATTGTCCGTACTTCCTGAAAGCATGCACTACCCTTACGCTAAATATATCAACTACAGACCTAATCGATGTAGGTCAAAACATTTACCGATTATTGCGGCAGGAATTGTGGCGAAAACAAGGCTAATAATCATTCTATTATACATAAAAAATATATTTAAACTTGCCTTTAAAGGACTCGTTTCCACAAAGGTTTAGATATGAAGCCTCCTCCAAAATCACTTATTATTCGCGCTGATTGTCCATAGCTTTTATAAGCCATGGTTGTCTGTAAGCACACTATCTGCTGATCTTTATTCAGCATTGCGCTTTATGTGAAGTCATCAGAACCGAGTGTTTATCTGTTGCGGGTATAGGCTTTGCAACTCATAGTTTGGGGTTTGAGATCGCCAGCATAGAATGTGGGGGGCAAGGTGGGTATTGGGGGCAGAGAGACACGTACCAAGGGTGAGATTACTTGGCGGGCATTAATATCAGATTAGGCAAGCATTCACTGCAGTCTCGGCAGTGAATGCTCAAACTAAAAGGGTACGTTATGCCTTGGCTTAGGCTTTTATTATGCCCCACACTTTTCATATAGAAAGCCCTCGAATTACAAGGGCATAAGGTAATTTATAGTTGGTCTGCCGATATAAATTCTATTTTTGGCCATTGAGCGTCAGCTTCAACTAGATACTTAGGGATATTCTGCGCCCAAGTTTCGTATACGTCTTTATTTTTATTCACGTACAGTTGACCATCGACTATCTCAAATGCTTTGCCGTCTATTGGAAATTTCTTAGCAAAAGTAGCACCAAATGCACAGAACCCTCCATAGGCTGGTGCGTATTTTTCTGGGCTCTTTTTAAATGTATCGCGATTTTCTGCTGAACTAAAACGGTAGATAGCATCTTGATGTATGGCGGTAAACTCGGCTGAGCCTAAAACAGGCTTATCTTGCGTAAAATAAGCGACAGCGTCATGTCCAGCCAAAATAACCTGGTTGTTGTCAGTGTGTGTGTCGTCACCGGCAAATACCGAGCTGGTTAGACTCAGACCTATTACTAATAATAGGGTGTGTATATTAATAAATTTATGCATAATGATCTCACTTGTTGATGACGTTTAGCTTAGGTTTTTTCACGGCGCAAAGATTACCCAATATCTGGTATGCTAAATATGTCTGAAGCAACACAGGTTATGTCCAATCGTCTATGGATGTATTACAACAACTTTTTTCAACCTTTAAAGTCTCAGCTAATATTATTCACAACGGACAGTACTGTGGAAATTGGGCGATAGATACCTCTGGCAGCCAATATATTAGTTTTCATATAGTGAGTTTTGGTCGCTGTTTTATGAGCATTGATGGCAAGGCTGCACAAGTCATTTTAGAGCCAGGTGATATGCTGATTTTCCCCAAAGATATCAGCCACTGCGTTAGCAATGACAAGCAGTTCACGCAAGAGATCAACAGTAAAAAGTCACTGGACTATAGCCAAGGCCAAACAACAGATGGAACAGGTTTGGTGTGTGGATACTTCGCACACAATCATCCACTTGTAACCTCCATCACTGACCATCTCCCTGACTACATTGTGCTCAAACGCAGTCAGCTCGGTAAGCAAGAGTTGGCTGTGGCTTACTTGTTGGATGCTTTGCTTGAAGAATCTCTGGATCCCGATAGTGGCTCAGAATTGATCCTAGCCAAGATATCCGAGGCGATCCTGGCCATCATATTTAGACAACACTTACCCAGTGAAACCGGGGTACTCGCGGCCGCTATTCACCCCAAGCTAGCGAATGCTATCAAACACATACATCAGCACAGCGAACGTAAGTGGACGGTGGAACAATTAGCCGAACTGTGCTTTATGTCAAGAGCCGCGTTTAGTGATTTATTTAAGTCAGTGTTAGGCCAATCGCCAATAGAATATCTGACCCAATGGCGCTTTAGTATTGCCTATAGAATGTTAGCCGACGATAACGCTACCACCCTCAGTGCCGCGCTTTCTTGTGGATATGATAATGAATCGTCTTTTTCGAAAGCCTTTAAACGGGTAATGGGTGTTAGCCCAGGCGCGGTGAGAGCGCAGCTAAGAGGGGTACAATAGCCACAATGATGTCTAGTGTCACCACAAGATAACCCTAAAACCCTCACGCTTTATCTGCTGTTATTGGATCAGTTGATGAGAGAAGGTATAAATAACGCCTAGTGAAATAGCGTTGGGATCATTGCCGAACAAAGGGGTCACCTTATCGCCCTTGCCTTTTCCGTTCACACTAAAATTAACCTTGTCATCATTTTGAGTGCTGGCGTAGGCTATATAGAAAGTCGTTTGTTCATCGAAGGCATAGTCATACCCCAGAGCAAACTGTGTGGCGTCGTTGTCTGCGCCCTGGCCTAAACTGTTGGCAAACTGGGCTTTAATTTTACCTTTACTTCCCACTGGCATGATACCCGCAACAGTAAAACTATTTCGATCATTGCCGATTTGTCCACCTATATCACTTTCAGCTTGATACCCCCCGCCTAAGCTAAATGATCCAAAATCATAGTCCATGACAAAAGCCAAACCTGTATGTTGATTGTCGACCCCCTCTCCTTGGCCGATATGGGTATAGACTAGTCCCATATTTAAATCTTTTTGGGTATAACTCCCTTTGAGCAGCAAGTAATCGCTGTCATTGATACCTTCCTCAGGAGCATAAGTGGCCGCCACATCAAAACCAGCCATATTGTTGGTTTTATAATAGATGACATTGTCAGAGCGACCAGGAATACCATTGGCTTCCCAAAAATTGCCGAGATCACCAATTTGGTCAGCAAAAGGGTTATAGTCATTAGCATACTGATCGAGGAAGTTCAGATGGCCTAATAATATCGTCCCAAACTCTCCTTTTAAGCCTAGGTATGAGGGCCGTCCTTTGGTCAAGATCTGCCCCGATGACTCAGCGCCCCCATTGCCGTCATTGCCACCTTGAGCGGTTAAATCGAGACCGGATTCATATTGAAATATCACAGTGAGATCATCACTAAGTTGATGTTCACCATTAAAACCTATTCTAGAAGAATTACTGGCAATGTAAATACTGCTCTGCAGCCCGTCATCAACAGTATCAATGGAAACATGTCCTAAGGCATAAATATTCAGTTCTACGCCATGCACAGGTGCAGATAAAAAAATCGCAGAAGTAACAGCCAGTAATAATCGGCTGGGTCTTCTGACTATATATTGGGTTAGTCTGGTCATATAAAACTCGCGGGTTAAGTGCGTAAGGTAAATTTTGATAACATGTCTTGCAGCTGAGTACTTTGTTGCGAAAGTTGCTCTGCGGCGGCGGCACTGGCCAGTGCGGCTTCGGTGTTTTTCTGAGTTACATCACCAATTTCCCCCAGCCCCTGCTTAATATTTTCTGCACCAATGGCTTGTTTGTTACTCGCAGTGGCAATTTCGGTGACCAGATCTGAGCTTTCTGTGATCATTTCAAAAATACTTTTTAGGCTTGCTGCTGTTTCACTGGCCATGGCACTGCCGTTCTCTGTTTTCAATACGGCTCCTGCAATCAACTTTGACGTTTCTATAGCAGCACTGGTGCTTCGAGCGGCAAGGTTACGTACCTCATCTGCTACCACCGCAAATCCGCGGCCTTGTTCTCCGGCACGGGCCGCTTCAATTGCGGCATTGAGGGCCAACAGGTTAGTTTGAGCGGCGATTTCATCGATAGTACTAATAAACCCAGATATGCTTTTATTGGCCGCTGATATTTCTGACATAGCCAATATCATTCCGTCCATCTTGTCACCGCCATCGCTGGCAGCCGTCTGGGCTTTGGCTGCTAATTCACTGGCTTGGTCGGCATTTTGCGCATTAGTGGTAATTTGCTCACTGAGCAGGTTCAGCGAGCTGACGATATTATCCAGACTAGATGACTGGCTTGAAGCCCCAAGGGACAGGGTTGAACTGGTATCAGAAACACTGCCACTGCCGTCAGAAATTTCATCGCTTATTAACTGAGTTTGCGTCATCATTTGATTTAAGTTATCGGTCATTTGTCTCAGAGCCAGGCCAAGGGAATCTTTATCTGAGACTAGATTTATGGTGGTATTGAGTTTTCCGGCAGCGATTAGCTCCGCCAAACCTACTTTCTCTTGGAGTGAGGACATCATTACTCGCATTTGCGCAAACACGCCTTTATCTACACCATAATTGCTTAAGGAGACTGACAGATCTCCGTGGGCAACATCTTGGGCAATCTGCGCGATATAAGAGGGTTCCCCGCCCAATAGCTCCATTATATGCCGAGTCAACCACAGGGCAACCATCAAACCTAACACTATGGCCAATAGTGTGCCAAAAATAGTCACCTGCAGCACAAAAGACTCAATACTGGAAGCTGAGGCTAATCGCACTTCCATCAGGATCTGTTCTCTGTCTTTAAAGGTTTTCATTTGCCCTCTAAATTTATCAAAATACCGTTTACCTTCGGCCTGGGAGACCATGAATGCTACATCATCCATGGTTTTTGTATCTCCCACTTGACGTCTCATTGCGATCTGCTCTTCAACAACAGAGCGGATCCAAATGTCAATGTTGGATCTCGTCTCCCCCAAGAGTGTGACTTGCGAAGGGTTATCGGAAACCGTTTGTGACAGCCCGCTAATCAATGAATAAAACCGTGTTTTACCACTGGTATAAGGTTCGAGGAATTGGTTTTCTCCGGCAAGTAAGAACCCTCTCATGCCTGTTTCCATATCCACAGCAGAGGCTTCTATCTCACCAGCAGTATGCAGCACGTTATGGGTATGGTTGACCCAACCAAAATCGCCCACAAGGGACTTAATACCTATATAAACCACCAGTGAAACTACTGACATAAGGGCTAAAACAACACCATAACCGGCAAGTAACTTTGTCCTAAAGCGTAAATTCGAAAATACAGTATTTAACATTTAAATTTTATTCCAATCTTTAATTATCAATTAGCCATAGTTCATACTAGTTTACAAATAAAATAAAAATAGTTTTTTGTTGTAATTAGGCTGCTAATTGAGACTAAAGTATGGCTTTTTCACAAAAAACCCTAAATATTCCAATAACAAATCCAGGTAATACAGACATTTCTATTAACTGAACCGCTGCTAAAATAGTGTCATTTAACCGGTATAAAGACCCGATAGCCTAGAAAGAAGGTTATAAAACCCTCCGTCACTTTGCGGGGCAACATAAAGCCAAAACCTGACCTTTTTACCAATCATTATTGGCCTGTCCAGATAATTATTTTCAGTTGTATAGGGGCAAGCAAAGGCGGGGCTAGATATAAAATAACCTCGAAACCCGATGTGAAATATGTAACAACAATTTTTTACATCCTCATGACTGTTATAGGTTGATGGTTAACGAATTCAACATGCTTTGTCAGAACCCAATGGCCCTTGATAAAATAACGACCCGTAAACCACAGCGGTTAAGCGACATCGAGGTAGTGCAAAGAATTATTGCGCACATTGATAACGGCTCAACAGATAAAGGGCGTCACGGTTACCGGTTACCGGTTACCGGTTGCCGGTTACCGGTTGCCGGTTGCCGGTTGCCCACTATCAAAGTGCAGAGACGATCTGCAGATGGTATTGATTCACTGTCTATAATGTTAACAATCCGTGGATTGTAGCTATTGGTGTGCAAAAATCTGTATAAGTGGGCTTTACCGGTAAAAATCCTGCCTTTAACGGCAAAATATCCCTCACTTTACCTTGAATAGTGGACGATACCGCTAGTTCGTGCTGAAATACGGGTTATTCAGTTACAGTAACTTTGCCCATACTCAATGAATTCACACTGGGGCATTGGGGCAAACCGCGCAGTCTAACCTATACCCCTGTAGCCAAACACGTTTTTAAACAACTTCGAGGAAGCGCAATGGATCACCTCAGCGGCTTAGATGCGGCCTTTTTACACTTAGAATCACCGGAAACACCGATGCATGTGGGCGGACTAGCCATACTGGAGCTACCACCGGAATATTCAGGGGATTTTATGGACGACGTGCGTACCCATATCCAAAACCGCATGCACATGGCGGCCATCTTTCAGCGCAAACTGATCAATATGCCATTCGACATCGCCAACCCTATTTGGGTGATGGACGAGGATCTCGATATTGACTACCACATCAGACACGTAATAGTGCCGCCTCCCGCCACTCGCAGTACAGTAGATAAAGTCATAGGTCGATTGCACTCGAGCTTGCTCGACCGCAGCCGGCCATTGTGGGAAATGCATATATTGGACGGTTTACCTGTGCCGGCAGAACGGCCTAAGGGCACCCGCTATGTGGGGCTCTACTCGAAGATGCATCACGCGGCTCTGGACGGTATGGGCGGGCAAGTGCTAATGGAAGCTATTATGGATGTGTCAGCCGTGCCACGCAAAGCCAATAAACGCAAGCGCCGCAGAGACACAACCAATGGTGACAACTACGGCATAGCTGAACTCACCGCCTCAGGGGTGATGCACAACCTTAGCCAGTCCATTAAGCTGACCAAAAACTTACCTCAGCTAACACGCAAAGCCTTTGACATGCTCAAACCAAGCAAAACCGCCCAAGGCAGCAACAACGAGCGGATGAATTGGCTGGCCCCTAAGACGCCACTCAACGCTACCATCACTAATCAACGTAGCTTCGCCCGTTTCTCCATTCCCATTGCCGACACTAAAAAAATTGCCAAATTAAACAATGTCAGTCTCAATGACGTAGTGATGGCAATCTCTGGGGAAGGCATGAACCGTTATTTCGAAGATGAGGGATTCAGTACCGAAGAACCCTTGTTAGCTGCCATCCCCGTTAGCGTGCGCCCCGAAGGCAATGTGGAGCTGAGCAACCAGGTGTCTATAGCGCGCATGAACCTGGCTACCAATATCAAAGATCCATTGCAACGCTTGCAGGCCATCAATGCGTCTTCCACTAACGTCAAAGCATTGCTGTCGGATGTGAAAACCATAATGCCCACCGACTTCCCTTCGCTCGGTGCCCCTTGGCTGATGAGCAGCATTGCTTCGACTATGACCAGGGCCAGGATCGCTAATTCCCTGCCGCCTTTTGCCAACGTCCTGATCTCCAATGTGCCTGGACCTAATATGACCCTGTACTTTGCCGGTGCCAAACAGATCAGTACCTTTCCGGTATCTATCCCTTATCACGGTATGGCACTGAATATTACGCTACAGAGCTATGACGGCTGGCTCGACTTTGGCATTATCTCCTGCCAAAAACTGATGCCCGATATACATGAGCTGGGGCAACATATGAAAGAAGCACATAAGGAATTGCTCACACTGAGTTTAAAGGCTCATGCTCAAACCCCAGAAAGTGTCGGCTAAACCTAGTCGATAGTTAAAGTCAGTCTATATAAAAAGGGGCCAATACTTGGCCCTTTTTATTGGCTTGCTAAGGCGACACTGCCTTAACAAACACCCCAATAAATTAACCTATCATGTATTTTCAAGGCGTTGCCACAGGCATAGGAATATCTGGATTAATGCCTTGCTGTTTTTTCTGTTCCAGGACCATTTCCCGCACATCGGCTAACAACTTTTTCGCATCATAGACAATGCCGTCTTTAATGGTCCAGCGCACTCCACCCACACGCTGCACTGTATTAGTTTCATTATTGAGTTTGGGAACACCAGTACCATATAAAGATTTCAAGTTATGAATGGGATTTTCATCCACAATAATAATATCGGCTTTTTTACCTAAGTGTAAGGTACCGATATCCTCAGCCATTTTTAATACTTTGGCACCTTCTTTAGTGGCGGCTCTGATCACTTCTAATGGATGAAAACCAGCTTCTTGTAGTAGTTCTAACTCTTGAATATAACCAAAGCCATATAAGCTATAAATGTAACCTGTGTCGCTACCCGCTACTACTGTGCCACCTTTGTTTTTATATTCGTTAACAAACTGCATCCACAGTTTAAAATTATGTTTCCATTCGACTTCATCTTCTGTGGTCCAGTTAAAGAAATAAGCCCCATGCTGCGCTCGGTTAGCACGATAAAACTGCCATAAGTTGGGCATAGTATATTGGTAATGCCATTCTGCCGAATAAGCACGCATTAGATCACGGCTCGCCAGGTAAATCGTAAAAGTAGGGCTTAAGCAGAAGTCACGTTCAAGCAAGGTGTCCATCACATAATTCCAACGCTCGCTGCCGGGTTGCGCGGCCTGTTTCCATAAGCGCCCTGCTTGGCGGAAACGGTCTTGTTCATTATTGTAAATATAATCAGTGGGGTAGTGTTGGATAACCTTATCTTCGAATAACGCTTCTGGTAATCCATACCAATGTTCCATGCAGTCTAATCCCATGGCGGATGTATCCAGCACATTAGCATGCACTACGTCGAGTTGGGCGTGATGCATAGTGGTGTCTAAGTCGAGCTTCTCCGCTTCGTTTAAAGCAGCGGCCATAATATCTTCTTTGGCTCCCATAAATTTAATGCCATCGGCACCTTTTTTCTTCAGGGACTTAACCCGTTTACGGGCTAGCTCAGGCGTACTTATTGGATCTTTGATTGCGCCAAAATAGGGGAAGACTGAGATCCTTGGTGAGGTGATGGCATTTGCCAGGCTTAACTTTTTTAAGGCCAAGGTTCGATCTTCTCCTTGACTGTCATACACTTCACGCACTGTGGTGACCCCATGCCCCAACCACAGTTTAAAGATGTATTCTGGTGGCACTTTCTGCCCATGATCGACATTATGAATATGGGCATGTGAGTCGATAAAACCCGGTAATATATATTTACCATGGGCATCAATTTCCCTGGTGCCTTTACCGGGACGATTTTTATCTTCTATTGGCAATCCGGGAAAACCTACTACTTTAATTTGCGTAATGCGATTGTGCTCTACTACTATATCTGCCGGCCCATATGGTGGCGCGCCCGTGCCGTCAATAACATAACCGCCTCGTATCACTAATCGCTCATAAGTGCCTTCACCTTCGCTCCGTTTGGGCACTTCATTGTTCACTTGTTTGAATAATTTATCGTGGTTAGCCGCGACCGCTGCTGCCCCAGATAGACCTATTACTAAGGTGGCAATGGTGACGGTTAAAACGCAAGACGCCAACGCTTTTGATGGAAATGTCATGGCTGCAGTTATCCTCGTTAATTACGCTCAAAAGGTATTGATTAGCTGTAACGATAACATGTTTTTTTCCTTGATTGACTGATTAATACACTCATACACTTTACCCTTTGTTGGGCCAATTTGTGCTGTGTTTACCGCGGCTTATATCAATAGTCCAAGCCACTAGGCTAAACATTTTGGGTGAACTAGCAATACACAGTAAGCTGAATAACCCTCGTCTTGCTGCTGTATCAAAATACAGGATAGGTAAGATGTTTAAAAGTCTCAGACTAAGCAAGAACACGCTATGCTGGTTAATGTTCGTCACAAGTACCTCTGTACAGGCTAAATTAGAAGATTTCAAAGAGGGTCCAGTGATACTGGGTTATGGTAAACATGCCCCTGTAACCACCATCAATCTGTTAAAAACCACTGAGCTTAAAGTGGCCTTTGATCTGGGTAAAGCGGCGGCGCCGGTGAACTGAATAGGAAGTTTGACAGCCTAGGGCGTTTTCTTAATATGCATGTTGCCGCTGGTCTGTTGAAAGATAATATCCAGCTGGCATTAGTGGTGCATGGTAAAGCCAGCTTTGAATGACTGGATGATATCAGTTATCGCAAGGCCCTCAAACGGGACAATGCCAATAAGCCCCTGATACAAAGATGATTAGCAAACAAGGTAAGAGTGGTCCTATGCGGCCAAACGGCCGCTGCCTATGAGATTGTCCTTGATCCATTAATCCCAGGCAGTGAAATAGAATGATCGGCTATGACCGCCCATGCACTGCTGCAACAACAAGGATATTCGGTTAACCCTTTTTAGGGATCGTTGTTGTTATGGGTCATGGATCCATGACCCATAACAACAACATTTAAACACAAAAAAATCTCAGTGAGATAATTTACTGACAACAATGTAAAAATTTTGGTCCTTTTTTGTTAAAAATAATGTCATAGTAAGTTTCACAAAATGGTCACTAGCCATAAGCAAGTCGCAACATGCTGTTGAGTGTGTAAATCACTAATATAGTCCAATACCGAGAATAACCCTATGCTAAAGAAAAGACCTGACGGAGAAGTACAACCCGGTATAAAATGGGGGCCGTTTACTATGCGGATCCCGCTGGTTCATTTGCGTTTTTCATTATCCAACATGCTACAAGGTCTGGCTGTCGCTGGTGCAACTGGCATGGCGCTGGTGCCTTATTTTACCGCTTTATTAGGCCTTAGTTTTGAAGAAGCCGTGACCATGGCGATGTTTCACAGCATACTGATTTCCTTTTCTTGGATCTTCTTTGGCGACCCTTATGCACCAGGTTGGTTAACCCCAGCTATCCCTTTTGTGGTGGCGTTTATCACGGCCCCCGCCTATCTGGGAGACCACACGGCTCAGTTTCAAGCAATGACGGCACTGTCATTGAACTTTGCCCTTATTTTGATTGTGTTAGGGGCGACCGGACTCGGTGCAAGGTTAATTAAGGTGGTTCCCAACGTCTTTAAAGGTGGCATTATTCTTGGTGCCGCAGTGGCGGCTTTCTTGCGGGTCACAACAGATGGCGATGCGGCCAATGTATTTCAGTCAGCCCCTATAGCCGGGACGCTGGGAGTGGTGATTTGTTTAGTCTTCGCCTTCTCTAAACCCCTACAAAGCCTTGCAATGGATAAAAAATGGTTAGCATCTATTCTGGGTTTTGGTCTTTTACCTGGATTTGTTATAGCCGGCAGTGTGGGTTATTTCACCGGTGAGTTTCAATACAATATACGCTGGGAATTTCTAGATGTAGGCGCTTCGTCCGCTTCTTTATGGGCAAAATCTTCGCCTTTCATTATTGGTTGGCCACCGTTGGAAACTTTTCTGTCTTCATTCCCATTGGCCCTCATTACCTATATTTTATTTTTTGGTGATGTGGTGACTGGCAATGAAATGATAGAACAGGCGCAAGCCTCTCGTCCCGATGAAAAGCTTGAGTTAAACAGCAGCAGAGCCCACATGGCCACGGGTATCAGAAATGCTTTAATGGCTGTGATTGCTCCGTTCTTTGCCACTCAAGGGGTATTATGGACAGGGATCCAAGTCGTGCTGCTTAAAGGTTGGTCACAAGGACGGAACAAGGTAGATTCGATTTTCGATAGCATAGGGAGTTTTTATGCCTTTGGTTTACCCACCTTGTTTGTGATACTGCCTTTAGTGACCTTGTTGGAGCCATTACTACCATTGGCCCTAGCTGTGACCCTAGTGCTGACAGCATTCGCTTGTGCTTCTTTGGCCTTGTCTCTTGTTCAAGATGCGACTGAGCGCGGTGCTATGCTTATCACCGCCATGGCATTTAGCGTCTTTGAACCTTGGCTGGGCTTGCTAGTTGGCCTGATCATTATTGCGGCTCTATGTGGCGTTGACGTCTTTATTCCGAAAAAAGAAAAGTCTTAGGATCCTAATATTGAGATCTTTGTGTTGATCAGTCGTCATCAGCTACAAAGATCCCATTGTCTCTGCAGGGTTGAAACTAAACAGGCGCTAACTGCCTTAATCAAACCACGTACCCCATAAGCCTGCGATTTTTGCCCGCCATAGATAAAGAGAATACCATGTCGCAAAACGAATTACCCGCTGCACCCAACAGCACAACCCACATGAAAACCAATTGGAAGGTACTGTTCATTAGCTTGGCAGCTTGGACACTCACCAACATGGACCAAGCATTTTTTGGCTACGCCATACCGGGGATCCTAGCAGAATTTGACCTGCCCCTAGAAGCCGTCGGGCTAGTGCTGACCGTGTCTTTTGTGATCGCCTCAATACTGCTGGTCTTCGCCGGACAAGCAGCCGACCGTTTTGGCCGTGGCCCGATGCTCAGCTTATACCTGGCCGTTTCCGCCTTGTTGGTGGGCTTACAGGGATTTGCCGGCGGCATCATAATACTGACCTTGTTTCGTGCCTTTGGCTTTGGCATAAGCACGGGTCTTTCTCCCATCACCAACGCCTACGTTGCTGAAAGTGTCAAACCACGCATTCGTGGTTTGGCTATGGGCGTGTTGCAATGCGGCTACCCTCTTGGTTGGTTTATCGCCTCAATGTTCGCCGTGCCCTTATTGGCTAACTACGGTTGGCGCGCTATGTGTTTTGCCGCTTTTCTGGTTATGCCAATAGCGGGGATCTTTTACTGGTTATTACGCAATGAGCCGGACGTTAAGCCCCCCGTTAATAATGCAAAAACCCAAGGTGCCTTTGCTGTGCTGTTTTCACCCGCTCATCGCCGAAAATCACTGGCCAGCATTGCCACCTATTTTGCTTTTGGTGGTGCCTATGCAGGCTCCGCATTTTATTTCCCGACCTTTTTTACCGAAGTGCGCGGTTACACACCATCCGAGGCGGCTGATCTGGTGGGCATTTCAAATGGCATAGGCATAGTGGGTTATCTTCTTGCAGCTTATGTGGGCGAGTACTTGATCACCCGTCGCAATGTCTTCATTATTTGGGCATTAGGCGGTGCTCTGGCCTTATCTGGGCTGATGTGGCTGTCAGACAGCCGACTCGAAGACATGATCTGGTACGCAGCCACAGCGGCACTTTTTTATGGCTCGCTGGCAGTGTTGCCCGTACTTATAGCAGAAATATTCCCACAGGAAGTCCGGGTTAGCGCCTTATCAGCTTGCGCTTCTGCACCTATGAGTCTTGGCTTTGCAGTCTTCCCTCTGGTTGTGCCCTTTGTGGTTGGGGCCGTTGGCTGGCAACTAGGCTTTACTTATGTTGTTTGTCCATTGTTGGTGGTGGCCGTTATCGCCGCCTTGTTTTTGCCCAATCGAAAGTCTGGGGTCGAGCTACAGGCATAATAATATACTATCGGGGCACAAAAAATAGCCTGCTGTACGCAGGCTGTTTTTTGTAATATTGGTGCTTCGCAAGTCACTAACATCAGAGCAACGTTACCCCTAATAATGGGGCCAGAAATAACAACGGTTATGACTCTACGCTGCCCTTAATGATACTCCTCACCACCTGAAACATTCATACATTCACCGGTAATATAGCTGGCCTGATCTGAACATAAAAAGGCACAAGCTTTGGCGATATCTTCTTGTAATCCCGGTCTACCCATAGGGATCCGCTCCCGCATATCAGCCATATACTGGTCGTAGCCTTTTCCGGTGACATCGGAGAAATGATTATTCTGCCATGCACCTAAACCCGTTGTCACATGATTGGGGCAAATGGTATTCACATTAATATTATGCTGACCTAGTTCCAAAGCGGCACAGCGTGTTAGTCCTACCATGCCATGTTTAGACGCGGTGTATGCGCTAGCATTTGCAAAAGCCGACTTGGATGCTTGACTACCAATATTGATAATTTTTCCGCCCCTACCTTGCTCGATCATGGCCGAGGCTGCATATTTAATACCACAGAATACACCTCGTAAATTGACCCCTAATACCGCATCCCATTCTGCTACAGGCATTTGTAAAATTGATTTCATCAGATAACCAATGCCTGCATTGTTTACCCAAATATCAAGAGAGCCATAGGTTGCTAGGGCAAAGTCCGCCGCCGCCTTGACCTCATCGGGCTCCAGCACATTACAGACTATGCAACTCGCCTCTCCCCCTGATGCTTTGATTTCGGCGACAATTTGTTGCATTTCATTGAGGGTGCCAATGGCCTCTGTGGGCATATGTTCACCGGCGGCAGCACCGAGATCGGTGATCACCACTTTTACCCCCTCAGACGCAAGACGCTTGGCCATAGCCTCACCTAATCCTGCATGTCGACCAGCGCCTGTTACCACTGCGACTTTTCCTACTAATTCTTTATAAATCGACATATCCGGCTACTCTCTATTTGATGTCTTCGGTCACAATAAACATAGGTGCATCAGCGAAGGCTTGAAATTCACTGGCCACTTTCTCCATTATTTCGGTTTTCACATCCCCCCCAAATGCCTCAAAATCGTTGATATCTAAGATTTCAATATAAGCATAAGGTGGGGCCTGATCAGTGCCTAGCATGCTACTGCTCTTCAACAGACTAAAGCTGTCGATGGAACCTAACGCATTAACAGTCGGTAAGTCTGTAGTCCTTGCCCAGTTTTCATAGTCGAGTGCTTTAGCATCGGCTTTCAAATTAAAAAGTACGACGATCTTAGTCATGATTTATCCTCTATATTGATGGTCATTTGCCTTGATCTATTTTAGGCAAATCTGTCTATTGGTGGGCAGACTTATAGCCCTTTTGCGGCTAAATAGCCTTCTTCTGTAGCGGCTAGAACCGAGCGAGGAGCATAAGCATCACCCACGGTTTTAACCCTATATCCTAGTTGTTCAAGCTCTGGCATAAGGCTGTCGTTGGGCACCCTTGAGGTGGAATAAGTCAAGATAGCCACATCATCAATCAGCATCTCACTGTGGTTATAAATATTTCTGAGTGTCAGTTGCCCTTCTTCAAAGGCCGAGCTTGCTAACGGTTCATTGAGGGTTATGATCTCCACACCCCGCTCAGAAAGCCTTTTATATATGCCTTGTCTGGCGACCAATGAGACGTCTGACGCAATACGCTCTCTGGATGTGACTATCACCACCTGTTCAAACAACTCGGCTAACCTTTGGGCCGCGCTATAGGTCATTTCGGTATGGTCTTGATCGTAAATGACCACCTTTCCCACTTGCTTTTGACTGTGGGCTGAAAGATCGACCATCAAAGTTCGAATATCGAGAAAGAAACCTTCATTTTGATATTCATCAGGTAAGAAACTCGGCCAGCCCATATGTGCTCCAGTGGCCAAGATCACTTGGTCTGGCATAGTGTCAATAATGATCTGCAGATCAGCGGTAACGCCCCACATAAAAGACACGCCATAGCGTTGGGCCATCAATAATTGGTGATCATAAATACTGCTCAGGTTTTCACCGCCTGGCAGTAATGCATGAATGCGAGTCTTACCACCGACTTCATCTGATTGGCAAATAACAGTGACCTTGTGTCCTTTGGCTGCGGCTAACCACGCAGCTTCCATCCCAGCTACGCCAGAACCCACCACAGTGATGTTTTTTGTTACTGGCGTAAGTTCGATAAGCCAATCAGCCTCATCAGGCTCGCCAAGCCTTGGATTGTTATCACATTGCAACTTATTGGCTTCAATAATGGTCTGCCAACAGGTGTTACAAGAAACACAGTAGCGTATGTCTGCCTCTTGGCCGCTTTGTGCTTTTCGAGGCCAGTTGGGATCGGTAATAAGGGGCCTGCCGAGCATGGCGATATCTGCCGTGCCATCTGTCAGGACTTTCTCAGCCTGATTCGGGTCTGTCATATAACCTAAGGCACCTGTGGCTATGTTTGGTGCAACTTTACGTAATGCATGAATATCTTGCATATAGGGGTTGGGTGCGCCGTGCGCATCGGGTAAATGCTCATGCAGCGAATTCGAGTGGCTGCCCCAAACAAAGGTCCAGTAATCCACCTGTTGGGTTTGCGCAATTTGCCGGGCAATGTTTTTTACTTCAGCCACATCGGCACTGACACTTTGCAGATCTGTCACTTGAGCCCCAGGCAGTTTCAGTCCAATAGTAAAGTCTTGGGCACAGGCTCCTCGGATAGATTGGATCAATTCGCGCACCAAGCGCGTTCGACCTTTGGTATCTCCGCCATACTCATCCTCTCTATGGTTTGACCAAGATGACAAGAACTGATGAAACAGATGACCGTGTCCTGCCGACAGTTCAACACCACAGAAACCGGCTTTTTGCAGTGTGACACAAGAGGCGGTAAATTCTTCTATCAGGCGACTGATATCGGCCTGCTTTAAGACATGTGGCACTGTCCATGACAAATCATCAGGTAAAGCAGACGGGCCGATCGCAGCGTTGTTTCGCCCTTGCTCACGACGGCCACGTCCATTGTCTTGCAATTGCGCAATAAATCGACAATCTTCATTTTCCACAGCTTCAACTAGCCTACAAAGTGCCTGTAAGCCTCGACCCTTGAAAATATCCAAACGTCTTCCATCTGTTTGTGAACTAAGCAGATTACTGGGTTCTAATATTAACGCCGCGACTCCACCTTTGGCGCGGTTAACATAATAGTTGTGGAACGGTTCGGTTATTATGCCGTCCTTGGCATAACTGGTGGTGATTGCGGCATGCATTAAACGA
The DNA here is from genome assembly GCA_034111785.1 of Paraglaciecola sp. Taxonomy (GTDB): domain Bacteria; phylum Pseudomonadota; class Gammaproteobacteria; order Enterobacterales; family Alteromonadaceae; genus Paraglaciecola. The sequence goes on from JAWUWP010000020.1 coordinate 74,072, forward strand.
TTCTTTAATACCAGCCGGCCTGCGTTAACAGCAGAAAATAGTGTGGGGTAATTCATAAGCCTAAAACAGCATCTTTCCTTTTAACGAATAGGTACGAGGCGCACCAGGAAATTGCGTCGCAAAGCCTAAGGCGCTAAAGTCCAAGGTACTGTGATGGTATTGTTGATCCGTACAATTTTCACAGGCAAGTGTTAGTTGGTACTTACCATCGCCAAATTTGTACGATGCTGCTGCGTAAAGCATTTTGGTGGACTCGGATAGCTCGGCAATAGTGTTACCTGCACCGCCGTAATACTCGTCTTGATAACTATAATCTGCAGTGAATACCAACTCTGCGTCATCTAGGGTCACGAAATAATTAAAGCCAATTTGAGCGGTTAATTCAGGTGTACGCTTCACTTCATTATCAATATTAAAAACCACGTTCTCACCTAGTTCGTCATACTTATTAGTGAGATAGCCAAAGTTTGCATACAGATCAAGCTCAGCGGTTGCACTGGCTGTGAACTCCATTTCAATTCCTGAAATATTGGTTGTCGCTGCATTAATGGTCACAAAACCACCAGTATCTGGGTTTAGCGCGGTGACAATAAAGTCCGTATACTCATTGTAGAACAGGGCGGTGTTCATACGTACTCTGTTGTTCCAAAACTCCGTTTTAAAGCCAATTTCATAGGCATCAACGTATTCAGCTTCAATCAGATTAAACTCTCGGGGATCCGTTGCCCGCCCATTCCATCCTCCTGATTTAAACCCTTCTGAATAGGAAACATAGGCCATAGTGTCAGCATCGAATTGATACTTTAAACTCACATGAGGGGTAAAATCTTCAAAGGTAGGGTCGGTATCTGTGCCCAATGCCTCCAGAGCCGTATTATTCCATAGCTCGATTAGCACTCCACCACCCACATCCACTAACTGGCTCATATCAATGCTTTTTTCTTCTCGCGTCCAGCGTCCCCCCAAGGTGGCAGTCAACTGGTCAGTGAGTTCATAAGAGCCTTGGCCAAAGACCGCCCAGCTCTGGCTATCGTTCTCAAAGTCTGCGACAAAATCTCCAGCAAGGGCGCCGCCAAACAAAAACAGTTCATCACGTCGAATATTGTCATTGCTTTCTTCCATAAAGAAAGCGCCCACTACCCAAGAAAACTTATCCATTTCTCCAGAGCCTTGGATTTCTTGACTAAATTGTTGAAAACTACCGACTTGACCTATGACAAATGCCGGTACCGGATTATCAGAAAAATCCACATAGGTATCTTGATCTAAATCTCGATAACCGGTAATTGAGGTCCACACTGAGTTATCCAACTGCCAAGTCATATTGGCCGTCATGGCACTTTGTTCTATTTTATTAAAACTGCCTTCAAGACCACTTTCTACTACGAATAAGTCATCTGCGTTATTGCCGAAAAAATTCGTTCCAGTCACGCCAGTATCTTCTTGCTCTGCATATTCTGCCGACAGTACGATCTCGAAATTATCTGTGGCTTCATATTTTAATGCACCGCGCACCCCAGAACTGCTTTCGTCCCAAGTACGAGTATTTAAGGTGATGTTCTTTTGAAACCCTTTGTCTCTTTGTGAATTAAAAGCAGCAAGACTCACGAAGACTTTATCAGTCACAGGCACATTTATTTTACCGCTAAAGGCCGTGGTCTCATAATTACCCACTTCTGCTTGAATACTGCCTGCCAGTTCATCATGGGGGGATTTTGTGATGATTTTAATTGCCCCACCACTGGTATTACGTCCATATAAAATACCTTGAGGACCACGTAAAACCTCTATTCTCTCAATATCATATAAGGCAGCGTTATTTGCCACCTGACGACTAATATAGACCCCATCCACATAGGTACCAACGGCAGGATCTTGAGTCGATATGGATTCATCTTGGCCGACGCCACGCATAAAGAAAGAAGTGGCGGAGCTGATCCCTACATTATTACTCCCCACCAAATTAGGCACGCTACGAATAACATCCAAAGTGGAATCAATTTGTCGTCTGTCAATTTCACCCTCTGTGAAGGCACTGACCGAAACGGGTACCTCTTGTAGATTTGCGGTCCGTCTTTCAGCCGTCACCACTATTCTTTCCAAAGCCTGGTTATCTTCAGCTTCACTGCTAGCAGTGTCTTGAGACCAGGCAGGTGTCACACCCAAACCCAATGTCAGTAGTGCACTTGCCACTGAGTAATAAACCTTATTCATTTTTGTCATACCTTGCTCCGATTATTGATTTTCACTACTGATCAATTGTCGTCCGTTGGTCACCTGGAAGAAAAGAGATAGCGTTGTTGTTATTGTTCTAAATCATAAATTTCCATACACCCAATATTGCTGATACTACTACTGCAATATAAATGGCTTGCACCCACAGATAGGTTTTATCCATAGAGGCTTTTATTATGGTTTCTATTTCTGGGGAACTGCCTTGCGTTTCGAGGCGCTGAAACGCGATGATCGCCGGCATAAAGGCGGGTTCTAGCAACATCATAAAGATAATGATCGAGGCAAAGCAGGCAACTTTCACCGCGAGCCAGAATTGCTGAATAATAGTGCCGCCAAGAAAAAACTCTACTGTGACAAAGATAAGCACTGCCAAGACAAAATACAGCAAGGCTTTTTCTGCGATTTTAAGTTTTGATCCCATGCTTGTATTTTGGAGGGTTAGCCCGCCCACCACAATACCAAACCAGAGGCTGCAAAATAGCCAAACGCCAATAGTCGAAAGCCCGCTGGCCACTAACAAGCCACTGCTAACCGCTAGTTGGTAGCCGCTAAAGACTGAGACTACAAGGGCAATACGTGGCGCCATATCTAAAATCATCGCCACTTTTAGCAATAATAATCTCGCCTCAATACCATAAGCCGAGTTTTGTGCAAATTTACCTAATACAAAGACCCCCACATCTGTGCCTAGCCAAAATACCAGCGCCATAATGTGTAAAAATAAGAATAACGAATACCATTCCATCATGAATTCCCTGAGGTTGTGCTGTCTTCCAAGCTACGCATAACATTACCTATAAATCCGGCGCGCCTTGCTTCGAGATCGGCTTGTTGGGTATCACTTAAAGTATAAGCTTCGACGCGATTTTTGATGAGGTCGTCTTCGTTGCTTAACACTTCTTCTAACACATACAAACGTTCTTTCACTGTCCATAATTCAGCCATTATTTCCAGTAACATACTGGTATGAATATCACTTGCGTCACCATCGAAAAATTTAGGTCGTTTAGCGTTCGAACTTAGCGGTAAATCAGCCATTAATGTTTTCTCCTTTCCAAGCACCAAAACCAAACCATTGAATGCCTTCGGTGAGTCGCCCGGTTTTGTCATCAATCTGGCTGTCTTGTTGGATACTGGTGATAAACTCTGCTTCACTCATATATCCGTATTGTGGCGTGGTCAGTTGCAGAAAGTTGTCTTTATGGAATCCAGCGTCTGTGCATAACTTGGGGTAGCTTTGATCCCTGAAGGTTTTATAAAAGGGTTCATTGTTGTAGAAGCAATCCCAATCCAAGTAGAAGCTGTCATAGGCTGCCATTTGATCGTTAGGCGGTAATTCCATATTCAGCAACAAGCCCCCTGGTTTTAACACCCGATAGGCCTCTTTAAAAAATGCCTGAATGTCTTTTAGAGGCAGTTCGTGCAGGAACATGGACGTGAACACCACATCAAATGAATTGTCGTCATAGGCTAAACAGGTAGCATTCATTTGCTTGAAATGAATAGGGACGGCTTGCGATTGAGCCCGCGCGCTGCCATAACGAAGAGCAGGAGCCGAAACATCTATAGCGTGGACTTCAGACTGGGGGAAAATTTTGGCCCACGGCGCCGAGTTATGTCCGATAGTACAGCCACAATCTAAGATTTTCTCAGGGTGAAAATCAGGGTATTTAAGGCGTATGTAATTTGCCATGGACCCGCCAATATCATCTAAATTTTGTCCCATCAAATTAGCAGAAAAAATACTCAAGCCATTATCATAAATGGCACCAGCGGCAATATCGTCTGCCACGTATTCTGAGTGATAACTGCCGGGGGCAAGATGCACATCGACCTTAGATACGTTTTTGGGTATGGGTAAATCAGGCTGCAGGGTCAAACTACCCTGAACAGCGGATTGGTCTGCCCTAAGCCCAGCAGCCTGGCTAACCATATCATCTAGATTTCTATCCACCATTGGGATCACCGAACGCCAGACCATCTCTTGGGCGTTGTAGCGGATGCTGCTGTAAAATTTAAAGTACAGATCACTTTTCATCTCTTGATGCACTTCCCCACCACTCTTTGGTAGGCGACCGTGGGTTATTTGAAACTTGGGCGAGACAATATCTGTATATCTGTGCTGCATGCTAGTCGCCATGTTCACAAGAATATGGCCTCGTAAACTGGAAACAAATTCTTGCCTAGATTTTTCATCTCGAGATGGAACAATAGACATGTGGTGTTGCAGGGTATTTATCATCGCACCGGCCTTATAAAAGAAACCTATTGGGTTTTATAAAATTACGCTTGAATGCAATATAAACCACTATTATAATCTTTCAAACCCAATATTTTTTTGTGTATGTGGAATGACAAAAAAATAATCCAGTTTGGAGATAGAAGATGGATTTGAAACAGCTGAGCCGTTTTTTGGCAGTCGTTGACCAAGGCAGTTTTTCTGCTGCCGCACGGCATTTGAGTGTCACGCAGCAAGCACTCAGTGCCAGTATCTCTGCATTGGAAAACGAAGTGAGCCTAAAGCTTTTCGAACGATCTCCTGGTGGGATCACCAAAGCAACCGTTTATGGCAGGGCGTTAATCAGGCATGCCCGCTCACAATTTGCATCCCTTGAACGAGCCAAACAAGAATTACGGGCCATCCATGACGCCTCCTCAGGAACCATCACTATTGGTGTGGGTGAAGTGGCAAGCGACGTGATTGCAGCGGCCATTAAACGTTTACACAGTTTGCGACCCGACATTAGAATTAATGTGATCGAGGGATATTCAGAGCAATTGCTCGAGAGGCTGACAGAAGGTGAGTTTGATTTTGTGGTGGCCGGCACAGGGGGCTTAATGCTGTCTGATCGAATTGAACAAGAGTTGCTTTTTTCAGCAAACGATATTCTTTTGGTACGTGCTGAGCATCCACTGGCAGGTAAAAGTCACTTAACGCTCAAGGCGTTACAACACTATACATGGATGGTGCCTTACACCCGAAATTCTGATCTAGAGATCATAGTAGAAGCCTTTGTGGCGGAAAAGTTGGAGCCACCTCGTCGACTGATTGGCACCGACACCTACACAATAGGCGCGCGGCTTATCTTAAATAATGACTTTATTATTATGACCTCACCGGCCTTAGTGTCTGACGAGGAAAATGGCCAAGACAGCAGATTTGCCAAGCTCGATATTGATAGGCCAACTGTGCGCCGTCATGCACATATTCTATTTTCGTCGGATCATCATTTAAGTCCGGCAGCGGCCATTTTTTATCAAGAAATTAAAGATATCTGCTTTGAAAAAGATCTGTAATTACATAGAAAATCACTAATACTAGATCAATACAGACTCTTGTAAGTGTCATACATTCGCCAGTCACTGTAATGCTATAACGGCAACTGGTTAAAAAAACCGCTTTTAAAGCTTAATCAATATGCGTTTTTTATAGAGCAGCAAAGCAACCAAATAAAATAGAGCGACAAAGAATGTCGCGTATACAAGCGACGCCAATTTGTCGCTCATGACAGTTTGCAAGTTGCTCACTATCCAGACTTGAATTGAGTGGGTTTGTGGGCCAATAGTGACGGTGTATCTGTTCAAAAACACGGCAAAAAGCCAAGCGGTAACGTAGATAAAAATAGGATTACTGCCATATATTTTTAACCCTTGCAGGGCGATATTGATTCCAGGTATCTGCCAGCACACTATGATCAAGGCCAGACTAAAACAAGCCGCTGCGCTGCTCACTAAGACAAAAGAGCCCGTCCATAGACCTTTATTGATTGGCTGCCAGACCGACCAACCTAAGCCTATTGCAAGTAACACCAAACCCACCACCAGCAGCTGTAAAATTTGTTGTCTCTGAGTTTTGTGTTGCAACACTTTACTACAGATCAAGTAGCCGCTTAAGACGGTGATACTGGCGCCAATAGTGCTTAGCAATCCTTCTGGATCGAAGGGCAAACCTTTGCCTTGCCACATATGAGAGCTACCGAGTATCGCCATATCAAGGTGCCGCACAAGGTTATGCTCAACAGAGAATGCAGACTCGCCCACCGATAGCAACAACAGCCAATAAGCGCTTAAAACAAGCACAGCAGTCAACAACAGCCAGCGCTCTTTTATTATGTTGAGCATGATGGCCACTAACAAAAAACACAAACCAATACGTTGTAGAACACCCATTATCCGCCAAGTCTCTGGCCCTTGATCTAAGGGTATAATTTGCAATATAAAGCCAATAGTAAAGAGCATAAAGCTGCGCTTAAGCACCAACAACCAAGGTAAGCCCGACTTTTCTATTTGGTCCTTTAGCGAACATGCCATAGAGGCGCCCACTACAAACAAAAAGAAGGGAAACACTAAATCCGTTACAGTCAGCCCATGCCAGTGGGCATGTGAAAGAGGCCCATAAACAGCTGACCATGAACCCGGGTTATTGACCAATAACATCAGCGCCAATGCGAGTCCTCGCAAACCGTCAATGGCTTCAATGCGTGTGGTCATCGGCTGGTTCATCTGCAGATCTGCTTATATGCCCTAACCACCACTAAAGGGTGGCCTTTGACAAAGACTGTTCCCGGCTAGTCACTTGGGTATTAGGTATTTTGGCGCGCAACCGAATATCGCTCTGTGACTGAAGTTTCACAGGGTTTTCATATAGCTGCCAGCTTTGCCCATCTATTTGATATTCGAGTTGTAATCCACTAAAAGCGGAATGCATATGCAGCATTCCTGCTGTTATTATCGCACCGGGTAGCGGTACTCTTGGTTCGATGCCATCTTTCACCAATTGCGCCATGGCTTTATTGCTCAGCACCTCAGTAAAGCTAAGCCAATCTGCCATCATGGCATTTTTTTGTGTTGTATCGAAGTGTCTAGTGTTAGCTGAATAGGACACGGCTTTTTGGTATGGCTCTGACCATTTTGCACTATGCCAAGCCCGTTCGGCTACCGCCAATAGACGGGGGAAAAGCATATAGTTGGCCTGAGCGTTTGAGCGCACACTTTCACTCCATAGCTGAGCCTGGATACCCAAAATTTGTTGATTGTCTTGAATATCGATACTTGCCTTTGCTTGATAATTTTTACCCAAGTTATCTTTCCAAATCTCAGCATGCACCGCTAAGTTATTAGGCATAAATTGAAAGACTTGATAACTGTCGGTAAATCTCGATCCCCAGTAGTAACCGGGTTCAATAGGATCGGCTTCGTATGGAAAATCGAAATACAGCACGTCTGGGGTCGACAATACCACTTGCCAGCCCTTATTTATCATTTCGTGTACTTTAGTGTGCCCCTGGTGATAAAGCGTGTCCCAGCCATTGGATTGTAATTTTTCAGGTAAGTTTTCAGCCTTTGCATGAGATATTCCGTCACTCCAGGCGGCGGGAACAATGCCCATTTCACTCACATCGTTTGCCACTTTTTCTATAAAATAGGCACCCAGTTGTGCGGCCTCAGTGAGCGTGTCGTTTTTGGCGATCAGTGCGGCGCAAGCGGGTGAGCCTTGCCATGCACCCGCAGTCTCATCTGCTCCAATGTGATAGCGCTGCAGCGGCACCTCAGCAGATTTGTGCATATGGATCAATTGCTCAAGCACTGTTCCTACAAACCTATAAGTAGCAGGTAAGCACGGATTGAGTGTGTTGTCCTTGTAATGTTGTATGGAACTATATTCGCTTTCATCCCTAAGCTCTGTTAAGAAGTATTCTTGTGCCTGAACGGGCTTTTTTTCCATCATTAGGCGCTGGTATCTGGCGTTCATCGAAACAATCGCTGCCCGTGAGTGCCCCGGCATATCTAAAGAAGGGATGACCTCAATTTGTCGAGCATCCGCATATTGCAAAATTTCAATGTAGTCACTGACGCTATAATAGCCACTGTTTTGTGTGGTTGCGGCTAACTTGCCATCACCACCAGCCAACTGCGGCATAAGGCAGCGTTGCTCGGACTCATCAAAGCATCGAAATGCGCCTACCTCAGTGAGTTCCGGTAAGGACCTAATTTGTAATCGCCAGCCCTCATCATCGGCTAAATGCAAATGTAATTTATTAAGTTTGTAATAGGACATTTGATCTAGGGTTTGTAAGATAAAGTCCTTGCTACGGAAGTTCCGCGAGACATCAATATGTAATCCGCGAAATGCCATGCTGGGTTGATCTTTGGCTGAGCCAAGTGGCAGGGAATTAGTGTTTTGATCGTAGAGTTGGGCGATAGACATCATGGCATAATAAAAACCTGCAGAGTCGCCATATTCAATCTTTATTGAATCCTGTGTTATAAACAACAGGTAGCTCTGAGGCGATAAATTTTTATGCGCCAAGGCTTTTATTGTTAAGCCTTGGGGGCTAATTGATAATGCGTTGGCATTAAATCGCTCAGTGACTGCAAAGGCGAAGCTGGCGGTTGGCATATGGGGTAATTGAATGCCCTTGGCAAGCTTAACCCTATTGCCTGTCCAGTTAGTTGTATGGAGTTTAGGGATGATCCTACTGCTACTATTGACTGGATTATCCGTTGTCCTTGGGGAAAAGCGAGCAAAACGTTCTTTGGTAGTGGCGATTGGCACCTGATCCTCAGCATTTCTGAGCATCTGTTGGGGAAGAGTAAAGGGGAGCACGTGCTTAGGTCGGGGTAATTGATCACCTTGTGCTAACTGTTCTATGGTTGATGTGATGATACTGGTTTCGCCGTCGCCTGCCACTAATAGGTAATTAGGAAATAGTACGGATTCAGAGACCAGTGGGGTCGTACCGTAGAACGTAATATCATAAGCAGTGTTTGCTTGTATATCAGTGGTGTGCGGCGAAATCTGGTGCATATCACCGTTCATATGTTGTAAGGTAAATTCATTGCTTGTGGCATGGCTGATCGGCGACAAATGACTGAATACAATACGCCAATCATCTGGCATATTATCCGGCAAGGTCAGTGTCATAATGGCCCGATAACAACTCTGCAGCTTGTCCGGGCAGCCTGCAGATAAGTCGTTATGCTCGACACCCAGTTTGACCTGTATTTGCTGTGCAGCCTGGTCAACCCAACTGATTGAACTGTCAGGGGCGGGCATGACACTTGGGCCGGTTTTTCCACAGCCTGCGGTAAAAAGGACGGCCACTATAGTCAAGCTGACCAGTATGGCCTGTCCTAGATTACTGGTTCTGGTTCTGGGTGTGGCAATGGCGTTGTTTTTCATGAATTAAGTCCTGTATAGATATTCTAAAAATTGACCATGCATAAAGGTTTGCAATCGCAGCGCCTTGTCTCTCAATCAAAGGTATAGGGTTAACTGGCCTAACGGCAGTACATTAGGCTACCAGTGCTAGTGAAAACCTTAAGACCATTGTCTTATTTTATGTCCTTTGAGGGCATAAAATAAGATAAAGCCGTAGCAAGGGAGCATCATCCAATAGGCAGACTGGTTATCAAAATAGTCTGCTAGTAACCCATAACAAAGGGGTAAAACAGCGCCGCCAGAGATACCCATGATCAACCATGCCGAGCCACGAGCGGTCAAACTATATAAACCATCTAAGGCCAAGGGCCAAACAGCAGGCCATACCAAAGCATTGGCAAAACCTAATACTGCGATAAGGGTGATAGCATTGGGTAATTCGGCTATACCCATCCATCCCCACAGAAAGCTCGAAATTGAGGTGGATTGCACATCGGCAAAAATCACCGCCACGCTCAGTACTATACCTAAAATAGCAGAGCCGGCTAACGCCTGAGCTTGATCAATAAAACGTGGAATAAGGGTTAAGCCTATTAGATAACCTAACACCATAAAAGCCATAGTGTAAGAGGTTAATGAGGTGGCGTTGGCGACACCTAACTGTGACCCAAACAGACCAATAGTATCTCCAGCGATGACCTCTACTCCCACATATAAAAATAGCGTCACTACCCCTAGTATCAATTGTGGGTAGGCTTTTAAGCTGCCCGCTTCTGCGTCTGCCGATTGAGGCTTTTCAAGGACTAAGTCCGGTAATGAAGACAATTTTAATAAGACCGCTAATGCCAACAATGCCAGAGCCATATAGGCATAAGGTAACACCAATCCATTGGATAAAGTGGTGATTTGGGCAACACGCTCGGTTTCTGATAATAAGGCTATAGACTGAGCACTGACGCCGGCAAACTCTCCTAATACTAAGGCCGTAAAAACGATTGGCGCCAGAAATCCAGCAAACTTATTAAGCAAACCCATAATAGAAATACGCACAGCTGCGGTTTCCTGTGGGCCTATTTTAACAATATATGGATTAGATGCGGTTTGCAGAATTGTCAGCCCAGTACCCACAATAAATTGGGCAAAAAGAAACACCACAAATTTTTGCGAATAGGCAGCGGGGATAAATAACAAACAGCCTAAGGCGATCCCCACTAAGCCTAAACACATGGCATGCTTGTAGCCTACCTTGTCCAACACCCAAGACATAGGTAACGCCATGACTACATAGGCAATATAAAAGGAAAAAGCCACCAGTAAGGCTTGTGATTCAGTTAAATCACAAACTATTTGTAAGAATGGGATCAGTGCGCCGTTAAGCCAGGTGACAAAACCAAATACGAAAAACAACATACCTATAATAAGCATAGGCAGAAGTGCACTTGGGGTAGTCTGCTTAGTGTTAATTGTTTGCATTATTTACCTTCTCATTATTTCTACAGTTAAGTCTGGTTTTAGGGCGATACTAGTTCGCCGGCTATATAAGTGGCGTTTACATAATATTGGTCGGTCAGTACCACCCAGTCTGCGTCAAACCCTGGAGCTAAATAGCCCTTTTGTTGTTGCAAACCTAGGAATGTGGCGGGTGTGGTGGAAGCCATCTTGATTGCGTCTTGAATATCGCAATGCAAATATTGCACTGTGTTGCGAACGGCACTGGCCATATCAAGTGCTGAACCGGCTAACCTGCCCCCTTCAATAGTCAATTTATTACCTTGTCGATTGATATGCATGCCAGCAAATTGTAATTCAATTTGCTCACTACCTACGTGGGACATAGCGTCGGTAACCAGCATGATACGTTCAGGAGTTTTACATTTGATCGCCAATTGGCAACTGGTACTATGCACATGCTCATGATCAACAATCAAACCACAATAGCTGCTTGCGTCTAACAATGCCGCGCCGACCATGCCCGCTTCTCTGCTTTGCAAGGGCGACATGGCATTGAATAAATGGGTAAAGCCATGGGCACCAGCTTCAAGTGCCGCAAAAGTCTGAGTGGCACTTGCATTAGAATGACCTAAAAAGACCTTTACCTTAGCTCGCACCAACTCCTTAATAGCCGCAACAGAGACATTTTCGGGGGCCACCGTGACACAGACTAAACCCAGATCAGTGCGTGTAAACAAGGCCATTTCTGCAGGGCTAATGGGCCGAATATGCTGGCTAGGATGAATGCCTTTTTTAGGCTGACTAAGATGGGGCCCTTCAAAATGGATGCCTATTATCCCTTTTACATTTTGCCTGATGGCCGCTGCCACAGCATTAGCGGCCAATTGCATAGTGGCAAAATCATCGGTAATAAGAGTGGGTAAGATAGCAGTGCTACCGAATTGTTGATGGGCACGGCTGATGGTGATCAAGCTGTCTAGGTATGGCTGATTATTGAATAGCACACCGCCCCCACCGTTGACCTGCACATCCACAAAACCAGGCGCGACTAGACCAGCTAATAGCGTCGCATCCTTTGCAAACTGCGCGCTGCTAATTGACTGTATGGCGCCGTCATCAACAGTGATCATTTGCTTCTTTTTAATGGTGTTTCCATCAAACAACTGTTCTGCAAAAAAACGCTGCATCTGTGCCTCTATAATCTGTAGGTGGCGGGTTGCGCCGCTAAGGTATTGCTCATGATAATACTCGGTTAACTAATTTTGTCTTGGCATATAGAATTGCCCCTTGCTCTGGGCTAGCTTGGGCGGGCTGAATGACCTGCTGCAGCTGGCTATCCAAATAAGGCATTAAGGGTTGCGTTATGCCGCCAATCAAAGACAAGGGATCTAGCTTAGTACTGAGTAGGCCTTGGCACATTTTGTTGATATAACTGGCCCCTTGATTCACTAGTAGTAGTGCATCTTCTTGCTGACTGGCCGCCAATTTAAATACCAGAGGCGCAATTGAGGCGTAAAGTGCCGATTTTGCTTCTAAGGTTACACTGACGAGATCGTATGCATTCGCACACTTGAGGGTGGCCATAACTTGTTCGCTCAGCAGATTACTAGGGGTGATCCTGTCTAAGGTTTCAAGGCAATGACTGATGGCCATCTTACCCAGCCAGGCGCCACTGCCCTTATCACCCACCACAAAACCATGCCCCCCCACTTCAAACTGTTGACCATCACGGATGGCGATCCCCGATGAACCTGTGCCTACTATCACAATGGCGCCATCTTGACCTAAATGTGCGCCAAGACAAGCAATATGTAAATCCGTGGTGATCTGCGAACTGGCAAAAGGTAAGGCATGTTTGACCAAGCTTTGTTTAACTCGTGGAATATTGATCCCCGCCAAGCCTATTCCTGCATGGATCTGATCGAGCGTCAATCCGTCAATATTAGCATTGGCTATGGCTTTATTGCTGGCTTCAAGTACCGCATCAATGGAAGCGGTTAAGTTATGGGCGGCATTAGCTGGACCCGCAATAGCTTCAGCTAAAAGGTTTCCCTGTGCATCCTCCAGTCGTGCTTTACATTTGGTGCCACCACCATCAATGCCAAGAAAGAAGTCTGTTGAGTTAGTCAAAAATAATTCCTCTGTGTTTAGAACAATACCTACTTTGTCTTTTTACTCTTGCTAGATTATATATTCCCAGAACTACCTGCCTACTAACCCATAAAGTATCTGTGAACTTTGTCATTACCAATTTGAGGAAATGTATCTATTCACACCCTGAAAAACCTCTCAGGTGACTGATCACACAACACAATGACAACGCTGTCATTTTATTGTACCTATTCTTTAACTATTTGCAACGTTTTGGATCGGCTAATTAGTGCCTGGTAATTAAATAGTACTTGTTGTCCTACACTGTCCCTCAAGATCACGACTCAACTCATGTCCCAGCTCTATTCTTGGGTCTAAAAAAGACCGGAACAATGATGCTCCAGTCAAGACACACATAGAAATTAAAATTTGCCCACAGTGGTTATTGGCTAGTGACCTGCGACAAAATTTTGCATAAGTCAGCCAAGACAACTGATACTGTTAAACCTGTTATTAGTCATTATGAAAATAACCATAATGTTCAATCAACTTACGATTCTCGTGATCCGCCCACTGATAGTAACTGTGATCACTTAATTCGCTGGCCGCAGCTTTATCTAATAATACAATAGCGTTTTCATGCATTTGTAGGGCAGATGCCGGACACATGGCCGAAACACCACCAGCAATCATGTTTTTAACCGCCGTGGCTTTGTTAGCGCCAGTGGCCATTAACAGCACATAACGTGCATCCATAATGGTGGCTATACCCATAGTCATGGCCATTGTGGGTTGCTCTTGGCCGGTCTTAAACAAACGGCTATTGTCGGCCATCGTTTGTTGGGTAAGGGTTTTAATACGGGTACGAGAGGACAAGCTGGATGTTGGCTCGTTAAAACCTATATGCCCATTGGCACCTATACCTAGGATCTGTAAATCAACACCGCCTTCTTGTTTTATTTTCTGTTCATAAGCCAATCCCTGTATTCTTGGGTTCTGGCCCACCGCGCAGCAGGGTAAATGTGTGTTGTTCAGATCAATATCAACATGATTAAACAGGTGTTCAGCCATAAAACTGCGATAGCTTTGTGGATCGCCAGGATCTATTTGATGATATTCATCTAGATTAAATGTACTGACATTTTTAAAGCTAAGGCCTTGTGCTTTATGCTGTTCAACCAGCTGTTGGTATAAACTAATAGGGGTAGTACCAGTGGCTAAACCTAATACAGCAGCAGATTTTTTATTAATCAGTTCTTTTACCCATTGCGCCGCACTTTTGGCAACTTGTTGGGGATCGTCATAAATAATAATCTGCATAAAGCGTCCTTTTATCTGAATTGTTAAACTGTATTATTTTACAACAATACAGACTAGGTTTATTCACTATGGCTAGATGACTTCTTATACTGCTAGTGACACAGCAGTGCAGTGCAATGCTCTATTGAGTTCTAGGGCCAAGCTTAATTTGTTATTCGAGCCAATGAAGGGCGATGTATATTGACAAATGACAGCGTTGTCATTTATTCTACCTAGAATCACAGTATTTGCAAGGTTTTGCATGTTTTTTGTCAACATCACTGGCTAAATAGTAGGGTAGATCAGTGCCAAGGTGCGCGGCTGGATATTATCTTTAGTGGCTTGGAGGGGAATATAGTCGACAATTTTTATCCGTAAACATATTGTAGGATAATAGTCGGCTCGGTTGAACGCTATTTGTACTAGTCCACACTTTTGAGGTTTTTATGTTAGAAAAAAAGCAGCCTATATTTATCCATATTCCTAAAACAGGCGGCACTAGTATCAATTGTGTGATCAAAGGCACTGAGTGGCAAACCCCCCTTGATTATCATTATCGTCACTTAGCCTTTGCAACCAAAACATCTACTTGTGGCGACATATTTGACCTTGATAACATCGAAAAATTCAAACAGGAATTTATTTTTATGATGTTACGAGATCCCGTGGATAGGCTGATCTCTGAGTACTACTACATCAGAAAAAATGCCGAGTTTATGGACTTTTTAAGCACCCCACCTAAGAATTTTTCAGAGTATGTGGATAATCCACAAACTGCCAACTATATGCTGAAATTCTTAGATGGCCAGCGCATATATTCTGAAAATGAATTGACCAAAGAGCGTGCTGCAGAAATCATTGCATTGATCGATCAGTTAGATATTCATGTGGGCATATTTGAAGAGTATGACAGATCACTGAGCCACTTTAGTGATATGGGTGACTTTAAGTGGCCTGCAACAATAGAAGTTAAAAGAGCCACAATCAACCGTCCCAGTGTTAAACAGATCCCAGCTGCTACTGTAGATAAAATACTGGCGGCAAACCAGCTCGACATACAACTTTACCAGTATTGTAAAAACAAACTTATGGCTCGCACTGAAAAACTTTCTATTCATAAAATAAAGTACCAAGGGGGCAAATTGGACTTTGTTATCCCCTATACCATATGGAATTGTATCTTAAACATTGAGCTAAAAAACCCTGTGTTTATTGAAGAGAACAAAAAGTTTTTTGTCACCCTAAATATTTACCTGCATAAAACCACCGGCACGGGTAAAGAGTACACCAAGAGCTGGATGAAGCTGTTTAAACAGGCTGTCTCTATCTATTTTAAAGGCACCAAGTTTGGCAAACAAATTAAGCAAATTAAGAAGCTTTCTGCTATTGACGAAATCATCGCAGTGGCAAGAGTAATAGATGAGGCAAGCATCACGCCTGTCATGGGCTTAGATTTAGGAACGCCAAAAATAAAGCTCACCCTTAGCCCTTTAATGGGCAAGGTATTACAGCAAGACGATCTGGTTAAAAAAGGCCTAATCAACTGGTGATCTGCTTTTTTTAATCAAGTCAATTCGGGCCTAAATTTTTTGTAGTCCATGTTGCTTAATTTTTTCAATAAAAGCCCGGTGATTAGGTAAGCTACTTTTGACTTTATCTAACATTTTTAAATTTTTCTGGAAGTGTTGTTGCGCCACCAGATCGTTATTATACAAATAGTCTTGTCTGCTCAAATCACTTTTAAAATTCAAACCATATAAAACATACTGAATGCTGGCGATAGGGAAAACATCAAACTGCGCATCAGTATCATTGATATGAGGTGGATGATGTCTCCAAAGCTCTAACAAATCTTGCAAGCGATCTGACATGGACTCTTTTTGAATGTTATCAAACCAGTAGGCTTCGTCTGTTCTTTCTGAAAGCACATAATGTAATTTCAAGAAATCTATAATCGCTTGCCATTTTTTAGTAAAACCATGATTAAACTGCTTAGCGATCACCTGCATACTCGTAAAATCCGTTGGCAGACGTTCACTTATCCACTGTACCGAATTATCCACTAATATAAGGGCCGAAGCCTCTAATGGTTCTAAAAATCCAGCAGACAAACCAATCGCCACACAGTTTTTATGCCAAAACTTCTCTCTATATCCAGAAGTAAATGCAATGGTCCTAAAATCTAAGCCTTCGGCTTTAGGGCCTATATGCTGGGCAAAGGTATTAATCGCATCCTCATGGCTGCTATGATCGCTAGAATAAACATAACCCATGCCTTTACGGCTACTTAAGCCAATGTCCCAGGTCCAACCTGCCGTTTGTCCTGTGGCGATAGTATGGCAGGCAATATCTTCACCCTCGTCATAAGGTATTTGGGTTGCTATGGCAAAGTCATTAAACAAATATTTTTTGGCGGATACAAAAGGCACTTTTAAGGTTTTATCAATCAAAATCGCCGCAAAACCCGAGCAATCAACAAATAAGTCCCCCTCGATCAGGCCACTTTTCTCGCACCCTAAAGAGGTGATGTAGCCACTATCATCTAAATGCACATCTATGACTTTATCCACAAGATGGTTAACACCAAGTTCAATGGCCTTTTCTTTAATGAGATCGGCGACCTTTTTAGCGTCAAAATGATAAGCGTAATTGAGTATCGATTGATATTCTGGTGTGACTATTCTTTTCGGCGCCAGTCCCGCTTCACATATTTGATCTTGAAAATCGACCGCTTCGGCAAATCGGCCATATTGTTCTTGGTTTTCTTTCTTTTGCCAATAGGCGGCCATATCGAATTGACCATAACCACTAGGGACGTTAAATGGATGATAGTAAAATTCATTTTTATCTTTTAGGCGCCAGCTAACAAACTTAGCCCCTTGTTTAAAAGTCGCGTCGCAGCGTCTGATCAATTCAGTTTCAGATATACCGATAGTGCGTAAGGTTTTCCTCATGGTGGGAAAGGTACCTTCACCAACACCTATAGTTGATATCTGATCTGATTCAATCAAGGTGATACTCAGCTTCGAGTTTTTGGCCGCGCCATGTTGCTTGGCTAGCATGGCTGCGGTTATCCAACCGGCTGTGCCTCCACCCACAATGATGATATGTTTTATCGCTTTATTCATTTACAATTCCTTCAGACTATCTTGTTCTGAGACTGATTAATTATCCCTATGCCCTTTGTCTATTACATTATTTAAGCTGCCCTTTTAGCCATTTCTTAATGCCTTTTCTAGTGGGTTCGCTTAAAGGCTCTAAAATACCTCTGACTTCTTTAGGAATATGTTGATACTTTTCGTGCTGATCTGAAAAGATGTAATAATCGAATAAGGTTTTCCAGATGTTTTTTTGTACTAGGGGTAAATCACGAATAGTCAGCATCGCCATCAGTATCGTATCTGCGGGTACCGGTTTAGTGCTGCCATTGATAGAACCACCTTGCCAGTAATTCACTAACACATTGACCCCTCCTAACGCTTGCACATGATGCCACCAAAGTATGGGAATATAGATAGCGTCTCCAGGTTCAAGTTCGGCAACTAGGGCGTTATCCAGTGCCTGATGGAATTTGGGGTGTAGATCAAAGTCAGGCTGGTTAAAATCAACTAGACTCAGCTGAGCCCCCGCTGGCGTGAAATCCATAGGGCCCACATACAGATTTTCAATTTGCTCTGGAGGAAACAAGGTAAAGATCCGCTTACCGCTGACCACACAGGCAATGTTTTCAGAGTCATCATAGTGAGCCGAGACAATCGCATCGTTACCGATCCAGATCCTTGGTGGCACTGTATTAGCAAAAAATTGAAAAGGATTTTGCTTTTCAAAATCAGGGAAGTAATCAGCTACCGGTGCGCTTTGTAAGGCAAGGGTATCGGCATGACTATCTTGGCTATTGGCTAGCACCTCACGAAAAAAAGCATCTAGTGGCCCGACTTCTCTGGTGAAATTAAAATCAGACATGTCTTCGTTATAAAAAAACCGGCCTTTTTCTGCTGCGGGTATGCGAGCAAACTGGATATCGCCACCTATATATAAACTAAAGAAGTATTGATACAAGTCGTCAATATTGCTTTTGGCCTGTTTAACAGCCGGCCAATCATTGACTAGCCCCTTTAAGATGGCAGGTTTGTGCAAAGGCAATATTTGCTTTTTGAACAGCTCAGGCGTGACATTGTGCCAACTTTCAATTTCTTTCAAGGTTGCATTATGCATAATGGCACTCTTACTCTGGGTTAAAATTAGACTTTAATTGCAACAGGCGTTCAAATTGGCTTAGTGACGCTAAATGGGCATATATTGCCGCAAAATATTGACGCTTATATAGGATCAGCACTTCATCATCTGACAGTTCATTTAACGCCTCTTCGTCTACTTTATACAGGCCATTAATTTGTCTTTTTCCTTCATCACCCAATGTCAGTTTCACTTCTGCAGGTTGCAGTAAGTCATTCTCCACTAAAAATGCAATAAAAATATCAGTGGCCGCGTCTTTGGCTAGTATGTCGATGAGCAGGCTTGTCACTTGTTGAGTGGCTGCAGACGGCCCACCATTCTCATCAAAAATCGCGACCCCTTCTTTATTATTCAATAACAGGCTGTTGTTATCGATACATAAGATCATTTCACTTTCATCGGCAGTTTTTGCACCAGCCGCAAAAGGGTAGCGCCTAATATTCACAGGGATATAGTTAGTACGGACTTTATTATTAGAAAAAATCAGATTCTCTCCCTCATCTAATCCTAATAAGCCCACACTTTTGAATTGTCCAGTTTCTGGCTGTTTAACAAAGACCACAGGGAAATTGGTTGATGCTGACAAAAACTCAGAGGCCAGTAAAGGGGTCATGTTTTGATGACTAACGTGGGAATAGTTACGATCAACATTTATCCGCAAGTTTTTATGTTTAGCGGGATCTAATGGGATCATATTTATGCTTGTCATCGTTAAGTCCTCTTAATGTTCTGCTGTGCCGTTAGCACAAAAAATACGTTATATTTTGCTGATACCATATTGTTTAATTTTATTAATAATCTGTTGATGGGAAGGCAAGTTTTTTTGCATCTGCAACCCATATTGTTGAATGCTTTTGGCTGCTTTATTGGCTATATCAATATGGGGATAACGATGGCTGATTGGCTGCAGATCAGTGAAAAAATCCATACCGTAGAGTACATATTGATAATTCTCCAATTGAAACACTTCAAACTTACTGGGAAAATCCGATTCTGTGGGCAAATTAAAGCGCCAATAATCCAACTTTTCTAACAAACTGTCGGGGGCGGTGTCAGGATCAACATTATCTCGCCAAAAATCGTTATCTCGCCTTTTACTTAAATAATAATGTAACTTAATAAAGTCGATGACTTTATCCCACGCCTGTCGACTAATGTCATTAAAGGACTTCTCAGCATAAACCAGCCCACTGCAGGTGGTCGGTAGTTTTTCTGCTAATAACTTAGCCGCGCCTTCAATAATAAGTAAAGCGGTGGCCTCTAAAGGCTCTACAAAGCCCGCAGCCAGACCAATGGCGACACAGTTTTTATGCCAAAACTTTTCTCTATAGCCCACTGCCATTGGTATACGTCTAGCGGCAAGATCAATAGACTTAGCACCCACATAATTTCTTAGGATGGTTTCTGCTTGATCATGGGAGGTGTGAGCGGAGGAATAAACATACCCCACCCCTCTTCTTGTTGTCAGTCCTATATCCCAGATCCACCCGGCTTCTTGGGCAGTGGCGATAGTATAAGGGGGTAACTCATTGTCTTCGTGACCATAAGGTACTTGCATGGCAATGGCATTATCAACCAGTAATTGCTGGCCTTTACTGACAAAGCCGACCTTTAATGCTTCTCCAAGCAAGCGGCTTGAAAAGCCCGAGCAGTCAACAAAAAAATCCGCTGAGATAAGTTCACCCTCTTGACCTCGTAATTTCTCTATACTGCCATCAGCAGCTAAAATAACCTCTGCAATTGTGACTATCTGATGATGAACCCCTAAGTTATTACAGCCATGCTTGGCTAAGAATTTTGAAAATTTCCCCGCATCCAAATGATAGGCATACTCTAATGTCCCAGCATATTCTTTATCCGTGATACGTTTAGGGCTTAAATGCAGATCGCATAGGCTTTCTTGGAAACTAACATGCTTGGCGTAGCTGGTCTGGGACTCCCCTAATAACCAATAAGGAGTGAGATCAAAGCCTGGGGTGTGAGGATAGTTGAACAAATGGTGATAGCTATGCTGTATTCCTGGTTGAGGCGCATGCAGCCAGTCTACAAACTTAATGGACTGTTTAAATGTCACATCACACTGTCGAATAAAATCCGCTTCGTTCACACCGATCATTTTAAGGGTTTGGCGCATGGTCGGCACTGTGCCTTCTCCCACACCGACAGGCGGTATATCCGCAGATTCAATCAGGGTAATAGTAGTGGTTAGATCACTCGCGTTATTTAATTGCTTGGCCAGTATACAAGCCGTTAACCAGCCCGCTGTGCCTCCTCCTACTATCGCAATATTTTTTATCGGTGAACTCATACAATTCCCAAGATCAGGTTAACAATTTAATATTGAATATTTCGCCGGTATAAACAAGCGAAAAAGCCGAGCATAAGCTCGACTTTTTATTTCTCATCCCTATTAACTTGGTCACTAGAAGTTATAGCGAACACCTGCAACAAAACGACGACCATTTGAATAAAGTGAGACTAAGCGCGCTTTATCAACATTGTATTCAACAATCTCTTCATCATTTAGGTTAACCGCCTCAACGGTAAATGATAGGTTTTCAGTGACATTCCAGTTTGCGCTGGCATCCCACTGACCAAACTCTTCGTTATACACTTCAATGCCAGAGAAGTTTATGCCTTTGTACCATTCACTGCGATAGTTATACATGAGGCGAGCACCAAAAATGTCGTTCTCATAGTATGCCGTCAAGTTCAATGAATTCTCAGAGGTGCCTTCAATTAAACCTGAGCCTAGATTAGCTTCATCACGTTCTTGATCGGCTTCAGCGTTGGTGTAGGTATAGTTAATACTGGCGCCATAGCCACCAAAATCATGTTGAAGACTTAATTCAATACCATCTAGCAGCCCACCAAAACCATTACCCGGTTGGGTGAAATCCACATCAACAAACTGGTTTTCTCTTTCAAAGAATCGAGGTTGAGTATCGATAGTACTAGTCCGTAAGGTATTTAGCTGTTTCACAAAATAGGCGATAGAAAATAACGAGGCATCTGCATAATAATACTCATAAGACACATCAAATTGGTTGGCGATAGTCGGTCTTAACTGCGGGTTACCACGAGTACCGGTATTTTGCGCTGTGGTGGATAATGCCCCCATAGATTCATTACCTGAAATATCCTGCCAATTTTGACGAGACATAACACGAGCCGCGGCAATACGTAAGATTTGATCATCGGCTAGATCCATCGCGATATTAAAGCTTGGCAAGAACTCAGCATAATCGTTGTCTTGGCTAACCCATTCAATGCTAGAAGGCTCTAACCAGTTACCGTTAATAGTACGCAGGCCTGAAGAGTCATTGGAGTATTCATAACCTGATGATGTTTGATCAGTAGCAACATAACGAAGACCGACATTACCGCGGAAGCCATCTCCAGAGAAATCACCTTGCACATAGACGGCAACAATATCTTCTTCTACCGTCCAGATTTCACCTAAACCTTCATGAATAGCATATCTAGCATCTTGACCGAAGGCTAATTGCTCCATCACTTGACGGTTTTGTACCACTTGATTGGTAATATTACCCCCTGCTGAGGTATCAACATTGACACTGCCTAATGCATCTAAATCACAATCAGCCAAGGTAGGACAATTGGCGAAAATGGTCCACATTGTGCCATTCCAATCAGAGTTGGGATCCACCTCTTGTGATGCATGCCAACTGTACACTTCACGACCTTGAGAACGTTCTGCGTCTCGTCCTTTGACGCCCACCTTGATAGCGGTAAATGCGCCAACATTAACCGGCATTTCAATATCGAGTTGTACCCATGATTCTTTATCTTCACCGGGTTTAGCGCCACCCCAGATCCAACCGGCAGCAAATTCTGACCCATCAGAAGGGTCAACACCAAAGTTCACGACAGGCGTGCCGGAAAGATCGTAATCATAACCGGCTTCTACCGCACTATATTCCCAAGATGTTTCCCGTAATGTGCCGCCTTCACCTTGGGTAGTACCCACTTCAAAGTTAACAATATACTGGTCTGTTTCATAATCGACATCTAAATGAAATTGCTCTGTTTCAGTGCTTGAAACACGGTTAATCATATTATACGAGGCTTGTCCTAAAGGATCTGATGTGGCCAAAATGGCGCCGCCAACCACTTTAGTGGCGTTGGCAATAGCGGTGGCTCTGTTTCTTGCTGGGAAGTTAAGCAAGTTAGCATTTTGGTTATCGACGTCCATCTTCGATTGAAGTGCGTTAAAGGTAACCAAGAGCTCATCACTAGGGGCATATTGTAAGCTAGCAAATACCGTAGAACGCTCTCGATCTTGAATGAAACGTGGCGCCCCTAAGTTACCCGGCACGATAAAGTCATCATCGGGGGAGGTCTGCCAGCCTAGTACTTCAAAACCCTGACGTTCAAGAGAACGGTCTTGCTTGACAGCAGAAACCATCACACCAAAGTTTTCATCTTCATTTTTCCAAGAATACATCACAGCGGCTAGTGGATCAGTTTCTTCTGATACATCTGAGTATTGGGCTTCTAAGGATATACTGCCGCTATTCGCATCCATATCTAATGGACGTCTTGTTTTTAAAATAACGGTACCGCCTATTGAGCCCTCATCCATGGATGCTGTCGCCGACTTATGCACCTCTAACCCTTTAATAATCACTGAAGGTAACATGGTGTAATTAAAGCTTCGGTTTGCTTCATCTAAAATAAACCAATCTGCACTGCCAACGGTTTGTCCGTTCAATAAGGTACGGTTATATTTGGGACCGGCACCACGAATTGAGATCTTTTCACCTTCACCAAATTCACGACTCACTGCAACACCCGTTATACGTGATAATGATTCGGCTACGTTTTTGTCTGGAAATTTGCCGATATCTTCTGAGGTTATGACATCAACAACGCTATCAGAGAATCGCTTGGCATTAATGTTCTCTTTCAAAGAACCGCGGATCCCTTTTACTTCAATGACTTCAGTATCATCACTGAGCGCTCCTTGTGCATTCGCCGCCGTGCTAGTTACGCCCCCAAAAGCCGTACCCACTAGGCAGGCAATTTTAATACCCTTAGTGATTTTATTAAACTTTGACATGTTCATCTGTACCTCTAGTTATTATTGACAGCGTTGTCATTCCAATCAAAAAAATTAACAATACCCAAAGTGAAGACGACATCACCAACACTAAACTAAAGTGGTATTATAAAAATGATTGCTCTGTTATTCATCTAAAATAATAATGACAACGTGATCTTGGTGTATCCATAAGTGGTGACAACGCTGTCATTTGTGGTTAATCTAAATGAAATGAAATAGCACTGCAACATTTTTTACAAAATAAACACAATATAATCTGTACGTTTAAACAACAGATTACTGGTTTACTCCTCAAAAAAAAGTCTCGGGCAGCTATTTAAGTGACTGAAATTTAATGAGTTAATCTTGACTGCAAGGCCTAGGCTTAGTGCTAATAACTAAATATAGAAATGGTGCTTGATACAACGATGAAAACAAAAACTACCATTAAAGATGTCGCTGAATTAGCGGGTGTGTCTTTTAAAACCGTGTCTCGCGTCACCAATAATGAAGGCTCGGTCCGCAAAGAGACCTTGCAAAAAGTTAACGAGGCTATTCGCCAATTAAATTATCAACCTAATAATGCCGCGCGAAATTTAGCGGGCAATCAGTCTTATGCCCTAGGTTATGTGTACGACAACCCAAATGCCTATTATGTGCTAGACATGCAAAACGGAATACTGGCGGAATGCAGAGAGCGCGGCTACGAACTGGTTATTCATCCTTGCTCGGCCAATAACAAAGATATAGTAGATGAACTGGCCACTATGATTAAACGATCGCAATTAGCGGGATTGATCATCTCGCCGCCCCTCTCGGAAATGCCGGATGTGCTGAGTGCCTTAGATGAAATGAAAATTCCATTTATTCGCATCATCTCAGCCAGTGAAGTGAGTCAAGGATCCTCGCCCTGCGTGTATATTAATGACCGAGATGCGGCCTTTGATATTACCGAGCACCTAATAGAACAGGGTCATAGCAAAATCGCCTTCTTACGAGGCGACGAGAGTCACCGCTCCAGTCATGAGCGCAAGATAGGTTATTTAAATGCTCTGAAGAAGCACAATATACCTATTATTGAGGATTATCAGATTGATGGCTCTTATTCTTTTGAGTTTGGCGTGCAAGGCGCGAAACAATTATTGGCCTTGCCAGAGCCTCCTACCAGCATCTTTTCCTGTAACGATGAAATTGCGGCTGGGACCCTATTTGCGGTGCGGTTACAAGGGCTAAATGTACCTGAAGATATGGCGATTGCTGGTTTTGAGGATAGTCCATTTTCCCGTCAAACTTGGCCAATGTTAACCACTGCGGCGCAGCCAACTAACACTATTGCACGGAAAGCTGCCGCCTCTTTGATCCAACATTTAGGACATTTACGCTCCCCTAAGACCAGCGCCGATAGCATTCCACATTTGCATTTTAGGCCGCAATTAGTGACACGTGAATCGACCTTGACCATACCCGCGCAACCCCAGCATGAATAAACATAGGTTACACCAGTTAATTAACATATAGACCAGAGGTTTTGCACTCTAGGTGTCAATGGGCAATGGTGCAATATGCAGGTTTTAATGTTTGCTGTGACTAGGGGATGCTGCAATCCCGCACCTGCTAGGTACAAAGGAAAAAATCCATAGTCTTGTTGCCCCCTTGCAGAGTTATGGCGAATGAGGCTATCAATATATTATTCAATCATTAAATAAAGTCTTAACTAATAGCCGTTTACTACTATTTTTTGCTAGTTTAGCAGGAACATCATATTCTTTCGAAAGACGGTCCCATAGGGAGACGGCATGGATCACTTTATCAATAATCTGATTGATTTCAGAACGATTTATCCTTGGTAAACATAACTCAGCGACTGCATGTAGATCTTTGCTAATATGACGCTTTTCATTGCCATCGTATCTTTGGCTTATGAAATGTCTTCTATTTCCTTCGGGTAAAAGGGCGCATATCTACATATTGATACCTGCCTCTTTGGCCATCAAATGATATACATACTCCATCACGCCATATCCCATGGGACCACCGAATGCTTGCTGAGTTCGATCTCGTTCGGTTACCCTATCGAATTTCAATAGGTAATGGGTAAAGCCATCAGGGGCGTTAGTTTGCCCTGATCTCACTTCAGTGAAATCCTCATTGAAGGCTAATACCGCTTTAGGCCTAGCATCGCCAGCACTGGTTCCCACAGCTAACAGCGCTGCTACCATTTCCGTATCGGCATAGTGGTCGGAAAAAGCCAGTGCGCTCATCTAACACGGTTTGAACCACTTGGGTGAGGCTGTCTAACTGGATGTTATGTGAAGCATGAAAACCTTTAAGTCTTTGTGATGGGGCAAAACGAGTCTGTTTAGATGCTTCCCATCGCCTCGTTTTGCATCTCGACAAGGACGTCGAGATTGGGTGCGGATCATCAGGGACCTGTTAATGACTACTGCAAATCTTCACCCTAAACCGTCAACCCTAGGTAAACCAAGGCAATCAATTAGCCTTCTACCTGTCTTACTGTATGACTAGTGAATACGAAAGGGACACTGGGGGTGTCTAATTTAACATTGGCCATATCTGCCTATAAATTCTGTTCCCAACTATCCACAAAGACAAGCTGTAGGAAGCCCTAGTTGATCCGTGGTGATCATTTTAAGTAGCAGCAATAGGAATGCTTGGGCTAACTTAAGTGTACCTTAGGTTAGCTCTGAGGGATCGTTGCTTTACTTGGGTAATCCTTGGTTGACAGATTGACGGGTTTACAAGGAAATAACTTGGGATGCCTAAGGCTTTATAAAGTAACTTTATGTTCTCAGTTTAGAGCTAAAGCATGAGCAACTATCAAAGTAATATAAGCAACAACAAATGCCAAACCACCCTGCTTAGATCTAAACTTTATTTTATTTGAATAACAGTATCCCCACGTAACCAACCGAGGCTGTAACGAATTTTGTGTAACTGCTTATCATAAATTACTCTATTGAGAGTTAAGGATAGGCAGATGCAAATGAACAGAAAAGAACTTGAAGCTTTCGCTAAAGAAGCGGCCAAAGGCATTAAAACCCCAGAAGACTTGAATGATTTCAG
>JAWUWP010000021.1:0-29944 GCA_034111785.1 Paraglaciecola sp.
GGAAGTGAAGCCACTGCATCCAATTTGTCTGGACCCAATAAACCACTACCAATAGAAAGTGCAGTTACGTTTAACTTGTTGTTAGTTTTTGCAAAGTCTTTAAAAAGACGTGCAGCACTACCAGGTGCTTCTATGGAAAAACCATAGATTAACGGACCAGTTAAAGCACTGTCTATATCAGAAAACTTACTTTCAGCTAAACCACGTTTTGCTAGGGTGTTACGAATTACTCGTAAGTAAACACCTTGCTCACGCGCTTTAACACGAAGATCAGTTAACTCTGCCACTTCCATGCCACGGTATTCAGCAACGGCAACAGATAGAGCTCGAGATGCAACATCGTTTATCTCTGCTACGATCTCTTTTTTTGCTGCTAAGCCTAATGCCACTGATATCACCTCTTAAAATCTGAAGAACCCTTTCTATTAGAAATAAGCATCTTCAGTATCTACAGATTGATGTCATTACCTAAAGTGAAACACTCTTTGATAAATCCACCGCTCTACGGTGTTCGTTAACCTCAGAGAGTCTGAGTCGAAACCACCGTCTGCGCAGGCTATTATTTTAAGTAAGTTGTTTTCGGCATTGCTGCCTAGGTGAATGCTCTCTTACTTCATTCACCAACTTACGCCTGCGGTCTAGGACGGGAGTCTGCCGTTGCAAGCAACTCAGACTCCAACCCATAAACTTTACAGAGAAGTAAGCGACTTATGCCGCTCACTTTGCTTTGACCCATAAGGTCAAAGTGACCTAGCTTTCTAAGCTAGCTTGGTCAACAGAAAGACCTGCACCCATTGTTGTGCTAATGCTGATTTTCTTAATGAAAGCGCCTTTAGCTGAAGAAGGCTTAGCTTTATTAAGCGCTTCTAACAATGCTGCCAAGTTTTCTTGAATATGATTAGCTTCGAAGGCAATTTTACCAATGCTTGCATGGATAATGCCGTTCTTATCGTTACGATAACGAACCTGACCTGCTTTAGCATTCTTAACTGCTGTGGCAACATCTGGTGTTACAGTACCAGTCTTAGGGTTTGGCATAAGACCACGTGGACCTAATATTTGACCTAACTGACCGACAACGCGCATTGCATCAGGAGATGCCACTACTACATCGAAGTTCATTTCACCTTTTTTAACAAGCTCAGCTAAATCTTCCATGCCCACTATATCGGCACCGGCTGCTTTAGCAGCTTCTACGTTAGCGCCTTGAGTGAACACTGCCACCCGTACGTCTTTGCCTGTACCATTGGGTAATACAGTGGCGCCACGTACATTTTGATCAGATTTACGTGCATCTATTCCAAGGTTAACCGCAACATCTACACTTTCTGCAAATTTTGCTGTGGCTAATTCTTTTAATAAAGCAACGGCTTCGTTAAATTCGTATTCTTTTGTCGCATCAACTTTTTCTAGTACTAAGCGAGCGCGTTTTGATGATTTAGCCATGTCTTATCCCTCTACCACTAAGCCCATGCTGCGCGCGGAGCCAGCAATGGTATTTACAGCTGCGTCTAAACTAGCAGCAGTCAAATCAGGTTCTTTAGTTTTTGCAATCTCTTCTAATTGCGCACGTGTCACTTTGCCGACTTTTTCGGTGTTAGGACGACCAGAACCACTCTTAATGCCAGCCGCTTTCTTAAGTAAGAAAGAAGCAGGAGGGGTTTTAGTGACAAACGTAAAAGAACGATCTTCATACACAGTAATTTCCACTGGTACAGGAGCGCCTTTTTCTAGGCTTTCTGTTTTTGCGTTAAACGCTTTACAGAATTCCATGATGTTTACACCGTGTTGTCCTAATGCAGGACCTACTGGTGGACTAGGGTTGGCAGCACCTGCGGCAACCTGAAGCTTAATTAAGCCTGTGACTTTCTTCGCCATGATAATACTCTCTAATTTGGGTATAACGCCTTGTAAACATTGAGAATGCTTACTCTATCGGCTTCCCGTTCTACAAAATAGGGCCGCGAAGTATATATGAATAGAGTGCTTGACACAAACGTTTTTATCGACATCGGTCTCTTTTGTGCCATTAATCTATGACGTCTTGTACATCAACTGCATTAAGTCTTGTAGGGGTTCGAGGTAACTCAGCAGCAGTGTGCTTTAATACGGTGTCCATAAGTATGATTTTACTCAGGTTTTTTATATTTTAATTAACGAATATAAAAACCCTTGGCTGCAAGCCAATAGAAATTGATGATGTAAAACCACAATCCAGCCCCTTCAAAAAGCCGTCGACTAGAGTCCAAATCCCCTACTGCCAGCGGCACTTGCACTATTGAGTTCTAGCCTATTTTGCTTTCATTGTAGCCACATAGAAAACGCTAGCTTTGCTGATGATTAAAGTCTTTGGCATAAAAAAAGGATGCCTAAGCATCCTTTTTTTTAAAATGGCTTGTCATTATAAACTAGCCCTTCTCAACCTGCCCAAATTCTAATTCCACTGGCGTCGAACGGCCAAAAATAAGGACTGACACTTTCAGGCGGCTTTTTTCATAGTCGACTTCTTCCACGACACCGTTAAAGTCTGCAAAAGGTCCATCGGTAACACGTACCACTTCGCCAGGTTCGAACAAGGTTTTGGGTTTTGGCTTATCCACACCTTCTTCAAGACGATTCAAAATAGCGTTGGCTTCTTTGGTGGTGATAGGCGCTGGACGGTCTGAAGTGCCGCCAATGAAACCCAACACTCTAGGCACACTTTTCACTAAATGCCATGAATCTTCATTCATATCCATTTGCACTAATACATAGCCTGGGAAAAATTTTCGTTCGCTTTTCCTTTGCTGTCCTGCACGCATTTCTACCACTTCTTCGGTTGGAACCAAAATCTCACCAAAGGAGTCTTCCATCTCATGCATCTTGATATATTCAAGCAAAGTTTTATGTACACGGCCTTCATAACCGGAGAATGCTTGCACTACGTACCATTTTTTATCCGACATGGTTATATTCCTAATCCAGTAATAAAGGAGACAATTTCTACGATTATGCCATCTAGGCCCCATAAGATAAGAGACATAACGACAGTGGCGGCCAAAACTATCATAGTGGTGGTGGTGGTTTCTTGACGAGTAGGCCACACAACTTTACGCACTTCAGTGCGTGAATCTTTGGCAAAAGTAATAAATGCACTGCCTTTAACCGTAGTCGATGCCACGTAACCTGCCACAACTACGGCGGTGACCGCCAGAAGGGCAAAATACAAAACTGAAAGCTCTTCGAAATAATGATTAACCACGACTATGCCAACTAATAAACTAAATGTGATCAACCACTTTAGCTTGTCTAATGGCTTGGAAACGTTTTCTGTATTTTCGCTCATGCTAACCCCTAATTTTATTTCTGACTGCATTGACCACTGATATCATATATGGGGTCACATATTGCTAAAAAAATGGCAGGGGTGGAGGGATGATCTCAGTTACATCCATGTAACTGACCGCAAGCGACGCTAACGCGGTTCAAATCGTTCCAGACGATTTGTCAAACCCATGGGGGTGCTCACCCTCCACCTCTACGACTGTCTTTTACTCTACAGACTAACATTAGTACTGTATCTATATTTGGTGGCAGGGGTGGAGGGATTCGAACCCCCAACCATCGGTTTTGGAGACCGCTGTTCTACCAATTGGAACTACACCCCTAAATATTTTAGGCTTGTTTATCAGTCGCTATAGACTAATAACAAGCACAAATTTTAGTTACACCAAGCTGGTAGAAACATAGATTTTTTGGAAAAATTCTGAATCACTAGCAAGGAGGGAGCCGTATTATACTTATTGGTAACAGGGATTCAAGAAGAAAGATCGAAGAGTTTTTTTAACGGATAAAATTGCTTGTAACAAATGACACTGTTGGGCTTAAATGATGGGACAATCTTTTCATTGCAGTAAGACGCTGCAGCCCCGCACACTCAGTTTTAGACTCATTCTGAATGCCCCGCTATCGGCATAACTCTGGTAAAAAAACAGCTATGGTATTGACAGCGTCAGTTTTATTGATATAAACGTTGGCATAATGAAGTCGTTGTAGGAAAGATGCAGTGAATAAAAATGTTATTACCAATGGTCTAGCACTAATAGTGCTAGTAGTAGGCGTTGTACTGGAAAATAATATATTAAAAAGTGTCGGTTTATTTGCCTTATCTGGGGCCATGACAAATTGGCTGGCAGTACACATGTTGTTTGAGAAAATACCGGGCCTGTATGGATCTGGTGTGATCCCCGAGCGCTTTGAAGATTTTAAACGGGGTATTCATCAGTTGATCATGCAACAGTTTTTTAATTCCGAAAATATTCGACGCTTTATGAGCGACAGCCAAAGCACTGTTGAGATCAACTTTAGCCCCATATTACAGAAGGTCGATTTAACCCCGACCTTCGATTCATTGGTCACTGTGATCAAAGAGTCATCTTTCGGACAAATGCTTGGCATGTTTGGTGGCGTCGAAGCCCTAGAGCCTTTGCGTAAACCCTTTACCGATAAAATGTTACATTCATTGGAAGAGATCACCCAAGATCCGGCTTTTAACATGATGTTAGCTGAAGAGCTTCAACAACCCGATGTGACCGACGAATTGCAACAAAAAATCAAACAAATTGTCGAGCAACGTTTAGATGAGCTAACCCCGCAGCTGGTAAAAGAGATCATTCAAGACATGATCAAACAGCATTTGGGTTGGTTAGTCGTCTGGGGCGGTATATTTGGTGGCGTAATCGGTTTGCTCGTAGTGATCTTTAACATTTAAGGCGACCGCTCAACTTTTAGGCTAGTGCTAGCTCTATCAATGGAGTGTCTGTGTACCAATAACAGGACTATTGTTGAGTGCTGCTTTTAACGCGGCACTAACCGCTGGCGCTAGGTAGGCGTGTTTTTTATGGATAATGTGGTAAGTCTCGGTTGAAAAAAGCCGGACATATTTAATGTCATTAGGTTGTCTTTCCGCCAATTGCTCATCGTTCATAATGTACAAACCATAAGAAAATCGATTTTCGCGGATCAGCGTATGGATCAAATCGATGCGATTGATAATGTATAAGTGACTTTTTTGTTGCTGCTGATAATGGTCCTGCAAGCCTACCCTGCTGCTGTCTGTTAAGACAATAGTGACATCCTCATTCTCAATCACATGACTATTACAAGGTACCTGTAGTGCACAAAGCAACACGTAAGTCCATTTCCCTAAAGAGGGAGGAATTAATAGTAAATTATTGTAGCCTCCAACTAATATTTCACCATAAATAGCTTCACCGTCCATCAAGCCTTTGGACACGTTACGTAATCCACGACTAGAAGGTTGCACAATAAACTCCGTTTCTATGCCCAAACTTTTATAAGTTTGCTCAATTAGCGGTAAGATCTGCGCAACAATGATCGGATGATTAATATAGGAAAAGGTCATATGTTCAGGAGTTTCAAGAGCATTTAAGCTAAACACTAGGGGTAAATATAAAAAGCATAACAGCCGCAGATTTAAACGCATTATCCGTAAGTCTCTTTTACACTTAGTTTGAATTGGCCAACAAAGTACCACAGGGTAGTTTTTTACACTAAACTTAAGTGTAAAATGTCCTGAAATATTGACAGTTCTATTCTACCAGCTCCTCCTTGGAGCCTTTCTTTGCGAATAAGATTAATTGAAAAGCGGCGCTGACTTTTTTTGCTAGACAAGCCTGTTTTTATCACCGGCAATAGCTGATTAATAATCACAGTATGCTTGACATAGGAAAGATATAGACTCAGGTTTTCCGTTGGAAATGATAGGAAAACACCAGAATAACGACAGGGCTATAGTATTGCCCTATCTTTCATTATTATTCGAGTCCAATAAAACCACCTGTCTGATGGGCCCAAAGCTTGGCATATATGCCTTTTTTCTCCAGCAATTGTGCATGTGAACCCGACTCAACAATACAACCTTCGTCTAACACCAATAATCTATCCATTTGTGCGATGGTAGACAGTCGGTGGGCGATAGCCAATACGGTTTTATTTTCCATCACTTTATTTAAACAATGTTGAATGGCCATTTCTACTTCTGAGTCCAACGCTGACGTCGCCTCGTCCAAGATCAAGATAGGCGCATCTTTTAACATGACTCTAGCAATAGCAATACGCTGGCGCTGTCCCCCAGATAACTTGACTCCGCGCTCTCCAACATGAGCATCAAAACCTACACGTCCTTGCAGATCTGACAGGGTCTGAATAAAGTCATAGGATTCGGCCTGTGTTGCGGCTCGCTGCATATCTTCTTCACTGGCCTGGGTACGGCCGTACAAAATGTTATCTCGCACTGAACGATGTAATAAGGAGGTATCTTGGGTGACCATACTGATATTAGCACGCAGTGT
Source organism: Paraglaciecola sp. (assembly GCA_034111785.1). Lineage (GTDB taxonomy): Bacteria > Pseudomonadota > Gammaproteobacteria > Enterobacterales > Alteromonadaceae > Paraglaciecola. Next base: position 6,354 of record JAWUWP010000021.1, read on the forward strand.
TTCTTGTTGTACTTGACTGATGTCTTGTCCATCAATCTTTATCGTGCCGCTTTGTACATCATAAAAACGTAGCAATAAATTGACCAATGTGGATTTTCCGGCTCCTGAACGTCCAACCAGGCCGACTTTTTCCCCTGGCTTGATCTGGATATTCAGATCTTTAAATACCGCTATGGGGATATCGTTCGCCCCCTGGTATCCAAAGTTTACATGCTCAAATTCAATTGCTCCGCCCTTCATTACCAGAGGTTTTGCAGCACTGATATCTTTTACTGCCACAGGCACAGATAGGCTATTGATCCCGTCTTGCACTGTGCCGATGTTTTCAAACACAGAGGAAACTTCCCACATCACCCACTGTGACATACCATTGAGACGCAAACATAAACTAACGGTGATGGCGATTTCACCCGGTGTCACTAGTTGTTGCATCCACAAATAAATAGATAAGGCACTGATACTAAAGACCAATAAGGCATTACTCAACCACACACATGCATAGAGCACTGTCACCAAGCGCATTTGTGGGTACACACTCTTTAAAAAGCCCAGCATGCCTTCTTTGGCGTAGTCCGCTTCGCGACTGGTATGGGCAAAAAGTTTGACTGTGGCTATATTGGTATAGCTGTCAACAATACGTCCGGTCATCAAAGAGCGTGCATCAGCTTGTTGTTGTGATACCCGTTTTAACCTGGGAATTAATACCCGCAAAATAACCAGGTAAATCAGAAACCAAGCGATCAGTGGTGTACTTAAACGCCAATCCGCTGTAAAAACTAAAAATAAAATGCTCAGAAAATAGACACTGACGTAAACCAATATGTCTAAGGTTTTCATCACAGTTTCCCGCACCGACAGAGCGGTTTGCATGACTTTAGTGGCAATGCGACCAGCAAATTCATTTTGGAAGAAACCTAAACTCTGGCCAATCATATAACGATGAGCTTGCCAGCGAATTTTCATGGGATAGTTGCCCATTAAACCCTGATGAGACAACAAGGCTTGCGTTATCACCAGTATCGGCAATACCACTAATATTAGTAAACCCATCCAGATTAGATTAGTGGACTCTTGCTCAAGAAAGGTCTGAGGATCACTTTGTACTAACAGATCAACCAATCGACCCAGAAACCCAAACAATGAGACTTCGAGCATGGCAATGGCAGCAGATAATATGGACACAGTGAAGATAGTGGGCCACATGCCCTTTGTATAATAACAACAAAAGGCAAAAATGGTCGTGGGGGGTTGTTCTGGGTGTTCAATTGGAAACGGATTAGTTAACCGTTCAAAAAATGCAAACATGAAAAAGGGTACGCCGCTATATATGGTTAGTCACAATACCCTAATTCTTGCAATTTCGATTCAATTTTTTTCATGTGTTGCTCCTGCCACTGTTGCAAAGTCATAGCCGCGTCTTTGTCTGTGCGTGCTTTAGCGATCTCATAGGTTCGCACTATTTGAGCACTAGGGATCACCGCAATGCCATCTTCGTCGGCAACCACATAATCGCCAGCATTGACCCACACCCCCCCACAAACAATAGGCTGATTAAATGGAAATATTTGTTCCTTCGCAGCAGGTTTCGGCATCAAGCCTCGGGCAAAAACCGGAAACTTCAGATCCCGGACTTCTTTTATATCACGGATAACACCGTCGATAACCATACCGGCTATGCCCCTTTGCTGGGCGATAGCACAGACATTGCCACCCGCAGAGGCAAAATCGGGATCGGCTTGCACCACTATAATGTCCCCTGGTTTTGCACGATAAATAGCAGCATGTAGACTTAGATGATCTCCCTTGCCGCACTTAACGGTAAAAGCGGGACCGGCGATCCGCGGTATCATCGGCCATAGTTCACCAATAACGGGATCAACAAATTGCTCTCTAGGCAAGGCATCAGCGTATTCACAAGGAGAAATTTTTGTTAACTTTTCAATGCTAGGTATGTCATTGATTGGCATTATAAGGCTCCAATAAATTTAACGGAAAATTGATACACCCAATAAAAACAAATGGCTAACTGCAGCACAAAGAAAACAAATCGAATTTGAACTGCCAGCACACTAGTAGATAACAGATGAATAATAGACTGCCCTAAGCGCGCGACCAACAGAGTGAGGGCCAAACCATCAGTGATCAGCGCCGAATCAGTGGCCAATGCCAACAACATTAAACCGCCAATAAAGGCAAAGCTCTCAACACAATTGCCTTGAGCACGACTTAGGCGTTCACCAAAAACTGTTGAATTAGAGCCATCGGATTTAAATTCATTGACGGCTTGGCTTTTATTCGCCACCAGCATAGTGCGATACACCGCTAACCATACCAGCAACAGCAAGATCCAGCTGATGTAACCCAGCAGCGCGATAATAGTGTCGTTCATAAAAACCTTAAAAAATGAGTAAATGACTGGGCTACTTTATCTTATACACAAGTGATTTACTAAAGCTCGTCCCGTTTATCTGCCACTGGGCACATTATCCATTAATGAGTTGGCATCTATAGGGTGAAACCATTATGCTATTTGATCATTTCAATTCCCATAAGAGGCTAAATATGCCCCCTTCTTTCTTCATGTTACTACTCGCAGTAGCCACGAGTATTTCGGCTGTTGCTGTTGCTGTTGCTCAGACCCCGTTAAGTGCTAATCAAATTCAAACAGTGTTAAGCCACCCAGACCGACCAATGGCTGACAATAAACGTGATGAGGCTAGGCAACCGGCAAACATCCTCGCCTTTTCTGATGTCGCCCAAGGTGATCATGTATTGGACTTATTTGCTGGAGGGGGGTGGTATAGCGAATTATTTTCTAAGGCCGTTGGCCCCAAGGGCAAAGTCTACGCACAAAATGATCAGGTGATTTGGCGTTTTGCTGAAAAAGGCATAACCGAGCGAACTGCAGATAACCGTTTAAAAAATGTAACACGTTTCGACAATATGTCGATTGTGGATATGACTATCGAGGATGGCAGTTTAGATCTGGCCTTTATGGCATTAAATTATCATGATTTGTTTTTCACCCATACCATGGGAGAGGATAAAAAAATTCAACTGCGTGACAATATAGTAGATTACAAAGCCGCCCTTGCCACCATTAAAAAAGCCTTAAAAGAGGATGGCTCATTCATTATTATTGACCATTTCGCCGCTCAAGGATCAGGTTATGAGGCGGCAAATAATCAGCATAGGATCGATCCCAACATCATCAAATTTCAGTTAGCCGAAGCGGGTTTTGTGCTCACCGAAGAAGCCTTTTACTTGCGCAACAGCCAAGATGACTTAACTAAAAATGTATTTGATGCGGGCATTCGTGGCAAAACCGACCGATTTATCTATAAATTCGCCAAGCAATAAACAAACCAAGAAACAGCCTGTATTCTATGCAGACTGTTTCTTGTGCAGGCCACCTATTTAGCCTGATACTTGTTACTCATCCATCAGCTGACTGACCACTGCCACATTATTGTGCAAGCTTTTGTGCACCGGGCACTTGTCGGCTATTTCTAGGAATCGTTGTCTTTGTTGTGGGTCTAACTGGCCCTTGTAACTGATATGTCGCACTATGGCTTCAATGCCCTTGGTTTCCTCACACTGGTCACAATCTTCTTGATAGTTGCGGCTGTGGGATAGGTCAACTTTGATATTAGTAACCGGTAATGCTTTACGCTGAGCATACATGCGTAATGTCATAGCGGTACAAGCACCTAAACCGGCCAGCAGATGCTCATAAGGATCCGGCCCCGTATTTTTTCCCCCGACTTTCACAGGTTCATCCGCCAACCAATAATGACTGTTAGTACTCACATGTTGCGTGAATTTATGGTCTTTTTCTTCTACTAATACATGCCCAGGAGCCACATCGGCTTGATAGACTGAGGTGCTGCTGGGAACATAGCGACTCGCCCAAGCCGCTATTACATCAGCGGCGTATTCAGAGTCTTGTTTATTGCTCAGTAAATGATCGGCATTATCCAGGCTAACAAAACTTTTGGGGTGCACGGCCGCCTGATAGATTTTTTCTGCTTCGGATATGTTCACTATTGTATCTATAGGTGAGTGCATCACTAGCAAGGCTTTCTTTAACTGACGAATATGGGCAGTACCATAACTGTTGATATCGTCCAAAAACTGTTTTTTAATAGTAAATTCACGTCCGGCCAAAGTCACCTTAGCCTGTCCGTGTTGTTCAATTTCGTCCAGCTGCAAGGCAAAGTTATGAGCCACATGAGCCGCATCAGAAGGAGAGCCTATTGTGACTACAGCTAATGATTCTGGGACCAATTGCGCCACGCCTAATACAGCCGCACCACCGAGACTATGACCAATCAACAATTTAGGTGCTTGATATTGTTCTCTTAAAAAGTCAGCTGCCGCCACTAAATCTTGAACATTAGAAGAAAAATTACTATTGGCAAAATCACCATCACTGTTACCTAATCCCGTAAAGTCAAAACGTAGTACCGCTATGCCCTTGGCCATTAGTGCACGACTAATCCGTGACGCAGCTGCCACATCTTTACTACAAGTAAAACAATGGGCGAACAACGCATAAAATCGGATATGGGATCCGGGTAATTCTAATAAGCCACTTAACGTATGTGCCCCACTGACAAATTCTACTTTTTCACGCATTAATATCACTCCTACAAGATTTAAAACTAGTGGTTATTTGACCTTTGAAGACACAGAAAACTTTCCTGCAGGCCGCATTTGGGTAGCAAAAGTTGTCACTAACCTTGTTTGTTGAAAATAAGAATAACAAAAACATTGGGGCGCCAATACTGCACTAGTCAAGGTGCTAATTAGGCTCAAACAGCACATTCGTCATAAAAAGAGGCATAAGGGGGGATTGCCCCCTTTATTTTGTTAACTGAGCCTACGGGCCTTAAACTTACGGCCTTTTAATTTACCTTCATTAAACTGTTTAAGGCTAGGTTTGACACTGCGTAATTTGACCGCCACATAAGTGTGAGTAGCAGTTACATTGATTTTGCCCACATCATCACCGGCAATATCCGCATCTTTGGTTAATGCTCCTAATATATCCCCTGGGCGAATTTTACTTTTTTTACCACCGTCTATACAGATAGTGACGTATTCAGGCTGGATCAAGCGATTGGCATGAAAACGTTTATCCTGAATACCCGTCCACTTAATTTTGGCTTTTTGGTAATCTTCGATGGCATTAGCACGGGGTATTTCTTTAGCGCTGCAAAGGGTCAAGGCTAATCCTTTGGCATCAGCCCTACCCGTGCGACCGATTCGATGGATATGGACCTCAGGATCTGGGGTGATTTGGTAGCTAATAATAGCATTCACTTCTTTTATATCTAGGCCTCTGGAGGCGACATCTGTGGCGATCAACACAGACACGCTTCTATTACCAAAACGGGTTAGCACTTCCGTTCTATCTCGCTGTTCCAAATCACCATGTAAGGCTAATGCTGAGACACCTAAGGCGGTGAGTTCATCAGACACTTGCTGACAAGCAATCTTAGTATTACAAAATACTATGGCAGACTCAGGTTGGTAGTGACTTAATAAAGCTGCGACCGCATTAATACGATGAGGCTCTTCTACTTCAAAAAACAATTGCTCAATAGTATTGGTGCTATGGGTTGCTTCCACACTGACTTCTAAGGGATCACGCTGCACGTTTTTACTGATACTGGCGATAGAGTCCGGATAGGTCGCAGAAAATAACAAGGTTTGGCGATCCGCTGGCACGCTCTTGATGACCTTCGACATTTCTTCTTCAAAGCCCATATCTAACATACGGTCCGCTTCATCAAGTACTAAAGTATTCACTTCCCTTAGGTTTAATCTCTGCCTAAATAGATGATCCATGATCCGACCAGGCGTACCTACTATAATGTGTGCACCATGTTCTAGAGAGCCGATTTGCGGACCCAAAGGGGTGCCGCCACATAAGGTTAACACTTTAATATTGTGGATCCCTCGGCCTAACTTACGGATCTCCAATGCCACTTGTTCAGCTAACTCTCGAGTCGGGCACATTACTAGGGCTTGCACTCTAAAACGGGATACATTTAAGTTGTGTAATAATCCCAAGCCGAAGGCCGCCGTTTTACCACTGCCTGTTTTGGCTTTAGCCACTACGTCTCTGCCAGCAATAATAGCCGGTAAGCTCATAGCTTGAACATCGGTCATTTCCTTGAAACCCATAGTTCCAAGGTTTTCGAGCAAGGCATTGTTTAACCCTAATGAAGCAAATTCTTTATTCAAAATAATCTCTTTGATTGTATGTAATATCAGATCTTGTGAGCCTAAAGGCTGCCGCCACGATCTTTGAGTATGGACTCGTCCAACACTTCAAGTAGCGCTGCACGGGATTTTAATTTGGTTTGATAGTGAGCCTTCATATCTAACTTAGTCATGGCATTAGCTATACTTTGGGCGGTAGGCATAAGGGCTTCTGAACTCACCACTTTATCTAAAAACCCAGCAATTAGCGCCTCTTGTGGTGACACCATCTCAGCCAAGATCACCGAACGATTAAAGAAAACAGGGGCCAGTCGCCCTCTTGCTAGTTCAATACCCGCATGATGCATGGTCATGCCAATAGCCACTTCATTTAGGCCAATTTTAAATTGGCCTTCTACCCCAATTCGATAGTCTGCTGCCAATAACAAAAATGCTCCCTTAGCCACAGCGTGACCACTACAAGCCACAATAATCGGGTAAGGAAAAGATAACATTCTGCGGGTGAAGGTCGACCCTTTCTCAACCAATTCCATCATTAAGCTCATGCTTTCTTGCATCACTTTTAGATCATAGCCAGCAGAAAACATGCCCACTTGACCTGTGATCACCACTACAGCCTGTTGTTGCTCAGCCACATCTAAAGCCAGATCCAATTCATCCAGTACCTGATGAGAAATAGCGTTGACCTTGCCATTTTGAATAGTAATAGTGGCAACATTGTTTTCGATATGGGTAATCACTAATTGGCTCATATTGTCCTTATAAAATTAAAGTGTGCGTTAACGATACTGCGACTATGCTGAGGTTACGGGTGATTGCCTCATAACTTTTGGGTTGAACTTAGCTGGACTTAATCCGCCAGCTGACGGTCTTGCCAGCAAAAAAAGGTACCAAAGGCTCGCCATTTTTTAAAGCAACAGATTGTGGTACTTGCCAATCCTCTTTGACTAATGTCACTGTACTGGTATTGCGGGGTAAACCATAAAAATCGGCCCCATTGTGACTAGCAAATCCTTGTAGGTGATCTAAGGCACCCAGCTCATCAAATACTTGAGTATATAACTCCAATGCACTCCAGGCGCTGTAACACCCTGCGCAACCGCAAGCATTTTCTTTTGCCTCTTGGGTATGGGGAGCAGAATCTGTGCCTAAGAAAAATCGTCTGGCACCACTGGCCACCACTTGTCTTAATGCTTGTTGATGGGTGCTACGTTTCAATACCGGCAAACAATAGTTATGAGGTTTAACTCCTCCCACCAACAAGTCATTACGATTAAGTAGCAGGTGCTGAGGCGTAATAGTGGCAGCAAGGTTATTCGAAGCAGCCAACACGAACTCGGCGGCGTCACTAGTAGTGATATGTTCAAACACCACTTTTAAGCTTGAAAAAGCATCCACAATTTTACTCAGATGTTGGTCAATAAAACATTTTTCACGATCAAAAATATCAACATGCTCTTCTGTGACTTCACCGTGGATAAGCAACAGCATACCTTGCTTCTGCATTTCTTCGAATACGGGAAATAATGCTTCAATAGCACTGACTGCTTGTGACGAGTTTGTGGTCGCCCCCGCTGGATATAGCTTTGCGGCAACAATCCCTGCTTTGGCGGCTACCTGAATATCTTGAATACTGGTTTGATTGGTTAAGTACAAGGTCATCAATGGTTCAAACTGACTACCAGGCGGCCGTGCAGCCAAAATGCGAGTTTTATAATCCATGGCCAATTGCGCATTAATGATAGGTGGCACTAGGTTTGGCATGACTATGGCTCTAGCAAAACATCTAGCGGTAGCGGGCACCGTCTCATGTAACATATCACCATCTCTAAAATGTAAATGCCAATCGTCTGGTGTGGTGATAGTGATTTGCTGCATAAATACCCTATAAAGTGCTGTCTATAAAAAAGGTTCAGCCAAAACATGGGGAGCGAGTCTGTATAACTTGATCCCGAAGACTGGCTGCTATTATGCCCTAAATAGTTGAATAAAAACCAAGGCTAGTCATGCATTTTTGTGTTTTTACTGAGCAGTTACTGCTATTCGCTACCCAAAGGCAATAAATTTGCTGAACTTACCGATAAATTCAAGCAAGATAAGACATTAGATAGTCATAATTTTTTGTGGAAGCGCTTTATGCCTGCAACCATCAGCCTGTTCAACCTCATACCTGGCAATAAAAAAAATATAGTCAGCAAACTCGTATTGAGAATGCTAGATCATGCTTTGGCTATTACTAAGCTGGATCTATTGTACGAGCAAAATAATTTGCACGGATTAGACAAAACCTCCTTTGCAAAACGTTTATTAGATGGACTCAACATTAAGCTGCTCGGTCTGCAACAACTGCAAGGCAAGATCCCTAAGAGCGGGCCTTTGGTGATAGCCAGCAACCACCCCTTTGGAGGTATTGAGGGCGTTATTTTGGCCTGGGCCATAGAACAGGTTCGGCCCGACATACAAGTCATGGCCAATCAAGGATTAAAGATTTTCCCTGAGCTTGAAGATTATTTTATTTTTACTAATCCGTTATCTGAAAACGATCCTAAGAATGCACCTTCTATTCGCACCAGCTTAAAACATGTAAAAAAAGGCGGCGCCTTGCTGATCTTTCCGGCTGGACGGGTGAGTTATTACCAAAAAGACACTAAGCGTATTGCCGACCATAGCTGGAATCGCTTAGTGGCAAGCATTGCCAATAGAACGCAGGCCAATTTTTTACCGGTTTTTGTGAGTGGCCAGAATAGCCCCTTATTCTATACCCTAGGTAGAATTTACTATCGATTTCGGTTATTGATGTTGCCCCGTGAGTTAGCCAACAAGCGTAATGCCCATATCACCATTTCCGCAGGACATGCCATAGCAGTCGATGAATACCCGCACCCCCTTGATCTCAAAATCCAAACTGAATTATTTAGGGTCCAAAGCTATCTGCTTGATCCTGCGAGGCAACAAGCTTGGCCTGTAGATCTTGTAACAGAATTACAACCATTGGCGCCCCAGGCAAAGGGCAAAGACATATTAGCCGAATTATCCCTTTTACCCAAAGAGCAGCATTTACTCGATCACAAAGACATCTCCGTGTATTACGGTTATCAGCGGCAAATACCCCAGACAGTGCATGAGATAGCACGGTTACGTGAATTGGTTTTTCGTGAACATAACGAAGGCAGTGGCCAGCCCATAGATAGCGACCATTTTGATGGCAGTTACACCCATCTATTTGTGCTTAAGCGTGACACAGGACAGATTATTGGAGCCTACCGAATGGGACAAACGGATCTGTTACTCAAAGAGGGCAATTTAGATAATTTGTATCTCAATGGGATGTTTAAATTTAGTCCCGAATTTGTCAACCAACAGCAGCCCTGCCTAGAATTGGGACGATCATTTCTTATCCCCGAATATCAAAATAGTTTCCTAGGCTTGTTTTTATTGTGGCGGGGCATTGGCGCCTTCGTTTGTCAGTTTCCCCGCTATCGAACCCTGTATGGCACCGTCTCCATCAGCAAGTTGTATGATGTACGCAGCGTTGCCCTCATTCAACAGGCGATGGTGACCCCTACTACTGATGTGAGTCCAAGAGCGGCATTTGACTATGTTTTGCACCCGGAGGTGACGGACTTTGCTAACCGCTATCCATTAGCCAATCACTTAAGCGTATTGTTAAAGGGATTAGAGCAAGACGGTAAAGGTGTGCCAGTATTATTAAAACATTACAATAAACTAGGCGCTAAGTTTCATTGCCTGGGTATTGATAAACACTTTAATGATACACCTGGTCTCTTGCTCAGTGTGTCATTGCCTGAAGCACCAGAGAAATTATTAAAATTATATATGCGTGATGGCTGGCTAAGTTACCAGCAATATCAAAGCAAAAAAGACAGTCATTAGTTGGGTCACTACACTTTGTTATAATGGCGGCATCTTGTTACGTCTTTTGTGTTGATGGGTAAATATACTGCACGGGTGTTCAAACATTAAGGAAAGAAACATGGTCAACTCCCCCGTTAAAACTTGTCACAAGCCTCTTTTTATCTCTGACAATCTTACCTAGCCCTTGTTCTGAATTATGTGAAAACAGTTGATTAATCGACGAAAAATAACCGCCTTTCACTCCCTTAAGAATATAACAAAAGGTAAATATGGAGAATATGAGGCACCATGTATTTTCATTTTAGGAGAAATGACGTTTTATTTTTCTATACTCAGATCTGTGCATTGGGTTGGGCAAAAGTGAGCAGTCATTAATATGGAGAAGTATAGTGCCCCCTAAAGTCAGGACACGTTTGGCATAGGTATCTCTAAGATGAATCACTGTGTTTATTATTCTTATACTTGAAAACAACAAAGACCCTGATACTGAAAACTAATCTAAATGTGTTTTTTTTAGATGATGTTATCTCAGCTAGGTTCAATGAGTAATGACATAACGCTTTGATATAGACTAGTGTATTATTTTTGAATCAATAGATTGGGTTGGCTAGGTATTTTGCGAAGAAACACCTATATTATTTTGCTTGTTTAAATCAGAGTGTCACACTGCTCGACATTGCTATGGTGGCTGAGTATCCTATGCTGGAATCCAGACCAAATTGATATTGTTATGACCGAATCTTCAGAGCACCCAGACCTTCATCTATTGTGGCCTACTCCATTTCTGCGAACCAAGTTTGCCGGCAACAAAAAAGTGAATAAAGCGCTGGTAAAACTCTTTACTGAACATCGAAATAATAATGAAAAGCTAAAATCCACTGTTTATTCTAGTAGTGACGACTTACTCATGCGATACAGTCATCCAGAACTAAATGCATTATTTAAATTTATTTCTGATCAGCTATTTCAAATGTCGACTCAGGTGAACGCTAAACTTTGGCAGCACAGTCGCTCAAAAACCTTGCAAATGAATGTTGTTGGCGCTTGGTTTCAAATCCAAAATGGTCATGGCTTTCATGAAACCCATAATCATGGGAATTGTGCTTGGTCTGGCGTTTATTATGTACAAGTTGATGATGAAGAGACTCGTATCGCTAATAAAGAGTTGGGTGAAATGAATGGTGTCACCCGATTTTATGGCCATCAAATGGATGTGATTGGCGGCGGCTATATGGATTCTGGCAATCTGTACTTACAAGACAATAGTTTTGACTCGCCACCTGAAGAAGGCGTTTTGTGTATTTTCCCCTCGCACCTTAAACATATGGCAATGCCTTATATCGGTAAAAAAGATCGAATAATTGTATCCTTTAATATCCAAGTTCACGGCGATCAAGGCGATGGACTGTTTAACTATAGCTTTACGAACAAACTTTAAATCGAAATTAATGCGCTAAAATGTTTTTGGCTGTAAGGATGAATGATACAAGTCAAAAAACATTTCGGCCGCATAAACACATCCAAGGCAACACATAGTCAGCTCTTGGTCTTCAATGACGACTGTTTCAGCCGGCATACCATAACTGTTCTTCTTACAGTGCGCACATTGATAGCTGGCTACTTTACATCTTGATATATTAGACATTGCTTTGTTCCATGCCTTCAATTAAGGCATGCCAGGCCAGCATGACGCATTTTTTCCGGGCAGGATGATGACGAACAGCTTCAAGAGGTTTGAGCATAGGGGGGATATTAACGTCTTCGCCTTCTATCCATTGTTGCATTTGGGCAGCCATTATTTTTGCATGCTCAGCCGGCTGTCCTGTTATGGCTTCAGTCATCATTGAGGCAGATGCGATACAAACGGAACAACCCCGACCTCTAAATTGAATCGGTTCGATGATATTGTCTTTGAGGCTAAACCCGACTTCGATTTCATCACCACAGCTTGGATTAGAGCCTCTTTTAACCACCTGCATTGTCGTTAACTCACCCACCGCTTTATTACGAGGCTTCTTGAAGTGGTCCAGCAACTGGGCTTTGTAAAGCTGGGAGTCTGACATTAGGAAAATACCTTTTGAGCATAATTTAGTGCATTTACCGCAGCGTTAATATCATCGTTAGTGTTATATACTGAAATACTGATACGTAATGTTGAGCTGACTCCAAGGTGTCTTAGTAATGGCTGAGCGCAGTGATGGCCAGCGCGAACAGCAACACCTGCGTCTCCCATAATTTGAGCTAGGTCATGGGCATGAATGACATCATGATAAAAACTGACAATACCCGAAGATAAATGCTCGGCAGATGAAACTAAGTGCAGGTTTGGATAATGGGATAGTGCTTGATACAGAGTCGTCGCCAGCTCCCCGATATGAGCCTTAATTTTTGCTTGACCCAATGAATCGACAAACTCGCAAGCCGATGCAAAGCCGATGGCTCCGACAAAATTAGGCGAGCCAGCTTCAAAACAATGAGGCGCTTCACTCCAAATTGTGTCAGCGATGCTGTCGGCGGCAAAGTCGACCATTCCTCCTCCGAGTCTTACTGGTTGAACTTCATTTAATTGTTCTGGAGCAATGTATAGTAAGCCAATACCATTGGGTCCAAACATTTTATGTGCCGAGAACACCAAAAAGTCACAGCCAAGCTCACGTACATTAATAGTATTACTTACCACGGCCTGCGCGGCATCAATCAGAACCGGGATATTCTTTTGCTTGGCGCGCCTACAGATGTCTTTGACATCATTGCTAATGCCCAAAACATTCGATGTTTGAGTCAGTGCAATCATAGCGGTACTGTCAGCAAATATGTCAGGGTATCGCTCGAGATCTAATTCACCTGCGTCAGTGAGTTCAATGATGCGCAGACTCGCTCCCGATTTTTCACATACATCCTGCCAAGGTAAATAGTTCGCGTGATGTTCCATACGCGTCACCCAGACATTTTGTTCTGGTTTCAACCGTGGCAGTAGAAACCCTTGTGCTATTTGGTTAATACTATCGGTTGCTGAGGCAGTGAAAATTACCGATGCATGATTTGCTGCGCCTATAAACCTCTGAAGTCGTTCTCGCGCTTGTTCATACCGCGTAGTGGTTTGTTCAGCCAATGGATAAAAGCCACGGTTAACCGGACTGTGAAATAGTCGCATAGCATCATCCATTGCCTGCATGACGACTTCTGGCTTTTGGGAGGTGGCGGCGTTATCTAAATAACTCAAATTTCGTGTTAATGGGTTATTGCTGAATATAGGAAAAAGAGCCTTAACAAGTTCAGGGTTAATCGGACCGTCAGTGCTAGTATGATTGTTAGGTAATGGCATAACGCTCATTTCTTATTCACTAGCCGTCTGTCTATTTAAGGTGTGTATTGTCGCAACCGTTCCACCCGCATCTTCCGTCAGTAATTTATCGCGGTTTCTCATGCCTGTGCCATTGCGCCGCAAAAGTGTAATCTCACTCAAAATACACAGTGCAATTTCTTCTGGTGTTTGCGGACCTAAGTCTAAACCTGAAGGGGCAACCACGCGACTAATCTCGTTTTCGTTAACGTTTTCTTCGCGCAAATAATCCAATACCAGTCTTGCACGTTTACGGCTGGCTATTAACGCTATATAGCCTGCATCGCAGCTCAGGGCTTGCTTAATCGACTCATGGTCACCTTTATGCTGCGTTGCAATGATGACATAATCGGTTCGCTTGGGTGTTAACTGACTATAATCTAGATCATCAGTAATGATTTGTTTGGCCGCAGGAAATTTATCCCTAGTCGCTCCGAGGTCATTGACGATAACTTGATAGCTTAGCATATCGCCCATAGCACAGATCACTTCGGCTACTTTGCCATGTCCCATAACCCATAAAGACGGCTCTGGTAACACAGGCTCTATATATACTTTCATACCACCTCCACAAGGCATTCCGGCTCCCAACATTTCGTCATCTAAGTCAATTTCCATCATAGCGGTTTGATTCGTTTCAATACATTCCATGGCCTTTTCGCAAGCGCTTGATTCGGCACAGCCACCTCCTATCCAGCCAGTGACGACTCGACCTTTAGCATCAATAATTGCTTTGGAGGCTGTTTTTGCTGAAACCGAACCGTAGGTATCTACAACCGTTGCTAAAGCAAAGGGTTCTTGTTTGTGTTGTAAATTGTTCATGATGTCGAAAATACTACGAGCCATAATTATCTCTATTTAAGTGCATACTTGTTTATACAATACGTTTATGTGGTCGCTTTGCATCATACTTTCTATGATGCATTCGTTGCCTCAAATTATTAAGTGCCTCTGGCGTATCTAAATCAAAGGTAACGTGGTCGTTATCTGCTTCAAATACAGTGACTTCATGAGGTTTTTTTTGGATTAGCTTACGGCATCCAAGGTTTTTCTCTCCATCGAGGATCGCTTGGCGTTGCGAGTGGGCTAAAATAATCGGATTGCCCCTTTCGCCTAAATATTGAGGAACCAATATGGCTGTTTTACATTGGTCAAATGCTAAATGCAAAGCGTGTAAATCTGCCTTTTCAAGTAATACTAAATCAGACAGGCAGATAATAATGCCATCTGTTTTTTTCGTTAAGCCTTTTATCCCAGTATGGACAGATGTCATTTGGCCTGCATGATAACTACAATTTTCGACTATGGTCACTGGCAGATCATTTAGTTCATTTATCACTAAACTAGCCTCATGCCCGACAACCACAACAATCTCCTCAAGTCCGTAGTCAACCAACAACTTTGCCGTTCTGCGAACTAATGATTCCCCTTCAATATTGAGTAACAGCTTATTTTGCTCTCCCATTCTAGAGGAAAGCCCCGCTGCCAGTAATACACAAGATAATCGTTTTATAGGCTTCATTTTTGTCATTTGGATGAGCAGCAACCGCTGGTTTCAACCGGCTTAGCCAACGCTTCACTGTCCGTTTTAGCGCTATCATCTTCAATACTAGGCGGAGTATACATATCTTCACAAGCACTATTTTTGACTTGTATAAGCTGCGCTAATAACGCCACAGCGATCTCTTCTGGTGTATTAGCTCCGATCTCAATGCCTCCCGGGAAACGAACCTTTTCGATGGCTTCTACAGACAGGTTCATCTTACCCACCGCCTCCATGAGTTTCTTGGCTTTTTTTGAACTGGCAACCAGTGCAGTATAGGGTGACGCAATTTTCAAGGCGGCTTTTAGGCCCGCTTCATCTCGCTTTCCTTGAGTCGACACAACAACATATGGCATACGATTGAAATATCCATCCGCTATTTCAAGGCTGTCAATGACGGTCACTTCACTGGAAAAAAGCGTTTTAGAAGTCCCTTCGGCAGCGACAGTAACCTCAAACCCTGACATTAAGGCTATGGTTGATAACGCTTGGGCAACAGGAGAGGCCCCTATAATTAATAATAATGGTTTCACAGTAATTGGCTCTATAAATATATCTAAGGTGCCACCTGAATGGCACGCCATGTTAAATTTGACGATACTATCTTCTAAAGCGGTTTCAACGGTTGGCGTGACTCTAATAAGCTGAGACTGGCCTTTTTTAATGCAATCTCGTACGGTCTTAATTACGGCTGGTTGGGCACAACCGCCTCCTATCCAGCCAAATACTTCCCCTTCAAAAGTCACGAGTGCTTTTGCCCCTGGCTTAGCTGATGTGGGAGATTCACAGCGAACCACTGTCGCCAAAGCAAAATGCTTCCCTTGTCGAGTTAATTCGTCTGCTTTTAGTTCGAGTTCAGCTGAATTTATCATGATTTTTTTCCTTAGTGTGCTACCAAGTTTTCGTTAACGCACCTTCAAGTGCAGCCAGTGATTCCAGGTTGTTAGCCGGTGCGAATAAATCAATAAAAGGTAACGCTGCAGCCATACCAGCCGCGATGGGTTCATATCCATCATGGCCTAATAAAGGATTCAACCAGACAATTTTTCTACAACGCTTTTTTAATATTTGCATCTCGCTGGTAAGCTCATCACTTGTGCCAGAGTCAAGGCCATCGCTGACAATCATGACTAAAGAGCGCTTATTAACACTCTGCCCATATTGTTGATTAAAATTATGCAAACTTTCGCCAATTTTAGTGCCGCCAGACCAACCATCCGACATCATCGCTAAGCTATTTCTGACCCGCATTAAATCAGTTTGTTTTAATGCATTGGTGATGGGCAAAAGCTGAGTGTTATAAGCATAGGCTTGAACATCTTTAAATACATTAATGAGACCTCGTGCAAAGCGCAAAAACAAAAAGCTATACATGGCCATTGAGCGACTCACATCCACAATAATAATGAGTTTAGGGGTTTGTGGCTTTAGGCGTTTTTTACACAACTCAAGAGGCGTGCCACCGTAGCGTAAGCTCTTACGTATGGTTCTGCGAAGATCTATTTTCCCTTTGTTTGCTTGATATTGGTAACGTCGGGAAATTCGTTTTTTCATTTGTTTCGCCAAGCGCTCTATTAGACGCTCCATTTTGCGCATTTCATCAGGGTCTTTTATTGAATGAAAGTCTTCCTTGGCAAGATTTGCTCTTGAGCTTGTTCCTTCTTTGGTGCCACTTGCTTCTGGCACATCATCGGCTTCTTGCTCAGCAGCCGTATCGGCTGACGATGCTTTAGGCGTTTGCTTCTTATCGCCTTCAGCTTGTTGCTTTTGCTGCTCAGGTGATTTTTTCTTTGCGGCAGGGGATTGATTGTCTTGAACGAATTGTTTGGTATTTGAACACAGCCAATAAGCGTCGAAAACCTCATCAAATTTTTTCCAATCATCTTCGTTTGAACAAATAAGTGCTTTTAGGCCTAGTTTAAATGCATATTTGTCACTTATATAACAATACTCAGCAACTTTGAGGGCGTCGACTTGCTCGGCAATACCCACACGATAATTATTGTGACGGGCATGGCGTATAAACTCGACTACCCTGCGGGTTAAATGTTCAGAAAACTCATCATAATACACTTTGGTTAATTGAGTCATCAGCAAGCTATAAATTATACGGCACGAGCGATCAATCGCTCTATTTCAAAGGGTTCTAAACGCATCGAATCTTCTCGCGTTTTTAATAGGCAAACCAAACTATCTTGAATGACTTCCATATCCTCGTCTAAGCTAGTAATGCCCAGGTTCAACAATGCAGCAGCCCAATCGAGTGTTTCCGCAACGCCAGGCACTTTCTGTAAATCAATTTTTCGTAGATCCTGAATGAACGCCACCACTTGCCGAGCAAGTTGAGGACCGATTTCAGGTACGCGCTTATTAACAATTTGAAGTTCTTTATCGAAACTAGGATAGTCGACATAATGATAGAAGCATCGGCGTCGAAGCGCGTCGCTCAGCTCTCTTGTGCCATTAGATGTTAATACAACATAAGGTATAGTCTTGGCTTTTATAGTGCCTATTTCAGGGATACTCACTTGAAACTCTGAGAGTAATTCTAATAAATAAGCTTCAAATTCTTCATCTGCTCTATCAATTTCATCAATCAATAAAACCGGTGACTTTTCTTGCATAATAGCCGCTAGTAATGGCCGTTGTAATAAATATTTTTCACTGAAAAGCTCACTCTCCATCGACCCATTTGGAGTATGCTGTTGTCGTTCTTCGAGCATTTTAATCGAGAGGAGCTGGTGTTGATAATTCCACTCGTAAACCGCCGAGTTAACATCAAGGCCTTCATAACATTGCAAGCGAATGAGAGGGCAATCATTAAGCTGAGAAATCACCCGCGCAATTTCAGTTTTACCCACACCCGCATCACCTTCCAGCAACAAAGGACGCTTCATATCTGAAAATAATAAAAGACTTGCAGATAAATTACGCTCGGCTATGTAACCAAGGTCTGCCAGCTTACCCTGAAACTCAGCGATGCGGTTAACTTTACTCATCTGTATATAATCACCCTATTTTTTTGAACTAAAAAGACTTTTCAACCAGCCAACAAAAACAGACCAGGCGAATGCAAGTCCATTTAATTCAGCAGGTTGCTCAGCAATTTTCCCCCGTGCGGTTTCAGCCTCTTCCCCCTCTCCCATACTGGCAACATTATTGGCAAAACTTTTTCCAAATTGATTCAGCATTTGATCGGCAACTTGGGTCATCATGCGCCCACCTAAACTAGCCGCTTTACCATTTACAGTTACCGTAGCAACACCTTGAAGCACACATTTGCCATCGTCAGTATCTTCTACCCATGCTCGTAAATCCATGGTGGCAGATGATGAACCTTTAGAGTCCTGTCCTTTCCCAATCATATGCAGTTCACGTTTTTCGACATCTATATTTTTGATAATAATATCGCCATTAAATGCCATAGTTGCCGGCCCAATCTTGGCCTTAACTTTACCTTTGTAATTGCCATCACCCAGGTCTTCAGTAATTTCAGCACCAGGCATACAGCTGGCAACACCTCTAATATCTTGCAAGAAAGTCCAGGCTTGAACGCCAGTACCAGGTAGTGAGAATTCTTTGTTTAAATCGACTTTCATTTTTTAATCATTCCAATAAGGATAAAATAACAAACCAGCCATGATGGCTATCATGACTGGTCTGAGATGAGCTAACGAGTTAGCTAATTGTCAAGTAGCCCAAGTGCTTTAATTTGTTTCCAAACGCGGAACGCATTGTGAGGCATATCCATATGAGTAACGTCTAAGTGTGCAAAGGCGTCAACCATAGCGGAAGTAAAGGTTGGAATACTGCCAACATGGGGTGACTCTGCTACACCCTTGGCGCCAATTGGATGGTGCGGTGAAGGCGTAACGGTATAGTCTGTTTCCCATTTAGGTGTTTCAACAAAGGTGGGTAAAAAATAATCCATCAATGTGTTGCCTAAAAGATTACCTTCTTCGTCGTATGGCATTTCTTGTCCCATTGCCACCGCATATCCTTCAGTTAGACCACCATGAATTTGGCCATCAATGATCATCGGATTTATGCGTGTACCACAATCGTCTAGTGCATAAAATCGACGAATGTCAGTGACGCCCGTGTCTTTGTCGATGTCAACAACACAGAGGTAAGCACCAAAAGGAAAAGTGAAGTTAGGTGGATCATAGTAATCAACCGCTTCGAGACCAGGCTCCATGCCATCAGGCACATTGTTATATGCCGCCCATGCAATGTCTTTCATGGTTTTTTCTTGGCCAGGAACGCCTTTCACTTTAAAGCGATCAACTTCCCACTCAAGGTCGTCTTCACTTACTTCTAACAGATGAGCCGCTATTTTCTTTGCTTTAGCTTTGATTTTACGAGCCGCTACAGCCGTTGCAGCGCCACCCACAGGAGTGGAGCGAGAACCGTAGGTGCCTAATCCATAGGGTGCGGTATCGGTATCACCTTCTTCAATGGCAATTTCATCAGATGTAATACCCAACTCAGAAGCGATAATTTGTGCATAGGTTGTTTGGTGGCCTTGTCCTTGGGTGATCGTACCCATGCGGGCCATGACTGAACCTGTAGGATGCACCCTAATTTCAGCACTGTCGAACATTCCAACGCCAAGAATATCGCACGACTTAGAAGGTCCAGCACCAACGACTTCAGTAAAGGTTACCAAGCCAATACCCATCAACTCGCCTTTTGCTCGTTTTTCTTCTTGTTCTCGTCGCAAGCCTTTATAATCAACCGCATCCAGTACTTTTTCTAGCGCAGTATGATAGTCACCCGAGTCCAACTCAAAACCTAAGCAAGTCTTATAGGGAAATTGTTCTTTTTTAACAAAATTACGTCGACGAATTTCTGCTTTATCGATGCCTAGCTTTTGCGCCAGAACATCAATGGTGCGCTCGATAACGTAGACCGCTTCGGTAACACGGAATGAACAACGATAAGAAACACCACCCGGAGCTTTGTTTGTATACACTCCATCCACATTCAAATGCGCGACGGGTATATCGTAAGAACCCGTACATATATGCATGAATCCCGCAGGGAATTTAGATGGATCCGCACAGGAATCAAATGCACCATGGTCGGCTAAAACATTGACCCGTAGTCCCTTAATGATACCGTTGCTATCTGCTGCGAGTTCGCCGCGCATATGGTAGTCACGGGCAAATGCCGTAGTCGAAATATTTTCCATACGGTCTTCGACCCATTTAACGGGGACACCCAGCACGATAGAAGCAACGATAGAGGCCACATAACCAGGGTAGATACCGACCTTATTACCAAAACCGCCACCAATGTCTGGCGAAACAATACGTATGCTACTCTCAGGAAGACCAGAAAGGTTAGAAACCACGGTACGGACAACATGTGGCGCTTGTGATGTTAAATAAACCGTTAACTTGCCGTTTATTTTGTCCATCGATGCAACACACCCACAAGTCTCTAATGGACAAGGATGTACCCGGTGATAAACCATATCCTGTGATACTGTTACTTCTGCAGCATCAAACACACGATCGGTTGATTCTTTCTCACCGGCTTGCCAGTTAAAGATGTGGTTATTATGTTTGCGGGAACTGTGCGCGCCTTCCATTTTACCAACAAGATCTTCCCGTAAAATGGGAGCGTCATCGGTCATTGCCTTGTGCGGGTCAATTAACACTGGCAATTCTTCATACTCGACTTCTACCAAATCAATAGCATCAGCAGCAATATAGCGATCATCTGCGACAACTAAAGCGACTTCTTGATATTGGAAGTGCACTTTTTCGTCGGCCAAAACAGCTTGCACATCTCCTGCCAAGGTTGGCATCCAATGCAGGTTAAGAGGCTTTAAGTCCTCTGCAGTTATAACTGCATGTACACCAGGTAAAGCTAATGCTTTTTCTTTATTAATGCTGATGATACGAGCATGAGCATACGGACTTCTGACCATATCTGCGAACAACATACCAGGCATTTTAATATCATCAGTATAATTGCCTTTACCCTGAATAAAACGAGCATCTTCTTTGCGCTTGCGCGAACATCCAACACCGTTTAATGAGCCTTCGCGTTCTTGCTTATCTGCAACTTTATCCATTACTCAGTACCTCATGCTTGTTGTAGGTTTTTAGCGGCAGTTTTTACCGCCTCAATGATGTTCTGATAGCCAGTACAGCGGCATAAATTACCAGACATACCCCAACGAATTTCTTCGTCGCTAGGATCCGGATTCTCTTGCAAAAACCGATAAGCACGCATCAGCATACCCGGGGTACAAAAGCCACATTGTAAGCCATGCTCATCGACAAATGCTTGCTGAATCACATGAAGACCATCGGCGCTTGCCATACCTTCAACACTTTTCACATCAGAACCGGCGGCTTGCACCGTTAATAAAGTACAAGATTTAACTGACTCCCCATCAACATCTACTGTACATACCCCGCAATGAGAGGTTTCACAACCAATATGCGCGCCTGTATGGTTTAAATTTTCTCGCAGCGTATGAATCAATAGCTCACGGGGCTCAACGAGTACGTCAACGGTTTTGCCGTTAAGTGTAAATGAAACTGCTTGTTTAGCCATGATTACTCCTTTGCATTTTCGATAGCTTGGATAATTGATCGACGAGCCATAATAGCTGCCATATGAGACTTGTATTCTTCATCACCGCGTAAATCAACGGCAGGATCGCAAACCTCAACAATTGCTTTTTCGACTGACTTTAACAAAACATCGTCAATTCGCTTACCGCGAATTAAATCTTCCGCCGCTTCGGCACGAATTGCCATAGGAGCTACATTGGTTAAACCAATTCGTATATCACGGACAATATCACCGTTCATTTCAACGACAACAGCTGAACCTGCTACTGCATAGTCACCGGTTTTACGTTTTAGTTTGTTATAACCATGCCCAGTACCTGATTTTAATGCCGGAACTTTGATAGCCACTAAAATCTCGAACTCTTCTAGAGCGGTCCAGTATGTCCCCAAGAAAAAACCATTTGCTGGAATAGTTCGTTCACCATCTGGCCCATGAATAACTAATTGCGCATCTAATGCCAGCATGACAGCTGGGTGGTCATTTCCGGGGTCTCCGTGGGCGACATCGCCACCAATAGTGCCTCTATTTCTCACCTGAGGATCGGCTACTAGCTTCGCAGCCTCGACTAATAGTGGACAATACTGTTGCAAAATATCTGATCTAATGAGTTCACTTTCTGTGGTCATCGCACCGATAGTGATAGTGTCACCATCGATACTAATACCTTTGAGCCCATCTATACCGTTGATATCGACTAGATAAGGTGCTTCAGAAAAACGTAACTTCATCATAGGAAGCAAGCTGTGCCCACCGGCAAGTAACTTGGCATCTTCGTTGTCTCGGAGCTTGGCGATGGCATCAGCTATGCTCGTCGCTTTGTGGTATTCAAAACCCGATGGAATCATGTAAACCTCTTACTGTGGAGTTATTATTTTTAATTAAAAAATAATAACGTTATAAATATTTTTAATACCTAAATGCTAGCTACACAATGAAACATAAAACACCAACAAAAGCATTACATTAATATAAAAACAAATGCATTTTATTGACAATTTAATAACATAATGTTGGGGCAGTGGTTTACATCATAGTAATAAATGATAGGTTTTGGTAAAAACCTGAACTTTAATTTAGGCCCGAGACTCCTATTTTTATGAGTCAGAAGACTAGGTGCTTGTGATAAATGGTTGATTAGGTTCATGGCTATTTGACCAATTTACAGAGTTTGGTCATCAGAAGTTGCCTATGACCCGCAGTTTCTGAGCCACATGGGGCAACAAGATAAAGATTTACCCAGGTATGTGCGGTCAAAATTTGAAGCCTACCTCAAGTGCGGCCGTTTGGAATATGGTTTTTGCGAGTACGTTGTGAAGATGGTCACCATGAACACCTAGTTGTATTCAGTTGACCGCTCCTGCGCATCCATACGCCCGCGGCATTTGTGTTTCCTGCACCTCATCACGCCGAGGGTTTTAGTCGTGGTCTGCCAGACCCAGTTGCGGTGCGCGGTGAATGGCAGAAAGCGCTGCCTTGCTGGTTGATGGGTGTTGCCCCATTAGCCCATTAGGCAATGGGTATTGCGCTTGCCTTTTTAACTGAGAGTTTTGTTTGCCTGCTCTCTTCAGATCATGGGAAAAGAACCGGGCATTGTCTATCGCACACTTGCCACCCATAGCACTAAAAAAGCAGGCTACAACAAACAGACAGCACAAACGGCTGCGGTCTCGCTGAGCCAAAGATTTGGCTCAGCGCTCAATTTAAACATCCATTTTCACATGCCCTACCTCGATGGCGTATATGCCAAAGATAACCATGGCAAAACGCGTTTTGATGATGAACATCCTTGGTCACCACTCTAGGGGCAACCTGTGATGGTCCTCATTCATTCCCGATGCATTGGTCACCCGATAAAAGCCCCGACAAAAAGTGAATTGAATAGCCTGACTCACCGCCTTAGCCAGCGTGTGGCCGGTTTTCTTGAGCGCGAGGGCTTATTAGTGAGGGATGATGACAATGACTACCTGGCTTTGGATGGGCTAGAAGACGGACCGATCTTGCAAA
>JAWUWP010000022.1:0-52737 GCA_034111785.1 Paraglaciecola sp.
GATTGAACTTTTTAAGCGCTCAGAGCTCTTATTAATAGATGTGTGTATTCTCCGTGAGTTTTAGCCTCGTTCCTTATTGAGGCTTTTTTTTGTTTAAATTTGTCGTTTTGTGGAACCTTTGGCAAGGACCACTGTCTGTAGTAATAGTGTGTGTTTTATTTGTGTTCTAAAAGTATTTTAGCCTCATTCTTTAATGAGGCTTTTTTTTGTTTAAAATTGTGGCTTTGTGGAACCTTTGGCAAGGACCACTGTCTGTATTAATAGTGTGTGTTTTATGTGTGTTCTATAGGTATTTTAGCCTCATTATTTAATGAGGCTTTTTTTTGTTTAAAATTGTGGCTTGTGGAACCTTTGGCAAGGACCACTGTCTGTATTAATAGTGTGTGTTTTATGTGTGTTCTATAGGTACTTTAGCCTCATTCTTTAATGAGGCTTTTTTTTAACTCAAAAACAGGCTGTTAGCTTTCCTCATGTTTTTTCTTGGTTGGCAGCTCAAACCAATCATCTAACTTATTCTGCAAATTATCTAAGCCAATGCCGCTCAATGACGAAAACACATCCACTGTGACGTCACCACAAAATGCTAACGCAGCCTCTCTGGCCATCAACAATTGATTCTTACGTTTACCGGATTTCAACTTATCTGCCTTTGTCAGTAATGCCAGCACAGGTAAGTCTGCGTCTACTGCCCAGTGAATTAATTCTTGGTCGAGATCCTTAAAGGGGTGACGTATATCCATCAAGACTATTAAACCTTTAATGCTTTCACGCTTTTGCAGATATTCGCCTAAGGATCGCTGCCATTTCTTTTTCACGGCCATAGGCACTTGGGCAAAGCCATAACCGGGCAAATCCACTAAACGGCGATCATCGTCTAACTGAAACACATTAATTAATTGAGTTCGACCCGGTGTTTTACTGGTTCTGGCCAAGCCTTTTTGGCGCGTTAACTTATTCAAGGCGCTAGATTTACCGGCATTAGAACGCCCTGCGAAGGCGATCTCTATTCCTTCATCTGGCCCAAGGTGGGATATGTCTGGTGCACTGATACTGAATTTTGCTTGACTATAATAACTCACGGTAACTCTCGAAAAGCAGGCTGCAGCTGCGATTTATAATGTTTAGATGGTTATTATATCAGGGAAAATGCAAGATATTATGCAAGTAATACAATGAATTCATTTTACTGGCGGCGTAAATGTGTAAAATACGTCATACGAGAACCAAGAATAGTCAGCTAATCAAATGCTTAATGAGATGAAAATGAAAAATATAGGTCTTCTAATCTGTTTGTTTATCGGTTGTAGCGCCACAGCTATGGCCAAAGGTGATCCCGAGCAAGGCAAGATCAAGTCTATCGCCTGTGGTGCCTGCCATGGCGTTGACGGGAATAGTGCACTCAGTATGAATCCTAAATTAGCGGGACAACATGCTAATTATCTAGCTAAACAGTTGTCAGAATTTAAACTGGCGGGTCAAACTGGCGGCAAAGAAGGTAGAAACAATGCCGTTATGAATGGCATGTCTGCTGGGCTTTCAGAACAGGACATACTGGATATCTCCGCATATTACGCCACTCAAGAAGGTACGCCGGGCTCTACGCCTGAAGAAGCCATAGCCTTGGGCAAAAAACTTTACAACGGCGGCGATGTGGAACGTGGCATAACCTCTTGTATTGCCTGTCATGGACCACGAGGTAATGGTACAACGTTATCAGGCTTCCCAGATATTAGTGGGCAACATGCGGACTATATTAAAGCGCAGCTGCTTGCATTTCGCTCGGGAGATAGAGCTAACTCTTTGAACGGCATGATGGGAGATATTGCGAAAAGAATGTCTGATCACGAAATCGACATGATTAGCCAATATGTGTCTGGCCTTCACTAGATATACAAGCTATGCCTAAAAGGGTAATTATTTGCTAAACACCGATTAATTACCCTTATCCTTTAGATCCTCAATAGCGAAGTGAAAACTATCGCTTTTTTTCTAGATAAAATTCAGTGTTATCACCCTCAAGCAACAAAACTAATGTAGAATCACGGCATTATTAGGCCCTATTCAGGTGAACTATGCCAAGGCAAAAGAAAAGTCGAAAAATTGGTCAGATCGGTACTCCAAAAACTACATTGAATAAGCGTACACCAACAGAGAAGCGCTCTAGAAAACCATTAGGTAAGCCTGCTGGTAGTCGGAATAATGAGGCACTCACGGCAAATAACGGTTCGGGAAAAAAACTCAGCAAAGATCCCCGTCACGGTAGCAAGAAGCCTATTAGTTTGGTGGCTGCAGATAAAGTGAAAAAGACAGCACCTCAGGTGAAGTACTTTTCTCCCGCTACAGAATTAGAAGCCATTGAGAAGGACGCACAATTAGCCACGCTATTAGGCAAATTGGATTTAGGCAAAGCAATCACCGCCGAACAGCAACAATATGTGGACAAAACTCTAAGCCGTCATAAAGAATTATGCGATATGTTGGGCCTTAAAGACGAAGAAGAAAGCCCTGAGCCCGAACAGCAAAGCGATCCTTTTTCGAACTTTGAAGCTATTGATATTAACGACTTCAAAGATTAAAAAAGACTTTATTGATGCAGATAACCATTGTTTTACTCGCGACCCTTATACTGGCTTGCCTTAGCTTTTACGCAGTCAAATTGGTATTGAAAGTAATTGCTCAAGGTCGTGTTAGAGAAAGTAACAGAAAACAACGGGTGGACAAAATATCCATTAGTATTCGAACTATTGCCATGGCCTTAGAACAACAGCAGTGTAATTTATCTGAAGGCAGTATCAGACTATTTCATCTGTTAGAGGGTTTGCCGGTAGTGGATAAACCCGTTTTTTCGGGTCTTTACCCAGGACTGTATTCACTATACGAACAGGTTAAAGATCTGCCTACCCATGAGGCCCGCAAAACGCTGACAAAGGCGCAAGTTAAGCAGCAAGACATCAATAGAGAAGAACTCGAAACAAAATTTGAGTCAAAAATCTTAGTCGAGGTAGCACAATTACGATATTTTTCTATCTGATTTTGGGTCTTATAGCCTGGCCGCTTTACTGCAACTCCCATGACAAAAACAATCCAGAGTATGGTCGTTAACCAAGCCAACGGCCTGCATAAAGGCGTAACAGATAGTACTACCCACAAAAGAAAAACCCTTTTTCTTTAAATCCTTGGCCATATGATCCGATATGGCAGTGTTGACAGGCACATCTTTTTTATTATCCCATTGATTTATAATAGTTTTATGCCCAACAAATTGCCAAATGTAATGGTTGAAGGCTAAACCCGAAGCTTCTATGGCTAAGTAAGCTTTAGCATTCTTTATGATGGATTGTATTTTCAATCTGTTACGAACAATACCGGTATCTTGCATTAAGCGCTGTACGTCTTGCTCTGTCATCTGAGATATTTTTAGGGGATCAAAATTAAAGAAGGCCGCTTCATAATTAGCTTGCTTTTTGAGTATGGTGATCCAGCTTAAACCTGCTTGTTGACCATCCAAACATAATTTGGCAAATAATTCTTGGCTGTTGGTGACCGCCCTACCCCATACATTGTCATGATAATCTTGGTAACACTGATCCGCACTCACCCAACTGCAGCGTATTTCTTCCATTTGTGACCCATTTATACAGTTTTAATCACCTTAAGCCTACATAGAGTCTTCCACAAAAGGTATACTTGTCGGCGTTTTTTTGAATTTTATTGATATTCTGGCAGGGCATAATGCAAAAGTATGATTATAAGACATTTCAGGGATTAATTATGGGGCTTCAGGATTACTGGGCGCGCCAAGGTTGTGTCATTATACAGCCTTTAGATATGGAAGTAGGAGCGGGGACTTTTCACCCTATGACCTTCCTAAGATCTATAGGGCCGGAGCCGATTAATAGTGCCTACGTGCAACCTTGTCGCAGACCCACAGATGGGCGTTATGGAGAAAATCCAAACAGACTGCAGCAATATTATCAGTTTCAGGTCATGTTAAAACCCTCGCCAGATAATATCCAGGAGCTATACTTGGGCTCGTTGAAGGAGCTGGGCTTTGACCCGCTAGAGCATGATATTCGCTTTGTTGAAGATAATTGGGAGTCGCCTACCCTAGGCGCCTGGGGTCTTGGTTGGGAAGTGTGGTTGAACGGTATGGAAGTCACACAATTTACCTATTTCCAACAGGTGGGGGGCATTGAATGTGCACCGGTAACAGGTGAGATCACCTACGGCCTAGAGCGTTTAGCTATGTATATTCAAGGGGTGGACAGCATTTATGACCTTATTTGGACAGACGGCCCTATGGGCACCGTCACTTATGGTGACATATTCCATCAAAACGAAGTAGAACAGTCTGCTTATAATTTTGAACATGCCGATGTGGATGCCCTATTCGGCAGCTTCGACCAATGTGAAAAAGACAGCCAAAAGTTGATCGAGGCAAACCTCCCTTTGCCAGCTTATGAGCAAGTCATGAAAGCCTCTCATGTATTTAATATGTTAGACGCCAGACACGCGATTTCTGTTACTGAGCGTCAACGTTACATATTAAGGGTACGGGCTTTATCAAAGGCAGTGGCTCAGGCCTATTATGATGCAAGGCAAGCCTTAGGCTTCCCAATGTGTAAGAAGGAGCAATAGCCATGCAAATCAACAATCTATTAATAGAAATAGGCACTGAAGAGCTGCCACCTAAGTCACTGGCAAAACTAGCGACAGCTTTTAGAGATAATATTGAAACTCAATTTGCAGATAATGACCTAAGATTTCAGCAGGTTCGCTGGTATGCCTCACCTAGGCGTTTAGCCGTTATGGTAGAAGGACTAGCCGAGTATCAGGCCGATAAACAGGTAGAAAAACGTGGCCCTGCCATTAGTGCAGCGTTTGACAGTAGTGGTGAGCCAACCAAGGCAGCACAAGGTTGGGCGAGATCGAATAATATTCAAGTATCTGATGCCCAACGCTTGAAAACTGATAAAGGCGAATGGTTGCTCTATCAGGCACAAATTGAAGGGCAATCGGTGGCCACACTGTTACCTGCATTGGTTGAAAAAGCCTTGAAAGCCCTGCCTATTCCAAAGCCTATGCGTTGGGGTGCTAAAAGCACACAATTTATCCGCCCTATTCATACAGTATGTATGCTCTTCGGTACAGATTTGATACCAGGGCAAGTATTTGGAATACCCTCATCTCGTTTAATTAACGGCCATAGATTTCACTGTAACGGGCCTTTCAAGCTCGAAAATGCAAACGACTATATCAGTCAGTTAGAGCAACATTTTGTATTAGCAGAACATGACAAGCGTAAAGCAAAAGTTTTAAGTGCTGTGCAAGCCGCAGCGAGTAGAGAGAATGCTAAAGCAGATATTGATGAAAATTTGCTTGAAGAAGTCACTTCTTTAGTAGAATGGCCAGTGGCATTAACGGCCAATTTCGAAGAGTCATTTTTGGCCGTACCCAAAGAAGCATTAATTTACACCATGAAGGATGATCAAAAGTATTTCCCCTTATTGGACGACATGGGCCAGTTAAAATCGAGATTTGTATTTATTACCAATATCGAGAGTAAGAACCCTCAAACCATCATCAGCGGTAATGAAAAGGTCATTAGACCTAGGCTGGCCGATGCTGAGTTCTTCTTCAATGCTGACAAGAAAAACACCTTAGAGTCCCGTCTAGAGAGTTTACAAAACATACTCTTTCAAAAGCAACTGGGTACGGTTTATGACAAGTCCTATCGTATTGCAGTGATGGCCGAAAAGATTGCGGCCATGCTCAATATCAACGAACACGATGCTTATCGTGCAGGTCTGTTATGCAAGACAGACTTGATGACCAATATGGTGATGGAGTTTCCTGATGTGCAGGGTGTGATGGGCATGCACTATGCTAGAGTAGATGGCGAGAACGAAGCGGTTGCCCTGGCACAGAATGAACAATATATGCCCCGTTTTGCAGGGGATAGTTTACCCACATCTGATGTAAGCCTTTGTGTGGCCTTAGCTGATAAAATGGATACCTTGGTAGGCATCTTTGGCATAGGGCAAATACCCAAAGGCGATAAAGACCCCTTTGCGTTACGTCGTGCAGCTATAGGTGTATTACGTATAATAGTAGAGAAGAACTTGCCACTAGATCTAGAAGATCTAGTGGCACAGTCTGTTAGTGCCTTTGGTGATAAAGTCACTGCAGTCGATATACAAAACAACGTCATCGATTTTGTTTTAGCTAGGTTTAAAGCCTGGTACGCTGAGCAAGGTGTAGCCTCTGGCGTGGTTCAAGCAGTATTGATCAATCGTCCCACAAGACCTGCGGATTTTGCAGCCCGTGTCGAGGCTGTGAAGGCATTCGGTTCTTTACCCTCTGCAGATCCCTTAGCGGCGGCAAATAAGCGGGTAGCCAACATACTGGCAAAAAATCCTCAACAACAAACGCCAGTATTGAATGATGCGCTCTTGATAGAGCCGGCAGAAAGAGTGTTAGCACAAAGTTTGCTCGAGGTAGAGTTGCAAATTCAGCCCATGTTGGATATATCCGACTATACTAGTGCCTTAAAGGTGCTTGCAGGACTGCGGGAGCCCATCGATACCTTTTTTGATTCTGTGATGGTAATGGCAGATGATGAAGCCACTAAGCTTAACCGCTTGGCGCTCTTGGCTAGGCTCCGTGGCTTGTTTATGTGTTGCGCCGATATATCTGTGTTACGTTAAGTGAGTCTACCTTTATTTGTTTCCAGTAGGGCGGTTAAAATGAGTTTAAGAAATGTGGTTTCTGTCCTACTGGTCAGTACTGTCCTGAGTGGTTGTGCAACCAATGTCATTGAAAGCTTTAAGGCACCGATTGACTATGACCGGCTCTATCTTAGAGGTGTATTCTCATGGTGGGAGGCGGATGAAAAATACCGCTTGGTACACAACGAAGAGCGGCGATATAGCACAACCATTTCATTGATAGCCGACGGGCAACCTTACGATTTTAGATTTGCCGATACCAATTGGACCCCTGGTATGAACTGTGGTTATGCCAGTGTTTCTGATCAGATAGTAGAAGTAGGCAAGTCAGTCAAATCTAACTGTCATTCAATAGATGAAAACTTTCGTTTCACCCCAACAGAAACCGGCATCTTCGAATTCAGTATTGATTTTGGCACTTTTGCAGGATTCGGCTCTCCAAAGGTCATAATAACCAAGTTAAATAACTGATTTATAAAGAAATAGATAGTTATCTAACAACTAATTATATGGCACAAAAAAAGGCTAGATGTTTAACGCATTCTAGCCTTTTTCTTATCTGTGTCTTTCCTTGTCACTTCTAATCTAGACTCCGTGGAGGCAAACTAAGATCACAAGGAGATGCTCGGCCAAACTACACGTCTAGGTTAGCCACTTTGAGTGCATTCTCGTCTATAAAAGCACGGCGTGGCTCAACGTTATCCCCCATCAAAGTGGTAAATAGTTGATCGGCACCTATGGCATCTTCTATTTTCACTTGTAGCATCCTTCTACTGCCAGGATCCATAGTGGTTTCCCACAGCTGCCCAGGGTTCATTTCACCTAACCCTTTATAGCGTTGGATATATTGACCACGTTTCGATTCAGCCATTAGCCACTCTAACGCCTCTACGAAGGACTCAACGGGCTTGGTTTTGTCATTACGTTGCACAAAGCCTCCCGACTCAACCATGCCGTTTATAGATAGGTTAAGGGCACTAATTTTACTGTATTCATTAGACTCGATAAATTCTTTATCAATGCGATACTCGGTATCGATGCCATGCAATCTAATAATCACAACTAAGTACCAGTTATTTCGTTCCGCGTTATGGCGCACGTCAAATGAGTAGGTAGCGCCATCGATCTCATCTAGAGTTAGACCGGCAGTAAAGGCTTCGCCAAAAACAATAAGGGTCTTTTCTTCAGCTACATCTGCTGGTGACAAGGTTGCACTGTAGACCAACTTATTCAAGATCACCGCAGGCATTAAACGACTAATACGTGAGATCATCGCGGTGGTCCCTTGATACTGTTCCACTAATTGCTCCAATGCGACACCAGATATGGCAGGAGCATCTTTGTTGACGTGTATAGCAGCATTATCTAAGGCAATGGAGGTCAGATATTTAGTCAATGATTCATCGTCTTTTAGGTACTGCTCCTGCTTGCCTTTCTTGGCTTTATATAAAGGAGGCTGTGCAATATAGATATAGCCCCGCTCGATGATTTCTGGCATTTGACGGAAGAAGAAGGTCAGCAGCAAAGTCCGAATATGTGATCCATCCACATCAGCATCTGTCATGATAATAATGCGATGATATCTGAGTTTTTCTGGGTTGTATTCGTCACGGCCGATACCACAACCTAATGCGGTAATGAGAGTAGCAACCTCTTGAGATGAAAGCATTTTGTCAAAACGTGCTATCTCAACATTTAATATTTTACCCTTGAGTGGCAATATGGCTTGGTTTTTACGATTACGGCCCTGTTTGGCTGAACCGCCAGCAGAGTCTCCTTCCACAATATACAGTTCAGACAATGCCGGATCTTTTTCTTGGCAATCTGCCAACTTACCTGGCAAACCTGCTAAGTCCAACGCACCTTTGCGTCGTGTCATATCACGGGCTTTTCTTGCGGCTTCACGGGCACGGGCAGCATCAATTATTTTACCCACAATGATTTTGCTTTCAGCGGGATTTTCTAATAAGAACTCTTGAAGCTTCTCACCCATAACGGTCTCTACCGCTGGCCGTACTTCCGATGACACTAGTTTGTCCTTGGTTTGTGAAGAGAACTTAGGATCAGGCACTTTGACCGAGATAATTGCAGTTAGGCCTTCTCTCGCATCATCACCACTGGTGCTGGTTTTGGCTTTCTTAGAGACGCCTTCCTTGTCCATATAGTTATTTAAGGTGCGGGTAAGCGCCCCTCTAAAGCCAGCTAAGTGACTACCGCCATCTTTTTGTGGAATGTTATTAGTGAAACAAAACACGTTTTCCTGGAAGCTATCGTTCCACTGCATGGCGACTTCAACTGATACACCATCGTCACGATGTGAATCAAAATAGAAGATCTTGTTATGCACAGGCGTTTTGTTTTTATTCAAATATTCGATAAAAGCGGTGATCCCACCTTCATATTCAAAGCGGTCAGTCTTGCCATCTCTTTCATCTTCAAGAATGATGCAGACACCAGAATTTAGAAAGGACAACTCACGTAGTTTTTTCGCCAAGATATCATAATGAAACTCAACGTTGGTGAAGGTGCCTTCACTTGGCCAAAAACGTAAACTAGTACCAGTATTTTCTGACTCGCCAATAACTGCTAAGGGATTTTGTGGCACACCGTGTTGATACTCTTGTTCGTACAGCTTGCCTTGTCGGCGGATTTGTAACATTAACTTCCTAGATAATGCATTTACAACAGACACACCCACACCATGCAAGCCACCTGATACCTTATAAGAGTTATCATCGAATTTACCGCCGGCATGTAACACCGTCATTATAACTTCAGCGGCAGATATGCCCTCTTCTTCATGGATCTCTGTGGGAATACCACGACCATCATCTTGAACAGATACCGAACCATCAATATGGATCTTGACGTTAATAGAAGAACAGTGCCCTGCTAATGCTTCGTCAATAGAATTGTCTACCACCTCAAATACCATGTGATGAAGCCCAGTACCGTCATCGGTGTCGCCGATATACATACCCGGTCTTTTTCTTACTGCATCAAGTCCTTTTAATACTTTGATACTTGACGAATCATAAACATTTTCTTCTGACATCTAGTTAAATCTCCTCTCTCACCTGGCCATGTTCCACGTGAAACACTTTTTTGTTGTGGTAACTTTGCAAAAATTCTAGCTGTTTGCCCTCGATAGCGGTGACAAACAATTGTGTATCAACAGTATTCAATCTAGCGATAAATAACCGTCTTTTCTCTTCGTCTAATTCTGCCCCGATGTCATCTAATAAGAACACCGAGCTTTTATCTGTTTGACTGTGTAAGTACTCAGTCTGTGCTAACTGCATGGCCGCCACCAACATTCTCAGCTGACCTCTGGATAATACTTCATGTGCAGCCACACCCAATGTTTTCACTCTTAAATCTGCTTTATGTGGGCCGACACTAACAAAGCCGTTTCTCAGGTCTTTGTCTTTCGCTCTAGCCAACGACTCGGCTAGACTACTGTCTTTATCCCACCCCCTATAGTACGAAATTTCGAAGGAAAACTCAGGTAAAAATTCCTTTAAGTTGCAATTAATCAGACTTAACAAGCTATTATCTAGCACTTGTTGCCTATATTGGGTTATTACCTCGCCATACTTACAAAATATGTCCTGCCAGTAAGAGGCAGCGGCTGTCTGGTCTCTGTTTTTATACAGAGCATTTATCTGTTTTAAACTCTTAGCAAAGAGTCCAGAGTCTTGATTAAAGGATTGTTCCACGTGGAACAGTAACCAATCTAGGTAACGCCTTCTAAGCTTAGGGGCGCCTAATAGCAGATCAGAGCTTTGGGGAGTGAAAATTTGAATAGGCAAGAAACTCACCAAATCTGTGGCTTTACGGCTTTTTTGTCCATTAATACTAATTTCACAACTGTCATCGGTGGCTCTACTGATGCCAAACTTCTGTTTCTTATCTGCTTCAGTCACAGCACAAAACACCGTAAAACTGGCTTGACCCTGCCTTATAACATTCTTGTGTTTGGTGGTACGAAAGGAACGGGCAAAACCTAGATAGTGGATAGCTTCCAAGATAGAGGACTTGCCGCTGCCGTTTTCCCCGAGAAATACATTTAAGTTTGCATTGGGGGTAAACGACACCGTATCCATATTTCTAAACTGTGTGATCTGAACTCTATCCAGCTTCATTTGTTTTGAAATCTAAAATAACCAGCAGTTTTAGAATTGACGTTATAACCTCATTGGCATGATCACATACAACGCAGCATCATCAGTTGCATCTTCTATCAGTGCACTGCTGTTAGAGTCGGCTAAGGTGATACGGACATTCTCACAACTAAGACCGTTCATGACATCGATTAAGTAAGCAACATTAAAGCCAATCTCGAGATCGTCTCCGGCATAGTCCACGTCAACTATCTCTTCAGCCTCTTCTTGCTCTGGGTTGTTGGCGGTGATCTTTAATTCGCCGTTGGATAAATTTAGCCTAACACCTTTAAACTTTTCATTGGATAAGATCGAGGCCCGTGAAAATGCATGTTTAAGCACATCCTTACTAGAATCAATTTTCTTATCACCGTCTTTCGGCAGCACCCTTCTATA
The DNA here is from genome assembly GCA_034111785.1 of Paraglaciecola sp. Taxonomy (GTDB): domain Bacteria; phylum Pseudomonadota; class Gammaproteobacteria; order Enterobacterales; family Alteromonadaceae; genus Paraglaciecola. The sequence continues at coordinate 11,288 of JAWUWP010000022.1, forward strand.
GTCAGGAAAGCGACCATCCACCAGTTTGCTGGTAAAGATAAAATCTGTTGAGAAAATCCTGATATGGTTTGAGCCAACTTGTACCTTCACCAACTTGTCGTTATCTTCGATTAAGCGAATGATCTCCAGCACACCTTTACGAGGGATGATAACTTGTCTGTTGGGTAGGGTGGCAGTGGTATAGCTAAGACGACATAAAGCTAGCCTGTGTCCATCAGTGGCAACTGTGCGGATCAGATTATCTTCGGTCTCAAGTGACATACCATTAAGATAATAACGTACATCCTGTTGGGCCATACAAAAATGAGTACTATCAATTAACCGTTTAAGATCTGTTTGAGGGATCTCGAACTCTAATTCTCCCTGCCAATCTTCTAGGTTTGGGTAATCGTCTGCAGATAATGTCGACAGACTATATCGACTTCGACCAGAGCGTAATAAAGCCTTGTTGGCGTCCACGCTAAAATCTATATTACTGCCTTCCGTCAAACCTCGACAAATATCCAAGAGTTTCTTGGCTGGTACCGTGATCTCACCCTCAACAAAATCGCCGGTTAGAGTCACATTAGAAATTAATTCCACTTCTAAATCCGTACCTGTTAGCCAAAGTGAGTTATCACTCACTTTGATCAAGACATTGGACAATATAGGCAAAGTATGGCGACGCTCTACGGCACCGGATACCAGTTGTAATGGTTGTAAGAAGTTTTCCCTACTGATAGTAAATTTCATCTTTTCACTCGTGAATTTTTATGAAGACAGTGTACGAATTAGGTTCTGATAATCTTCTTTTATATCATGACTTTCTTCTCTAAGCTGCACTATTTTTCGGCAAGCATGTAATACAGTAGTATGGTCTCTGCCACCGAAGGCGTCGCCGATTTCTGGTAGGCTGTGGTTAGTCAACTCTTTGGACAGGGCCATGGCCATTTGTCTCGGCCTAGCGACACTTCGACTACGCCTTTTAGACAAGATATCCGCCATCTTAATTTTATAATACTCGGCCACTGTTTTTTGGATATTGCCTATGGTCACTAACTTTTCTTGTAAGGCTAGTAAGTCTCTTAACGCTTCTCGCACAAAATCAATGGTAATAGGACGTCCGGTAAAATTAGCATTGGCGATCACCCTATTAAGTGCCCCCTCTAGCTCACGCACATTTGAGCGCAACCTTTTGGCGATAAAAAAAGCCACTTCATCGGGTAAAAATATCTTGTTCTCAAGGGCCTTACGCATCAAAATCGCCACTCGAGTTTCTAATTCTGGCGGCTCTATGGCTATGGTCAGACCCCAGCCAAACCTTGATTTAAGCCTATCCTCTACGCCCACTATTTCTTTCGGATAACGATCTGACGTCAAGATGATCTGTTGATTGCCCTCTAACAATGCATTAAAGGTATGAAAGAATTCTTCTTGGGAACGTTCTTTATTGGCGAAGAACTGGATGTCATCGATTAACAAGGCATCGACGCTTCGATAGTAACGTTTAAACTCTTCAATCGCGTTATTTTGTAGCGCTTTTACCATGTCCTGCACAAAACGTTCTGAATGCATGTACACCACAGTGGCATTCTTCTTTTTATCCAAAATACCGTTGCCCACTGCATGTAACAAATGGGTTTTACCCAAACCGGTGCCACCATAAATAAATAACGGGTTATAAGCGCCGCCTGGGTTATCCGAGACTTGCTGTGACGCTGCACGAGCTAATTGATTGGACTTACCCTCAACAAAATTCTCAAATTTGTAGGTCAGGTTAATATTGCTTTTATGAGCGTTGACATTGGCACTATTCACCACTAGAGGCGAGGCCTTAGCGCCGCTAACGAAAGGCTCGATTATTGTGGGTCTATGGGTGGTAACTAAAGGCGCTATCTTCTGACTACTGCCCCCTATCCGCTTTACCTCAAAACGCAGCTCAGGGGCTTCTTCTCCACAAAACTCGCTTAGGAGTAAATTGATTTGCGCAAAATATTTATCTCTAACCCAATCCAGAACAAACCTATTAGGTGCAAAAAGTGTCATATAGCCCTCTGCAAATTCTGCTTTAAGGGGTCTTATCCACATACTAAATTGTTGAATAGGTAAATCTAGTTGTAACCTATCTAGGCACTGATCCCAAGTAGACATCGTCAAACATAGCTCCAACCCACAAATCAAGGCGTTAATGAAAGAAATAGAGAAATTCCACGGAAGTGTGAAAAAGCAATAATTGTTTATTTTTTGTACAAGCACATGAAGGCGACCCATACTACCTGTGGATTATCTCGCTAATATGGGTAGTAACGCAACCTGCATTTATAAATAATTAGAAATAACCCTAACCATTGTTATAACCAATTGTTTTAACAGAAATTACTCTAACCAAAACACACTTTTACCATTGTAAGGAACCACGCATCTTTAGTGCCAACATTCTTTTTTTTTGTACTTAATATTTATTTTTTCTTGTGAAATTGTGGATAACACTCGCAGATGAGCAAGTTATAACCAATGTCAAAAAAAACGCTGGAACAGGATTTCAAATAAAACCCCATATAACTCACTAAGTGATTGACAAAGGCCTAAGCTATCTCTATGATTCAGCGTCATTTTTGAGCACAGCAGTGTTCATTTTGTTTTAACCTTATGTAGCGGGACTAGGTCATGAAAAGAACTTTTCAACCAAGCAACTTAAAACGTAAGCGTTCACACGGTTTTCGTGCCCGTATGGCGACTAAAAATGGCCGCAAGGTTATTGCCAATCGTCGTGCCAAAGGCCGTGCTCGTTTATCAGCATAATTATCCAAGGTGGGTGAAAATCACTTTTCTAGGGAGCTAAGGTTACTTACTCCCACCCACTTTGAATATGTTTTCAGTAATGCAATTCCAGCTGTCTCTCCACAAATTACCCTTTTAGCTAGATTTAACGATGAGCCCAATCCTCGCTTAGGCATTACCTTGGCTAAAAAACGGGTTAAACATGCTCACGACAGAAATAGGCTAAAGCGTGTCATTCGAGAGAGTTATCGCTTACAGAGACATTCGCTTCCTAATATTGATATAGTAATAGTAGGTAAAAGTGGTCTAGACAAACTGTCTAATCAGGAACTGTTTCTCTTGCTTGGTAAATTATGGAAAAAATTAGCAACGCGTTGCGTAAAATCCCAATCGGGTTCATAAAGCTATATCAGATAACGCTTTCGCCTATGTTAGGGCCAACCTGTAGGTTCCATCCAAGCTGTTCTTATTATGCAATAGAAGCAATAACCGAGCACGGTTTGTTAACTGGTAGTTGGTTAACAATAAAGCGCATAGTAAGATGCCAACCGTTAAACGATGGTGGTTATGATCCAGTGCCACAAAAAAGGCAGCATAAGAAGTAAATATTGTATTTAGGCCCTCGTAAATTCAGGGCAAAAATTAGAAACTTAGTAACAATATCGCCGTGACGTTTTTGAGAAAAGAACTCACACATATCAACAAGTAGTCAATTAGAGTCGCATATGGAATCCCAACGTAGTTTTTTGTTAATAGGCCTAGCAATGGTCAGCTTTTTGTTATGGCAACAATGGCAAATAGATTATGGCCCACAACCTGTTGCACCTGCACCCACCCAACAAGTTGGCTCAACATCTGACGCGCCCATTGCTGGCGATGTACCCATTGCAAACGGCAATACCCAAGGCTTTAGTGCACCCTTAGCCACAGGAGGAAAATTAATTTCTGTGGTGACCGATACATTAATCTTAAGCATAGACACCAAAGGCGGCGACGTGGTTTCTGCCAATTTGGCAAAATTCCCGATAGAAGAGGGATCACAAGAGTCCTACAGCATATTACGACCAGACGGTGACAGGCTATTTATTGCCCAAAGTGGACTCATTGGCCGTGATGGCACAGATAGCAAAGGGCGCCCTACCTATATTACAGACAAAGACACTTATAAGTTAGAAGGTGACAGTCTGATTGTGCCCCTTCAACTTGTAACCGCCGATGGCTTACAAGTCACCAAAAGCTTCACATTCACTCGAGGCAGTCACAACATTGAAGTGACCTACCTTATCCAAAACAACACTAGTGACAGCAAACAATTACAACAGTTTGGTCAACTTAAACAAAGCATGCTTGAACAAGAAGGCAGCATGTTTATGCCAATCTATAGAGGCGGTGCTTTTTCTACCGAAGAAGACAAATACGAGAAATACAAGTTTGATGACATGGTTGACGACAACCTTAGGGAAACCACCCCTGGTGGCTGGGCCGCAATGATCGAGCATTATTTTGTCTCGGCTTGGGTGCCACCTCAAGACCAAACCAACAAACTATTCAGTACTATTAAGCAGTCTACTAATGCAGTAATAGGCTTTACCGGCGAACCTGTCATCATTCAAGCTGGCGAAACCGCACAAATTAGCAGCCAACTATATTTAGGCCCTAAAGATCAAGCCAAACTAGCAAAAATAGCACGAGGCTTAGACTTAACGGTAGATTACGGATTTCTGTTTATGATTTCCCAACCCTTATTCACCTTTTTACAGTATATCCACAGCCTAGTGAATAACTGGGGTTTCTCAATTATATTAATCACCATAGTAGTTAAAGGCGCCATGTATCCTTTGACCAAGAAACAATATGAATCTATGGCAAAAATGCGCGCCCTTAAGCCTAAGATGGATGCTTTAAAGGAGAAATTCGGCGACGACAAACAGAAACTTCAGCAAGGTATGATGGAGCTGTATAAGAAAGACAAAGTTAACCCTATGGGAGGTTGCTTTCCATTACTGTTGCAAATGCCAATTTTCTTAGCCTTATATTGGGTGTTGCTGGAAAGCGTTGAGTTACGTCATGCAGACTTCATATTCTGGATCACCGACTTAAGTGCCAAAGACCCCTACTTTGTATTACCCGTATTAACGGGGGTCAGCATGTACTTATTGCAGAAGTTACAACCCATGACTATGACCGACCCAATGCAGCAGAAAATTATGCAATATATGCCAGTGGCCATGAGTTTATTCTTCTTTATCTTCCCAGCAGGATTGGTGTTGTATTGGTTGATCAGTAACTTAATTACCCTGATACAGGCTAAGATCATCTATAGATCGATGGAAAAACGCGGATTACCTACCAAGTAATACTGCCATCTAAAGAAAAGCCCGTATAACGCGGGCTTTTTTATATGTACATTACACTTATAATTTGAGGATCCACTATGCCTTCATTAGATATCGTTTCAGAAGTTGATTTAGAAGAAGTACGAAATGCCGTAGACAACGCCAACAGAGAGATCAGCACTCGCTTCGACTTTAGAGGGGTCGAGGCCAGCTTCGAGCTAAAAGAAAGCATAGTCACTATGACCGCCGACAATGATTTTCAACTGAAACAAATGTTAGATATCTTGCGAGGCACTTGTGTAAAGCGCAGTGTAGACACGGCCGCATTTGAAGAAAAAGACGTACAGCACATAGGCAAGATCTATAAGCAAGGGATCGCCTTTAAGGTAGGCATAGAGCAGCCCACTGCCAAGAAATTAATCAAACTTATTAAAGATGCCAAACTTAAAGTACAAGCTCAGATCCAGGGTGAGCAAGTGCGTGTAACAGGTAAGAAGCGTGATGACTTACAGCAGGTCATGGCCTTAGCTAAGAGTGCCGATCTCGAACAACCTTTGCAGTTCACTAATTTTAGAGACTAAGGATGTTATGAGCCAAGCCGCCGGATTTGCCTCACAAGACACAATAGTGGCCCAAGCCACCGCTCCAGGTCGAGGTGGTGTGGGTATCATTCGGGTATCAGGTAGTCGCGCCCAAGAAGTCGCTCAACTAATACTGGGTAAATGTCCACCGGTACGGCATGCACAATACCTTGAATTTTCAGACGGTCATGGCAGTCTAATAGACCAAGGGATCGCATTATTTTTTGCCGGTCCTCATTCCTTTACCGGCGAAGACGTATTGGAGCTGCAAGGCCACGGCGGTCAAGTGGTATTAGATATGTTGCTAAATGCCATCTTAAAGATTCCACATATCCGCATAGCCCGACCAGGGGAATTCAGTGAACAAGCCTTCCTCAATGACAAACTAGACTTAGCCCAAGCCGAAGCTATTGCAGACTTAATAGATGCCAGCTCTGAACAGGCGGCAAAAGGCGCGTTACGCTCACTGCAGGGAATGTTTTCTGAACAAGTGCATCTATTAGTTGAACAGGTAGTACATTTACGCATGTACGTTGAAGCGGCCATTGATTTTCCGGAAGAGGAAATAGATTTTTTAACAGACGGTAAAGTTAAGAAAGATTTAGACAATATCGTTAATACCTTCGAAACCCTGCGTAAACAAACCCAACAAGGGGCCTTGTTAAGAGAAGGCATGCGGGTGGTCATAGCAGGCAAACCCAATGCGGGTAAGTCCAGCTTGCTGAATGCCTTAGCAGGCAGAGAGGCCGCCATAGTCACAGATATAGCAGGTACCACTCGTGATGTGTTAAAAGAACATATTCATATCGATGGCATGCCCTTACATATAATTGATACTGCAGGTCTTAGAGACAGCCCCGATAAAGTGGAAAAAATTGGTATCGAGCGGGCATGGCAAGAAATTGGCCAAGCAGACAGAGTGTTGTTTATGCTCGATAGTACCGAATCAGACCAGACCCATCCCGAAAAAATCTGGCCAGAATTTTTTCATAAATTACCTAAAAATATGGGTCTGACAGTGATACGTAATAAGATTGATCTGTCCCATGAAACCAGTAACCTAGACACAAGTGGGCAGTACCCGGTGGTATCATTATCTGCTAGCAAGCAACAAGGGATCGACCATCTCACCGAGCACCTCAAAACCTGTATGGGTTTTAATGCTGGCTCAGAAGGTCAATTTATTGCTCGCAGACGACATCTTGATGCCATAGACAGAGCCGCCGAACACTTATATTTGGGTAAGCTGCAACTAGAAGAGTATCAAGCCGGAGAGTTGTTAGCTGAAGAGTTACGTTTAACCCAGCAACAGCTGAATGAAATCACTGGAGAATTTAGCTCTGACGACTTGTTGAGCAAAATATTTTCTTCCTTTTGTATTGGTAAATAAGCGGCCTGAGTCTCGCCAGTTGCCCAGCATCAGGATTTTAATTCACCAACTAGATAGAGTAGAACCGCTACTGTATGTACAATAACTTAAATTCACTTTAACAGTGCTGAGCATGGCCAAGTTTGAAATCATTGTAGGTAGTGTATTAGGGGCCAGCGAATACGTGGCCGATGCATTACAAGAAACCTTATTAACCCATGATCATAAAGTTGAGATCCATCTTACCCCAGACTTGTCTTGTTTAGATCCTGCTGCCACCTGGATAATATGCACCTCTACCCACGGTGCAGGTGATTTACCTGACAACATTCAACCTTTTGCTAAACAGCTGCAACAACATCAATTTAAGCACTTGGCTTTTATTGTGATCGGCCTAGGTGATAGTAGCTACGACACCTTTTGTTATGCTGCCCAAACCATGCAAACCATGATGCAAGACGGCGGTGCAACCTTGTTAACACCAGTCAAAGAAATTGATGTACTACACCACCCTATTCCAGAAGATGTGGCAGTGAAGTGGCTAGAAAATTGGCTACAAAACGCCGATCAAAACAACTGATCACTGGCCAAATGAACACCTCAATGGAACTCAATCAAGCAGAGCAAACCGCCTTATTACAAAGTCTTAGTAATGATGCGCGGGTGTTATATTTGCTTGGTATCAAACCCACACTCAATACAAAAACCGGCACCACCGCAGCACTCAACTACAAAACATTACTCGGTTTACTCAACGGTAAACAACAAGCCTATACCTTAGGTCGGCAAGTAAATAGTCTGCTAAAAGAACTGCTGGAGGTGGGTTTAATCAATTTTACCCAAGAGGTAGAACTCGATCGCAGCTTTAATGGCAAAGCCTTAACCTTACCCTTAACCTCTATGGAGGTTGACGAGTATTCAAAATTACACCTAAATTGGCATGCCATGTCTCTAGACTGGTCACCAAACGAGCAATTAGTAGAGGACTTAGCCAAATTAATAGGTATCATTGACTATGCCTACAATAATAGTGAATTAGGTGACTTCATTGCCTATTGGTTGGGTCGGCCAGAGTCACAATTTAGCCCTTTCCAATGGACCCAAAAGTTTGTATTTAACTTGAAGAAAAAACGCTTAGCACATGGATTTAGACCTGTTGAAAAAGTCGGGCAACAAATAGTCACCAGCAAAGCGGGTATAGTGGCAGACGAGAACGCTAAAAAATTAGTGGCAAAATACAGCAAACCTAACCAAGATTAGATAAGCTAAACCGGTCAACACAGTGGATAATTAAAATACGTGGACAGCATTAAAAATAAGATCCAAAAATTGGGTAAAGCCTTAGGCCGTAAACACGTGCCCGACAACTACACTGACTATGCAAGTTTAAAGCTTGAATACGAAGCTTTGGCCAATCGTGATGTAAAATTGATCCAAAATGAAGGCAAAAAACAACGTATTCAAGATATCCAAGGACGCTCAGATCTCAATCCAAAGTGGACCTTTGCCAATTTGATTGAAGACAACGAAGATGTTATTGAAGCAGTCAGTATTGCCCGTTCATTCATTGCTGCCCATGAGGATATCAACTGGCGTAGAAGTGGTTCCCATATGATGATTTTTTACGGTGATTATGGCCGTGGTAAATCTCACACTGCAGGCGCCATTGCCCACGAGTTAATAGAACAATACGAAATATCTGTACTGTATAGGCAACTTGCCAATATTTTAGAAATGCGCTTCTTTTCCTATGACTACAGCGCCCAAGACAATGTGGGTGAAAAATTTCGGCAAATCAATCAAGAACTACTAGACGTGGATCTATTAATATTAGATGAGGTCTGTGTTAACGAAACTGCGCTTAAGAAAAATGCCCAGAGTTGGTTAGGCAATGTGCTAAGGCAGCGCTTGGCCAATCATAAAAATTGTATTTTGATCACCAACCACAATCTAGCAGAATTAGAGAATGCATTAGGACGTTATTGTTTTGAATCCATCAAAGAATACGATACTTATAAAGTAAAGTTCTCTGGACCCAGCAGACGTAAAGAGATCATTCCCACCCAAGTAGAGCCTGAACAAAGTCAATCTAGTACCGGATATCGCCCTAATCAAGTGAAATAATACTGCCTGTGGTGGGTAGTATTGGGTTCCATGCTCAAATAATATTGGGTTAATATGGTTTTTTGTTGAACCAAGGTATTGACCCAATGCCTAGAATAGCGCGGGATAAAACCAATGATTACAACCAACACATGGCTCAGTAAAGACAACAGTTTTTGCTAGAACACACTGGTGCCAACATAGATAATAATAATCGCTACTCCATTAAACCGGACACCCTAGCTGGCAATATCGAAAACTTCACTGGGGTGGCGCAAGTGCCTATAAGCATGGCTGGTCCTATGTTAGGCCTAGGTGAATATGCACAAGGTGAATTATATGTGCCTATGGCCACCACAGAAGGCACACTAGTGGCCAGTTACAATAGGGTTCAATAGAATGGGCGGTATTACCACTGTAATGGACGATGCGATGCAAAGGGCACCTATATTTACCTTCAATAATGCCCGTAATGCTTTGGCCTTTGGAAAAGGGGTGGGACAACACTTTTTTGAGATTAAGCAACAGGCCAAAACCAGCACATCTGTGGGTAAACTATAGAAATATAGAGATATAGAAATATAGAGATATATGCCGTGTCTAAAATAAGATGGCTCAGATTCAATTTTACCTGTGGTGATGCAGCCGGGCAAAATATGGTCGGTAAGGCCACTAGACAAGCCTGCATACGCAAGGTAAACGGGTAGCAGCCGAGGCTACCCGACCTGCGACACTCATCAAAACAATTATGCACTGCACCCCACAGGATCGATATAAGCGAAGGGAGTATTGAGTATGGGCGGTTTTATGGCAGGCAACGCCAGCAATGGTACGCACTTTGCCAATGAGATCACCGCTATTTTTATTGCTTGCGGGCAAGACGTGACTAATGTTGCCATATCATCCGCAGGTTTTACCTTCAGTAAAATAACCCCTCTGGCGACGACTCTTTTTCTGTGACTATACCTTCGTTAATTATTACAACCTAGGGTGATGGCACAGTATTAGCCACACAAAAGAGTGCTTAGACTTGTTAGACTGTTACGGTCAAGACAAGGTCTATAAGCTGGCGTAAATAGTAGCAGCAATAGTTTTGTGCGCAGAGATATCCTTAACATCGGCCATAGTGTCTGACGAATGGCTGTTGAATCATGACAAGTTTGGTCGCAATAGACCTTAAGTATTGAGGTCTATTTAAACTTTATTTCATCTTACTGCGACTTAAAGTTATCTCTATTAAAAAGACGACAAACCTATGAATAACACAATCCGATTAGCCGCCTACATCAATGCTGTGCTGTTATATGTGGCACTCTTTTATTCCTCGTTATTGTTGGCCGATACCTTTGAGCACAGTTTTGCAGTAACAGCCAGTGGTACATTGACAACAGACAGCAAGCTCGGCTCAATGGGATTAGATACCTAGGGTAAACCAGAAATAGGGCTCAAGGTTTTAATTGAAAACAGCAAAGTAATCAGTGCTTTTATCGCCATACCCTATCAGATGGCGATCTGAAAATTATGGGTGAGCTGCATGAAAAATATAAATGGGCAGGTAAACTAAAAGTCGAATTTATGTTTATGATCCCACAGCAGTATAATGTTGACTTCGATACCTCAGGGGGTTCGTTAGCAATTGAAAACCTAACATATAAAATTGATGCTAAAGCCTTAGGGGCTTGATAAGAGTGGGTAACATCAATGGAGACGTTAAATTACATATATCTGGTGGCAACATTAAAGTCACAGTAGATCAACCACAAAACGAAGGTCCCAGACGCAACAACTTAGGAGCCTCTATTCGTGTCTATTTAGTCTCAGGTATAAAGTAGATATCTATGCAAAGACCAGTGGTGGACAGATAAAAAATGACTTTGAAGTAGAGAGTAGAGTGAAAAAGACCTCAATAAGGGACAAATAAATGGGGTGTAGTGCAAAACTCACAATACTGACTAGTGGTGATAGCATAAAAATAAAAAAATTATAAATAATGACTATATTGATCTAACAGTGCCCATATCTAGCCGTCTAAAGACAATTATCAGGATCTTTGATCACAAGTTACCCACAGTTAGATCATAAGTTATAAATAATTGTGGATAAAAGTATGTATAACCCCTTATTAAGTTATTTATATCCACTGAATATCTTTTTAACGAAATGACCCTGTGGATAAAACAGCTAGTTATGCCCACCTTATACCAGTTTGATCAAACTTTATTAACAGCCTTAAATGTAGTGTAAACCATTGATTTAAATTAATAATAAAGCCTTATCAACAGAAAAAGGCTTGCTTAATAGTAGTAATAATAAGTAAAGATCTAATAGATCTTATAAAGATTAAGGAAGCAGTTTTTTATAAATTGAATGAATTTTAAGCATTTTACTTATTGTCATTTCAATATAGAATGTGCGCCCCATTTTATTTGGGAGTTTAACTAAAAAGAGGAACCCTATGTTTTATCAACAACACTTCGACGTAATAGTCGTAGGTGGTGGTCATGCAGGCACCGAAGCTGCACTCGCTGCTGCCCGCATGGGTGTCAGTACTCTTTTGTTAACCCATAATATTGAAACCTTGGGTCAAATGTCATGTAATCCAGCCATTGGTGGCATAGGCAAAGGACATCTGGTCAAAGAGATAGACGCCTTAGGCGGTGCCATGGCAGAGGCAACCGATAAAGCCGGTATTCAATTTAGGACCCTCAATGCCAGCAAGGGTCCAGCTGTTCGTGCCACTCGTGCACAGGCGGATAGGTCACTGTATCGACATGAAATTCGTAACAAAATTGAACATCAAGAAAATCTGACATTATTTCAACAATCTTGTGATGATCTTATCGTTGAACAAGATCGTGTCGTGGGTGTAGTCACTCAGATGGGTTTAAAATTCCATGCTAAGACGGTTGTAATCACCGTAGGCACGTTTTTAGGCGGTACCATACACATTGGTATGGAAAACTACAAAGGAGGTCGTGCTGGCGATCCTCCTTCGATCGCATTAGCCGATCGTTTAAGAGCTTTACCCTTCAGAGTAGACCGTTTAAAAACTGGCACACCGGCAAGACTGGATGCACGCAGTCTCAACTTTGATCTGATGCAAGTGCAACATGGTGATCAGCCTGTTCCAGTATTTTCGTATTTAGGTACAGCTGCCGATCATCCAACACAAGTGCCTTGTTACATCACCCATACCAATGAAAGAACCCACGATATTATACGTGGTGGATTAGACAGATCGCCCATGTATACAGGCGTAATAGAAGGTATTGGCCCTCGTTATTGTCCTTCTATTGAAGATAAAATTCATCGTTTTGCAGATAAAAATTCTCATCAAATTTTCGTTGAACCAGAAGGACTCAACAGCATTGAAGTTTATCCTAATGGCATTTCAACCAGCCTGCCATTCGATATTCAAATGCAATTTGTACGCTCGATAGTGGGTTTTGAAAATGCCCATATTGTGCGTCCGGGATACGCCATTGAATACGATTTCTTTGATCCTCGCGATCTTAAACAGAGTTTAGAAACTAAATTTATCAAAGGTTTGTTTTTTGCGGGACAAATTAATGGCACCACGGGCTACGAAGAAGCAGGTGCCCAAGGTTTAGTAGCAGGGGCTAACGCCGCATTACAAAGCCTAGAAAAAGACCCTTTTATTTTACGTCGCGACGAAGCTTACATGGGGGTATTGATCGACGATCTTGCCACTATGGGCACCAAAGAACCCTATCGTATGTTCACCAGTCGTGCCGAATACCGATTAATATTACGTGAAGACAACGCCGATATTCGCTTAACCGCCAAAGGCTACGAATTGGGTTTAGTAAGCGAAGCTCGATGGAAGGCGTTTAATATCAAACTGGAAGCTATCGAATCTGAAAGACAACGATTAAAATCAACCTGGGTTAATCCAAATCACGGCTGTATTGACGAGTTAAATCTGCTACTTAAAAATCCAGTAACCAAAGAAAATTCTTTGGAAGATTTAATAAAACGTCCAGAAATGACCTATCAGCGACTGATGCAAGTTAGCGCTTTGGGCCCAAAAATTGAAAATACTCAGGCCGCAGAACAGGTAGAAATTCAAATAAAATATGCCGGTTATATCGAGCGCCAAAAAGGTGAGATAGCCAAAACCTTACGTAACGAAAACACTCTGATCCCAATTGATTTTGATTTTAGTCAAATTTCTGGATTGAGTAACGAAGTCGTGGCTAAGTTAAGTGAATCCAGACCTGAAACTATAGGCAAAGCTGGGCGCATATCGGGTATTACCCCTGCGGCTGTGTCTTTGTTGTTGGTCTATCTTAAAAAATACGGATTACTGGTTGGTACCAGCAAAGACGTTAAGAAAATACCCGCCTGATGCTAGAAACTGAATTAACATTATTATTAAAAAATCACATTAAACAGACCCAGTTAGTGGTTAGCGAGCAGCAACAACAGCAGCTCATTCGGTTTGTGTTGATGATGCATAAATGGAATAAAGCTTATAATTTAACAGCCGTTCGTGATCCACAACAGATGCTTATCAAACATATAATGGACTCCATTGTGGTTGTGCCGTTTTTAGATAAAAAACACTATATCGATGTGGGTACCGGACCTGGCTTGCCTGGGATACCACTGGCCATTATGTGCCCAGACAAAGAATTTATTTTATTAGATAGTTTAGGTAAACGAGTACGCTTTATGAAACAAGTAGCGTACGATCTAAAAATCAGCAACATTCAACCCGTGCAATCCAGAGTGGAAGATTTTATTCCAGCTGTCAGTTTAGACGGAGTCTTGAGTCGGGCTTTTGCTTCGCTAAAAGATATGTTGCACTGGTGTCAACATCTGGTAGATTCCCAAGGGGTTTTTCTTGCCTTAAAAGGACAACTTGCTGAGAGTGAACTTAACGAGTTAGCGCCAGGTTTTGTGTTACAAGAAACAATAAAATTGCACGTTCCTGGTCTCGAAGGTGAACGTCATATAGTTAAAATTAAGAAGCAAGGCACAGACAATAGTTAATTGCTAATGCCTAGTAACTAGCTTTAATTTTTTTGGTTAACGGTAGGGTTTATAGGGCGGCTATTTTGGGCAAAATTATTGCAATTGCTAATCAAAAAGGTGGAGTGGGCAAAACCACTACTGCAGTCAATGTGGCAGCTTCAATGGCAGCAACAAAACGTAAAGTGCTACTGATAGACCTGGATCCCCAGGGCAATGCTACTATGGGCAGTGGTATTGATAAGTACAATGTAGACAACACCTGTTATGAGTTATTAATCGAAGAAAAACCCATAGCCGAAGTCTTGATCACAGAGACCACCGGTAAGTATCATCTTATCGCCGGTAACAGCGACATCACAGCTGCCGAAATAAAATTAATGGAAGTCTTTGCTCGTGAATTGCGCCTGCGCAATGCATTAGCTCCTATTAAAGATTATTACGACTATATTTTCATTGATTGTCCGCCCTCACTTAACCAATTAACGGTAAATGCCATGGCTGCTGCCGATTCTGTGTTAGTACCCATGCAATGCGAATATTATGCATTGGAAGGACTGACCGCCTTGATGGACACCATCAAAAAACTAGCATCTGTGGTCAACCCAGCATTAAAAATTGAAGGGGTGTTACGGACTATGTACGATCCCCGTAACAGATTAGCCAATGACGTATCTGAACAATTAAAACGGCATTTTGGTGATCAAGTGTATCGCACAGTGATCCCCAGAAACGTACGACTCGCAGAAGCCCCTAGCTTTGGGACGCCTGCCATGTACTATGATAAATCATCCACAGGGGCGAAAGCCTATTTAGCCTTAGCCGGTGAGATATTGCGTCGCAGTAAGAGTAACAAGGCCGTTCAGGCTCTATGATAATTGGTTTAATAGTTAATCCATAAAAATAAAAAGGTCAGAGGACAAAATGTCGGCGAAAAAAAGAGGATTGGGTAGAGGCTTAGACGCATTGTTAGCGACCAGCCAAACCGGTAGAAGTACAGGCTCAGAGTTATCTGAAAAAACCAATGAATTGAGTCATATTCCTGTTGAGTTTTTGCAGCCTGGCAAATATCAACCTCGCAAAGACATGTCACCAGAGGCACTAGAAGATCTTGCTGCCTCTATTCGCTCGCAGGGTATTATTCAACCCATAGTAGTTCGTAAGGTGGCCGATCAAAAGTATGAAATTATTGCCGGTGAAAGACGCTGGCGTGCCTCACAAATTGCCCAAATAGATGTGATCCCTTGTTTAATTAAAGACGTGCCAGACGAATCAGCCGTTGCTATTGCACTGATCGAAAATATTCAACGCGAAGATCTCAATGCAATGGAAGAAGCACAAGCACTGGATCGCTTGATGGTTGAGTTTGAACTGACTCATCAAGAAGTAGCGACTGCGGTAGGTAAACCAAGAACAACAGTGACTAACTTATTACGTTTAAATAATTTAAATGATGACGTTAAATTATTGCTAGAACATGGTGATATTGAAATGGGGCATGCAAGAGCCTTATTAGCTTTGCAAGGTGATGCCCAAAATCAGGCTGCACAAATAGTTTCAGGCAAAGGAATGACAGTACGAGACACAGAAAACCTAGTACGTCGTCTACTAGAACCCACAATGGAAAAAGAGCCGACTAAAAAGGATCCTGATGTGCAGCGATTGCAAACTGAATTATCTGAAAATCTTGGAGCACCGGTAAATATTGCTCACAATGCTAAAGGAAAAGGTAAGGTAGTGATTAACTTTTCTAGCCTTGACCAACTGGATGGTATTCTGGGCCATATTAAGTAGAATAAAAATGCTCAATTTCGGGCATAATAACTGCCTATTTTAAACATTTAGTAAAGTATGTTGAAATTAACTGCGACGAAACGAGATAAAAACGCTGTAAATTATTAATCCCTACAAAAACAAAGGCTTTGTGGGAGTGTTCATCTTAGCAATTTGTGCACCAAGCTAGACTTTAGTGTTGTAAAATGGCCATAAAAAAGTATAATTCCCGCGATTTTTGTTTGGATTCGAATACACCGAGGTGGTTTTGGTCAATAAACTTGGTAAAGAAGGCAAAGAGCTAGCCTTTAAAGTGTTCTTTTATCAAAGCATTGTCGTAACTTTTATGACTATTACAGTTTTGATTTTTTTTGAAAAATTTACCGCATTTTCATATTTTTATGGCGGATTAGTTAACATAATAACAAGCGGCGTATTTGGCTTTTTTGCTTTCAGGTTTTCTGGGGCCAGACAAAATAAACTGGTGGTACAGAGTTTCAGCCAAGGAACAAAGTTAAAATTATGGATAACATTGTTGATGGCTGTAGTGGCTTTTTCAGTGTTGGGCCTTGAGCCTGCTCCACTTTTTATAGGTTTTATGGTGAGTAACTTCTGTCAATGGGCAGCAATGTTAAACACAAAGAAATGATGTATCACATACAATAATAAGTTGATTGAATACGAATTGATTTATTTCGGCAGTAAATGCCCTTTAAAGAATTTTAAATTACTACAATTAGGTTAATCAATGGCATCTGAAATTACAACGTCAGAATATATTAAACACCACTTAACCAATGCTTCTATGTGCAATACCGAAAATGGAATTGCATTTAATAAAGCATGTGCAGACGCTGGTTTTTGGACTTGGCACGTGGACACACTTGCATGGTCTATAGGATTAGGTATTTTGTTTTTGTGGTTTTTCCGCTCAGTTGCGAAAAGAGCCAGCGCGGGTGTGCCAAATAAAACACAAGCGTTTGTAGAAATAGTGGTCGGTTTTGTAAACGAAAACGTGACCAGCACATTTCACGGAAAAAGCACATTGATAGGGCCTCTTGCACTGACGATTTTTTGTTGGGTAATATTAATGAATATGATGGACTTGGTACCAGTTGATGTTTTACCGAGTATCGCCGGCATGGTTGGAGAGTATGGATTCGGCATGGATCCTAAAGATGTTTACATGAAGGTAGTTCCTACTACTGATTTAAACGTGACGGCAGCGCTGGCTCTTGGTGTGTTTTTCCTTATTTTATATTATTCAATCAAAATGAAGGGTTTTCGTGGTTTTACAAAAGAGATGACGATGACACCATTCAATCACTGGGCATTCATTCCAGTCAATTTTATGATTGAATCGGTTACCTTATTAGCACGACCATTTTCATTGGCATTGCGTTTATTCGGCAATTTATATGCCAGTGAATTGATATTTATTTTGATAGCTACTGTGGGTTTAATGCAATTACCATTGCACTTTGCCTGGGCAGTGTTTCACTTGTTGGTACTACCTTTACAAGCCTTTATTTTTATGATGTTAACCATTGTATATTTAAGCTTAGCTAGTGAAAAACACTAGAGGTTTGCAAAACACTTTTTTACTTTAACTTTAAACTTTACTAAAACTCGGAGATTTACATGTTATATATCGCAGTTGCTATAATTGTTGGTTTGGCTGCCATAGGTACGTCCATTGGTTTCGCCCTACTAGGTGGAAAATTCTTAGAATCTGTTGCTCGTCAACCAGAACTAGCAGGCTCATTGCAAACTAAAATGTTTATTGTTGCAGGTCTTGTTGATGCAATCCCAATGATTGGTGTTGGTCTTTCTATGTACCTATTGTTTGCTGTTGGTGCTTAGTTGTTAGCCTTCATTTTTTTAGCAAACATTTAATTAGGAGATTTGGTCGTGAATGTTAACGCCACTCTAATAGGTCAATTAATCGCATTTATGTTCTTTGTTGGGTTCTGCATGAAATATGTATGGCCTCCAATAATAGGTGCGATTGAGCAGCGTCAGAAAGAGATTGCAGATGGTTTAGCCGCATCTATGGAAGGGGAAAAAGCCCTTGAAGTTGCTCAAGTAGAAGTCGATGCCCAGCTTAAAATTGCTAAGACGCAAGCAGCAGAAATTATTGAGCAAGCCAAGAAGCGTGGGTCAACTATTGTTGACGAAGAAACGCAACGTGGCCATTCTGAGCGTGAAAAAATCATTGCTCAAGGACACTCAGAGATCGAAGCAGAAAGAAACCGCACTAAAGAAGAGTTACGCAAACAAGTCGCTATTTTGGCTGTGGCCGGTGCTGAAAAGATCTTAGGGCGCGAAATAGATGCTGCGGCACAAAGTGATATAGTTGCAAAACTTGTCGCTGAACTATAGGGGAGAATGAGCTATGTCTGAATTGGCTACTATCGCTCGCCCTTACGCTCAAGCTGCGTTCGATTACGCGGTCGAGACCAAAACCATTACACAATGGCAAGAAATGTTAGCTTTTGCTGCAGAAGTATCAAAAAACGAAACGGTTAAGACATTATTAACCGGCTCGTTAGCTGCAGATAAGCTGGCTGAAATCTTTAACGGTGTGTGTGGTGAGCAGCTCGACCAACATGGTCAAAACTTTATGAATGTTTTGGCTGAGAACAAGCGTTTACAAGTACTGCCTGATATTTCGAGTATGTTTTATCAGCTTAAAGCTGATTTTGATAAAGAGATTGACGTTGATATTACTTCAGCCGTCAAACTCAATAAAAAACAACAGACATCTATCGGTAAGTCTCTTGAAAAGCGGCTTGCACGAAAAGTTAAGCTAAATTGTAGCGTGGATCCTGAACTCGTCGCCGGTGTGATTATTAAAGCTGGCGATACAGTAATAGATGGTTCACTTCGAAGTAAATTAAACCGTCTTTCAGACGCGTTACAAGCATAACGGGGAAAAAGAGCATGCAACTGAATTCCACTGAAATTGCAGAACTAATCAAACAACGTATTGAGAAGTTCGAAGTAGTAAGTGAAGCTCGAAACGAAGGAACTATTGTTGGTGTAACCGACGGTATTATCCGTATTCATGGCCTTGCAGATGTAATGCAAGGTGAGATGATTGAGCTTCCTGGTAGTCGTTACGCTATCGCCTTGAACCTAGAGCGTGACTCTGTAGGTGCGGTAGTTATGGGTCCTTATGCCGACCTTCAAGAAGGCGTTAAAGTAAAATCGTCTGGTCGTATCTTAGAAGTACCAGTAGGGCCAAACCTACTAGGTCGTGTTGTTAACACACTAGGTGCCCCTATCGATGGCAAAGGTGCTATCGAAGCAGCCGGTTATGAACCTGTAGAAAAAATTGCACCGGGCGTTATTGAACGCCAATCGGTCGACCAACCTATTCAAACAGGTTATAAATCTGTTGATGCCATGATCCCAGTAGGTCGTGGACAACGTGAATTGGTTATCGGTGACCGTCAAACCGGTAAAACAGCATTTGCGATTGATGCCATCATCAATCAAAAAGATTCTGGCGTTAAATGTGTGTATGTAGCGATAGGCCAAAAAGCCTCAACTATTGCAAACGTAGTACGTAAGTTAGAAGAACACGACGCCATGGCTCACACCATAGTCGTTGCCGCTTCTGCTTCTGAATCTGCTGCACTTCAATACTTGGCACCTTACTCTGGTTGTACCATGGGTGAGTATTTCCGTGACCGCGGTGAAGATGCGTTGATAGTATACGATGACTTGTCTAAGCAAGCCGTTGCCTATCGTCAAATCTCATTGTTGCTGCGTCGTCCGCCAGGACGTGAAGCTTACCCTGGAGACGTTTTCTATCTCCACTCACGTCTTCTAGAACGTGCAGCCCGTGTTAATGATAAATATGTTGAGCGTTTTACTAAAGGTAAAGTAACAGGTAAAACCGGTTCATTAACGGCTCTACCTATTATCGAAACCCAAGCAGGTGACGTATCAGCCTTTGTACCGACTAACGTAATCTCGATTACCGATGGACAAATCTTCCTAGAGACAGATTTGTTTAACGCTGGTATCCGTCCTGCGGTTAACGCGGGTATTTCGGTATCTCGCGTTGGTGGTGCAGCTCAAACTAAAATCATCAAGAAACTAGGTGGCGGTATTCGTCTAGCCTTGGCTCAGTATCGTGAACTTGCGGCTTTCTCGCAGTTTGCTTCTGATCTTGATGAGGCCACTCGTGCTCAACTAGAGCATGGTGAGCGAGTAATGGAATTGATGAAACAAAACCAGTACGCACCCCTTTCGGTTGCAGACATGGGTATTTCATTGTTTGCTGTAGAAAAAGGCCATTTGAAAGACATCGAACTAGGTAAAATTCTAGACTTCGAAGCCTCTCTTCATTCCTTTATGAACAGCGAATACACTGAGCTGATGAACACTATCAATACAACAGGTAATTTCGACAAAGAAATTGAAGCCACACTAAACGCTGCTTTAGAGAAATTTAAAGCAACACAATCGTGGTAGTCAATTAGACCCTTGCCCTTTATTAAAAAGGGCGAAGGTCAAAATGTTGAATAATCGGAGATAGAGTTTATGGCCAGCGGTAAAGAGATAAAAGGTAAGATCGGTAGTATTAAAAATACTCAGAAGATCACCAGTGCTATGGAAATGGTTGCTGCCTCTAAAATGAGGAAAGCCCAAGAACGTATGGCTTTTAGCCGTCCATACGCTGATAGCATTCGATCTGTAATCGGTCATGTGGCAAACGCTAACCTTGAATATCGCCATCCATATTTGGAAGACCGCGAAGTAAAACGCGTGGGCTATATCGTGATTTCTACCGACCGTGGATTATGTGGTGGTTTAAACACCAACGAATTCAAAATGGTCGTTAAAGACGCGAAAAAATGGCAAGAACAAGGTGTTGAAGCTGATTTCGCAGCTTTAGGTGCTAAGTCAGTGGCATTCTTTAATCGGTTTGGTGGTCGCGTGTTAGCTGCCCAGTCTGGTTTAGGTGATGCACCTAGTGTCAAAGAAATTATTGGTTTGGTGCGTATCATGTTAGATGCGTTTAATGATGGCAAAATAGATCGCCTGTATTTGGTGTTTAACAAATTTGTGAACACCATGGCCCAAGAGCCGCAGATCGATCAGTTGTTGCCTTTGCCAAAATCAGATGAAGAACAATTACAACATCGCTGGGACTACATATACGAACCCGACCCACAGCCTATCTTAGATAGACTGTTAGAAAGGTTTATTGAATCTCAGGTATATCAAGGCGTAGTGGAAAACAATGCGTCCGAGCAAGCCGCTCGTATGGTTGCAATGAAAGCTGCAACCGATAACGCAGGTGACATAATTGATGATCTGCAATTGATATACAACAAAGCACGTCAAGCCGCTATCACACAAGAAATCAGTGAGATAGTGAGCGGCGCGTCAGCGGTGTAGGCAATGGTTTTAGAATTTAAGAGGAATTAACATGAGTCAAGGTAAGGTCGTCCAAATTATTGGCGCCGTTGTGGATATTGAGTTTCCACAAGATTCGGTTCCAAAAATATATGATGCATTGCAAGTTACTGAAGGTGATTTGCAAGGTTTGACCCTGGAAGTACAGCAGCAACTTGGTGGTGGCGTAGTACGAACCATTGCAATGGGTTCCACAGACGGACTACGTCGTGGCCTAGCTGTAGAAAACAGCGGTAAAGCTATTCAGGTTCCCGTTGGTACAGCCACACTTGGTCGTATCATGGATGTATTGGGTAACCCAATCGACGAAGCAGGTCCTATTGGTGAAGAAGAGCGTATGTCTATTCACCGTGAAGCCCCTACTTACGAAGAACAATCAAGTTCAGTTGAACTACTAGAAACCGGCATCAAAGTTATCGACTTGGTTTGCCCGTTCGCTAAAGGTGGTAAAGTTGGATTGTTCGGTGGAGCCGGCGTTGGTAAAACGGTAAACATGATGGAGCTTATTCGTAACATCGCTATCGAGCACAGCGGCTACTCAGTATTTGCTGGTGTAGGTGAGCGTACTCGTGAAGGTAACGATTTCTATCACGAAATGAACGAATCAAACGTACTAGATAAGGTATCCCTAGTATACGGCCAAATGAATGAGCCTCCAGGAAACCGTTTACGTGTTGCCTTGACAGGTTTGACCATGGCTGAAAAATTCCGTGACGAAGGTCGTGATGTCTTATTTTTCGTAGATAATATCTATCGTTATACTCTAGCGGGAACAGAAGTATCTGCTCTGTTAGGTCGTATGCCATCAGCGGTAGGCTACCAGCCTACATTGGCTGAAGAGATGGGGGTACTACAAGAACGTATCGCTTCTACTAAAACAGGTTCTATTACCTCAATCCAAGCGGTATACGTACCTGCGGATGATTTGACCGATCCATCACCTGCGACTACCTTTGCTCACTTAGATGCAACAGTAGTGCTGTCACGTGATATCGCGTCTTTGGGTATCTACCCTGCGGTTGACCCACTTGATTCAACGTCTCGTCAACTTGATCCATTAGTAATAGGTCAAGAGCATTACGAGACGGCTCGTGGCGTGCAATCAGTATTGCAACGTTATAAAGAATTAAAAGATATCATCGCCATCCTAGGTATGGACGAATTGTCTGAAGAAGACAAACAGTCAGTATCAAGAGCGCGTAAAATCCAAAGATTCTTATCACAGCCTTTCTTCGTAGCAGAAGTATTTACGGGTTCGCCTGGTAAATATGTTTCCTTGAAAGACACCATTAGTGGCTTTAGAGGTATCTTGGAAGGTGAATATGATCAACTACCAGAGCAAGCGTTCTACATGGTTGGATCTATCGAAGAAGCGATCGAGAAAGCTAAAAATATGTAAGCGTGTCGAAAGACACGTCTGATTATTTTTATAGGAGGTTTTTATGGCCAAGACAGTACAACTTGACGTAGTAAGCGCCGAAGCCAATATTTTTTCTGGTTTAGTCGAGATTATTCAGGCAACAGGCAGTGAAGGTGAGCTAGGAATATATCCTGGTCATGCCCCGTTACTGACAAACTTGTCAGCTGGAATGGTACGTTTCGTTAAGCAACACGGTGATGAAGAAAGTATCTACATCAACGGTGGCGTGCTAGAAATACAACCTGGCTCAGTCACAGTATTGGCAGATACCGCTATTCGTGCAGAAGATCTTGACGAACAAGCAGCCCTAGACGCGAAGAAACGCGCTCAAGAGCATATCGCCAATCCTAGTTCCGATTTTGATTACGCCGAAGCCGCTGTAGAGCTAGCAGAAGCCATTGCCCAGTTAAGATTGATCAATAAACTGCGTAAATAATTAAAATACACGCTATATAAAGCCTAGTTAAACCTAATTAGGCTTATGTAAAAACCCAGCACTGGTGCAAACCACTGCTGGGTTTTTTGTATTTCAAGGCACAAAAGAAACCATGGGGAATGACCCTGGCACATATCACCCATAATATTTTACTCACCATCCTTGCCAGCCGCTTCAATCTGCCTATTAAGTCTACCTTTTGAAGTGCTGGGTTTGTTCTTCTTGATAAACCTACAAATTTCGTTCGGATTCCCTTGCAGTGCGACTAAATAATGAAATCATAAGATCTGTGCTTTATCGAGAGATTAAACCGGTGACACATTCGAATCTTTAGTGACCTAAAGATCCCATTGTTGACTAGGAGTATATTAAGAGCCTTTGTGATGTGGGCCACGTTGATTTGCTGTGATTATTATGGCCATGTTCACGGCGCCCATGGCCGTAATAAATGTGTCGGTTACGCCTACAAAAAGGGCGATCAACAAGGGTTGCTCAGGGATGAAACCATGATCCTAGACTTAGGTTCATGACATGAGACTCCCCCTGGTATACACAAGCATAGAAGCCTCCACGGTGCCCTTGCCTTAGGTGATCAATATGGTCTGCTGGCTGCATACAGATATAGCGAAGGACTCAAGGAGGATGCCGTGGTTGATGCTCATTAGGTAGCCCATAGGTAGGGGGTATTTTCTTATTATTTGTCCTAGACAAGGGACTGATCAGTCAATTGCCCCGTCATTGAAAAATAGGCGTATAGATTGGTGTTGTTCGCCAATCGGCATGGCCTAGCGGGTCCACTGTATATAGGTTTCAATGGTAGGTATTAGATAGCGTCGCGTCAACATATCATCTTTGAGCCTATTCAAAAACAGCCAATAAGCATCAATCCACCCAGCACATCACTATCTTGATATACAGTTATAGTCGGAATTGCAGTCAACCCCAAGCACTGAGTATTTTGCAATATTTCTCATTATGGTCTCAATAAGTAGGGCCGCTAAGCTGACTTATGCAGGTCCTAGGCGGCAATGATAAAAAACAAATGGAGTAAGCCGTAAGAGTGAGGCGTGCAAACACTGTACGCTTTGGGCTAGTAATATTGTTATGTTTAAAATGGTATTTTCAGGAAATTAATGAGGGAAATTAAATGGAAAAGGAGACCTTATCTCAGTGGTTCTTGGTTGAATAGTATTGGAATATTAAGTTTTACTGGGGACTTGCAACATCAGTCTGTGGAAATGTTGGAGCTACAAACCAAGACAATATTTTAATTCTAATCGTGAGTGGTCATTGCATTTCTATAGTCGGCTATTTTCTGACTGTAGATATTCATGTAATAAAGGATCTAAACAAAATAAGTAAATAAAAGGCAAACCCCAGTGGGCCTTCGCTATGGGCTTATAGCTAAGAGTTTTTAAAGGACCTTTGGCCTGTTCAAAGCCTTTTCCGTAGGCGCCTACAACGGCTGAAAATACTTTACCAGGGGTTTCTTGAGCTGTAGAGGCTTGTTGTTCATTATGCAGCTCCGTTAAAGCTTTGAAATTTAATAAGGTGTTTCAATATCAAGCAGGACAAGCGGCTAAATTAGGGATCGTATGCGAATTGTACAATGGTGCCTCTTGGGTTGCGACTTATCGTTACTGAGTCATTGATTGCTTATTGTTAATTGGGTCCATTTCACCAATGATGATGCCTCTGTTAGCCGATACAGTGCAATTCCACTTTGAAACAGCGAATTTCTTCTTTAAAAAGTGGAAAACGGGCAAAAAAAAACAGATACCACTTATTACTGACTATTCCCGGATTTACGTGCCACAAAAATTGTCGCTTCACCATGCTATCTATATACTACACCTTAACTTGAGGGTGCTTAAAAAAAGTACAGCTGTAGTTTAATTTTTCTGTTTATTTGTTGGAGTTGCATATGTTGTTTGACGGTAACCTAGTCACTGAATCAGCCATTCGTCAAAAGATCCGAGATTTTTATCGTATCGACGAAGACCTTGCCGTTGAACACATTTTGCCCGATGCAGAAGTGAATATGCGGGCCCGCAGCCGTGCCTGGGATAGGGCGCGTAAAATGGTGCTGCAAATTCGCAATGATCAAGAAGGCACAGGCGTGGTTGAGGCGTTGCTTAATGAATACTCCCTTTCTTCAGCAGAAGGTGTGGTATTGATGTGTCTGGCTGAAGCCTTATTGCGGGTTCCAGATAAAGGGACTCAAGACAAATTGATCAGCGATAAGCTAAGCAAAGGTCAATGGAGCTCTCATCTAGGCAATAGTGATTCATTATTTGTGAATGCCTCATCATGGGGTTTATTGTTAACCGGTGGTTTGGTTGATTATGCTAATCAACGTAATCAGTTTGGCTTCCTGAAAAAAACCTTGGGTAAGGTGGGCGAGCCGGTTATTCGCAAAGCGATGAACATTGCGATGAAGGTCATGGGGCAACAGTTTGTCATGGGCGAAACTATCGAAGATGCGGTGCAGCGGGCTGAGGACAAAGAGCGCAAAGGTTATGTTTATTCCTACGATATGCTCGGTGAAGGTGCCAGAACACAAAAAGATGCTGACGACTATTTTAATGCCTATGCACAAGCGATAAAAGTCATTGGTCAGGCTGCAAAAGGCAAGGGCCCAAGAAGAAGCCCGGGTATCTCAGTTAAGTTATCGGCCATTCATCCTCGCTATGAATTTACCCATAGAGAGCGGGTGATGGCAGAGATCCCACCTAAATTGAAGGAATTATGCTTGCTGGCCAAGCAATACGATATTGGTTTGACCGTTGATGCGGAAGAATCAGAGCGTCTGGATATCTCTTTGGATATTATTGAGCAGGTATTCAGTGATCCTGACTTTAAAGGCTGGAACGGCTTTGGTTTAGCGGTGCAGTCTTATCAAAAGCGTGCCTTGTATGTGATCGACTGGTTACGGGAATTGACAGAAAAAGTTGGCCGTAAGATGATGGTGCGACTGGTCAAAGGCGCGTACTGGGATACTGAAATAAAAAATGCGCAAAAAGATGGTTTGGAGCACTTCCCGGTGTTTACCCGTAAATCCTCTACTGATGTGTCCTACCATGCCTGTGCAAATCGCCTATTGGATTATCGTGACACCATATATCCCCAGTTTGCTACGCATAATGCCTACACCGCCGCAGTGATAATAGAATTGGCCGGTGACGATAAAGAAGGTTTTGAGTTTCAGTGTCTGCACGGCATGGGTGACAGCTTGTATGATCAAATTGTCACCATAGAAAATATCCAATGCCGCATCTACGCCCCGGTGGGTGAGCATGAAGACCTATTGGCGTATTTAGTCCGTCGACTCCTTGAAAATGGCGCAAACTCATCTTTTGTCAATGCCATAGTCGATGACTCAAGACCGGTTGAATCTTTGCTCGAAGATCCGGTCGAGAAAACACAAAGGCTGAAACACAAATACAACGAGCAGATCCAAAAACCGATTGCCTTATTTGGAAAAGAAAGGGACAACTCAAAAGGCCTCGATGTTACCGACATCAATCATATTACTCCCCTTAAGGCCGCTGTTGATAGCTGGTTTGCAGACAATGTTTTAACTGAAGAACAGGTGCCTAAGGGAGCCTACGCGGTACGCAACCCGGCAAATGTGGATGAGATAATTGGCTTTCATCACTACGATAGCCCACAGCAAATGGCGGATAAGTTAAATACTGCCCACAAGGCCTTTGACGCTTGGTCAAAGACGCCTATGAGCGAACGAGCGGATCTATTGCGCCGCAGTGCGGATATACTTGAGCGTCATATGGATGAGCTCATTGCCCTGTGTATCAAAGAAGCAGGCAAGGTGACCAGCGATGGGGTGGATGAGATCCGCGAAGCAGTGGACTTTTGTCGTTATTATGCCGCCCGGGCAGAGGAAATCGAAGAAGACAGATTGGCCCCCCGTGGCGTGGTGTTGTGTATCAGCCCCTGGAATTTTCCTCTAGCGATCTTTTTAGGCCAGGTGGCAGCGGCCATCGTCACCGGTAATACCGTGATCGCTAAACCTGCAGAGCAAACCAGTTTGATTGCCCTGCGTGCCTTGCAATTAATGGAGTATGTTGGCTTACCTGCCGGTGTGGTGCAGTCTGTGATTGCGAATGGCCCTGATGTAGGCAAGGTGTTGTTACCCGATGAGCGCATTAAAGCGGTTATGTTTACCGGTTCAACCGTAACCGGCAACATTATTGCCAATGCCTTGGCGCAAAGAGGCGGCGAACAAGTTCCCCTGATAGCCGAAACAGGCGGCCAAAACTGCATGATAGTAGACTCAACCGCCTTGCCAGAGCAAGTGGTCGATGACGTTATTGCTTCGGGCTTTCAAAGTGCCGGACAGCGCTGCTCTGCACTTAGAGTGTTGTTTTTGCAAGAAGAGATAGCCGATACCATAAGCGACATGTTGGTCGGCGCACTGCAAGAATTAAGCGTGGGCGACCCTGCTTATTTAGCCACGGATATTGGCCCGGTGATTGACCAAAAAGCCTTGGCTAACTTGCAAGCCCATGCTGTGGACATGCAAGAGCAGGCAACACTGCTCTATGAATGTAAAGTACCAGCCAATAAGGGTACTTTCTTTGCGCCCAAACTGTATGAAATTGCCGATATATCGCTACTCAAACGAGAAGTATTTGGTCCCTGTGTACACATCGTGCGCTTTAAAGCAGATGAAATAGAGCAAACAGTAGAAAAAATTAATGCCACAGGCTTTGGTTTAACCATGGGGATCCATACTCGTATTGATGTTAGAGCCATGGAGTTAACGAAGCTTTCACGTGCCGGCAACGTCTATGTTAACCGCAATATGATCGGTGCCGTGGTGGGGGTCCAGCCCTTTGGTGGACGTGGATTATCTGGAACGGGCCCCAAAGCCGGTGGACCGAATTATTTGCCGCGCTTAATGCTGGAAAAGTCCACACCACGGGACCTCAGTGATGCCTTGCCAAGCATTGATATTGCTCTTGAAAGTAACAGCGAGGCCATACAAGAAGCTGCCGAATTGATGAATAATGCCCGTAGCACCGAGCATGAATGGCCTTTAACGGACTTAAATACCCGTATATCTTCGGTTCGTCAGTTACTGGCGACCATTGCCAAAGTAGACATAGTGGAAGAGTTGGCCGATGATTTAAATTCCACCTTGGCCGCCGCCCGCTCTCAGCTGATCAGCATAGAAAAACACCTGAAAAAACCAAAAATTTTACCGGGGCCAACAGGTGAGTCGAATGTCTTATACCTAGAGCCCAGAGGGATCTTGGTTTGCTTTGCCGATAAAGACGTGACCTTCGAGTATTGGGTTTTATCTATCGTCACGGCTTTGGCAACAGGCAATGTGGTTATTGCAGTGGTCTCTGAACTGTTTTACGCTGAAGCGATAGAATTCCGCGAGCAGTTTATTGCTACTGGCGCACCGGAAGGAGTATTCCAGGTTGCTAAACTGCATCACATACGGCCCTTGTTAGCCGACCAAGCACTGGCGGGTGTGGTCATCGACAGTCAAAGTGATCGCTCCAGTTATATGGTGCAAATGTTGGCCAATCGCAGTGGGGCAATATTGCCGGTCATCACAGCGGAATATAACGACCACTTGATCCAACGTTGTCTTAGCGAAAAGACCGTCAGCATAGACACTACCGCCTCAGGTGGGAATACTTCACTGATGACCTTGGTAGAAGACGACGATTAAGGCGCTGTATTAGACATAACAACAAAAGGGTCAAGGTTACTATGGCTTTGACCCTGCTCTATCCTTCCTGAGTCTCTAGCAAGCTGGCCTTAGGTCCGAGCTATGCTTGATTGAATGACAGGGACCCAGATGGAGAATCGTCCTTAAGAGTGCGGGTTATCAATACAGCTTCAGTCAAATTTCTGGTAAACAACAAGATCTAGGAATTATTCCGCGTTTCACCCCATAGCTTTCAGACATGATTTTAGTCGACCCGATATAAACTTCCGCGGTCTACCAGAGGTGTCAAAACAATCAATTCGTGGCGGATGACTAAGAGCGTCAAGTATTGTTATGAACTTCTCTGCGCTTTGCTATATGAAAAGCAGTCAACTTGAACGCAGTCTAGAAGACATATCAGAAAGTTTACCTCTTGTTCGGCTCTAGTATGACGCATTTCAGAAAGGGTGCCACGACCACATTGGTCAAAATAGGGTACGGTAACCTAGTGATAGTGGCACCTAAAAAACATCATGGTGGAAATTTTACTCGCGGGTAAAGCGCTGCTAAAACCCCCATATGTTAAGCGTTAGCATGCCAAAGCGTATTCTCAAATTTCTTCTATAATGGTGTTCAAGGCGGTGAGGTTTTTACTTAATCACTGTCGGTAAAATCCGTTCACGTAATCGGTAAGTTCTGGGAATGTTAACAATCAATCACTGGCAAGGTTAAGGCACAACGGCGGTTGCCGAAGGATCATGCATTAACTTAGTCTAGCAACAGCGCAGGCTACGTTATCGCCACAGGGGCAGCTAACAAACCAATCAATCCGTCCCCAACTTGCTGCGCTCCTTACCGCGCCATATAGGGGCGTGATGTCTTCGCAAGCACTTACCGATTGATTAATTTTAGATTGGGAGTAATAAAATGACAAAAGCTATGATTTCCCTTTATGGGGTTTTTGCCTACCTGATTGGATTAGCTGGGCTGACTGCTTTTATGCTCTATATGGGGAGCTGGAGCTTTCTGCCAATACATATCAATTCTGGCGTAGCTAATACCATCACTATGCAGGCTGTTATTGTCAATTTGGTCATACTCGTATTCTTCGGACTGCACCACAGTCTTGCTGCCCGCAGTCGCTTTAAAGAAAAGCTAACCAGAATTGTGCCTTCAGCGATAGAGCGTAGTATCTACGTTATGATTTCGGGGATCTTTATGTTTGCTATTTGCCTTTATTGGCAACCATTAGCGGGGACGTTGTGGACTACAGATAATACTATTGTGGTTCTAATATTAAAGACTATTCATGTCCTTGGCTGGTTGATACTAGTGGCTGCTACCTTCGAGATTGACCATTTCCACCTTATGGGGTTGAAACAGAGCTTAACCACCGACACCGCCGAGGACGACAAGCTTAAGGAAGGCTTTCTTTACAGTATCGTTCGTCATCCCATTCAAACAGGGGTTTTGATGGGTATTTGGTCTACAGCCCATATGAGTATGACCCAGTTCATGCTCTCTATTTGCATGACCCTATATATTTTTATTGGGCTGCATTACGAAGAAAAATCTCTCGAAGCTCACTTTGGTGATGTGTACGGGGATTATAAAAAACGAGTTCCAGGGATCATACCGTTTTGGCCGACTAGATGAGTAGCAACACAACCTTAAAATACAGGATTGAAGAATGTAAGGCTGCAATACGGCAAACAATTTTCAATCCTGTATTTTGCCGTTAGAAGGTTATGAATAGTTTGGCGTGATAACGCTATGATGTGACTTCATGAGTCAACCGCAGATCACTATGAGTATTCTTTCTAAAGGATCGACGTTTTATTTTGAGCCCGCAATACACAATGCCCTGTAATTGAGAGCTGCGGCTTGTGATCCGTCAGTTTCTGAATTAATTGATGAAGCCGGACGGTTACTTATGCCCGAAGATCAGCAAGATTTGGCTGCTATTAGACGCAGAGCAGATGAGCCTGCACATCTTATCCAAAGGAAAATAATCTAAATTGAGTCATATGCCTTTAATGTTTAAAACGCTAAACGCACAGCCGCTGTGCGAGCGTGCATTATCATGTGGCATCTGTGCGTTGCTAATCCCTCCTTTGCTTTGTATAGCCTTGCTAGCGGCCTATTTAGGTGAGTATACAAGGGGTACAAAATTTGCAGGTGTGGACTTATAAGTGAAAGAAATTGACAGCCAAGAGAGCGTGATCCAGATGCAAAAATTTATTGAAAACATCCCAAAAGCAGAACTACATGTGCACCTTGAGGGTACGCTTGAACCTGAACTCAATTTTGCCCTTGCAGAAAAAAACAAGGTGGCGATCCCTTACAAAACCTCTGAAGAACTGTTGGCGGCTTATAATTTCCATGATCTTCCTTCTTTTTTAGCTATCTATTATGCGGCCATGGACGTATTGATAGAAGAAAGCGACTTTTATCAATTAACCTTTGAGTATTTGTGCAAGGCGGCCAGTCAAAACGTGGTGTATGCCGAATTATTTTTTGACCCACAGGCTCATACCAGCCGAGGCCTTAGTTTCGAAACAGTGATCACCGGGATCCATAAAGCGCAGCAAGCGGCAGAAAAAGAGCTGGGTATCGCTAGCCAATTAATCATGTGTTTTTTACGCGACTTCAGCGCCGAGTCTGCGATGCAGCATTTAGACATGGCGAGACCTTATCTAAATTGGATAGTGGGCGTTGGACTGGATTCTGACGAACGCAATAATCCGCCTATTAAGTTTTCAGAGGTGTTTGCCCAAGCCAGAGAGATGGGGCTAAAGTTAACCATGCATTGCGACGTAAACCAGCAAAATACGCTAACCCATATAGAGCAATGTTTACAAGACATCAAGGTCGATAGGATTGACCATGGGGTCAACGCTCTAGAAAGCGAAGCGCTATGCGAAATGATCAAGGCCAAAAATATCGGTTTAACGGTTTGCCCGGTATCAAATCGTTTTGTGGTGCAATCCCTCACTTCAAACGAGATCCACAGCATGTTGAACAAAGAGCTGTTGGTCACCATCAATTCTGACGACCCGGCTTATTTTCGTGCTTATATGAATGAAAATTTGATCGAACTGCAGCAAGAGGGTAATTTCACTCAGGCTCAAATAGAAACCCTGGTAAGTAACTCGTTTAAAGTGGCATGGTTATCAGATCCCGCAAAAGAGAGTTACTTAAAAGCCGTTAGTGACTATGTACAGCAAAATGGATGATTTTTTTATTCATCGCTATTAAGAAGATGTTAACTAAGCAAGCATATCTAAAATAACAGCCATCATAACGTGAGCCTCTTATCGAGCCGCAGACCTCAGGTGATAGGTCATGTTAACTTGAGTTTGAGGGGCGTGCGTTGAATGCTGGGATCTCATATACCCAAATGCGCAAGGGTTAGATTTTTCTGGCCCTTTTGGCGTATTTTTAACGACCGGGGCTTCTCAAGCAACAACAAAGGATCAGTCAAATGCACATCAAAGGACTTCGTGTATTGAGATATAACCCTTATCACTAAGCAACTTGCCTAAGTTCGCCGCAAACACCGGGACAGCGACCCATAGTGCTATTCAACGATCTGCGAACTTGCCCCTTGGCAAAACGTTAGGCATAACCAGGAGAAGCAGAGTGAAGGGCACAGTAGTAAAATTTGATACCCATAAAGGTTTTGGATTTATTCGTTCCGATCACCACGAAAAAGATATTTTTGTTCACATCAGTAATGTTAATAATGCCAATAAGCTCGGCCCGGGGCAATCCGTCGAGTTTGAGATCAAGAAAACCGCAAAAGGTAGAGCTGCAGTACTGGTGATCGCAGGTCGCAAGCAACCATCCCCCTGCGTATTTTTTGGATCTTTGGTCGTTGTTGTTACTCTGGTGATAGCGCTCTATCTAGGCCAAAGCATGCATGCTGTCACAGCGTATTTTTTAGGAATAAATATCACAACCTTACTCATTTATGGTTATGACAAAGCCATAGCCGGAACCGGAAAATTGAGGGTGCCAGAATGGGCCCTGCATACTCTGGCAATAACAGGTGGTACGCCTGCTGCGTTAGTCGCTCAACAATTGTTTAGGCACAAAACCATAAAGGGGACCTTTCAATTAATGTATTGGGTCATAGTGTTGCTGCAAGGGCTGCTTATTACGCTAGTGATCCGAGCCTAACACCGCGAGCAACCTGGCGACGGCCAATCCTTACTGCATTGACCACGGAGAGCAGATGATAAGACATATATTACTCATTAAATTTAAGCCTTTAGCAGAGGCTGTTGAGATAGATAAGCTAAGGGTGTTATTTGGATCTATGCCACAAAAGATTGAAGGTGTTATTTCTGTTGAGTGGGGTATTAACGACAGTCCTGAGTCTCTTAATAAAGGCTACACTCATGCTGTTTTAATGACGTTTACTAATGAGCAGGCCCGCAAGCATTACTTGCCCCATCCTGAGCATGAAGCACTCAAAGCCGTGTTCAGTCCGTTACTAGAAGATATAATAGTGTTTGATTATCACATGTAGCACAAGTTACAAAAATATCACCATAATCTGCGTGATTTACAGACCAGAAACTCAGCGTCGAAGAGCACTTTGAATAAAGTCTGGGGGAAATATAAAAAATGACCTAGGTTTGGATTGGCTCCTTTGCAAGATCATCAATAATTGCGGTAATTTTTCAGTGTTAAGATCCAACATATGGAAAAATAACAGATGTTGTACTAACTTATATGAATGTCTAATTTTACAGAAAACAAATAAATTTAAAGCCAGTGTTAAACACTTACTTTTTTGTTTTATTAATATGGTTAGGCATACTAGTGTTTCAATCAATAATGGAGAAGTAAATGAGTAGTATAGAAATGGAAGAATTCGAATCATCACAAATATATATTGGCTTTTGGACTAGGTTTGGAGCGTTATTTATTGATAATATATTAATAGCTGTAATTGTAATGGCAACATTGTACCAGCTGTATGGCAGCTCTTATTGGCCATCAGGAGGTCCTAATACGGAAATTGCTGGTTCTGTAATCCAAGGGATTTTTCTTTTTTTATCCACCATATTATTTTGGATTTATAAATCGGCAACGCCCGGTAAAATGCTGTTTAAAGTCAAAATTGTAGATGCAAAAACAGGTAATGCTCCCACAGTTAAACAAGCTGTCATTCGCTATATTGGATATTACATTTCAATACTTCCAATGGGACTTGGTCTTTTATGGATATGTTGGGATAAAAAGAAACAAGGGTGGCATGACAAACTTGCGGGTACTGTTGTAATAGGTCCAGCAAACAGAGGCATTGAAAACGGCAGCTTTTCAGAAAACAATACATAATAAGTTGTTCAAGTGACAAATAATAGACGGTAATCGTCTAGGAAATATAGACATGTAGTCTGTTGTCTGCATGTCTATTTGTGTGGAGGGTGACCATTTTGGGCTGTACTGAGGCCGGTGGCGAGTGTTTTCCACCTTTAACTCCTAATTTTCGAATAATCCAGTCAACTAATAAAGGCTAGCAGTTGGAATTTTCCGCTAATGCTTCGCTCCAAAAAACATGATCAACCCTCCCATGTTAATGCTTGGCTGATCTTACCCCGGGATTCAACAAGTTTGCGGGCTTTTCCCTTGGATCTGGGTGCGAGATGAGTCAGGACTTTTAATGGATGGCGCGCTAATATGCCGTTAATATCGACACACCACACTAAGGTGTATGGCTATAAGCACTGGTAGCCCATAACCACTTTAGTCGCGCCAATAATCAAGAGGATCCCCATGAGTGATAACGCCTTAGCCATAACATCAGCGGCTGCCGCAGAAGTAGCAGGCAAGCCTATATCTGAGTCAACAGGGGGGACGGCTGAACTCAGTGAGCAGGAAAAACATGCCGCAGACATCAGTGCAACAAACACAGAGGCACCACCAACCAGTCTGCAAGACTTTGATGTTGTGCAAAGCATTGGTCAGGAGCTAGAGCAAGTTAATGCGATTTATCAAATGGTGGTGGAGTTTTTTGTAGGATATAGCTTCCAGATCATTGGGGCCTTGCTCATTATGCTGGTAGGCATACTGGTTGCTAACAAGGTAAGTAAAATAGTTGAGCGCTTATGTCTTAAAAAGAAGCTGGACGTGACGCTCTCAGGCTTTATTGGCTCTACCATCAAAATTATCATAGTGGTTATGATAGCCATTATAGCCTTGGGTAAAGTCGGTATTAGTGTTACCCCCTTTGTCGCGGCGATTGGCGCACTATCACTGGGTGCCGGACTAGCCATGCAAGGTGTGTTAGCTAATTATGCGGCAGGTCTAAATATTATTATTACTCGGCCTTTTATCGTCGGCGATACCATAGAGGTGCAAGGTGTTACCGGTCTGGTGAAAAAAGTGCAATTGGCTTGCACCATGTTAATAGACGAAGACGGCACAGAGATAACCATTCCAAACCGGCATATAGTCGGTGAAATCATTCACAACTCTTATGCCAATATGCTGGCCGAAATAAGCATAGGGATCGCTTACAGCGAAGACGCACCTAGGGCCATACAGATCGTCCAGCAAGCCTTAGCTGAGCTCGAAGAATTACAAGATATTCAGATGCCGTTAGATGAAGAGGGCGTACCAAAAACCGAACAAAAACTGCAAGTCGGTATAGGCAGCTTTGGCGCCAGTAGCCTTAACCTTAGTGTACGAGCTTGGTTGCCCACTTGTAAGTTTCATCAATTACGTTTTAAGTTAAATGCTGCGATCTACGCCGCCCTTAACGAGCAAGGTGTGAAAATCCCCTTCCCACAACACGAAGTACGTATGTTGAATGATTAAGTATTCAGCAAGGCTTAGTGCAATAGCCCGCTGGGTGAAATACTCAAGGTGCTGATTAAAGGGGGCTTGCTAAATGGCGATGATCAGCAAGGGACCTACGATTTATCCTTTAAGGGCCAAGCTAATACTGGGTCAAACTCTGGCGCAGGTGCACCTCAGAATCAGATCTTTTTCAGTGAGAAGATTTTGCCAACTTCGATTATCGTTATGATGTACCGGGTTGGTTTGCCCAAGCCGACTATGAGCTGAGTGAGCAATTGTCCACTTCCTTGAGCGCGCGCTTGGATGATCATAGCGAATTTGGCAAGCAGTTTAGCCTTAGTGTATTTATGCTCTATCGCCCAGATGACTGGACCGTTAGAGCCTCTTATGGTCGTGATTACTTTGCGCCAACGCCTTTTGTTGAAGAGTTCGAAGCGGCGGGCCTGTCACGTCTGGCGCCGTTAAATAACATACAATAAGAAACCGCCCTGACGTCCTCCCTGGATATCGGTTATCAAGTTAACAAGCTCGAAACGAGTGTCACTTTGTTTAGTTAGAGAGTCGAGGGTGTGACCGAGTTACAGGCATTTTCTTCGCAAAACCTGGGGTTACTTGATCCCGTCCGCTTAATTAATTCCCAGGGGAGTCACGCATTAATGGCTCTGAACTCATGCTGCGCTACAAGTGGTTAGACTTTAAACTTAACGTCATTTAGCCGGTTTTTTTGCCATGTGGGAGCAACACGGCAGCCACAGGCTGGGTTTTGAAGTTTATTACACAGGTGAGCAGAGCGCCTAGACGGAAATCCATATCGCACTGAGAGCAAACCTTATTGGCATCTTGGGCTACTTGGGGAAATGACGGTCGGCCAATTCAGTGGGTTTATCAATGCCGAAAACTTGCTCAATATTCGCCAAACCAAAGAAGATCCACTGGTGTTACCCAATCGCGCAGCAGATGGACAACAGACATCTGGTCTCGTAACGACAGTTTTATTGTCAATGCAGGGGTCAGAATTCACTTTGGCGGCTAAGGAGAATATTATGGCCATAGGGAGGTTTTAAAAAGGCGACTGTGGCCAAATGCTTGAATATCACAAGGGCGCACCCACACCTCAATCCCAGTCATTTGGGGGAGAACTAACAGGCCCCCTGAATGAAATCTGCCTTTTATTATAAGGGCAAAAAAATCGCCAATAGCCCCTACTTATCCAGGGTTAGAAATTAAAGTCGTCAAAAATCGTCATGAAAAATGGCGTGTTTTATCAAATGAGCTAAGGTTATAGAATGTTTGGTTTTTAGGCGCTTAACTGACGATAAGCAAGGCAGGCCTTTTCATCCTTAAATTCCACATCCCCAGCTCCGAACCTTTATTTACCTTAAATGTTCAATTGTTATCTAGGAGTACAATATGAGTGTTTGTGGTAAAGCACATAGTGATTTAGTTTCTTTACATTATTTACCTCGTGATCAGGGGGGGCATGGTCGCCATAGATGTGCCGGTTGCGCCTATGAAAAGGGTTATGCACAAGGAGCCATTAGAAGTGAATCCATGACCCTAGGGTTAGACTCCTTAGATGAGAGTCCAGCAGGGATCCTTAGATATAGAAGCCCACATGCGGCCTTTGCCTTAGGCTATCTAGAAGGGGTGCAGGCTTCGTATAGCAATAGCTAATAGGCTCATGACTTTAGCAGTGATAAAGCCAAGCAATGTTCAAGACCCACATAATGTCCGGTACCGCGCAGTCTAAGGATGAGCTTGCAAGCAAAGCCCCTTATCAGTCAGCTTAAACGTTACCTAAATCCATCCATACCTTGCTTTTTACAGCACTAAGATAGGAATTATGCTGCAAGCCTGTATGATCACATTTTTAGGTTGTGGTTAAAAATACCAACGGGTAGTTGTAATGTGGTTGAATGAGCAGCAAATAAGCGATCCTGCAGTAAGCGCCTATCGCCAGTCTTTATTAAGCTCTTGCCCTAATCATGTGGTTATCGACGGCTTATTTGATCAAGTCAAACTCAATCAAGTCATCAGTGCTTTACAACAAGATCATGCTTGGCAAACCCAAAAACATACCTATTCTGCCTTATATGTGGATGAAACTCAGTGGCAACAAGCCAGCAAAGAAGAACGCTTTGTACAGCGCGATCTATGGTCACCTGATAAAATTAATTTGACTGATAATACAGCAAAGGCGTTTTTGCTATATTTACGTAGCGATGAATTTATGGGCTACTTATCCACTATTTTTAAGGTGCCCTTAACAGACAAAAATGTCGCCCAGCCAAGTATAAATACCAACTACTTCCGCTTAGGCTCAAAAGATTTTGTTGAGCTACATGCCGACGACTCTCCCGGAAGAGTGGTGTGTATGCTGTTGTATTTAAACAAAGCGTGGCCCACAGATAGCGGTGGTGAGCTAGTCTTTAAGGCTAAGCAAGACAAAGGGGTCCGTATTGCCCCTTTATACAACCGTTGCCTGTTGTTTGATCCCTCATCAGAGGGCTCTGAGCATTGGGTTGAAAAACTGAGCGCTGACAATACCCATAACTATCGTTATAACGTCACTAGTTGGTATTGGTCCGAATAACAAAAAACAGTAGGGTTAAAGTGGCAACGTCGATGATGTGAGTGAGCCCATTACAAATTAGCGACAGCTAGTCCATCAGCAAACAACGCCATGTTAGATTATTTCAAATCCTGTGACAGTTGCCAGTCAAGGCTGACCGATGTGATATCCACAGGGATCAGGGTATTTACCTTAAAGATAGCCCGCTTCGTCACCAGCAAAGGCCCGCAACAGCAAAAAAGCAGTCTGTGTATTATTTCCTTGCACAAAGATAGATCACACCGCTCTTGCACCATCTTGTGGGATAACTCAGATCCAAAGCAGGCGGCCTCTGACCAATACACACCAAATTCTTAATGGTTTTATGCAATTAAAGATTTATAGTGTGTGCCTAGTTAACTTGGCGTTGGTATTTTGATATTGCCGCTAAGCCATTCATTTTTATGAGTATCCTAAGAGGCAAGCCATGTTAAAAATCCGAGCCCTATTTGTGTGTATGTTGTTGTTTACCTTCAGCATATTACCCAGCACTTGTTTTGCAGCCGATCGCGCCATAGAAGCTGAGTCTGCTGTCATTACCAAACATAAAACTGAGATCAAAGGCAAACGTGTCAGCTATTCCGCCACTACTGGCACCCAGCCTGTGTGGAATGATAAGGGCGAAGCCACTGCCACTTTGTTTTATACCTATTACCAGCGCACCGATATAAAAGATAAAAGCCAGCGGCCCTTAGTGATCTCTTTTAATGGTGGCCCGGGCTCTGCGTCTGTATGGATGCATGTGGCCTACACTGGCCCTCGCACCCTCAATATCGACGATGAAGGTTATCCGGTGCAGCCATACGGTGTAAAAACCAACCCTTACTCTATTTTAGATGTGGCAGATATCGTCTTTGTGAATCCGGTGAATACCGCCTACAGCAGAGTATTGCCAGACAAGGAAGGCAAAACCCCCAGCAAAGAAAAACTAAAAGAGATGTTTTTTGGGGTGAATGCCGACATTAAATACTTAGCAGAATGGCTAAACACTTTTGTCACGCGGCACCAACGTTGGACCTCACCCAAGTATTTAATTGGTGAAAGCTACGGCACTAATCGTGTCTCGGGTTTAGCCCTTGAGTTGCAAAATAGCCAATGGATGTATTTAAACGGTGTGGTGTTAGTGTCACCCACCGAAATTGGCATAAAGCGAGAAGGGCCAGTGGAGGCGGCTAATCGCCTGCCTTATTTTGCAGCAACAGCCTGGCATCACAATAAGCTTGCCACCGATCTACAAAGCAAAGACTTGTATGAGGTATTAGCAGAAGTCGAAGACTACACCATCAATACCTACATACCAGCCATTGCCAAGGGCGGGTTTATTAGTCAAAGTGAAAAAGATCAGGTGATAGCCAAGGTATCTCGTTATTCGGGCCTTAGTGCACAGGCAGTAAGCAGTAGCAATTTAGATATTAGTAACGCCTTTTTTTGGAAAGAATTATTGCGTGACGAAGGGAAAACCATAGGCCGTTTAGATAGCCGCTATTTGGGCATAGATAAAAAACAAACAGGGGATCGTCCCGATTATTGGCCTGAACTAACCTCATGGTTACATTCATTCACACCGGCTATTAATCACTACATTAGGGCCGAACTAAAATACGAAACCGACATTAAATACAACATGTTTGGCCCGGTTAGACCATGGGATAGAACCGATGATAATACGGGTGAAAATCTACGCTTGGCCATGGCACAAAATCCTTACCTGAATGTGCTGATCCAATCAGGCTACTATGACGGTGCCACTAACTACTTTGACGCCAAATATACGATGTGGCAACTGGATCCTAGTGGCAAAATGCAAGACCGCTTGAGTTTCAAGGGTTATAGAAGTGGTCATATGATGTATCTGCGACGAGAAGATTTAAGGTTATCTAACCAAGACTTACGAGAATTTATAGTAAACACCATCCCAGCAAAGAACGAAGCGGCTCGCTACACTAGATAAGGTGTAGCTTGGGGTTGCATCATAGCTGAAATTAGCTGAAATATAGCTAACACAAGGCAATAGGCGACTCTCTTAAACTATCTGTTAGGAACAGATAGCGTCTGTTGTGTATTACCCAGAGTAGATTAAGTAGGGCTTTGCCATTAGGTTTGTAATGAGTGTCAAAAACGAGGATTTTACCGCTTACGTTGCTTTATGATGTCGGGTTTTTCCACATGACAACACTGGCATATAATATAAGGAGAGTTCTCTAGATCTCGCACACCTTCAAAGCAAAATTCGATGATCATTTCCATGGTTTGGATCCCATTGTGAATGCCCTTCAGTTGCAGGGAATCAAAAAAGGATAACTCCAATATTCTAAAAGCCCCTCGGCTTATTGGGAAAAGGGTAATGCTTGACTCTACCAAGCTGCGTAATTCTGTCAGTTTATTTTTGTAAATGGTTTCATCCTTATCAAAGCGATCGATTAGATAATCCAACAATGGCAGGACTATATGGCTATATTCTGGCTTGACAAGTAAGCGATTGTCTAACAGATTTAATAATCGTTTGTGGTAAACCTTGGCTAAAGGAGTGGCCACCAACATAATATCTGCATGCTCTACAAATACATGACTTAGAGTACTGTAATACTGTCTATCCAGAGGCAGTACTAGTCTTTCACATTGTATCTCTTGGCATAGCCATTTAAGTTGTGAAATCATCCTCCCCGGAGGCGTGTCATTTGATTCGACATACAGATGCTGCAATGCACCCAAATACGCCTCACAGTTGTCAATAATATCTTGATATTGTTCGATCATAATTTACCCTCAAGGTTACGGATTACGGTCCTAAGCTTTTGCACGTCCGGAGCAACGTGTTTGCCACCACCAGACATTATTTTTGGAGTTAACACTGTTGTCATATCACCTCGGGTATAGCTGAAATATAGCTGAAATTAGCTAAAATATAGCAATAGGCAACTCTCTTAAACTATCTGTTAGGAACAGATAGCGCCTGTTGTGTATTACCCAGAGTAGATTAAGTAGGGCTTTGCCATTAGGTTTGTAATGAGTGTCAAAAACGAGGATTTTACCGCTTACGTTGCTTTATGATGTCGGGTTTTTCCACATGACAACACTGGCACATAATATAAGGGGAATTCTCTAGATCTCGCACACCTTCAAAGCAAAATTCG
>JAWUWP010000023.1:0-16906 GCA_034111785.1 Paraglaciecola sp.
TTTTAGAACACAAATAAAACACACACTATTAATGCAGACAGTGGTCCTTGCCAAAGGTTCCACAAAACGACAAATTTAAACAAAAAAAAGCCTCATTAAAGAATGAGGCTAAAATACTTTTAGAACACAAATAAAACACACACACTATTAATACAGACAGTGGTCCTTGCCAAAGGTTCCACAAGCCACAATTTTAAACAAAAAAAAGCCTCATTAAAGAATGAGGCTAAAATACTTTTAGAACACAAATAAAACACACACTATTAATACAGACAGTGGTCCTTGCCAAAGGTTCCACAAAGCCACAATTTTAAAAAAAAAAGCCTCATTAAAGAATGAGGCTAAAATACTTTTAGAACACAAATAAAACACACACACTATTAATAAAGACAGAGGCCCTTGCCAAAGGTTCCACAAAACGACAAATTTAAACAAAAAAAAGCCTCAATAAGGAACGAGGCTAAAACTCACGGAGAATACACACATCTATTAATAAGAGCTCTGAGCGCTTAAAAAGTTCAATCCTCTTGAAATTAATGAGTTCAGGCAGAGCCATATTTGAACTAATGTGCTTGGTCCCAATTGTCTCCCACCCCTGCTTCTACCACCAGAGGTACGTCAAGCTCTACTGCTTGCTCCATTAAGCGGATTATATCCACTTGATGTTGTTCTAATGATCCTTGTTTGATCTCAAACACCAGTTCATCGTGAACCTGCATAATCATTCTGACTTCATCGTGGGCAAGCGTCTCGATCCATGCATCTACAGATAACATGGCCTTCTTGATTATATCGGCTGCTGTACCTTGCATGGGGGCGTTAATCGCGGCCCGCTCTGCACCTTTTCTGCGCATACCATTGCTGGAATTGATTTCTGGCAGATATAATCTTCTGCCGAATACCGTGGATATATAGCCGTGCTCTTTTGCCAGTTGCCTAGTGTTTTCCATATAGGTGAGAACGCTGGGGTAGCGTTCGAAATATAGATCCATATACTTTTGTGCATCAAAGCGTGAAATGTTCAATTGTTTAGATAAACCAAATGCTGACATACCATAAATTAGACCAAAGTTTATGGCCTTGGCACTGCGCCGTTGATCTATAGTGACCTCGGCTAAAGTGGTATCAAATACCTCGGCAGCTGTTGCCCGATGTACGTCTTTACCACTAGCGAAGGCATCTACTAGTCCCTTGTCACCAGACAAATGGGCCATTATACGTAGTTCAATCTGCGAGTAATCTGCCGCCACAATTTTATAACCTGGTCTGGGAATGAAAGCTTGTCTGACACGACGGCCTTCTGCGGTTCTAATGGGAATGTTTTGTAAGTTTGGATCTGTTGAAGATAACCGACCTGTGGCCGCTATGGCTTGATGATAGGAGGTATGTACTCGGCCAGTGCGGGCATTGATCATTCTTGGCAGCTTGTCTGTGTAGGTATTCTTAAGTTTGCTCAGGCCTCGGTATTCCATCAATAATTTGGGCAATGGATAATTGATCGCCAGCTCCTGTAATACTTCTTCGGCCGTTGATGGTGCTCCTTTCGGGGTTTTTTTGAGTATCGGCAAATCCATCTTTGTGTAAAGAATTTCTTGTAATTGTTTGGGTGACGCTAAATTGAATTCTTGCCCGGCTAATTCATGTACCTCCTTTTCAAGATTGAGTATACGTGTGGCCAAATCTTGACTTTGTTGGCCAAGTTGTTGGCTATCGATCAGCACACCAAATTGTTCCATCTTGGCTAACACTGCCGATAACGGCAGCTCAACTTCTTCAAATACCTTCTTAAGATCCGGCTCCTGAGCTAACATCTTCCAAATGGCGTGATGCAAACGCAAGGTGATATCGGCATCTTCAGCTGCGTAGGGGGCCGCTTTCTCTAACTCTACTTGATTAAATGTGAGCTGTTTAGCGCCCTTTCCTGCGACATCTTCAAAATGAATAGTAGTGTGGCCTAAGTAAGCTAGAGCCAAACTATTCATATCGTGTTTGCTAGCCACACTATTCAATATGTATGACTCAAGCATGGTGTCATAGGCAACGCCTTGTAAATTGATCGAGTAGTTAGCCAACACATTCTTATCGTATTTTAGGTGTTGGCCAATCTTCTTAATAGTGGGGTCTTCGAGTATGGGCTTTAATAAAGCCAATACTTTTTCTCTATCCAGTTGCTCTGGAGCGTCTAGATAATCATGGGCAACAGGTAGATAGGCTGCCTCGCCTTCAG
Source organism: Paraglaciecola sp. (assembly GCA_034111785.1). GTDB lineage: Bacteria > Pseudomonadota > Gammaproteobacteria > Enterobacterales > Alteromonadaceae > Paraglaciecola. Next base: position 2,228 of record JAWUWP010000023.1, read on the forward strand.
TCACCGAAAAAGACAGGCCTACTAGTTCTGCCTCCATATAATTGAGACTGGTGGTTTCGGTATCAAAGGCAAAGTACGGAGCGGCTTTTAATTTGCTAAGCCAAGTATCTAAATCGGCCTCAGTAAGGATAGTTTGATAATCTGTTTCGATCTTTGATGATGCTGGTTCAGTTTGCGTTTTTATTGGGGCATTGACTTGCTTTTGTTGAGCTTGGGTCAATACACGTTTTAGCTCGTATTGATTGGCTAACGAAATTAGCTTGTCATTGTCTTGCTCCGTGGCTCTAATAGTCTCAACGTTGACAGCTAAGTCTACATCTAACTTAATAGTGGCTAGCTGATAGGACAAGGGCAATTGTTGTAATGCGTTACGCAAATGTTCGCCTACCTTACCTTTTACACTGTCAGCATTGGCCATCACTTGTTCTAGCGTACCAAATTCCGCTAGCCATTTTGCCGCGGTTTTAGGCCCACATTTATCCACGCCTGGAATGTTGTCTACTTTGTCTCCCATCAACGCAAGGTAATCAATGATTTGTTCAGGACGCACAGCAAACTTTTCGAATACTCCAGCTTCGTCCATCTCCACATTGGTCATGGTATTAATCAGTCTGACATGGGGAGTGACCAGCTGTGCCATATCTTTATCGCCGGTAGAAATAACCGTTTCTATTCCCAGCATCGATGCCTGATTAGCTAGGGTACCAATTACATCATCCGCCTCAACCCCTTCAATAACCAATAGTGGCAATCCCATGGCTTCAATAATCTCGTGCAATGGGGCAATCTGAGTTCTTAAATCATCTGGCATGGGCGGGCGATTGGCTTTGTACTCGGGATAAAGATCGTTGCGAAAGGTTTTTCCTTTTGCATCGAAGACCACCACAATATTACCTTCAGGGTAATCCTTCTGAAGGCTCTTGATCATGTTTAGTACGCCGGTAATTGCCCCTGTTGGTTGACCATAAGATGTCATCAATGCTTGCAAGTAAGGCACATGATAAGCCCGAAACAAATAGGATGAACCGTCTACCAATACCAATGGAGTGGCTGGAATTAATGGTGTTTGAAGTGTCATGACGAGGACCTAAATAGTGTTAACAATATATAAAGGTAAAGCATGCCACAAGCGGCCATATTCATCCATGTTCATCACGCTTTAATTATGTGGATAACTATGTAGATAAAGGTTGGTTTTGTGATCAAGGTAATGATTTCGATATATCAGCATTATTACTTAAACTTCAAATAAAACAATGAATTATCTTTAGTTGTTGACGTTGATTAAATTAACTAAACTGGGATTTTTTTTTGTGGATAAAATTTTTTTGCGTAGAATGAGTATCGTTTACAGCGAGGCAAAGATACACACTTACGTGCAGAGTTAACAGCTATTTTTTAAGTTTTGCTTAATGTTTTATGCAGGCGAGTATAGATAAAAAATACGATGCCTTATTCTAATTGGCTTCTAGCGTGATCTTCATTAAAAATTTAAATTTAAAATAAATGTGAGTGCTAACTAACTATAGGCCTTCGTCTTACATCGATATAAGTTGATTCTTCATATGACCAAGCAAAAGCCTAGATACTAGCCGATAATTCTGGTTTTAAATGGCTCAATCTTGCAACAAAATTATCGGGATCTCCGATACCAACTAAACTCTTTTCGATCAGGGTTTAATTAATATATTGCCATTGATTAAAATGAACAGACAAGTTGCGGCTTTTTTGTTGGGAAAAGGTTATCTTGGTTAGCGTATTAGGTTTAGACTCTTAAGATAAAATGACGAACCAAAAAATTATGGCCTTTTTGCTTTTACTCTTTAGATTTGTCGCCGCTCGGACAATAATTAAATTAATGATTTATAAAATAAATATCACACATTCTTGCCACGCTACTAACTTTATTCTCAGTAGCCTCATTCCGAGCCAAAACTAAAATATGCAATACCGTACTATAATTCGTATCTTGGGCCTGCTGGTGGCCTTGTTCAGCGTTACCATGATCCCTCCCGCTATTGTTTCAATTGTTTATCAAGATGGCAGTGGCTTACCTTTTCTATTGGCTTTTCTATTATGTCTAGGCACAGGCTTAATTATTTGGTATCCCAACAGACGATATCGTCATGATCTGAGAGCTAAAGAAGGCTTTTTGATAGTGGTACTATTTTGGACAGTCTTGGCCAGTTTTGGCGCTTTACCATTCTTATTACTTGAACAGCCACAAATGACCATTACCGACGCGTTTTTTGAAGCCTTTTCTGGCTTAACTACCACCGGTGCTACTGTTATCCAGGGTATTGATTATTTACCCAAAGCGATTCAATTTTATCGACAACAACTACAGTGGTTAGGCGGTATGGGTATCATAGTATTAGCCGTGGCCATCCTACCAATTTTAGGTGTGGGAGGCATGCAGCTATATCGCGCAGAAACGCCTGGTCCGGTGAAAGATTCAAAAATGACGCCTCGCATCGCCGATACGGCAAAACACTTATGGTACATATACTTGTCACTTACTATAGTCTGTGCCTTGGCATTTAGTGCTGTGGGCATGAACTGGTTTGATGCCATATGTCATGCTTTTTCCACCATTGCCATTGGCGGTTTCAGTACCTACGATGCAAGTTTAGGGCATTTTAATAGTGTCGGGGTGAACATTGTTTGTGTGATCTTTTTATGGATTGCCGCCTTAAATTTTGCACTTCATTATGCCGCGGTCAATGGCCGAACATTAAGAGGGTACTTGTACGATCCGGAACTAAAGGCGTTCTTTATTATTCAAATTGCCTTAGTGCTTATTTGTTTTATTGTATTAGTGCAATTTAATACTTATGAAAACTCTGCCGTAGCCTTTGACCAAGCTTTGCTGCAATCGGTGTCAGTGAGCACCACTGCGGGTTTTACCACTAGTGATTTTTCACAGTGGCCGGCCTTTCTACCCATAATGTTGATTTTTGCCAGCTTCATCGGTGGTTGCGCAGGTTCTACTGGAGGGGGCTTAAAAGTCATACGAGTTTTCTTGTTGTATTTACAGGGCAAACGAGAGGTGGATCGCTTGATCCACCCTAAAGCCATTTATTCGGTTAAGTTAGGCGAAAGGGCCCTACCTGATAGGGTAGTAGAGGCGGTATGGGGCTTTTTCTCTGCGTACGCTATGATATTTGTGATCATTATGGTCTGTCTGATTGGCACTGGAATGGACGACGTCACTGCTTTTACTGCCACCGCAGCGACCTTGAATAACCTGGGTCCAGGTTTAGGCGCGGTTGCTGCCAATTACGCAGATGTGACTGATAGTGGTAAATGGCTGTTGGTTATAGCCATGTTATTCGGGCGATTAGAAGTGTTCTCGTTACTGGTCCTGTTCTCACCGACATTTTGGCGTAGTTAAAGCGTGCGCTGTTCTATTTTGGCGCAGTTAAAGCGTGCGCTGTTCTCAGCTAGATGTTGGCGTTGTTAAAGCCTGCCCTGTTCTCAGCTATATCTTGGCGTAGTTAAAGCCTGCCCTGTTCTCAGCTAGATGTTGCCTTAGCCGAAGAAGAACGCACTAGGCTGAAATAGCTTTTCCACATGGCCAATAAACTTTTTATCCACTAAAAATAAAATCACATGATCGTCTGCTTCGATAATAGTGTTGCTGTGGGCAATGATCACTTCTTCGCTGCGCACTATGGCGCCAATAGTGGTGCCCGGTGGTAGTCTTATATTACGAATTTCTCGTCCCACTACTTTAGAAGTGCTTTTATCACCATGGGCAATAGCTTCAATAGCTTCGGCTGCACCTCGTCTGAGAGAGTAAACGTTGACTATGTCTCCTCGCCTTATATGTGTGAGAAGAGCAGAGATGGTGGCTTGTTGGGGAGAAAATGCAATATCGATTTCACCACCTTGAACGAGATCGACATAAGCGCCACGTTGAATTAACACCATGGCTTTCTTGGCGCCTAGGCGCTTAGCCAACATGGCCGACATAATATTAGCTTCATCATCGTTTGTTACTGCGATAAAGGCGTCGACTTGTTCGACATTTTCTTCCGTTAATAACTCGTGATCTGAAGCATCACCGGCAAAAACGATGGTTTTGTCTAAATGTGCCGACAGGTACTTTGCTCGTTCATGGTTATATTCGATGAGTTTTACGTTATGGTTATGTTCGAGTAACTTAGCCAGTCCTGCGCCTATTAAGCCTCCCCCAGCAATCATAATACGTTTATAGCTTGATTCCAGCTTTTGCAACTCGCTCATAACGGTACGGATATGCTTAGTGGCTGCGATAAAGAACACTTCATCATCTGCTTCTATAATAGTGGTACCCAAAGGGCGTATAGGTCGACCGCGGCGATAAATCGCTGCCACTCTAGTGTCGACATTAGGTATGTGTTCTTTTAGGGTCGAAAGGGCATGACCCACTAATAGGCCGCCATAATAGGCTTTCACTGCCACTAAGCTGGCTTTGCCATCGGCGAACTCCACCACTTGCAAGGCACCGGGATAATCGATTAGGCGTTTTATCGCCTTGGTGACTAATTGTTCTGGGGCAATCAGATGATCCACAGGCACATCTTGATGCTTAAATAATTGTTCTTGATAAATAATGTATTGTTCGGAACGAACTCGTGCAATCTTGGTGGGGGTCTTAAACAAGCTATACGCCACTTGGCAGGCCATCATGTTGCTTTCGTCACTATTAGTGACGGCAATCAACATATCGGCATCTTCGGCTCCGGCTTTTTTTAATACATCAGGATGCGATCCCATGCCTGCCACGACTTGCAGGTCTAGTCTGTCTTGTAGGTGTCGAAGGGTATCGGGATCAGAGTCAATGACAGTGATTTCATTTTTTTCGCCTACCAAGTTTTCCGCCAGCGTAGCGCCAACTTGTCCTGCACCTAGGATGATTATTTTCATAGTTGATCGTTAAGAATATCTAAGTTATTGGTCTGTAGACCTTATTATTATGACTTTAGCAGTCTGGCATAATAGAAACCATCCATTTGTTGATCTCCAGGCATAATTTGTCGACCAGGCTTTGCTTGGCTATCATTACAAAATGTTGGATCTAACACGGCATCGGCGGTAGCGGCTAAAAAGGCCGTTATCTGTTGATGGTTTTCTTCGGGCAATATAGAGCAGGTGGCATATAAAAGTGTGCCGCCAGGCTTAAGTAGTAACCAAATGGCCTGCAAAATTTGATTTTGTAGGGCCACCAAAACCTCAATATCGTTAGCCTTGCGTAGCCATTTGATATCAGGATGACGACGAATAATACCAGTGGCCGAACAAGGCGCATCGAGTAATATGCGATCGAACATCTGGCCATCCCACCAAGTGTCAGGAAGGCACGCATCTCCCACTACTAATGATGCGTCATGACCTAATCGGGTGAGATTCTCTTCAACACGTACTAATCTTTTATGATCAACATCCAAGGCCACCACAGATTTTAGTTTGGGTTGTAATTCTATTACATGGCATGTTTTACCCCCTGGCGCCGCGCAGCAGTCCAAAATATTGTCACCCACTTCAGGGGCTAAGTATTGGGCAGCTAATTGCGCCGCACCGTCTTGCACTGCAAACCAGCCTTGCTTAAAACCCGGTAAAGCTGTGACGTCTTGGCCTTTGCTTAGTATTGCTGCCTGTGGATGCTCTTTGGAAAGGCTATGTTCTATTTGAGATTGAGCAAGTTGTTCGACAAATTCATTATGTGCAATCTTTTGAATGTTAGTTCTTAACCAGATCGGGGCTTTGATTTGCATGCTGCCGATCAAGTCAGGAAAATTATCTGGGTAGGCCAATTCCAGTTTTTTGTATAACCATTTAGGTAACCCTGAAGCTATCTGCGCGTTAGGTGCCTCGCTTAATGCCATTTCTTCACGAATAAAGTTGCGCAATATGGCATTAACCAAACCTTTCATAGCAATAGTATTGAGCGGTTGGCAAGCCGAGACGGTTTCAGCCACTGCGGCATGCTGACTAACACGGCTAAAAGCCAATTGGTAAAAACCCAAGATGATCAGATGTTCAACAATCTTGAAACGATTCTTAAGGGGGTTGTCTAGTAACTGCCTGAGCCAAAACTGTAGGATAGGTAAATGTCGCAACACCCCATAAACCATTTCTTGCAACCAAGCTTTATCTTGTTCTTTATGGCTGAGTTGGGCTAAGGGTAATACTTCACGAGCAGACTTTCCTTGTTCCAGAATTTGATACAAAACCAATGCTGCATCGGCTCGCAGGTTAAAAGGTTTCTGATGTTTGTTTGGTTTCACTGGCTTAAGCTCACTCGGTAATACTTGATGAAAGTAGTTGGCCAATGCCAAACCACTGTGCTCGTCCATTTAATATATCAGCGACCTTTAAGGGCTTTTTACCCGGCAGTTGCAAGGTCTCGAGTAGCAGGTAGTCTTGGCTGGTTGCAACTAAAATACCGTCCTTGTCCGCTTTAATGATTTGCCCTGGCTGGGTTTCACTGGCATCTGCTGGAGTACTGACCACTTGTGCGCAATGAACTTTTATATTCATATCCTGCAGCCTAAAGAAAGCCACAGGCCAGGGATTAAAAGAGCGTACGTTTCTTTCTAGCTGCTGTGCGCTGAGGCCCCAATCGATTTGTGCCTCTTGTTTAGAGAGTTTTTTTGCATAGCTAGCACTTTGTTCATCTTGGATCTGTGCTTGCAAACCCGTCAGATCACTCAGGGTAGTCAATAAGGCCTGTGGACCTACTCTCGCTAATTTGTCATATAAAGTGGCGCTTGTATCTTGTGCTTCTATTGCCATGGCTTGCTTTAATAACATAGGGCCAGTATCCAAACCTTGGTCCATTTGCATAACGGTGACACCGGTTTCACTGTCTCCAGCCCAAATGGCACGCTGAATGGGTGCCGCACCGCGCCATTTTGGCAATAAGGAACCATGCACGTTAAGGCAGCCATATTTGGGTGTGTCTAAAATGGCCAGCGGTAAAATCAGGCCATAGGCAACTACCACCATAATATCGGCATCTAGTGCCGCTAACTGCTGTTGTGCTTCAGGTGTTTTTAATGATTGGGGTTGATAAACAGCTAAATTATGAGACACGGCCAATTGTTTAACGGCGCTGGCTTGAATGTTCTTACCCCGACCTGCTGGCCGGTCGGGTTGACTATAAACAGCGACGACTTGATGGTCAGAATTGATTAATGCTTGCAAGTGTAGAGCGGCAAATTCGGGAGTGCCAGCAAACACTACCCTTAGTGATGTTTTCAAATTAGGCCTTGGCCGAAAATCGGGCTTCTTTTTCTAGTTTAGTCTTAATGCGCTGTCGTTTTAATGGAGATAGATAATCCACAAACAATTTGCCTTTTAGATGATCTAATTCATGTTGAATACAGATGGCTAATAATCCATCCGCTTCCAAAGAAAAACGCTCACCAGCTTTATTGAGTGCTTGCACTGTAATCGTTTCGGAACGTTCTACTTGAGCATAGTTATTAGGCACAGACAAACAGCCTTCTTCACTGATGGTGTTGCCTGCCCTTTGGGTGATTTCAGGATTAATAAACACCATAGGCTCATTTCGTTCTTCCGATAAATCTATAACCACCACACGTTTATGCACGTCTACTTGGGTCGCAGCTAAGCCGATACCGTTTTCTTTGACCATGGTTTCAAACATGTCATCAATGAGAGTGCGTGTTTGTTGGTCTACTTTTTTTACATCTTTAGCGATGGTGCGTAATCGCTCATCTGGGAAACGCAGTACTTTTAATATTGCCATACTATTCTTCAACTATAATTAGAATCTGTTACTCATAAAAGAGCCAAGTAATTTAACCGATAGCTCTATCAATTGCTGTTGGCTAATAGAGGACTATGTATTATTTACCATACGATCAAATAGATTCAACTATTTAATAGGTTTTATCCTGCGCTATTCTAGCCTAAATGGATCTAAAACATAATAGTGACCCCATCAAGGTGTAGATAAAGATGATCAGCAAAAAATTACGTACGGTATTCTTAATGTTGGTTTTCATTCCAATATTTTCTTTCGCCGATATTATAACAGTAAAAGATTCGGCTCCCGAGATATATGTTGTGAAGTCGGGAGATACCCTATGGGACATTTCTACTCTTTATTTGGATAAGCCTTGGCTGTGGCCAGAATTATGGCGCACCAATGTGCATATAATCAATCCACATCTTATCTACCCAGGTGATGAATTACGTCTAGTCAAAAACCAGCAAGGGGAACTGGTGTTAGAATTGGTAAGAGAGCCGCTTAAACCTGTTATCAAGTTATCTCCTCAGGGCGAGAAGTTGATTAAGGCTGCCCAAGCTATCCCTGCGCTTCCTTGGGCCGTGCTTAAACCTTATATTGATAACGAAATGATTATGTCCCAACAGGCGTATGATCTGCATCCTTATATATTGGGTGATCAAAACGGGGCGGTGCGCTTTGCTACCGATAACCTAGTGCTGGCCAAAGGGCTGCAATCTGAAAATAAGCAGGTGCAAATAATCAGAAAACAAAATGAAATTTACGATCTGAATGGAAATTTTATTGGCATACAAGTCAGACACTTGGCAGACGCCAGGATCATTGAAGTCGATGCCAAGGAGCAAAATCTACTTGAGATACTCGAGACCAATTTAGAAGTAAAACGGGGTGACAGGATCATCCCTATGTCTTCACAGCCTTTAGCACCAGTGTTGATCCAAGCGGCCCAAGATCAAAGAGGTTTCATTATCGATGATCTCGAGCAACACAACTTGCTCGGCAAATACAATGTGGTGATTTTGGACTTAACCAGCAGTGAAATTGAAACTGGTACTATTTTGGGTATTTACAGCCAAGGGCCAAGTATTATCGATGGTCAGCGGCCTAGATATAAAGATGAAGGTAGCAGATTAGAACGTTTTTTTAATAAAGATGAGGACGAGATCATGCAACCTGCCCTCAAAGTAGGTGAAGCCTTGGTTTTTAAGACTTTTGAAAAAGCCAGTTATGCACTTATCACCAAGTCGGCTAAAGTCATAAAGCGGGGCATGATAGTCGCTAAGCCTTAAATTGATGGAAATTGCAGGATGCAACGCAATATAGGACAGACCGTAAATGAGGGGACCGGTGAGCAAAGCAGCCAATTAGAAAATTGGTTGAAATTGGCTCAAATACCTAACTTTGGTGTGGCCAAGGTCGCTAAGTTGTGTGGCAAGATGGGGATCAGCTTAGAGCAGATATTAGCCGAGTCTGCGCCTAACCTTGGCCTTTTAGGTTTTACCGCTATTCAAATTGAAGCCATTGTGCGACCAAATGTGAGTTGGCTTAACGCTAGTTTGGATTGGTTATCTGTCTCAACAGAGCGTTTTATTCTGCATGTCGAGCATCCGGATTACCCAGAGTTGCTAAAACAGATCCCATCAGTGCCACCACTTCTTTACGGTTACGGGGATCCAAGAGTCTTAAGTCACCATCAATTGGCTATAGTAGGTAGCAGAAACCCAAGCCCTCAGGGCAAAGAGAACGCGCTGCGATTTTCTTATCAATTGAGTCAGGTGGGATGGACTATCACTAGTGGTTTGGCCTTAGGAATAGACGGTCTATCTCATCAAGGTGCATTGAACAATAACGGCATCACTGTTGCCGTGTTAGGCACTGCCATTGATAAAATGTATCCCCAGCGCCATATCAGGTTGGCTCAGCAAATACTTGAGCATAAAGGACTTATCCTATCTGAATTTGCGCCTGGTACGCCTATGCGGGCCGAATATTTCCCAAGAAGAAATAGGATCATTAGTGGCTTGGCATTGGGTGTTCTGATTGTAGAGGCTGCGCTCAAAAGTGGCTCGTTAATCACCGCCAAGTATGGGGTAGAACAAAACAGGGAGGTATTTGTGATACCCGGCAATATCCTAAATCCTTTGTCTGCTGGCGGTCATTCTTTAATACAACAAGGTGCCAAACTGGTGACTTGTATAGAGGATATAAATGAAGAGTTTCAGCATTTGCCTTGCACTTGGGCTAGGACAAAACATCACAAAGCACAAAAAAACATGACACAGAGCCTAGCATCAGATAAATTGTTAGCCAGTGTGGATTTTGAAATAACACCACTAGATATAGTGGTGCAACGAAGCGGTTTAGAAGTATCAATAGTTATGTCACAATTAATAGAATACGAATTGAGTGGGTTAGTTGCAGCGGTTCCGGGCGGCTACATAAAATTAGGGGGGAAATAGTATGTTTGACATCCTAATGTATCTATTTGAAAACCTTATTCATAATGAAACAGAGATCCGTGTTGATCAAGATGAGTTAACTGATGAGCTTATCCGTGCGGGTTTTCATCATGATGAAATATACAAGGCATTGTCTTGGCTAGAAAAGCTCGCAGCCTTGCAAGAAACAGACATTAAACCCTATCTTGCCAGAGAAGCAGCGTCTCTCGTGACACGAATATATACCCAAGACGAAACAATGCGTTTAGATGTCGAGTGTCGGGGGTTTTTATTGTTTCTCGAACAAATCAAGGTGTTGGACTCATCAACCAGAGAAATGGTCATTGATCGAGTGATGGAGATCGATTCAAAAGAGTTTGGTCTAGAGGACATGAAGTGGGTGGTGTTAATGGTGCTATTTAATGTACCTGGCAAAGAAATTGCCTATGCCCAGATGGAAGACTTGTTATTTGAAGAGCCTGAAGGGCCTCTTCATTAATAAGCTTATTGTGGTAACTTTACATTGAGTGATTGCGAAAGTGTCTAAAATTGATCAGTCATTGTTTTCAGCTAAAGGATCTGAAGCAAAACAAGATCTTGGTGAGTGTCCACAATGTCAGCAGCAACTCAGTGTCAAACACTCCAAGTCGGGGCCATTTATTGGTTGTAAAGGCTACCCTAAATGCGACTTTTTAAAGCCCTTACATGAAAATGAATCAGCTGATGTAAAAGTGATAGACGGGTCAGCTTGTCCATTATGTGTGGCTCCTCTTGTGATTAAAAAGGGGCGGTATGGCTTTTTTATAGGCTGCAGTGATTACCCCAACTGTACTTTCATAGAGTCCACTAATAAAAGTGAAGATACCGAGCTAGCTTGTCCTGTTTGTCAAAAGGGTCAAATGGCTAAGCGCGCTAACAAATTTGGTAAGTCCTTCTATTCATGTAGCCATTATCCAAAATGTAAATATGTGCTGAATTTCCCACCTATTGCAACTGAATGCCCTGAGTGCCAATGGCCGATAATGGTGAAGAAAACATTGGCTAAAGGTGAAGTATTGTACTGTCCACAAAAACACTGTGGTTTTAAAAAAAGCCCAGAGTAACTAGGATATGAATGATGTTATTTATAGTAAAAGGTAATGATTTTAGATGGTAAACGATAGTGTAATAGATCCCATAGTGGCCGGTTTTGAAGCGGGTCAAATATTGGCATATCCTACTGAAGCTGTGTTTGGGTTGGGCTGTGATCCAGATAATGAAGAGGCAGTATTGAGGTTGTTAGCACTTAAGCAACGTCCGCTGTCAAAGGGTCTAATCTTGGTGGCCAAAACTTATTCCCAATTACTGCCCTATGTGAATGATGCCGCTATTCCTATGGATAAGCGTACCGAGATTTTTTCTAGCTGGCCGGGGCCTATCACCTGGCTTTTACCCGCTAACAAGAAAGCGCCACTGTGGATCACGGGCGGCTCTGAATTCGTTGCCGTTCGAGTCAGCCAGCATCCTATAGTGCAACAATTATGTGAACAGCTAAATAAACCAATAGTTTCCACTAGTGCTAACGTGACTGGGCAGCCCTCAGCAATAAGTGCGGTCCAAGTGCAGTTGTATTTCGGCCAACAAGTGATATTAGTTGACGGGGCACTAGGCAATAGCCATAAACCAAGTAAAATACGCCATGGAATTTCTGGGCAAACCATAAGAGATAATTAGTGCGATGACCTTAGCTTCACTACCAGACATAGAAAAAGTTAAACAGTACCTTCTTAAGCTACAAGATAATATTTGCCAGACGTTAGAGCTGGTGGACGGTAAAGGCACCTTTGTCGAAGACAATTGGCAAAGAGAGCAAGGCGGCGGAGGTCGCACTCGAGTGTTAACCAAGGGTAACGTAATTGAACAAGGTGGTGTCAATTTCTCCCATGTCTATGGAGGTCAATTGCCTGCCTCTGCCACGGCTGCTAGACCCGAGTTAGCCGGCCGAAGCTTTCAAGCGGTAGGGGTATCTTTAGTCATCCACCCCAATAACCCCTATGTTCCTACGACTCACGCCAATGTGCGTTTTTTTATTGCCGAAAAAGAAGGCGAAGCACCCGTATGGTGGTTTGGTGGAGGTTTTGATTTAACTCCTTATTATGCCTTTCATGAGGATGTAGTCCATTGGCATAGTGTGGCTAATAAGATTTGTTTACCCTTTGGAGATGAGGTTTACCCTAAATATAAAAAGTGGTGTGACGACTATTTTTATTTAAAACATAGGCAAGAGACTCGAGGCGTAGGGGGCTTATTTTTCGATGATTTAAACCAGCCTGGCTTTAAAGAAAGTTTTAAATTTATGCGGGCCATAGGTGATGGGTTTTTAGATGCTTATGTGCCTATTGTTGAAAGACGCAAAGACATAAACTTTGCGCAAAAGCACCGTGATTTTCAACTCTATAGGCGTGGTCGATACGTAGAGTTTAATCTGGTTTATGACCGAGGCACCTTGTTTGGATTGCAAACGGGAGGCCGAACAGAGTCTATATTAATGTCCATGCCGCCATTGGTAAGTTGGCAATATGACTTCAGCCCTGAGCCTAATAGTGACGAGGCAGATTTATACAGTAATTATTTGCACCCCAGAGAGTGGTTATAGTGACCCAGAAATATGCGGTGTTTGGCAATCCTATTGCCCAAAGTAAGTCACCGATCATCCATAAAATGTTCGCTCAGCAAAGCCAACAGGATATTGAATATAGTCGGAAAATTGCTAGCAAAGAAAACTTTGAACAGAGTTTGAGGGACTTTTTCACAGACCCTGATGCTATGGGATGCAATATTACCGCGCCCTTTAAAGAGCAAGCCGCGGCTTGGGTCAATGAACTATCAGCAGCAGCAAAAATGGTTGGGGCAGTAAATACCATTATTAAACAAGCAGACGGTTCTTTTTTGGGAGACACCACAGACGGAATAGGTTTAGTTCAAGATTTATTGCGTGTGGGTGTGAAAATCAAGGGCACGCGGATCTTATTGCTCGGAGCGGGTGGTGCGGCAAGAGGAGTATTACAGCCATTGTTAGCGTTAGAGCCAGAGATGTTGATAATAGCCAATCGTACAGAATCCAAGGCACAGGCACTCGCATCCTTGTTTGTGCAAGATAATATTGTGGGATGCAGCTTATCCCAAGTATCTAAGCTCAATGGCAGTGTTGAACTGATCATTAATGCCACCTCCAGCAGTTTGAGCGCTGAGTTACCGTCCATAGAGGACAGCATTTTACAAGCTTGTACGGATGTTTACGATATGAGCTATGCGGATCAACCCACAGTATTTATGCAGCACGCCAATCAATTAGGTATTGAGCAAACCTATGACGGCTTAGGCATGTTGGTTGGCCAAGCCGCACAAAGCTTTTATTTGTGGAGAGGTGTTCGTCCCATTGTTGAACCGGTGATCGAGGCATTGCGGGCCGGATTATGAACCAACAAGTACAGATATTAGATGGCTATGTGTTTAGTGAAAGTAAAAAGGCCCTTAAAATCGAGTTGGTTGCCGCCGGGCAAATGTTGTGCTGTTATCTACAAGGTGCAGAGGAAAAAGGCCTGATAGACCTCTATACTCTTTATCAATTTGAAATCGAAGAACTCATAGAGCAACAAGTTGAACGGGATAACATAAATGAACAGGGTGAGCTATGGCTCACCGTTGATATGCTCAATATCTAGTTCGTTTCTTCTAGATACTCATTTTTAAGCTTAACGTAGTTCAGTGCGGACTGTTTTAAAAATGCGATCTCATTGTCTTTTAAAGGCCTTGCCTGCTCAGCGGGGTTGCCCTTATATAAGTATCCACTTTTTAGTGTCTTATTGGGCGGCACCAATGTACCGGCCCCAATAAACACATCGTCTTGAACTACCACGCCATCCATTATAATGGCGCCCATGCCCACTAATATGCGGTCACCCAAGGTACAGCCATGCAGCATGCATTTGTGTCCTACTGTCACATCCGCTCCTATAATAAGCGGAAAACCCTTTGGGTTGGCTTCACTGGTTCGCGTGACATGTAACACACTGCCATCTTGTATATTAGTCCGTGCGCCAATTCGAATATGGTTAACGTCACCGCGAGCGGCTACTAGTGGCCAGATACCTACTTCATCAGCGCATTCTATGTCGCCCACTAAGACGGCTGACTCATCAACGTAACAACTCTTACCAATAACGGGTTGTTGACCTTTATATGTACGGATACTCATTTATCTTCCTAACAGAGCTATAATTGCAAATATACTAACAATAATTTCCACGAATTAGTCAAAACAGCTGATTTAACATACTCCGCTGAATGATTATTAGTCAGTCAAACAAAAAACATCAATTAGGTCTTGCAACAACAAGTGTTATCTCTATAATGCGCCACTCGCTTCAAGGCAGCGACTTAAAACGTTGCCTAGCACTGGTTCAGGTCAGTGGCTAAGATGCTTTCAAAGCATTGGTG
>JAWUWP010000024.1:0-79186 GCA_034111785.1 Paraglaciecola sp.
TTGGCTCTATGATCCCACCTCACTCCAATCTAATATTTGAAATTGAATTATTAGAAGTGCTCACTAGAGATTAATATGGTTACTGCCATCGACGTAAAAGAGTGGGCTTTTAATATGCTCAACTTAAGTCCTTGAAGGCATGAAGGCATAAGTCTTATCAATTGAACTTTTTCGACCACTAATATCTTTTAAGTTGGCTATTTTATTTTTTTAAATCTCTGATTTTTATAATAAAAACCGCCATCCAATTAAACCATGTCATTCTGCCGCGCCATTAATAATTGACCTTATAGTTACTCATTCGCAGATACGATTTTTTAGGCAATTACCCCATTCACAATTGGCTCAAACGCAGTAAGGCTATCCATTAATACCGCATTTACCAAGCCGTTTTGTGGAAATAAACTGTCAAAGTTTCCTTGTTCACCGTGCAGCGCCATGTAATTTAAAATCACTGTTTCTACTAATAAGTTAACGTTATTAGCGGCTGGTGTGGCTGCCGTTTCGACTGATGCGTCGTTGCGCATGTAGCCTATTTGTTGGTGTTGGGCTTGTGTATCAGGCGTTGCCCCAATTAATTGTGGTGTACCGTTGGGATTGTAAACTAAGAAGAACGATGACGCGGTAGATGAGTTATCGCCTGTCCACACACCTTTACCGCGACCATTAACGGAGTCATCTATCATACCGTTACTGGCCACCGAGCCGTCACTGCATACATACATCATCAGTGGCACGCCAACTCGTGCGGCATATTCCAAACAGGCTCCCATACATCGGCCTGCCCGCAGATCTCGGACTTCGCCTGTGGCTCTATCACCCGTGTGATAATCAAAACCACCCATGGTAATGGTGCCTGCCCCTGCAAAACCGTTGATCACTAATTTCATGGTGGAGGCCGTTTTTCTAAACTCACTTTCGCCGTCGAACTCCTCTTGGCTAAAAATGCCACTTTCGCCGACTATGTCTGCGTCTAGTTCAGGATTAAGCGAAGAGGGGTCGCCAAATCTGTCGGCGATATCAGCACTTTTAACATAGCCACAATTAACCAAGTCCTTTAACACATCATCAGTGGTGATTTGGGTGTTTACCTTGCCCAATTTCATGGCGCTGATCCGTTGAATCGATTCCATCACCGCTACCGAGTCTTGTTGACTTAATAAACCTACCAAATCCCCGGTATCCACCAAACCGGTTACATCTGAAGGTCTGTCTACTTTAGTAGGGCGTTTTGAAGTGTCAATCATCGCTGCAGGTGCCATAGAGTTGCCACCTGAGTCTGAATTTCGGGAACCAATTAAGGTTAATAATGAGCCGTCACAGCCCACTTTATTAATGCCATACATCGGATTGTGAGGGTTATTACCGGTATCATTTTCAGATCGGGCAGGAATGACCGCACCATTAACATTGGCACGGTTAGTCAAATTTAATTTATCCTGAATACCCCTTAAAAAAGCACTGTCTGAGTGAAAGGCTAAACCCAGTTCGGTGTTGATAAAGTCACTCATACCGGTATCTGGATTAGCGATAGAGGGGATGGTGTCGCCAGGCAAACCAAGTTTGCTATAACCTGAGGTGCTCAGAAAATCTAATTGTCCACCACGGCCTCCCACTAATACGTTCGAGCCCGAAATATTCGCACCACCCGCTAAATCAAATACGATAAAAGGGATTTTCCCAGCGCCTTGGGTGGCAATACCACAGCTACTTTTTAGGGCTTCTAAATCAGACGATAAAGCAGCATGGGCTTGACCCGGATTAGCAAATAAACTCAACACCGAACCGCTAAGGGCAGTGCCCATCCCGGCCATAAAACCTTGCGCAATGAAGTCGCGTCGAGTAACCGGCTTGGCATGACATGTATGATAAAGAGGATCGTTTAAGCCGATTGGATTTTTGTTTTTCATTTGTTACCTCTCTAACTTTAAAAAATTTTCACTACAGAGGTCACAAACAACACAGCGGTAAAGAAGGTAATAACCAGATCTTTTCTCTGTGAACGCAGCACTCTGTATTTTCGGTGGTTCATCATATCTTTACTCAACTCAACTCAACTCAACTCTTATTGCATGGTAATAGCAGCGCTGCCTAGGGCACCGGCGCACACTGCTTTAACGACTGTTTTGGTGTAGTTGGCATCACAAATCTTGTCGCCACTGCAATCTGTTAAACGTGTTATTAAGTTATCTAATTCATTGATGACATCGTTGTTATCCGGCTGGTCACTCAAACTGGTGCCGAGCATGTTGGTAGTTAATGGCGTTAATACTAAGCTTCTGTCTTGGTGGGTAAATGCTGACGAAGCATTTTGACTAAAATCAAAACCTAAAAAGTAGTTATCTCGTAAACCTGCAGTTTCAACTAACTGGTCACAATATTTAATCGCCATTTGTGTGACCGCCATTTGATTAGAAGCTAAAAAGCCATTCATATTAGTCACAGATGGCAGTTGTTGTTTTAATTTTTCAAACGCGGTTTTAACTGCCGGGTTACTCATAGGTACACTTGTAACCGCCGACATACTGGCATTAATTTCAGCAAAGTTGCGTATTCCAATTTGAGCTTGCGCCTCTAAGTCAGCACTGGCACCAGGGGCTGGAGGATCGGCTTCTATTACCACGTTGGTTTGGTCAGCCAGTACTTCAAAAGTAAGGAAAAACTCATCCACAGCTGCGCCTTTCTCTACAGGGATAATGGTGCCTAAGGTAGATAATATTTGCCCTTGGCCGGCTACATAATTGGCTTGATTAAGTCGCGTGCTGAGGTTCTGGTAAACCTGACCGACCTTGGCTTCGCGGCCATTGATGCCTATACGCATGCCTTGAAGTGGTATATCTGTAATATTGGCATTGCTGTCTAGGGTAATAAAGAACGGTTCGCTGAATAAGTAACTGTAACTATCAAATTGACTTACTTCTAAGACCACATAACTTTGTGGGATGTTGGTGACGTCACTTACTTCAAATAGTAATAAGAATTTTTGACCAATGCCAACATCAAAGTTTTGCGCGACTTGTTCAGTACTTAATACCCGGTTATGGATGGCAACCATTCTGATTGACCCTGCCCAAGGAATATCCCCTGATACTTCATTACCCAATACAAACGCATAACTGTCGTTCCAGTCTGCAAAGTTGCCTACCTCGGTGGTATCTGTATCACCTGTAAATTGACCATTTACAAATAGTTGTCTGCCATTTACCGAGTCATAATTAACGACTACATGTTGCAAGCTAGCTTGTAAGACTTCTGCAGCATTAGCTGTAGATAGTGCAGGCTGGCCGTTTAAATCGGTTTTATCGGTGCGTAATAGATAGTTATAGTTATACAAGGTTTGGCCTAATGTGAAATTGCGGGTGTCGGCACCGCCCGAATAACTGATGATCCTAGCCGGACCTTCTTGGGTGACATTGGCGGGTACTACCCATGCCTCAATGGCAAATTCGCCGGTTGCAGTGATCAAGTTGTGTAACTTTTTACTACTTGACGTTGCTCCTTGGGCTTTACCGTTAGTTAAATGAATGCCCCAACCGCCTATCCAACTTACGTCACCATTTAGGGTGAGGTTGATAGCCGGCTCAACACCACTGGTATCAAATGCGGTAGTGCCAGAGCCTGTTTTAAATTCCCATTTGGCTATCACATCAGTTTCAAATCGCCCACCACCTGTGGCAAGTGTGCCATCAAAAAGGGTTAACGCTTTACTGTTGATTAACGCCTCATCTAACTCGGTTACGTCAATGCCATCGGCCATGGTTTGTATAGCGCTAATAAGATCATCAGCGTTGCCAGTACAATCTGTCCAACAATTGTGAAATTCGTCTCGTACCCTTTCTACAAAACGCGAATTGGACGGCGTGTCGAGTTTAATTCTGGCCTTTGAAGCTTGATATGCTTCGTTAATATCACTTGACGCAAAATATGGCGAAATAGCAATGGTGGCAGAGTTTGTATGGCAATTAGAGCAGTAGGTTTCTAATATCGGATAGACAGTGCCAGCAAAAAGTTGAGTGTTTGCTGGAAAGTTTTTATTTGCTCCTGGATCTTTTGCAACGGGTGCTTCGAGTTGTATTTCGTTAACGGCACTTTCTGTGGCAGCCCAGTTGTAGATCCACGTTGTCATGATGTCGGCGCAAGCAGCGTCGCTGGTTAACCAACAGTTGTGCCCGCCTGCTACTTTTGTGACTAAAGTAGAATCTTCAGGCGAGGTAAAATCAACCAATAGATTCGCAGCACTATAAGCTAAGTTAATATCATCATTTCGCGCAAAAGCAGGTGATTGGTTATCTTGCACATGGCAGGCACCGCATTTTTCTTGAGAACTAATATTGTCCCATAACTCAAGTTTGAATTGAGTTATGTCTGGCGTTGATGCAACAGGCCCAGAATAGGTGATAGGTGTGTTATCCAGAGGCGCGGGTGTAGGTGTTTTTAAGACATCAGTGGAACTACCACCACAAGCTGTCAGCAGCGAAACAGTTAATACTAAACCCAAGGTTGTGAGAATTTTGTTTAGCTTGACTGTCGGTAAAGCGGTCATGTTATGGTACATTCTTATTCCCCTTTACAATATTCAGCGGAATCGGCAAACACTTGTTTGATGTTGTAACCGGTGCTGGTAAATGTGTGGGTCATGGTGGTAATTTGTGTTCTGTCGGCAACATCCTGTGCTGAACGTAAACAGATGTTTTCAAATACTTTGGTGACTTGGCAACTGGCAAACTGTTGGCTGTTGGCGAGTTCCTGGCCCATTGTTTTAGCGCCGCTTCCATTATCAGGCAAGGATTCATCCCAACCGAGGTTTTTATTTAATCCCTGTCGCCAGTAATTGCTCCAATTGTCGTTGTTGGTGACAAAACCATAAGGGAAGTTATTGCTGTTGATATGATATTTAGCTTGCGTCCTTGAACCTGTGTTGGCATCTATTTCGCCAGCTTGGTTGTATTGTAATGAACCTTGTTCACCTTCTGGATCGTTGTCAACATTGTAATCGTAGTTGTAATAAGCAAATGCTTGCGCAAGGGGGTCCATGCCTGAATGGCAACTCACACATGAGTTATTAAATATACGGCTATCACCACCCGGACTGCGACTTATATCTTGGCGAATTCGATCTGGGCTTCGGCTATTGTCTTTTAAACCTTCTAAGTCAGTGCACATGTGATTAATTAAGGTGAAACGAAACATGGCGCGATTGGTACCGTCTTTAAAATATGATTTTGCAGCAGCGCGTGTGGTCATCACACCTGCGGTTGCATCTACAGGTAAACCTGTCACAGCTGATTGAGTAGTGGCTTGTAACACTTCCATTAAGTTAGCACTTTGGTCTTCTAAAGCCTGATAGTGGGCATTACTCGAGATGGAATACGCCGGCACACCAGAACTTGCATTGCCTATGTATAAAATATCGCCACTGAGTATTTGTCTAAAATCAATTTCGTCGCGAGTGATCCCAATGACAGTAGCCGTATAGTCATTCAAAGGTGCAAATATATCTGCGTCTTCGTTTGTCCAAGGTGCGATCCAGTTTTTTAAGGTGACTGAATAAAAGGCTGGGTCTTGCATTGCGATATTTGCAGCCCCGCGCACATTACCTTCATTGACAAGGCTTTCCATTTGATCTAGTACACCGTTGCTCGGTGGCACACCTGCTAGTCGGTCATGTATGCGTTTGGCTTGTTCTCTTGTTCCAGCATAGGTGTGCTGCATAGTGGCTAAACTAAAAACGGTTAAATTAACAACAGCTAAACCAACAACCATTAATGTCCTACTGATAGAGATGTTGCTTGTGCCAGTTTGCCTGACTACATGTTTCAAATTGGAACTCATCTTACCGCCGGAAACGATTTGTGTGATTTTTAATGAATTTTAATCAATAAATCCATTTCTGACAATACTGCTGATGAAAGTTAGGTTTCATCATTCATACCTAAAAGGAGCGCTTTAATGAAGTGTTTATACATAGATTCTTATAGTGTCGCTTATCGCATACCCGTTATATGGCATTAAATTTATTAATTTTTTTAAATTAAGAATAGACTTACATAGTATTATTTTAGTGGGGGATGGATTAAGGTATTGAATAATATTCCTAATGATAAAACCGTAAATTGTTCGTTAAAGCTGTTAATGCAAGAATTACCTTACACTTATAGGCAAAAGTAGCTGCCTGTAGACAGTTTTGCTTATTGCAAATGCTGGTAGCTTACTCAACAGACTACTTGTTTTATCAACCTGAGCGAAAGCACCTTGAAGAACTGGTTATTATCAACCCTTACCCATTTTAGCTTATCGCGTACAGTCGTCATTTTGCTGTGTGTTTACTTTGCGGGCTGTGGTGGTGACCAAATATTAACCACAGGGCAAGACCCCGATCCTGTGGTGGTCGACGTGCCAATTGCTTTTATTAAACGGCCCGCTCCGTTAGATGAAGATTTGGTATTGGTTGCTCAAGACTTACGTATTCCCAATGACTTTTTGCCCGGTGCGCAGTTATTTATCAAACCCAGAGCATCGGTCAGCGCCATTGAGCAAAACATTACCGATCGTGCGTTTTTTACCGAACAAGAAATGTTAGCTGCAACAGAAATCGCGCCTTTAGCCGGTTACGATGTAAAAGATTTATCCGTATCTTATGACGGAACTCGTTTACTGTTTGCTATGCGCGCACCAGAAATTGAAGATGCGGATGATGATGAACAACCCAGTTGGAATATTTGGCAGTATGATCTAACGGTAGATAATCTAAGCCGTGTTATCCCATCTGATTTAGACGCTGGATTTGGTCAAGATACCTCACCTACGTATTTACCTGATGGTCGTATTGTCTTCAGCTCTACTCGCCAACAAGCAAATCAAGCGCTTTTATTAGACGAGGGCAAACATCAATATCAAGCACTAGATGAAAGTCGCGATCAAATAGCCTCTGTGCTGCACGTAATGGATGCTGATGGCAGTGACATTCAACAAATATCCTTTAATCAAAGTCACGATCTTAATCCCATAATACTCAGTTCAGGCAAAATACTCTTTAGCCGTTGGGACAACATGGCGAACAACAATAGCATCAACATATACCAAATGAATGCTGATGGCAGTGGCTTAGAAATTGTGTATGGTAGACATAGTCATGACAGCGAACTCAGTGATGAAGTCTTGCAGTTTACTCAATTGACTGAACAGCCAAGTGGACAATTATTGGCCGCACTGAAGCCTTTTGTTAGCAATGATTGGGGCGGTGAATACATTAATATTGATATCGCCAACTATATTGACAACACTATGCCCGTTGCTTCGCAAACTGGGCTAAATGGACCAGCGCAAGTGTCGGCATTATTCAACAATATTTTAATCGACGGCAGTATTTCACCTGGCGGTTTATTCTCAGCAGTTTACCCACTTTGGGATGGCAGCCAAAGGTTGTTGTTTAGTTGGAGTCAATGCCGAGTCTATGATCCACAGCAGGTTATAGATGAGGGCGAAGGCGAGAGCGTTATTCGCACTATATTACCTTGTGATGACGAACTACTCACTAACTTGCAAATTGAAGCTGCACCGCTGCTATTTGGATTGTGGATGTTTGACCCGATTGAAAATACTCAATTGGTGATAAATGTACCTGAAGAAGGCCAGTTTTATACTGACGTCGTGGCAATGCAGGCCCGCGCTTTTCCAACAGACGCACAACAAGCTGAAGTATTTGATCAAGAGCTCGCTAACAATAACTTAGGTCGGGTGCACATTAAAAGTGTTTATGACTTTGCAGGCATCGACGTCACAGCGCAAAGCATTGCGGTGATGGCAGACCCCAGTCAAACACCTGTTGGCGATAGACCCGCGCGATTTTTACGAGTAGTAAAAGCGGTATCCATTCCAAGCGAAGAAGTGCGCGACTTTGATAACTCAGCCTTCGGTCGTAACCCAAACCAGTTGATGCGCGAAATTATTGGTTACGTGCCGATTGAGCCAGATGGCTCGGTGTATTTTGAGGCTCCCGCTAATGTGGCTTTGGCCTTCAGTATATTGGATGAAAACGGCAGGCGAGTAGGTGAAAGACATCAGAACTGGTTGCAGTTGGCAGCTGGTGAAGTGCGCACCTGTAATGGCTGTCATAGCCAAGACAGTGAGGCGCCGCATGGTCGTGCAGATGCCGAAGCAGACAGTATCAACTTAGGCGCAGCCAATACGGGTAGCCCATTCTTGAACGCTAATCCAGCCCTATTTGCTGATTTAGGTGATACTATGGCACAAACATCAGGCAGAATTAATGGTATCAACTATCCTTCTCAAGATATCAATTTTGAAGATATATGGACCGACCCAGCTATGCAGACCCTTGGATCTAGTTTTACCTACAGCTATGGCGATTTGCAGTCTTCGTTACCCGTTACTGCGGCTTGCGCCATTAATTGGACCAGTTTGTGTCGTATCCAAATTCATTTTCCTGAGCACATTCAACCGATATTTTCATTAGACAGAGAAGTCTTTGATGAAGAGGGCGTGATGTTACTCGAAGACCAAAGTTGTTTAAATTGCCATACGCCTGAAGGCGAAGACGGCTTAGCACAGATACCTGCTGCCCAGCTAGACCTTCGCGAGACCCCGTCCACAAACAATACAGATTTTCTCACAAGTTACACAGAATTAATGTTTGACGATAATGAACAAGAATTGATAGAAGGTGCATTGCTGGACCGTTTGGTGATTGTTACAGATCAAAATGGTGATACTGTTTTCGAATTGGACGAAGAAGGCGAATTAATACTCGACGGTGAGGGTAATGCTATTCCTGTGACCCAAACTGTGAGTGTTGGCAGTAGCATGTCTGCTAACGGAGCACGTTCTAGTAATCGATTTTTTACCCCATTTGATACAGGTGGCGCCCATGAGGGATGGCTATCACCTGGGGAGTTAAAACTGTTATCTGAATGGCTAGATATTGGTGGTCAGTATTATAACGATCCTTTTGCGGCGCCTATAAACTAATGTTATTCCGCTTCAAGCAGGTATTCGTTAAAATGTTCAGTCCAATCTGTTCAAGCAGCTCAATCAAGATTGGCTATGGAGTTTGGCTGACGTTTGCATTGTTTGCATTAATGACCAGTCAGGTATTCGCTGATGACAACGTTCAAGTGCAGATTAAACAGCCTTATATCGAAATACACTCTGGCCCGGCTGGTGGTTTTCCTGTGATCCATGTTGTGGCAAAAAATGAATGGATTACGGTATTAAAACGCAGAACCAACTGGTTTAAAGTCGAAACAATAAAAAATGTAGGAGGAAGCGCGAAAGGCCGCCTGCAAGGTTGGGTAAAACAAGAGGCTTTGCACATGACGCAAAGTAGTGCAGGTCAGCCTGTGAAATTGTCTGATGGCTCATTTGAGTCTTTTGCCCAGCGCAGTGTTGAATTTGGCGCTTTAGGTGGTTCGTTTGAAGGTATACCTTCTATGACGGTCTTTGCTGATTGGGTAGCAACGGAAAACCTATCCGCCGGCATAAGTGTCACCCAAGCGCTGGGTGACTTATCTGAAAATCAATTCTTCTTAGTGTCTGTGCAACACACTACTTTTCCTGAATGGCGTGTGTCGCCTTATTTCACCTTGGGCGCAGGCCAAATTCGTACCACACCTAGAGCCAACTTAGTACAAAGTGGTGATCAAACTCGCACCAGTGACTTATTAGCTGCGGGCTTAGGCCTACGTTATTACATGGCACAAAATTTTATGCTCAAGCTTGAATACCAGCATATTCAAGCATTAACCAACAGAGACGAAAATGAGGATTTAGAACAATGGAAATTGGGATTCGCAGTTTTTTTCTAGCCCTGCTATTCACAGTGCTAAGTTTTTCTTTGCTCGCGCAACAAGACAAAGAACAACAAAAAGAACAAAAAGAACAAAAAGAACAACAAGAGACACAACAAGAGACACAAAAAGAAACGCAAAAAAGTGTTGTCGAGCCTAGTGTTGAACGAAGAGATATTAACGAAGCCAATATTGACTCAGAAAATTTTGAGTTTGGCATGTTAGTAGGCGTCATTAGCATAGAAGATTTTTCATCCAGCATGATAGCGGGGGCTCGGGTGGCGTATCACGTTAATGAAGATTTTTTTGTTGAAGGCACTTACGGCGAGGCCGAAGCGGGAGAAACCAGTTTTGAAGTGCTCAGTGGTGGTGCACCATTTTTAACCGACGAAGAACGGGACTATCGTTATTATAACGTTTCATTAGGTTACAACCTCAATGGTGAAACCTTTTTCACCGACAGCTGGGTGTTTAACTCTGCCACTTATTTCACCTTAGGCGCAGGCAGTACCGAGTTTGGTGGAGATGAAAGATTTACAGTGACCCTAGGTGCGGGTTATCGATTATTGCTGAGTGACTTTTTTGCTTTGCATCTGAATGTGAAAGATCACCTATTTAATACCGAGCTGATTGGTACAGAAAAAACCACACACAATATTGAATATGGCTTAGGTGCCACGTTCTTTTTTTAGTTCGTTGTTTATTTACTGAGAGATTATTTTATGCCGTTAATTATTAAAGAAATTCACAATAAAAACATTCAAAATAAAGACATTTATATTAAAAATTTTCATCATAAAAGCAGTACTAACGTTTTCAGTTTTTTAGGTTTGACAATGATCACCATGGCCCTTTTATTGATCCCTAACGGGACCTCTGCTGCCGATGCAAAAGGCCTAGCACCAGACTTTACTTTGGCCAGTAAAAATGGCGGCAATGTGCGTTTGCAAGAACAATTAGGTGATGTAGTTTTAATTAATTTCTGGGCATCTTGGTGTGGACCATGTCGTGAAGAATTACCCTATTTGGAAGCGCTGCAACAGGAGTACGCCGATTTGGGTTTCACCATTTTAGCGGTCAATGTGGACGAAGATCCGTCCAAAGCTGATATTTTGTTAAACGATATAGCGGTTTCTTTTCCTGTGTTGTTTGATGTGAATGACGATGTCAGCAAGTTATATGATGTGCAGGCTATGCCAACCACTGTGATTGTTGACCGCGACGGTAATCAACGTTTACTGCACAAAGGGTATAAAAGTGGCGATGAAGTGAAATATAAACAAGCTGTTAAAGCGTTACTTCGGGAGTAAGTTATGAAGTCAATCAAGTCAATCAAATTAATCAAGTCAATCAAGTCAATCAAAGTAAACAAAGTAAACAAAGTAATCCAATCACGCATGCTAAAAGCAATGAAGGTAACCGCAGCAATGATGGCATTGGGTTTAACTAGTGGCTGCAGTAGCACCTTCGAACCTTGGGTAATGCCTTATGAGCGTGAAAACTTAGCCGACCCAATTATGAGCATGAATCGCAATCCTGTGTCGATGTCTTTTACCCACCATGCTTATCAAGCTCGTGAGGGTGCAAGAGGTGCCGAAGGTGGCGCTGGGGGCGGTTGTGGCTGTAACTAGGCATAAAATGACTAGCCCATCTGGTACGGTGAAACAATTGATCATTCGATTAATATTTGCTTGTATTGTTTTAGGGTTGGTCACTTGGCAGGCATTTGCTGCTGTGTTGCCACAAGACCGTTCAGATGCGATGTATCACTCCTATCAGGGAGATGGCATGTCGATTGATGGACCATCAATTCTGTTACGCAAAAAAATTGGTAATTATGCTTCTGTTTCCGCGAATTATTATGTCGATACCATTTCTGGCGCATCTATAGATGTATTAGCTACTGCTAGTCCTTATGTAGAAGAGCGCATTGAAAACAGTGTGGGCGTAGACTTCCTGCACAATAAAACATTAATGAGCATGAACTACACTACTAGCTCAGAGAACGACTTTGAAGCTGAGTCGATTCATCTTGGCGTCAGCCAAGACTTTTTTGGTGACCTGACCACGCTCACCCTAGGTTATTCCAAAGGCAATGACGAAGTGGGTAAAACAGGGGATGATAGTTTTTTAGAAACAGCCGAGCGACAAAATTACAGATTAGGGATCACTCAGATTATTACTAAAAGTATGATAGTAGGTTTGAGTTTAGAAAACGTAGCTGATCAAGGTTATTTAAATAATCCTTATCGTTCAGTACGCTTTTTAGACGCCACTAGCGCACGCGGTTATCGCTTTGAAACAGAAGTGTATCCTAACACTCGAAGAAGTAACGCTGCCTCTCTCACCGCTAATTATTATCTGCCTTATCGCTCTTCGGTGTATGGCGAAGCTAAGGTGTTTTCAGACTCTTGGGGCATAGAAGCCAATACTTTTAAACTCGGTTATATCCATACCTTCGCAGAAGACTGGATTGTGGAATTACGGGCTCGTCGTTACCAACAAGACCAAGCTGACTTTTATCAGGATTTATTTACTCGCAGTGCTGAATTTAATTTCCGTGCCCGGGATAAAGAAATGAGCACCTTTAATAATTTGTCCTTGGGTTTCAGTGTGTCTTATGAATTCCAATTTTCAGCTGCCAATTTTTTTAAAAAAAGCACGGTCAACCTCGACTTTGATCGTGTGAACTTTGATTATGATAATTTTAGAAATGTGTTGGTTACTGACGCGCTAGTAGGTGCAGAGCCGTTTTTTCAGTATTCAGCCAATATCACACGTTTTTACGTGTCTATATTTTACTAGTGCATGTTGAATTACCAAGGACTATAGGAAGTCAAATACCATGAGTTTTTATTCTGAAAAAGCATCAAAAAACATCCCCCTTCACTGGTGCATATCTGTACTTATCGGATTTTTATTAAGCGCCAGTTTGAACGTGAATGCTCAACAAAACACACAGAAAAACACACAGAAAAGTACTCAGCCTGCCAATAATAGTGTGACCGAACAATTGCAACAGCTGAGAAAAGAAGTGGTTGCCCTTAACCGTGACTTGTTTGTACTGGAAGAAGACTTATTGTTTCCGTCTAGCACTCAAGTTGTGGTCTACCTTTCAATGGATGTAGGCACTTATTTTAACTTAGACGCAGTGGAGCTAAGGATTGACGACAATGTAGTGACACACCATCTGTATACAGAAAAACAAATTCAGGCTTTATTTAAAGGCGGCGTACAAAAATTACATGTGGGTAATCTAGCGCAAGGCGAACATCAGCTCAGTGCATTTTTTATTGGTAAAGGACCACAAGACAGAGATTACAAAAGAGCGACCAGTATCACCTTTATTAAGACCGCAGAGGCCCAGTCATTAGAGTTGAGCATTATTGACTCTAGCCTTAAACAACAGCCTATTTTTGAGGCGGTTGAGCTTTAATATGTTGAAGTGGTTTAACGCGTTAAGTTATTTTTGTTTTGTTTTAGTGGTTAGCGCCCTAATTAGCACTCAAAGTAGCGCTCAAAGTAGTTTACAACGTAGCGCTAAAAATAATATAAAAGGTAATGCTCAAAGTCCCTTGCAACAGGCGAGGGAAACTAATTCTGTGCATCTTGAAAAAGCGTATCAACAAGTATTATACGAATATTACCAAGGCAACTTTTCTTTAGCATTGACCCAAATGGCGATTTTAGAACAGAAATTCCCTAACGGTTTGCGCCACATCCCTGACTTTTTGAGGGCTAATCAAGTTGAACCAGAGCTGCTCAAAGGTGGCATAAGTTTAGCTTATGGGTTAGATAATCAGGCCGCTGATATTTTCCTGCGTTTATTAAAAAAAAATACTGCGCCTGATGTCACTGCCTACTCCTGGTTATTGCTAGGTAAAACCTACTATCAAAAACGCCAGTTTTCAGATGCAGCCCAAGCTTTTCAGAAAATTAGTCAAGACAATGCAGAGGAATTTTTTGATCAGTCAACCCGAGACAATTGGTTTTATATGCAATCGCAGCTGCATGGTTTTTTATTAGATCAGCAGCCAGACCCTAACAATATTAAATGGTTAGAACAGTTATCAGGCGATTCAATTTATCGAAATTATGTGCAGTACAATCAAGCGTTAGCTTTACTTCAAAAAGGTCAAAACCAACAAGCCATGACCAGTTTATTTGTTTTGACAAATAGCGAAAACAGTTTTATCCGCCGCTGGATGAATTGGTCTGACCCTATACTCAATGCAACCGATGAACAAGATGTTGAAGCAGAACGTGATGCTATTCGTGACCGGGCTAATCTAACCCTAGGTTATACCTTGTTGCAAAACGATAAACCTCATGATGCGTTCAGAGTATTTGAAAAAATTCGCACAGACGGTCTAGACTCAGAAGCCGCGTTATTAGGTTATGGCTGGGCAGCGGCAAAAAAAAATGACTTGCAAATTGCCTTGGCTATTTGGCAACGATTGATACACATGCCGCAAAATAGTGAATATACATTAGAGGCTTACTTAGCCAGCGCTTATGCCTATGAAAAAGCGTTTGCACCAAGGCAATCATTGCAAGTGTTGCAACAGGGTCTTAATCGTTTTGAGCAGGCTTTATTGGGCCTTAACCAAGCAGTGCAAAAAGTTAACCAGCGCCAATTTATTTTGGATTTATTGCCAAATGCAAACAAACAGCAAACGGTTGACGATGATGTAAGACTGCTACTTGACGATAAAGGTCAGTCTTTTAAATCCCTCAAGCCGTTTAATACAGGTCAGCTGTTTAATAGTGTTGCAGTCACCAGTGAATTTAGGGCAGGGTTGTCGGCGCTAGAACAAAGTCGTGACTTACAGCAGCAGTTGCTAGAATGGCAACAACGTATGCAGCAATATCATTTGATGTTAGACGAAAGGCAAGCTGAGCGACTCAAGCGCGCAAAACAGATTTCACAAAATCGTACCTTGGAGCAACTGCCGGCACTGCAAATAAAGCGAGATGCTCTTGCTCAGATTATTGATATGGCTAAACATCAACAAGATGGGCAAATTTTTATGAGCCTGCAAAGTCAACAATGGTTAGACAGAGTAAAACGTTCAGAAAAACGTTTAGGGACTATTGCTCGGCTTAAAACACAGCTGGGTCAGTTACCTTTGAAGGACAATTATCAGCGGCGGGTAGAGCGAGTTGCAGGGCGTTTGGTTTGGCAAGCAAGTGAAGCTTACTCCGCTAATCAATGGCAAGCGCAGAAGGCATTGAATCAACTCGATACTGAAATAACCAAAGCACAACAGCGCCAGCAGAAACTACTTAATCAATTGGCCGCCAAACCTGACTTTGCCGAGCAAAAACTCAGAGTAAGTAACTTGGCAAAGCTGATTGATACTAAAATAGCCAAAAATAATGGCCTACAAGATGTACTTATTAGTCAGTTGTCCAACATGTTCAATCAGTTTATCCAAGTTCATAAACAAAAAGTCAGCCACTATATTTTGCAGGCGAAATTAGCCATGGTGCGGTTAAACGATCAAGCCTTACAAAAAGATAATGATAGCTCAATACCACTGAACCAAGAACCTGCAAACCAAGCATCAACAAACGAGGTAGACCAGCTATGAAGTTAAGTCACTGTATGCTGGCTGCTTTAGGTCTTTTTTTAGCGTTGTCTGGTTGTGGATTGCTTTCAGGTAAGCAACCAAAACTGACTTATTCAACATCATCAGTCAGTAAACAAACCTTGGGTGACGAATATTTTGAGCCATTGCTACTGGACCATACGCCTTTAGAACAGCCCGCAATCGAAACCATGCGAGACGCTTACAAGGCATTGCTTGAAATCGTCGGTGACCCGCTAATTAAAAAAGGCGATCCGCTAATTACAAAAATAGTACAGTACAGATTAGCCGATTTAGAAGTATCACTGGCGGAGCAAAAACAGGAAGATGGACTACCAATGGATGTTGCACCAACCAGTGCCGAGCAGACCAATAGTAAACATAACAATACCAACCCAGCACCAAAAAAGTTATTCGATTTAGCCATAGTGCAGTACCAACAGTTGTTGCTGGACCATGCACAAAACCCCGAAAACGTAGAGGTGCTATATCAGCTTGCTAAAGCCTATGAACAGCAAGGTCAAATCCAAGATAGTTTTGCCACTTTACAACAGTTATTACAGCAGTTTCCTGACAATTCCTACTTAGCTGAAATTCATTTTAGGACAGGTGAGGTCGAGTTTAATCGTGCTGATTATGCATTAGCGATTAGCGCTTACAGCAAGGTATTAGCGCAAGGTGAACAAAACCCTTATTTCGGCACAGCTGCTTATATGTTGGGCTGGAGTTATTTTAAAAATGAACAACAAAGCGAAGCATTGAAGGCTTTTACCACTTTGCTCGATCATAAATTACCGAATGACATTGTTGCTCAGCCGATGTTGTCGCAGGTAGACAGTAAAGATCAAATTGCCCGCTTACCTGTGGGTGAAAGACGCTTGGTCAATGACACTATTCGTATTATGAGTTTGTTATTTTCTTATCAGGACAGTTTGCTTTCTTATCAAAATAGCCAAGAAGCAAATTCGGCGTTAAATTCGGTGTTAAATTCGGCAAAGAGTATCGAAGATCATTTTAAACAGGTTAAAAACAGACATTATGAATATGTATTGTATGACGCATTAGCACAATACTATCTGAACAAAGACCGTTATCGTGATAGTGCTGCAACCTACCAAGCATTTACTGAAATTCATAGTGACCATTTTCAAGCGCCTATTTTTGCAGTGAAACAAATTGACTCATACATCTTGGGTAAATTTCCTACTTTAGTATTACCAGCCAAGCAGAGCTTTGTAACGCGTTATGGTATTGCTGGAACGTATTGGCCTAATTGGCCGATTGTTTTGCAAGAACAAATTGCACCTTATTTAAACGCATATTTACAAGAACTCGCACTTTTCGAACATAGCCGCGGGCAGATGTTAGTTAGCGCCAGCCTCAAAACCAGGGTTGAGGATAGCGATAAGGATCTAACGATACCCCAAGAGTTAAAAGAACAAGGCACACAGGCTCTTTTATTAGCGGCAAAGTGGTATCAGCAGTTTATTCTGACCTTCCCTAGAGATGAACAAACCCCTGAATTAACCTATCGTTTAGGCGAGGCATTATTTGAAGCATCCCAGTATGCAGAGTCTATTAACGCATTTGAATATTATGCCTATGAGCATCTTCAACCTAATACATATATAACCACTGCCCATCCCAAGGCAGCAGAAGCCGCTTATGCGGCTATTATTGCCTATGAAAAAATTCAACTTTTTCCTGAAGTACCTTCAGACTTTTTGTTAATGCAAGGCCCTACAGACCCTATGTTTACGCAAGATAATAACCAACAGCTTAGTTGGTTAGACAAACAGCTAATGGCACAAGAAAATTTTGTGAATACCTTTGCCGATGACGCTAGGGCGAGTGACATTCTGTATAGCAGCATGCAACAGTTATTTACCTTAAAACGCTACGACTTTGCTATTGCAGCCGCAGAAAAATTATTGGATTGGCAACCAACAATACAATCAGATAAACATGTAGCCAGTTACTTAGTGATAGGTCATAGTCAATTTGCTTTGCAACACTATGCCTTAGGGGAAAGTACCTATGATCAAATCATGCAATTGTTGCCAGATAACGACCGCCGTCGCCCTGATATACGCGACCGATTAGCAGCGAGTATTTATAAACAAGGAGAGCAGAATGTTAGCAATAACTATTTATCCTTGGCAGTGAATGATTTTTTGAGAGTATTAGCTAAAACACCTAAGTCGGCTATTCGTGTTAATGCTCAATATGATGCTGCTACTTATTTGCTACAGATGCAACAATGGCAGCAAGGCATTGATTTGTTTATAGACTTTAGACAACGTTTTCCAAATGATAAGCTAACGGTAAACATTCAAGAGCAGTTGATTTTGGCTTATCAGCAGAATGAAAACTGGCAACAAGCTGCGGATGAGTTGTTGGTTCTACACCAAGACAATCCCCAGTCTGAAGAGGGTCGGCAAGCCCTGTACGTTGCAGCGCAGTATTTAAATAAAATAGACAATAGACAAAAAGCGTTAGAGGCTTATCGAACCTATGCCCACAGTTATGCAAAACCTTTTGCTGAAGCCAACGAAGCCCGTTTTATAATGAGTGAGTTTTACCTTAAGAGTGACGAAGCCAATAAACGTCGTTTTTGGTTAAATAAATTGATCCAAGCAGACAAACAAGCACACATATCGGCGGATATTGAACGCACCGTTCGCGTTCGTTATCTAGCAGCAATGGCGTGTAATGTGTTTGCCGATGACACATTATATGCCTATAAAAAAATAAAATTAACGCAGCCATTAAAAACTAGTTTAGCCAACAAAAAGGTGGCACTAAATAATGCACTGGATGCTTATAATCAAATCTTGGATTATAAGATTGAGGAGTTCAGTACCTCAGCCAACTTTAGTATCGCGGATATTTATCATCAACTTGCCAAAGACTTGATGACGTCAAGTAAGCCTAAAAATCTTAATGCCCTAGAGCTCGAACAATACGATTTATTGCTAGAAGAGCAGGCTTATCCCTTTGAAGAAAAAGCCATTGATATTCACGAAACCAATGCCAAACGAAGTTGGCAAGGTAGTTATGACACTTGGGTTCAAAAGAGTTTTAGGGCACTAGAAAAACTGCTGCCAGGCAGGTATAACAAACAAGAAAAGAGCGTTGAGGTGACGGATGAAATTTACTAATGTGTTTGTAATCGGCGTGATAAGTATGATGAATATCACTTTTCTAAGCAGTTGCAGTAGTTTATCCCCTTTTATGACAACAAGTCTGAAAGCACAAAAAAATGCGGCACAAGTCACGCCAGACTTACTGACACCCATGCAATCGAAAGTCAAAACTTTACGGGCACTGCCTAACTTATATAAAGAGCAAGCCGACGAGCGCAAGTCTTTGTTGTCAAACCGGACTCTGAATCAATTTCAAGAAGCTTTGGAACTAAAGCAGCAAGGTAAATTCCCCCAAGCTAAGCAAGTGTTTATGACTTTGTCTGAACAACATCCAGACCTTTCAGGTATATGGTTGCAACTGGCCTTGCTGATTAAGGAACAAGACCAAGGCGAAGCTAAAAAAAGGCATAAAGACATGTCGATATATCTTAATAACGCTATTTCTGCCAACGTATTAAATTACCTAGCTCACAACGAATTGGCCATGGTCTTGCGTCAGCAAGGTCAATTTCAGCAAGCCCTAAGTCATTATGCATTAGCATTAAAAAGTTG
Source organism: Paraglaciecola sp. (assembly GCA_034111785.1). Lineage (GTDB taxonomy): Bacteria > Pseudomonadota > Gammaproteobacteria > Enterobacterales > Alteromonadaceae > Paraglaciecola. The sequence continues at coordinate 19,096 of JAWUWP010000024.1, forward strand.
GCCCGCTTTTGCTGAAGGTTATCTTAATCGAGGTATATTGTATGACTTATACATGGGGAAACAGTCCTTGGCATTGTCTGATTACAAACTTTATCAAGCGTTGTCTAATGACAGTTCACGTCAATTAAAAGGTTGGATAATTGACTTACAGAGGCGAATTAAACGCGGCCAGCAAGTCACTCAAGTTGGAGCCATGTTATGAAAAAAACAAACCGTTATTTAGCCACAATGTCTTTTGCACTGACCTTAGGTTTTTTAAGTAACATGCTCAACGCGCAACAGCCAGCAGTGATGAAGTTGGAACAGACTATTCGGGGTAATCAAGAGCAGCCAAAAGTGTTGACCATTGTGCCTTGGCAATCACCTAAAACAAAACAAGCTTTGCCTAGCCATATTGTTGAACGTATTAATAAGAGGTTTGTGCCTTTACAACGGGACGAGCTAAAGCGTCAAATTCACATGTTAGATATCAATATCAAAAGTGTTAAGCAATAAAACATACCCCAGTCCTTAGTTTGATACTTAAAAAGACTAGGTTAATAGATATAATGGACAGATTACATAGTAGGAGTGAATGATGGATTTTTTTGACGTAGTAGTGAGGTTTTTTCAAGAGGGCGGCGCGTTTATGTTCCCTATTGCGGTTGTGTTGGCAATTGGTCTGGCTATATCAATAGAACGCTATTTATTTTTAAGTTTTTCCAAAAGAGTGAATAAGAAAGCTTTCAAACAAATGGAGCCTCTACTCAACAAACACGATTACACCGGAGTGCTAAGTTTTGCCAGCAGTGATAAAGCGCCGATTAGCCGCATAATAGGTGCTGGTATGGCACGTTTGAATCATAGCCAAAGGCGTGAAGATATGGAATATGCCATGGAAGAAGGTTTGATGGAAACCACACCTCGATTAGAAAAACGTACCGCGTATTTAGCTACGCTGGCAAATATCTCAACTTTGTTAGGGTTGCTGGGCACCATCATTGGTTTGATTGCAGCCTTCTCTGCCGTGGCCACGGCTGACCCATCAGAAAAAGCCAGTTTATTGTCTCAGAGTATTTCGGTGGCCATGAATACTACCGCTTTCGGTTTGATTGCCGCTATCCCACTTTTGGCTTTCCACTCAGTGCTGCAAACTAAAACCACCGAAATAATTGATAGCATGGAAATGGCTGGACTGAAGTGTTTAAACGCATTGATAGCTCGTCATGATCTGAACACTCAATCTCGTTCCACAGATGACAATCGATAGGTCACAATCAACAGATCATTGTTAATAGAATATGCCAACAGATTATCCAAGTATAGGAACAAGTTATGGCAGGTAGAGCTAAATTCGGTCGTAGTAGTCGACGCATCAAAAAAGACGCTGAGCTAGACATCACATCATTTATGAATCTGATGATAGTACTGGTACCCGTGTTATTGATGATGATGGTGTTCTCGCGGATTACCGTTTTAGAACTTGCCTTGCCTGAACTTGGCGAAGCCAATGAACAAAATATTGATGTTAAAGACCAGCGATTGGAGCTGGTGGTAAGAGCGGACAATATTGCGGTATATTATCCTCAAGGGTATTTGGTTAAAGACATCGCTGTTAATGAACAAGGTTATGACTATCCCGCATTACAAATGGTACTCAAGGAAATAAAACACACTTTAATAAACAAAAATATCCATAAAAAAGCGGCCGTTTTGTTATTTGAAGAAGATATTCGTTATCAAGTGATTGTGGCATTGATGGATACCACTCGATCATACCAAGACGTTTTGATTGCCTCTGTGGTAGATGCTGAACTTTTCCCCGAAATTTCCTTAGGGGATGCCCCTGCCGTGGTGGCCCCTACCGTGGTGGCCCCTGCAGAAGTTGTGCCTAGGGCATCAAATGAGTTTTCTGGGAGTGAAAAATGAAAAGATCAGCCAGAGCTATGCGCATGGAACGTCATCATAAACGTATGGCTAAAGACTCTAAACTCAGTTTAGTTTCACTGATGGATATTTTTACCATTTTGGTGTTTTTTTTGATGGTTAATGCTTCAGAAGTACAAGTGTTACAAAATAGCAAAAGTGTTGAATTACCAGAATCTACTGCACAACAAGGGGCGAAAGAAACTTTGATCTTAATGGTCAACAATACAGATTTAATTTTACAAGGCCAGAAATTAGCCGACGTAGACACTATTTTGAGACAACGTGACGACTTGATACCAGAGCTTGCCACCGAGTTGGCGTACCGAGTAAATCGCACCGCTATCAGCGCTGAAAAAGATAAAGATAATGATAGTAATAGTAACGACATCGAAAGAGCTATTACCATTATGGGTGATAAGAATATTCCTTATACTTTGCTCAAACGTATTATGCAGACATGCGCTCAAGCAGGGTTTACCAATATATCTTTGGCTGTTGAAGGACAAGAACCCCCTGTACAGCAAGACATAGAAACAGATAAAGGGGCAGTGAAAGAGAGTAAGGCTGCCCAGAGAGAACAACTATGAACGCGGCCGTGATGAATGTTCACACTGCCACTGCTAACAGTAAAATGTCAGTGCCCAATGCATTTATTACTGTATTGCCATGGTCATCAAGCGAACTCGAAAATAAACGTTTTAAAATTATCACCCTTGTTGTTTTGTTCATCACTCTGGCCTTTGCGGCAGTGGTGAAATGGCAAGAGTTACCAGAGCGCCCTCGCGCTGAAAAAGAAAAAGTGCCCGCACAATTAACACGTTTCATCACGCCCAGAAAAGTTGAACCACCGAAGCCAATTCCTCTGCCAATCACAAAGCCGGTCCCACCTAAGGTCGAAAAACCAAAGTCTGTTCCACCCGAAGCGGCCCCACCTAAACCAGTAGAGCCAAAGAAAACGTCACCCAAAGAAATCAAAAAAGCACCTCCTAAGCCAGTGAAGGTCAAAGTGCCCACGCAAGCAGAAATTACCGAGCAAGCTAAAACCAAAGCCAAACAATCAGGTTTGTTGGCCTTTCAAGATGACTTAGCCAGTATGCGCGATAATGCCAGCCTAAATAATTTAGCTGATACAAACACCATAAGAGGCGCTGGAGCCAGTAATCAAACCCAGCGCAAGTTTATGGGTAAAAAAGTAGCGGGTAATAGCGGTGGTGTGAATACCAGTAACTTGACGACGAATATCGGCTCAAGAGGTGAACTGGCAGGACGTAAGAACACTGAGTATGTCGCACCTAATGAAGGTCTGGCATCATTGGCAATCAAACAAATTGTCACTGAGGATACAGTGTTAGGCAACCGAGATACGGAGTCTATTCGTAAAGTACTGGATGCCAACAAAGGTGCTATTTACGCTATTTACCGAAAAGCCTTACGCTCTGATCCAAGCTTACAGGGTAAGTTAACCGTTAATCTGCAGATAGAACCTAATGGTGTTGTGTCTAAAGTGAAACTGGTGTTCAGTGAATTAGAATATCCAGATGTAGAGAAAAAATTACTGAATAGAATACGACTCATTAATTTTGGTGAACAACAAGTGACGCAAACTCAGTTAGAGTATTCGTTTAATTTTTTACCCTTCTAAGGCGGCTCAAAGATGTTTAATGAACATGGGGAGTTTACTGTGACACGACAGGGTAATATTTTGCTAGCGCATATCATAGGTGCCTGGAATGTCGAAACAGCAAAAGCCTATAAACAAACCATCAATAAAACCATTGAGCCTATTAAAGACAAATCATGGGCCCTTATCAGTATTGTTGAACAGTGGGAGTTATGTACCCCTGATTGTGAAATACTGATAGTACAGCTGGGTGTGGAATCTAGGGATAAAGGTCTCAAAAGAGAAGCAGTCGTCAATACTAATACCGAAAGTGTTAAACTGGATTTATTTCATAAACTGATCAAAAAAGACACCACTGAAATCTCACCCCACGTGTTTCAAAGATGCTTTTTTAAAACCGACATAGAGGCTAATCAATGGCTTAAAAATGAAGGTTATGGTCTAAAATAAACTCCCCTATAATTGTTTGGGTATAGTGATTGTATCTAAGCTATAACCTGCGTAAAATCCTCCGCGGAGTTGGCTAGACAATCGCCGTTCAGTTTTCATTCGTGAATTTCTGGAGGGAGGAAAGTCCGGGCTCCATAGGGCAGGGTGCCAGGTAACGCCTGGGCGGCGCGAGCCGACGACAAGTGCAGCAGAGAGAAGACCGCCTAAGCGCGCAAGCGACGGTAAGGGTGAAAGGGTGCGGTAAGAGCGCACCGCGTTGCTGGCAACAGTATACGGCAAGGTAAACTCCACCCGGAGCAAGACCAAATAGGATCTCGTATGGCGTGGCCCACGTTGAGATCGGGTGTGTTGCTTGAGCTAGTGAGCGATTGCTAGCCTAGATGAATGATTGTCGTTGTCTGTTTTCGAATAGACTTCACAGAACCCGGCTTATCGGTCGACTTCAAATGGTTTCTGATTTTAAGATACCAAGGCAGACGTGCCTTGGTATCTTAATTTTTGTCTATTGACCTGAATCTCCCCAATTCACTATCAAACAACGGCAGTATTTTTTGCTGCCTGTCCTATACTTGTTTACCCAGTTCGATAATTTTGTTACACATGCTAGCCTCATCTTATATTGTTATTATCTGTGCTGTAGCACTAACTTGGCCTCTGGAACATTATTGAAAGCACCTTCACATACAAAACGGCTCATATGGCCGCCCCTGCAACGAAAGATATTTTGGTTGGTGGTGAGTTTATTTAGTTTGGTCATGACCCTGACGTTAGTCAGTGTCTATCAAGCTGCTTATAACCAAGCGCAGCGGGAATTTCTAGCGCGTCTAAACGTCGGTAAAAATGTTTTCATTAATGAAATTAATTCAGCCAAGAGGCATTTAGACTCGAGTGTCGAAACCATCGCTAAAGATTGGGCCTTGCGCAGTGCCATTGGCCAAGGAGATGATGCTAAGTCAATTAAGAGTGTTTTGTTTAATCATGGTCGTCGCATAAATGCCGATATTGCTTTGGTGCTGAATAAGGAATTTAAGTTAATTGCACAATATGGCAGTCAAGACAGTGCCGTTAATAGTGCCTTAGCGCGAAATTTAGATACCCATCAACAGACCATGGCTTGGATCGCTTTGGTGGATGATGAACCCTTTATTATGTCTGCTGAGCCCATAAAGGCGCCGGCAAATATTGGCTGGTTACTCATGGGTAAGAGACTCAATCAACCTTTTTTACAGGGTATCAAAACCTTAATTTCCTTAGACATCAATCTACTGTTGAGCAGTGCACAACAAAATAAAATCATCCTTAGCACTTCTGATAACAATGACATAGTGCAACAACACTTGCAGAAGATGACATTCAACCGTGACCTTAATGGTGCAGTCATGGATATGCAAAGCATGCAGACTGAGGATCTAGTGGTTTTGCCCTTTAGCATTTTTAGCGATCTGCAGTTAAATTTTGTGGTGGTACTACAAGACTCTATTCGCGCTTGGCTGCACACTCGAAATGTCATTATGTTGGAATTATTGCCCTTTTTTGTAGTGGGTATATTACTGTCCTTAATAGGCTCGTTTTTTATTGCTAGAAGCATAACAAGACCAGTGGGCAGCTTGCTCGATGCGTCAAAGTTAGTGGCCAGTGGTAATTATACTGACCGAATCAATGTTTCTGAAAAAAGTGAACTAGGAGAATTGGCTCGGGAATTTGCCAAGATGCAAAATGCGGTCATGGAGCGTGAACAAAAGATCAAGGACCAAGCAGAAGAGATCAGGCAAACCAATACGATCAAGTATCAAGTGGAGATCGCCCAAAAAGAACAACAGCTTGCGGCAAGTGCCACTCAAGCTAAAAGTCGATTCTTGGCCAATGTCAGCCATGAAATTCGCACACCACTCAATTCCATTATTGGTTTTTCAGAGGTGCTCAGTGACGCCGCCGCCAGCAAGCAAGACAAAGACAGAGCGGCGATGGCGGTGCAAAATGGCGGGCAGTATTTACTTAACATAGTAAACGACGTGTTAGATTTGGCAAAAATCGAAGCGGGCAAAATCCACTTAAATAAGACAGATACCAGCTTTATAGGTTTGCTCGACGAAGTCACTTCTTATATGAGCGACTTTGCAAGTGAGAAAAAGCTGAATTTTAAGCTGCAGTTAAATTATCCCCTGCCTTATGAGTTTAATACCGACCCCACCAGGCTCAAACAAATATTACTTAACCTATGTAATAATGCCATTAAGTTTACCCAAGAGGGGCATGTGGACCTACAAGTGCACTTAGATACCTTTAGACGACGATTTATCTTTGTTGTTTCTGATACCGGAGCGGGACTGAGTGATGAACAACAACTGCGGCTTTTTACGGCTTTCTCCCAGGGGAACGAATCCACTAGCCGAAAGTACGGTGGTACGGGTTTAGGCTTATATATTAGCAAGCAATTGACTGACCTATTAGGCGGACATATCAAAGTCACCAGTCAGAAAGGTAAGGGCAGTCAATTTGCGGTATACATGCCTTGGGTAGAAGCAAAGGATCAACGTCTGTTTAGCCATCAAAGTCAAGTGCAGGAGGTGCGTCAGGCCAAGCAATCTCCTCAAGTACCAGTGCCTGAGTTAAGTGGCCACATATTGTGTGTAGATGACAATGAAGATAATCGACAATTGGTGGCCTACTTAGTCAATAAAACGGGGGCCAAGTTAACCTTGGCAAATGATGGACAACAAGCCCTAGATGCCTTTGAGATTGATACTTTTGATCTCGTACTAATGGATATGCAAATGCCGGAAATGGATGGACTGCAGGCGACTAAAATCTTGATTCAAAGGGGCTTTACCCAACCAATAGTGATGTTAACAGCTAATGTTGATAGCAATAGCAAAGATAAAGTCATGGCAGCAGGGGCTAAACAACATTTTGCTAAACCCATAGATCCTCAACATTTCTATGCCATGTTGAGACAATACTTGGGGGCTGAGGCTGACCATCAGTCTGCTCAGCAGCTAGCTGTAAAGGCTGTGGAGGTGTTGTCTGATTTCACCCCCCTGGTGGCTAAATACCTGATGAGCTTCGAAAGCAAGCTGTTGAGTATTCAACAGGCCTTAAGCACCAATGATTGGTCGCAGATACAACAAATCATACATAAAATAAAGGGCTCTGCTGGCAGTTATGGGTATACCTATTTAAGTGAGCTAGCGGTATCTGTTGAACATAATATAGAACAACAAAGCTGGCCCCAAGCGCAGAAATCCTTGGCAGAAATGCAGGATTATATGCAGCAATTATACAATGAAAAGCTTAGCCAAAGAGATCAGTGACTGTTGAAAAATCATCCATACGTAAAGATGTTGAGCCTTGCTTTAATCTGCTTGCTTAGCCCACAAAGCTCTATTGTCTATGGGCATCAGGCGTCAGCCACTTATCTTGCCAATGAGGCAGTGTTGGTTAATCAGGGCGACGTTAAGGTGTTGTTTGACCCATTCTTTCACAATGTGTTTGGCATTTACCAAAGGGTACCAGAGTCAATACAAAAAGCGATTTTTGCGGGTTGGGCTCCCTATGACAAGATCACCGCTATTATCATTAGCCATGCCCATGGCGATCATTTTTCTGCGCCTCAAGTACTAGACTATTTACAGAAATACCCAAGTACCCAATTAATTGGACCCGAGCAAGCTATTGCCCAACTTAAAGTCTTAGCCGGTGCTGATAACGTCAGTAGCCAATTATTTGCCTTTGACATGGTGTTAAATGAGCCTGCTCAACAGTTAGTATTACCGAACTTATTAATAGAAGCGGTACGAATTCCTCACGCTGGTTGGCCAGGTCGGGCCGACATTCAAAACATGCTGTTTAGAGTCACACTTAATAACCAGCACTCGGCTATTACCGTTTTACATATGGGGGATGCGGATCCCAATGACGAGCATTATTTGCCCTATCAGCAACATTGGCAAAAAACACTTAGTCATAGCGCATTTGCCCCTTATTGGTTTTATTCTTCTGCTGAGGGCAGGGATATTCTCAGTGAAATTCTTAATGTGCAAGCTACTATAGGGGTGCATGTGCCCGTTATTGTACCTAAGCTGCTGGAGCAAAGTGGCTTAGACTATTTTTCCGAACCGGGCGAAATTCGCCAGATACAACATAAACACTAGGTATAAGTGTTAATAGTTAATAGTTAATAGTTAATAGTTAATAGGTAGGAGGTAGGTATCTCACTCTAGCCTAACCACATTTGGGCAGAGCTAATGTCACCATAGATCTTTAATGGAAGGTGATCTTTGAATATCATATTAAAGGAAGAAAAGTAAATGAAATCAATGGCTTGCGTGTTAATTCTGATGTTATTAATGGGCACTGCTGCCTCAGCTGACAAACCACAAAACACGGGTCCTTATGTAGGGCAAATTAGTCCTGCTCAACTATTGGCTGATTATCCTGACTTTAGTCGACCTTATGCCGAATATCAGCCAAAGCAAGAAGATATTGATGCTTTTCAAAGCTTAGCCGGCAAATCCATTGTGGTACTTTTTGGAACTTGGTGTCATGACAGTAAACGGGAAATCCCGAAACTGTTAAAACTATTAACGATCTCACAAGTGCCCTTAGCTGATTTTTCTATGCATGCTGTGGACTATAACAAGCATGAGCCTGAGGGATTATATCAAAGGTTTGCTTTGCGTTATTCACCCACCATTATATTGCTGCGCGGCGATCAAGAGTTAGGTCGGGTGGTAGAAAAACCCTTGCAAAGCTTGGCAGCCGATTTAGCAAGCTTTATCAGCCATTAGACAGATCAACCCAGTGGCCATGGTGTGCTATTGAGTTGCGGCAAAGCCAATACCGCGGATCGTTTGATAATGCCTGTGAAAAGCATGATCACAGTAGAAATGAAAACGCATAACGCTAAAAATAGCAAGGCTGGGACTTGACTGATGTCGCCTATGACAATTTATCTTTGAAGTCTTGGTAGTGAAATTTGCGCACCAATTCAAAGTTTCCGTGTTTATCGATCACGCCGATTGAGGGATGCTCCACGCCATTAAAAAAGGTGGTTTTGACCATAGTATAGTGGATCATATCCTCGAATATAAGCCGTTGGCCCACTTCAAGTTCTTGATCAAAACTATAGATATCTATGGCGTCGCCGGCTAAGCAAGAATTACCTCCTAATCGATAGGAATAAGCTTTCTCTAAATTTTCTCCCGCTCCTCGCACCAAAGGACGGTACGGCATTTCTAATACGTCTGGCATATGGGCTGTGGCGGAAATATCTAAAATCGCTATTTTGTCGCCATTATCGACTATGTCCACCACTTCACTGATCAAAGTCCCGGTTTGCCATGCGACTGCTGAGCCAGGCTCCAAAATCACAGTGAGATGGGGGTGTCGTGCTTTAAAAGATTTGAGACATTCGATCAGGTGCTTTATGTTATATCCTTGTTGTGTCATCAAATGGCCGCCACCAAAATTAATCCATTTTAATTGGGGTAACCATTGTGCAAACTTCTGCTCAACCGCTTTTATGGTGCGCTCTGTGGCGAAGGAGTCGGATTCACACAGATTGTGTATATGAAATCCCTCTACTGATGATAAATCGGCGCGGTGCAAATCTTTAGCCAATATTCCAAGGCGGGAGCCGGCAGCACTCGGATCGTAAAGCTCAGTTTGTGCTTCTGAATGTTCTGGATTAACCCTTAATCCGGCTGACACTCGGGCATCTAACACTTGTTGCTTATATCTTTGCCATTGGCCTAAGCTATTAAATGAAATGTGTTGCACAAGGGGCATTAACGCCTCTATGTCAGAGTCTTTAAAGGCCGGAGAATAGGCATGTACTTGTTGACCTATTTCTTCCTTACCTAATCTTGCTTCCCATACTGAGCTGGCAGTTGTGCCTTGTAGGTACTTACCAACCAAATCAAAGGTAGCCCACATTGAGAAACCTTTGAGGGCTAAGATGATATGCACCCCAGTGGCGTCCTGCACCGCTTTCATTAATTGTAAATTCGCCTCCAGCTTAGTTAGATCACAGACATAACAAGGAGAGGGAATGTTAGGATTGAGCATGGGATCTGACATATTGCTCTCTATAGTGGCGTAAACGGGCTGTTTTCGCACTCGATAACGTGCCAAGGTAAGCCGTGAATATTCAGCATATGCATAAATGGATCCGGATCAAACTGCTCCATATTCCACACCCCAGGTTTCTTCCAGCTACCATTTAACATTAACGCCGCGCCAATCATAGCCGGTACCCCAGTAGTGTAAGATACCGCTTGCGCGCCCACTTCTTCAAAACAACTGGCATGATCACAGTTGTTGTAGATAAATATAGTTTTTTGTTGCCCGTCTTTTATGCCGGTAATATAGGTACCAATACAGGTTTTTCCTGTATACCCATCAGCCAAGGAGCCTGGATCGGGTAATACCGCTTTCAAAAACTCTAGGGGTATAATTTGTTGTCCTTGAAAATCGATAGGATGAATGCTGGTCATGCCAATACCTTCCAAAACCTTTAGGTGAGTCAGGTAGGCGTCACCAAATGTCATCCAGAAACGTGCGCGTTTTAGTGTTGGAAAGTGTTTAACTAGGGATTCTAGTTCTTCATGAAACATTAAATAAGAAGCCCGAACACCGATATTTTGATAATGCAGATCTTCTCTGACACTTAATGGCGCAGTTTCATGCCATTGGCCATGTTCAAAATAGCGACCCGCTTGGGTGATTTCGCGAATATTGATCTCAGGGTTAAAGTTGGTGGCAAAGGCCTGACCGTGATCGCCACCATTGCAGTCGACTATGTCTAGATAGTGGATCTCATCAAAATAATGTTTAGCTGCGTAAGCGGTGTAAACGTTGGTGACGCCGGGATCGAAACCACTGCCCAATAGCGCCATCAATCCGGCTTTTTGAAATTTCTCTTGATAGGCCCATTGCCATGAATATTCAAATTTAGCCACATCTTTTGGCTCATAATTGGCTGTATCCATGTAGTCCACCCCTGTTTCGAGGCAAGCGTCCATGATCGCTAAGTCCTGATAAGGTAGGGCTAGGTTAATCACTAAATCCGGCTCAACTTGATTGATCACGGCCACCACTTGATCCGCATAATCCGCATCTACCGCGAATGTGCCTTTCACTCTATCAATGCCTACTTCTTGTTGTAATGCTTCACATTTTGCCAAAGTACGACTGGCTAGATAAATTTCGTCAAACAATTCGGGCAAACGGGCACATTTTTTAATGGTGACTGCTGCAACGCCACCGGCACCAATAATTAAAATACGAGACATACAAACTTTCCTTCAAACTAGAGACTAGCAAAAGCACAGAACCTTAGGTTCGTGCTGCAAATGTCAGAATGCTAACACCAATAAAACTCTGTGCAAGTATCAAAGTCAATTACTGCGGCTTTGGGCATGACTCCTCAGTTTTTTGCATCGCCAGGGCGCTCAGCACCGCTTGGGTGCGCTGCTCTAGATCGCCACTCACAAGTAAATGCTGGATCTGGTGTTGTTTAAGATATTGCCTATTAAACCTTTGGAAATCATGGCGATTAGCGTCACCGGAGCGCTCCCATGTATCATCGTAAGGAATATCATCATCACATAGCACCACTAAGGTATAACGTTGCCAACAGGCTTTGGCCAAGGCCTGTAATTCAGGTAGGGCATACTGGTGATAATGCAGGGCAAAGTGCCAAGTGGTAAAGGCATTGGTATCACACAACAAATAAGCATTGGCCTTAAGTGCAGCGGTGTCCTCCCATTGATTTTGGATCTGCGCGATATGTAACAGTTGCTCCGGCGAAAGCCGTCTATCCACTTGATGTTCAAGCCAATATTCTCTGCCATATTCGGGCACCATTAAGGTCTTGAGTTTTATGGCTAGGGCTTCACATAAGGTGGTTTTGCCGGTGGATGGTGCACCGAGTAAGACTATTTTTCTGATCACGAACTACTTGAACCTTTAGCTGAATTGTCGATTAGACTTCTATACCATTGCCACTGACCAATGATGGCCATGATCAAGAAACAAAAATACAAAGCGGAAGTGGGATACAAACCTTTTTGCCAATAAATCATTATGGCCACTAGATCTACTAGTATCCAAATACTCCAATTATATAACTTTTTATGGGACAACAACCATTGGGCCACCAAACTGGCGCAAGTGGTAAAGCCATCGGCATAGGGAAAACTCGCGTCAGTATTTTCACCCATAAAGTAGCCTACTGCAAAAGTACTAAAAATTATCAGTAATAACCATAAACTATATTCGCGCACCGAGCCTGTTATGACTTGTATCTGACCTTGGTTACTGGGGGACTTTCTCCAAATACGCCAACCGTAGACTTGAAAGCCTATGTAGAAAAGGTGTAACAGCATATCCGAATAGAGTTTTACCTCATAAAAAATCCAAGCGTATATAGTGACTTGAACAAAGCCAAAGGCAAAACACCAAATGTTACGTTTGATAATTAGAAAGACGCAAATAAAGCCTGCTACTGTGGCAGTCCATTCAAGAGGGGATGCACCAGCAAAACCTTGGAGCCATTCAAACCAATTCATTGATACTCCATCTATATCGGGCAGCGACAACACTGCTTGGGTATTTGACCTAATATTGAGAATAAATTAAAGCTGTTTGTGCGTAATATCAGAAATTATCGCGCCCCTTGTAATCCTCCGGTATGCAAAACCAATATTTTACTGCCCCTGGGGAAATGCTCTTGCGCTATTAATTGCTGTGTGGCAAAAAACAGTTTGCCACTGTATACGGGTTCGATAGCGATTTGCGTATCGAACAAAAAGTTGTCACAAAACTGCGCTAGCTCAGCGGGTTTTTTTCCATAACCGCCAAAATGGTATTGATGATTGATTTGCCAGTCAGTACTGAGACTATTTTTGGGTAAAAGACCGGTGACTAGTGTTTCTAGGTAATCTTGACCTTTTAGTACGGCGATCCCCACAACTTGTGTACCACTGAGTTTATGCTGCCTTAGACCATTGATTAAACCAGCGAGTGTACCGCCGCTAGCAACCGGCGCTAGAATAAAGTCATAGCTTTGGGTTAACTCCTGAATAATTTCACCTACACCTGTTAATGCTTGCTGCTGTGAGCCGCCTTCAGGGATGATCAGAGGTTGGTTATATTGGTCTTTGAGTTTCGCTAAGTAACCCGAGTCAGTGCGTTTTTGATAGGTGTTGCGATCCACATATTGGATCTGTGTTGCCCAGCGTGCCAAGTCCTGTAACATTGGACTTGGGTTGAGGGAATAGTTACCACGCACTATGGCCGTTAAATGTATACCCAAAGCTTGGCAACAATAGCCTAGGGCATGTAAATGATTAGAAAAACCGCCGCCAAAGCTTAACACTTTGGTGTGACCTTGGGCTTGGGCCTGTATTAAGGCATATTTAAGTTTACGCCACTTATTGCCAGAAATAATAGGGTGTATCAGATCATCTCTTTTCACCCAAAGCTCAATCCTTGCCGCGCCTGGCCAGGATAACGTTAGCCTCTGCTCAATGGCGTTATGAGTGATCCCTAAGCTGTTTTCTAAGGGATCAATGGGCATGATCTGTATGCATTTTTATAAGAGTTAAGATAAGGCATTGTCCGGCAGATAAATGTTTTCAGTTAATGTCACTTTTTCAATGATAACAGGTTAAAATCACACACTCTTGTAGCCAACATAATTATTGGAGTATTGATGTCCATAGTATTGATCTGCTTATTTATTGCCACTGTTATGCCCATTCTAGCCAAAGGGCCAGTGGCCGCCGCCATGAACAACATCCAAGGGGGCTATAATAACCGTAACCCTCGGGAGCAACAGAAATCTTTACAGGGCTTTGGTGCCAGAGCCAAAGCCGCCCATGAAAACTGTTTTGAGGCATTGATCATGTTCACTCCCGGCGCCTTGGCGGTATTAGTTACCAATAGTGCCGGCACCTTAGCCGAAACGTTGGCCCTAACTTTTGTGGCAGCCAGGATCGCCTATCTCGCCTGTTACTATTTTGATAAACACCTGTTACGCAGCCTGTTTTGGGCTATTGGCTTCTTATCTTCAATAGGCTTAATAGGCATAGCCATACCTTAGAACACAGTAAGGTTTTATTTCATCGCCATAGTCTGATGAAAGAGCTTTGAGTCGCCCTTTAGTGCTTGCTTAATCAAGTTCTTGATGGGGCGATCTTTGATAGTCTTCATATTATAGACTCTGTGTATGGGGGGATAATGATAAAAACTCAAGTAAACTTGAGGTAAAGTTTTGGTTTCAGTATATTGATATTTTGCATACCAAGGGTCATATATGAATGAGGTTAATTTATCAGTGGGATATGTGGCTAAGCGAACTGGGGTTAAGGTCTCTACCTTGCACTTCTATGAGCAAAAAGGCCTGATCCGCAGTTGGCGTAATGACGGCAATCACAGACGTTACAAAAGAGATGTACTACGGAGAATTTCAGTGATTAAGGCGGCGCAACGATTGGGTATCAGTCTGGCCGATATCTATCAGACATTTGCCAATATGCCAAAAGAGCGCACCCCCGATAAACAGGACTGGGCTAAGTTGTCTACAAACTGGCAACAACAATTAGATCGACAGATTAATGCCTTGGTAAAATTACGAGACTCCTTAGATGGTTGTATAGGATGTGGTTGTTTATCTATGCACAGCTGCCCTATCTACAACCTAGACGATAGATTAGAGACACAAGGACCGGGTCCGGTCATTTTGCATAGAGATTAATACTGGCCGAAAATAAGGGGCTGCTTCTGGCCTTAAACTCGCTATCAGGTTGGGCAATAACAGCCTTTAGCATCGGTAATGATAAGGCTGTTTTCAATTTCCGTACTCAAGGTTTGTGTAATACATTATCCACCAGTCTGCTGCCAGTTAAGCAGCCGTGACCTCAGCTGTTTCACCCAATATCACCGCTGTCATGATGATCCCGAGTAATACTCAAGATAAGGGGCGCAACCAGTATCGGTAGACCGAGTAAAAAAGGTTCTAGCCAACATGAAGTGAAATAGGCAATCAATAGGCAAACCAGACACTGTACCATTATCAGGGTCCGGGGAATTTTATTGGCGCTGACTATCCAAGGCTATATCATAACACTTCTCACTTACTGCTTTTATCGCCTAGTAACGACCGTTATTAATATATAATTAATGGATATTTAACTGACCTCAATTGACGCTGTAATGTGGCCAAACTTAAACCTTTTACTATCAGTTTATTTATATCTAGAATATTCTTTTTTATTTAGGCCCAAAATAGAGAAATCTAGCTTTGTTTTTAAAAAGCCTAACTAACTATTTTAAAACGGTTTTTAGGCTATTTTTGGCAGTGTGATTGATGAAATTAAAAATTCATGCCTGCTAGGGCATATTTGCTGGTTGACATCTAGCCGTCTATACGGCAAATTGCGTCTATGAAAACTTTTATGCACACCCCCCGCATCATTATTATCACCGGAAACGAGGTGGCGGCTGGTTAGTGCACATGCATTACACAATAAAAAGCCCGCTACAAACGCGGGCTTTTTTGTTATTGGTGGTGGATAAAACGGTTCAATTGCTGGAAACCAGCAGATTAATAAATATAGAAAAAGGAGCAATTAATGAAGGTGTTGAAGTTTGGCGGGTCTTCCCTAGCCGATGCAGAGCGTTACCTTAGAGTCAAAGATATCAGTATGGCATGCCACACTCAAACGGGTGCGGCTGTTGTATTATCTGCTCCTAAGGGCGTAACCAATGCCTTATCTTTATTGTGTGATGAAGCGGCCTTAGGCAAAGATTACAGTGAACTATTTGCTAAGTTAAATAAGCTGCTGTTCGACATTATCGATGACTTGCACACTACAGTGCCTAATTTTTCTGTGGATATGCTGGTGGATTTTGTGCAATTGACCTTAAGTGAATTAAATCAGCACTTAGAAGGCATTACGTTATTGCGCTGCGCGCCTGAGCAAGTGGTAGCCAAAATACTCAGCGTGGGTGAATACATCAGTGTCAATATTTTTAGTGAAATATTGAATGCACTAGGTCAGGCCAATTTTATACTGGATCCTGTTGAATATATTTTGGCAGAGGGTGATTACTTAGACAGTATTGCCGATGTCGCCGGCAGTAAAGCGCGTTTTAGTGAAGTGGACAGTTCAGGCAATCAAGTATTGATCATGCCTGGTTTTGTAGCCGTTAACGCGGGAGGGGAGAAAGTTACATTAGGACGCAATGGTTCCGATTATTCTGCGGCTATTTTAGCGGCCTGTATCGATGCCCAGTGCTGCGAAATCTGGACAGATGTAGACGGCGTATATAATGCTGATCCTAATCAAGTTGATGGGGCCGTCTTGCTCGACAAGTTAACCTATCAAGAAGCCATGGAATTATCCTATTTTGGCGCCAAAGTATTACACCCTAAAACCATAGGCCCTATTGCTCAACATCATATTCCTTGTTTGATCCGCAACACCTTAAACCCTGCGGCACCAGGTACACTGATCAGTAACGAAGCCAGCACGGTATGGACGAGTGTTAAAGGTATATCGCACCTTGATGATATGACCATGTTTAATGTAGCAGGCCCAGGAATGAAAGGCATGGTAGGTATGGCCAGCCGTGTGTTTGAAGTCATGTCTCATGCAAATATTTCTATTAGTCTGATCACTCAGTCATCGTCCGAATACAGCATCAGCTTTTGTATCCACAGCAAAGATGCCAGTCGTGCTCAAGATTTGTTAGAAGACTCATTTGCCTTGGAGCTCGATAATCAATTATTAGATCCCGTTGAAGTGCGTCATAATTTAGCTATTGTCACCTTAGTAGGGGATGGTATGCGCCATTCAAAGGGCTTAGCCGCTAAGTTTTTTAGTTCTTTATCCCAAGCCAGAGTCAACAATGTGGCCATTGCCCAAGGCTCATCAGAACGCTCAATATCCACTGTTATTGAGTCTGCCAAAGCTAAAAAAGCGGTTAAGGTAGTCCATCAGAATTTTTTCTCTAATCTGCACACCATTGATGCGTTTCTAGTGGGCTGTGGAAGTGTAGGAACAGAGTTGCTAGCGCAAATTTCCCGTCAACAAAGTGCCCTTTTAAACCGTGATATCAGTTTAAAAGTATACGGAATTGCCAACAGTAGAAAGTTGTTATTACAGCCCAATGGCATAGATTTGGACAGCCCCTGGACACAGAGTCTTGAGGACGCCGATCTGCCATTATCCATTGCAAACCTTAAAGATTTTGTCCATGAGAATAGCCTAGTCAATCCGGTGATAATCGATTGCACCAGTAGTACCGCTATTGCTCAGCAGTACCCCGATATGATGTTAAATGGTTTTCATGTGGTGACACCCAATAAAAAAGCCAATACTGCTAGTTATGAATTCTATCAGTTGTTGCGTGATACCGTGCAGAAAACCAATCGCCAGTTTCTATATGAGACCACTGTTGGTGCCGGACTGCCGGTTATTGATAATTTACAAAAGCTGTTTTATGCCGGTGACGAATTGATCCGATTCGAGGGCATATTGTCAGGCTCTTTATCTTTTGTATTTGGCAAATTAGATGAAGGCTTAAGTTTATCGGAAGCCACCCAAATAGCGAAACAAAATGGTTTCACTGAACCGGATCCTAGAGACGATTTAAGTGGCATGGATGTGGCCAGGAAATTGTTAATTATGGCCCGTGAATCAGGATTGCCCTTGGAACTTGAAGATATTCTTATTGAACCTGTGCTGCCTGCTACTTTTGATGACAGTGGTAGTGTTGAAGCCTTTATGCAACGCCTGCCAGAGTTAGATGCTGAGTTTGCACAAAGGGTCGCTTTGGCCAAAGCGCAGGGCAAAGTATTAAGGTATGTGGGTGCTATTGATCAAGGCAAATGTGCCGTAAGTATCGAAGCTGTGACAGAGTCTCATCCCTTATACATGGTCAAAGAAGGTGAGAACGCCCTGGCCATCCACAGTCATTATTATCAGCCTATTCCTTATGTAATAAGAGGCTATGGCGCTGGCGCCGCGGTTACCGCCGCGGGTGTGTTTGCTGATGTGCTACGCACTATGCCCTGGACACAAAACCACTAATGGCGACTGTGGTGAACAATTCGGATGGAATGTAAATATGGCAAATAGTACACTGACCGCCTATGCCCCCGCTTCGATCGGCAATGTTAGCCTAGGCTTTGATTTATTAGGCGCAGCATTGCAGCCCATAGATGGGAGTTTGTTAGGAGATCAAGTCCATATAAGCCAAGCCGCAGAGTTTAGCTTGCAGGTCACTGGGCGCTTTGCGCACAAATTGCCGGACGACCCCCAGCAGAATATTGTGAGCCGCTGTTATGAGCATTTTGTGGCTCTATTAAAACAACAAGGCCATAAGGCAGAGGCTATTCCAGCATTGAGCATGATCCTAGACAAGCACTTACCTGTTGGCAGTGGTTTAGGTTCCAGCGCCAGTTCTGTGGTGGCTGCCTTACATGGATTAAATCAGTTTTACGCACAGGTTTTTGGTGCAGCACCTTTTAGCGACAACGAATTGTTATTAGTGATGGGTGAGCTTGAAGGGCAAATAAGCGGCAGCGTGCATTATGATAATGTGGCACCTTGCTTCTTAGGTGGCTTGACCTTGATGGCCGAACATCAGCAGCAAGTCGCCTTACCTTTGCCCGTGTTTGAACACTGGTATTGGGTGTGCTGTTACTCTGGTATCAGTGTCTCGACTGCGGCGGCCCGAGAAATTTTGCCGAAGCAAGTGACACTGGCCAATACCATCAAATTTGGCCAACAATTGGCGGTCTTTATCGATGCTCTGCATCGTAAAGACGAAACATTAGCGGCAGCAATGATGTTTGATGTGATCGCTGAGCCCTATCGAAAGTCTTTGCTGGCAAAGTTTGATGAGTCTCGCTCATTCGCCGAAGAAAACGGCGCATTGGCATTTGGGATTTCTGGCTCAGGGCCAACAGTATTTGCGGTTTGCGACAATTTAGACAAGGCACAGACCATTAATAGTTGGTTAGTCGATAATTATATTCAAAACGAAACAGGATTTAGCCACATATGTCGGCTTGACCCGATTGGCGCTGTGGTAAGCCATCCTTAATATGGTGCAGCATTGTGCTGCTTAACAAATTATCATTGAAGGTATTAAAAATTGGAACTTGTAAATTTAAAAGATCCCTCAGATCAAGCCTCATTCTCTGAAGCGGTTAAAAAAGGCCTAGGTAAAAATCAGGGCCTGTATTTCCCGAAACACTTACCTAAGTTTGCAGACATCGATGCGGTATTAGCTATGCCCTTTGTAGAACGTAGTGTCGAGATTTTGAGTCGATTAATAGGTGATGAAATACCCAGAGATATGTTAGCTGGCATAGTTGAACGGGCCTTTGCTTTTCCCGCACCCTTGGCTCAAGTGACCGACAATATCTATAGCTTAGAATTATTTCATGGCCCTACCTTAGCCTTTAAAGATTTTGGTGGTCGTTTTATGGCCCAGTGCTTAATACAGATCTCAGATGGCCGGCCTATTACAATTCTTACCGCTACCTCTGGAGACACAGGAGCGGCGGTGGCTCATGCTTTTCATGGCATAGAAAATATCAATGTGGTGATACTTTTTCCAAAGGGAAAAATCAGCCAGCTTCAAGAAAAATTGTTCACTACCTTAGGCGGTAATATTCATACTGTGGCTATAGAGGGTGATTTTGATGCTTGTCAGCAGCTCGTTAAAAGTGCATTTGATGATACGGATGTACGTGACGGCTTACACTTAAACTCTGCTAATTCTATTAATATTAGTCGTTTAGCTGCGCAGGTCTGTTATTATTTTGAAGCGGTGTCTCAACTGACTTCAGAACAACAACAAGAGATCGTGATATCTGTGCCCAGTGGTAATTTTGGCAATCTTACCGCAGGTTTGATCGCCAAGGTGATGGGCTTGCCAGTGCAGCACTTCGTGGCAGCGACTAATCTAAATGATACTGTGCCACGTTATTTAAAAACCGGTGAGTGGGATCCTAAAGCGACAGTGGCGACCTTGTCCAACGCCATGGATGTCAGTCAGCCGAATAATTGGCCACGTATCGAGGCTATTATCGAACAAGGTTATGTAGCAAAAAACGTTATTTCAGGGGATACCATAGACGAAGAGTATACTCAGGTGGGCATGCGCCAACTGGCCCAATTGGGTTATGTGAGTGAACCCCACGCAGCTATCGCTTACAAAGCTTTGGTGCGTAAATTAGAGCCTAATCAAACGGGTATCTTTCTAGCCACCGCCCATCCCGCAAAATTCCGTGAAACCGTAGAGACCGTCTTGGGTCAGCCTATCAGTTTGCCACAACCCCTTGCCGATTGTGCCGGAAAAGAAGGGCTGTCCATAGACTTGCCCAATGATTATCAGGCCTTAAAACAACATATGTTTGCGTTGCTTGGCTGATCGGCTTAGATGAACAATTGGCAAGATGTGTTACAAGCACAGCAAAAGCAGCCTTATTTTCAACAGTTAATGAGCTATGTTGCACAAGAGCGGGCCGGGGATAAAAACATTTATCCCCCACAGCAGCTGGTATTTAACGCCTTGACGTTAACGCCACTGGCGCAGGTAAAAGTTGTGATCTTGGGACAAGATCCCTACCATGGTCCAGGGCAGGCCCATGGTCTGGCCTTTTCAGTATTGCCCGGTGTTAAGCCGCCCCCCTCATTGGCTAATATTTATAAAGAAATAGTGACAGATATCGATGGCTTTGAGATACCCCAGCACGGCTGTTTGCAAAGTTGGGCAGAGCAAGGCGTACTCTTATTAAATACGGTATTAACAGTAGAGCAGGGTAAGGCTCATTCCCATGCAAAAATTGGCTGGGAACAATTTACCGATCAACTGATCGCCCATTTAAATGATAGTGAGCAAAGACTGATCTTTATTCTTTGGGGTAGCCATGCTCAACGTAAAGGTAAAATGATCCACAGCCACAAGCATGAGGTTTTAGCTGGACCCCATCCATCCCCTCTGTCGGCTTATCGTGGATTTTTTGGCTGTAAGCACTTTTCTCAGACGAATCAGCTATTAGCGCAACAAGGCAAATCACCTATTCACTGGCAAGTGTAATGGCGCTTAATAGCATTAGGGGAACGTTTTTTGCCATTCAGACAATAAAAAACCCTAATATAATAGGGCTTTGGCATATTTAGTTTTATAAAAATTCTGACTCGTCTTCGCCAGACATTCCCAAATCACGTAACTCTTGCCTCAATCTTTGTCTGTCATGAATGGCTTCGATTTCTCGCCATTTTAGTTTGGCAACTTTGGTTTTAGATGAACGGCTTTCTGAATCTAATCTAGACAATAAATCGGACTTATCCATGGGGATCCCTTTTATTATTTTTATAAGACGGTAAATACATCAACGCTAGTGAGTGTTTATTGCCTAAATAAAGCAGTATTATAAACAGACCACTAATACATACCATAATCCTGTCTTAATTAGAATAGTTATTTTAGATTGAGTGTTAATGGAATCTAAATATTGTTTACTAATGCTAAGGCGCTAGAAAACAGGCTATTCAATGATAATAGCCTGTTTCAGAGTTAAGCATTGGCTTGTCTGAATTTTTCAATTAGCTGATTGGTGGACGGATCGAAGTTAAGGGCGCTTTCAGTGTTCACTAGCTTGTCTAAGACTTGATTACCTAACTCTTTACCTAGCTCAACGCCCCACTGATCAAATGAATTGATCCCCCATATCGCGCCTTGCACAAATACTTTATGTTCGTACATGGCAACTAAAGCCCCAAGGGTTTTAGGGTCCAGTTGTTGAAACAGTAAGGTGTTACTGGGTTTGTTGCCGGGCATGGTTTTATGCGTGGCTAAAGACTCAACAGTCGCCTCTTCTAGCCCCTTGGCTGATAAATCTGCATAACATTGCTCATAGGTTTTACCCTGCATTAAGGCTTGGGTTTGGCCAAAACAATTTGAGGCTAACATGGCGTGATGAGTGTTATCTTGGTTGGGCACGTTAAGAGGCAACATAAAGTCTGCTGGCACTAATACTTTGCCTTGATGAATTAATTGGTGGAAGGAATGTTGGCCGTTTGTGCCTTCACTACCCCATATGATTGGGCCAGTAGCATAGTCGGTGGCAGTATGAGCACCCGCAATACTCTTACCGTTACTTTCCATATCCAGTTGTTGCACATAAGCGGGGAATCCCCGTAAATAATGATAGTAGGGCAGTAACACATGACTTTGAGCCGCAAAAAAATTCACATACCAGATCCCCAATAGAGCTAAAATCATGGGTAAGTTCTGCTCGATAGGCGCCTGTTGAAAATGCTCATCCATCTCAAAAGCACCTTGTAACAGCTGTCGATAATTGTCATATCCCACGGTCAGTGCAATAGGCAGCCCTATGGCCGACCAGAGTGAATAGCGCCCTCCGACCCAATCCCACATGGGAAAAATATTGTCTGCTGACATGCCAAATTCTGTGGCCGCTTTAATGTTAGAAGACACCGCAATAAAATGTTGAGCTATATCTTGCTGTGTGCCGCCAGCTTCAAGAAACCAAGCCTTGGCGGTGAGGGTGTTTTGTAAGGTTTCTTGGGTGGTAA
The DNA here is from genome assembly GCA_034111785.1 of Paraglaciecola sp. Taxonomy (GTDB): domain Bacteria; phylum Pseudomonadota; class Gammaproteobacteria; order Enterobacterales; family Alteromonadaceae; genus Paraglaciecola. The sequence goes on from JAWUWP010000024.1 coordinate 41,698, forward strand.
ACGACTTAGAAGACATGATGACTAGGGTCTCTTCATGATCTAACTGGGTCAATACGTCTTGAATATGACAACCATCTACATTGGCCACATAAAGCACGTTAACATCCTCAACCCAATAAGGTTTAAGGGCTTCAGACATGATTTTTGGACCCAAAAACGAACCGCCAATGCCTATGCAAACTATCTGTTTGAGAGGCTTGTTGGTGTAACCTCGTTGTTGCCCATCATGCACTCGGGCTACAAAGTCTTGCATTTTCTGCTGGCAAGCAAATACCTCAGGCATTACATCCTGGCCATCTACTAGTACCGCTTTGCCTGAAAAATTGCGCAGCGCCGTGTGTAATACTGCCCGCTGTTCGGTGGTGTTTATGATGTCACCGGCAAACATGGCTTGGCTCTTTTCTTGTACCTGGCATTCTTTGGCAAGCCCTTGCAAGGCAAGCAGCACTGGCTGTGTGATCAAGTTCTTTGAATAGTCTAATTCAATACCACAGGCAGCTTGGGTGAAATTGGCGGCTCGCTGGGGATCTTCAGCAAACCAGTCACGCATATGCTGGGTTTTTATGTCTTGCGCCAGGGTAGCTAAATGTTGCCAAGATGGTGATTGGGTTAGAGCCGTCATAAATGACCTCAAAAAATAGTAAAAAGAATGAAGAAAACGCCGAAATATCGGCGTTTTTTAGTCGTGCTAAGGGTTACAAGTAACCTTTTAATACTGTTTCTAACTTAACTTGATCGGCAGCAAAATTGCGGATCCCCTCAGAAAGTTTTTCCGTCGCCATCGCGTCTTGATTCATTTCCCAACGAAATGCCGCTTCATCTAGAGGCTCACCTGGGGTGCTGGTCACGCCCTTATCTATCAATTTAATGGGCAAAGGTGCGTCTGTTTGTGACAACTCTTCTAATAAACTGGGGCCTATGGTTAAACGATCACAACCCGCTAACTCTGTTATCTCGCCGGTATTACGGAAACTTGCTCCCATAACCACGGTTTTATAGCCGTGAGCTTTATAATAATTGTAGATTTTGCTCACCGATACCACACCAGGATCTTCTGAGGCACTATAGTCAGTTTTACCTGTGCTTTGTTTGTACCAGTCTAAGATACGGCCAACAAAAGGTGAGATTAAGAATACCCCAGCTTCGGCACAAGCTTGAGCCTGAGCAAAACCAAATAATAAGGTTAGATTGCAGTTTATGCCTTCACTTTCTAGTTGTTGAGCGGCACGAATGCCTTCCCAAGTGGAAGCGAGCTTGATTAGAATTCGGCTTTTATCTATGCCTGCTTCTTTGTACAGGGCGATGAGTTTGTGGGCTTTTTCGATACTACTTTGTGTGTCAAAAGATAAGCGGGCATCCACTTCAGTGGAAATGCGGCCTGGCACAATATTCACTATATCTGTGCCTATAGTCACAGATAGTTTATCACCGGCATCAATGATCTGTTGTTGTGCATCGCCAGATTGCTCTTTAGCCCAAGCTACCGCATTTTCTAAGTGGCGCTTATACTGGGGCATTTCTGCCGCTTTAAGCAATAGGGATGGGTTAGTAGTGGCATCCACTGGTTGGTATTTTTTGATGGCTTCAATGTCGCCTGTGTCGGCCACAACTGTGGTTATTTCTCGTAAAGCTTGTAATTGATTAGGCATAGTGTCCTCTAAAGTAGTGCGTTTTTCTCTAACATAGCTTGGCAAAAATGTGCTCTTGGGCATAGACCCAAGCTAACTATCTTATGTCATATTGCTAAGAAAGTGCCCCGAAATAGGCGATATTGGCTATTATTCAGCACAAGGGTATAACTGTTAAAAAGCGGACGCCACCAAAACTCTCCCTATATGAAAAAAAGCACCAGTAAATGCAGGAGCCATTAGCCGTAACTTGTGCCTTGTTACTAGCAGTAAAGCCATGATGCTGTGTGGTCTTGCTATGTTAGTTAGGGTTGTGGTGTGTAAAGCTTGCCAGGGCGCTTTCGTACAGTTCAAGGGAATCATCTAGTTGTTGTTTGAATTGTGGCAATGATTGGCCAAGAGAGCCTTGCTCAAGCTGATGAACCTCAATTGCATCCCCTATGGTCTTGCGTTGTTCCCGATTAAAACCATCAGCGATCATCCACTCTCTTTTCTGCACAATCTGCTGTTCCAAAAAGCCAATTTGAACATAGGCCTTCTCAAGTTGTTCGGTATTTTGTTGTAACACTTTTTTTAAGCCATATAAGGTTTGACCATCGTTAAACCCCAGTAAAAATTGCGGCTCAAGTTGTTGCGGGCAATTCCTGGCATAGCTGCGCCCTGCAAGACCTTGCTTAAAGCCATTTGCTGAGGTACAAAAACGTTCAGAGCCAGTCACATGTCCGGCTCTATATTCGGCTAAATTGGGGAGCACACCATGCTCTGCACAATCTTTACGATGTTGCGAAATCTGTGCTTCATTTCGACCCGATAAACCATCCTCAAATCCGATAGTATTCCAATCGGCATTGAGGCATTGTGACTCATTTATATTGGTACAGCCCAATAATCCTAATGATATTAGGGTTAGCAACAGGGAACTTCTCAACATAATGCTCCTTTGAAAAGGGCTAGGCCCACTAAGTCTGTCATCAACCCTGGATATTGACTGAACTGAATAACCCATCAACCAGAATATTGTGGTCCTAGCTTGTATTTGTCAAGGTACACCCAATATATTAGAAGGCTGTTTATTTATAGGATCTGTTTAATGTTAGTTGTTATTTCTCCCGCTAAAAATTTGGATTATGTTACCCCCCCTATTACCAGCACCTTCACCCAGCCTGAGATGTTGGATGACGCTGTGCAATTGATTGAACACTGCCGTCAACTCAGCCCAGCAAAAATTGGTTCACTGATGAAGATTAGCGATAAGTTGGCAGGCTTAAATGCTGATCGTTACGCAAGTTGGACTGTGCCTTTTACCCCAGACAATGCTAAACAAGCCTTACTGGCCTTTAATGGTGATGTGTATACGGGATTAAATGCCCAATCCTTTACTGCAGCTGACTTTGATTTTGCACAACAGCACTTACGTATTTTGTCGGGTCTTTACGGTGTATTGCGTCCCTTAGATCTGATGCAGGCCTATCGTTTAGAAATGGGCACTAAATTAGACATCGGCAGCAGTAAAGATTTATACCATTTTTGGGATCAACGTATTAGCCAAAACTTAGATAATGCAATGACGGCACAAGGAGACAATGTATTGGTCAACCTGGCCTCCAACGAATATTTTAAGTCCGTTAAAGTCGCATCCTTACAGGCGCAAGTTTATACCCCTAGCTTTTATGACTGTAAAAACGGTCAATATAAAATCATCAGTTTCTTTGCCAAAAAAGCCAGAGGGTTGATGGCCAAATTTATTATCCAAAATCAACTGACTGAGGTGGCTCAGCTGACGGATTTTGACAGCGCCGGTTATCAATTTAGCCCTACTAGAAGTCAAGGTAAGAGTCTGGTTTTCACCCGAGAAGAACAAAAAACCTAGCCTGGTTAGGTCCAGTGTTATTTTTGATGGGTGGGCTTGCAGAGACTGTCAATACTGGTGTGTAGCCATGATCTATACTGTTTTCATGGTCTTTTAGTTATCTAATATTATACTTTAGTATGAGACTTGCTCTTTTTTTGTTTTCCCCCTTGATGCTTACTGCTTAATGTCAGAATACATACTGTTCTAACGGACAAAAACTTTAAATTTGAGGAATTGACCATGTTGAAAATTGTTAAAACTTCTTTATCCGCAGTGGCAGTAGCCGCGGCTCTGAGCTTTGCAGGTAGTGCCCAAGCCAACATCAATGCAGCATTACAAAATATCTGCACTATAGTAAAAGCCGACGACAAAGGCGAACTCCGTAAGAAAATGAAGCGGGTTCGTTCTGATTTCCGGCTGAAATTGAAAGATTATTATTCAGGTGTATCTTGTGGTGGTAACAGTCTAATTCGTGTTGCCATACTAAATAACGCCATAGAAACAGGCACCCTAATGGTGAAAAAACTGCCTAAGAAAGATCTAGGTGCACCAGAAGCCGATGGCAAAACGGTCACAACCTGGGCAACAGAAAATGGTTTAGACAGCTCACCTATTATGGCGGCTCTTAACGAACGTATTTAACAAACATTATCCCTATTATTCTGTATTGAATTGACCCTTCAACATGGAAGGTTGTTAACTTAGTTTTATTTGCTAGGCTAACTACCCTAAGAAAGCGGCCTCTAATCAGGCCGCTTTTTTTTATACTTCAACTGCTGAAAACTTGCCCTCAACAGATCGCCTATAAGCTAGCTTAGGGGTGGGTTATATGTTGCACCATTTTCCCGCTTCTGGGATCTCAGACCAGTATTGTAGCTAGGCTGAATGATCTTCTATTGTGCGCCTCCCCCTTACAGTAAAGCGGACAAATAGTGGTAACACTTGGAACAAAAAACACTAGCTTAAATGGGCAATTTTTTATAGCCTAGAAATGCGCCATATAGCTGTACAACAACCTAATAATCTGCCTATTATATTTGGGTGTCTGTACCTTCCCATATTTGCAAAGCTGGTTATAACAATAAATAAAGGAATCTTCGCCGAATGAAAATCTTAAGTAAAAACGTCTATGTTGGGCCTAATATCTACGCAAATTTTCCAGTTATTCGTTATCAAATTGATCTGGGCGAACTAGAAAACTGGCCATCGGTGAAGTTAGGTGATGCTTTTATTGATGGCCTGATCCAAGCCTTGCCTAGTTTGCAAGCCCACGGCTGTTCCTATGGTTGTGAAGGTGGCTTTATTCGACGTCTAAAAGAGGACGAAGGCACTTGGATGGGACATATTTGGGAACATGTGGCCTTAGAATTACAAAATTTAGCGGGTTCGCCTGTTACTTTTGGCAGAACCCGAGGCTTTGGAGAGGTGGGCTGTTACAACGTAGTCTATCAGTATAAACAGCGTGATGTAGGCTTAGAAGCTGGTGCACTAGGTCTGCGTTTGTTAACCCATCTAATGCCAGAATCGGTGCAAAAAAGCATAGGCGCAGAGATTGAAGATGACTTTGAGTTCACTGAAGAGTTACGTGCTTTTGTGCGTATGGCACAACGCAAAGAGTTTGGGCCTAGTACCGGATCATTAGTGGCAGCAGCTGAAGAACGTGATATTCCCTGGTTAAGACTAAATAATTATAGTTTGGTGCAATTTGGTCATGGTAAACACCAGCAACGTATCCAGGCCACTATTACCAGCGAAACCAAACATATCGCAGTAGAAATATCTTGTGATAAAGAAGACACCCATAACCTGTTAAATGATTTAGGTTTACCAGTACCCCAGCAGATCATGGTCTATGGCCATAAACAGGCTATCCGCGCTGCCCGAAGAATTGGTTACCCTGTGGTACTCAAACCCCTCAATGCTAACCATGGTCGTGGGGTCACCATTAATCTTAGTGAAGATGATGAGGTGGTGAGTGCCTTCGATGAGGCACAAAAATTTGGTACCAGTAAAGCGGTATTGGTAGAGAGTTATCTCACCGGTTTTGATCACAGAATGTTGGTGGTCAATGACGAGTTGGTGGCGGTAGCTAAGCGGGTGCCTGGGCATGTCACTGGCGATGGCCAGTCGAGTATTAGAACCCTAATCGACATAGTCAACCAAGATCCTAGGCGCGGTATTGGTCATGAAAAAGTATTGACCCGATTAGAACTGGATAATCAAGCATTACGGCTACTAGAAGAAGCCGAGTTAGATGAAGACAGTGTATTAGACAAAGATCAGCGGTTTTATTTGCGCTCTACGGCTAACTTGTCAACTGGTGGTACTGCCATTGATGTGACGGATATGGTGCATCCAGATAACCGAGATATGGCGGTACGAGCCATTAAAGCTATTGGTCTTGATGTGGGTGGGGTGGACTTTTTAACTGACGATATTAGCAAATCTTATAAAGAAATTGGTGGCGGTATCTGTGAATGTAACGCCGCGCCCGGTTTTAGAATGCATGTGGCACCTAGCGAAGGACAACCTAGAGATGTGTCAGGTAAAGTCATTGATATGTTGTTTCCAGCAGGCAGCCAGGCTCGGATCCCTATTGCAGGGATCACCGGCACCAATGGTAAAACTACTACCTCGCGTATGTTGGCAAGCATAATGAAAAGTGCAGGTTTCACAACGGGCATGACCTCAACAGACGGCGTTTATATAGACGGTCATCTGAGTGTCAAAGGCGATATGACCGGCCCTACTGCCGCGCAAATAGTACTGCGAGATCCCAATGTGGATTTTGCCATAATGGAAACGGCTAGAGGGGGTATTTTAAAACGAGGTTTAGGCTATACCGAGTGTAATGTTGGGGCTTGTTTAAATGTGACAGCCGACCATTTGGGGCAAAGAGGCATAGATACAGTTGAACAATTGGCTCAGATTAAAAGAGTAGTCGTTGAAGTAGCCAAAGACTGTGTGGTGTTAAACGCGGATGACAATTTATGTTTGCAGATGGCGGATTTTTGTCAAGCCGAACATATCTGTTATGTGACCATGGACTCTGGACATGGTTTGGTGCGAGAACATATTCGTAGTGGTGGTATGGCACTAGTACTAGAAAAAGGCATAAATGGCGACATGATCACCATTTATGACAAAGGCGCGCATATTCCCTTACTGTGGACCCATTTAGTGCCAGCAACTATTGAAGGTAAAGCACGACATAATGTGCAAAATGCCATGTTTGCTGCCGCCATAGCCTATAGCTTCAAAACGTCTTTAGAAGATATTCGTCAAGGCTTAAGAATATTTAATACTTCCTTCTATCAGGCCCCTGGTCGTTTAAATATTTACGACGAACATCCCTTTAAAGTGATTTTGGATTATGCTCACAACCCCGCAGCCTTGAGCACCATCACCGACTTAGCCACACGTTTGGATGTGGTGGGTAAACGTCATGTGGTGATCGCTATGCCAGGTGATAGACGGGATCAGGATATTAGCGAAGCCGCTAAAATCATTGCCAGAGGCTTTGATACTTTTGTCTGTAAGGCTGATGATGATAGACGAGGCAGAGGTTTCGATGAAGTGCCACAGATGTTGAAAGCAACCTTGATGGAGTCTGGTATCAAGGAAAGTGAAATTAGTATGATACCCTCTGAAGAAGAAGCGGTAGCGGCAGGTTTGGCGGCCTGTGAAGCGGGTGATCTATTGATTATATTAGGGGATAATATTACTCGCTGCTGGAAACAAATTGTGCATTTTAATGAAGGCCTAGAAGTGAAGTCTGAGGCAACCGAGCCCTCACAAGATTTTCCTGAAAAGTTATTTGAACATGTAGAGCATAAGTTTGAATTGGAAGAAGGTCAGCGCCTAGTGAAAGACGAACGTGGTGTAAGGCTGGTGGTTGACATGGATGAAGATTCAGACTGAGTCCACATTGACAGTCATGTAATTGAACTGGTTTAAGGTTTGCACAGAGTGAATAATGAGAATTGAACTAGATGAAGTCAGGCGCCTTACCGGTCCCAATCTACTGTGGGACAAACCCGGCGCAATAGTGGATGTGTTCATCGAAACCATTGACCCCACAAAAGTGGTGTTGATGTGGCAGAAACACATGGACGTTATGTTGCAACACTTTGGTTGGCAAGACCAGAGCCATACTTTTAGATTGTATACAGGTGGCGCGAGTTTTGCTCTAAGTGCGCCTATGGATGCATTGTATGTCGCCTGTGATTTAGCTGAGTTGGCTTGGGACTGTTGTGTTGCAGAAATATTAGGGCAACCAGCCCTAGATGTGGCGACTCACATAAAGGATCTGCAGGCGGCCTTAACCATTGAGAGAAATCCTCAATTGTTAGCCCTACTAGCGAGCGCAGCCCAACATAATGTTACCTGTTTGGCCGATGATGACGAGATTAGTCTGGGCATGGGCGGCACAGTGAAGACTTGGTCTGTGGCAACATTACCCGAGATAACCGGCCAAGATTGGCAGGACTTTAGGGATATTCCTTGTGCTTTTGTAACAGGCACTAATGGCAAATCTACTAGTGTACGCTTAGCGGCGCATATGGCTAAAGCTGCGGGTTTGAATGCAGGCGTCACTTCCACTGACTTTATTAAAGTGGGTGATGATATTATTGATCACGGGGATTATTCGGGACCAGGTGGCGCCAGAATGTTACTCCGTGATCCGCGCACAGAGATAGCTTTTCTTGAGGTAGCCAGAGGCGGCATATTGCGTAGAGGCTTACCTATTTCAAAGGTGGACGCCGCGCTAGTGACAAACGTGGCCAGTGATCATTTAGGCCAATACGGTATTAATACGGTAGAAGAGCTAGCACAAGCCAAGTTTGTGGTGGCCAAAGGTTTGAGTGATACTGGGGTGTTAGTGGTGAATGCCGATAATGAATTGACTCGTCAACAAGGTTTGAATAGTCAAAAAACCTTATGTTGGTTTAGTCAAGATGAGCAACATCCGCTGATCCAACAACAGTTAAAAGATCAAGCCAGAGCGGTATTTGTGAAGGATGGCATGCTGGTCTATTCTCATGAGGGTCAACAAGTTGAGCTAATACAAGTTAATAAAATCCCTATGACCTTTAATGGCACCGCATCACATAATATAGAAAATGCCTTAGGGGTAGTCGGACTGTGTAAAGCACTCGCATTGCCCAATGCAGCCATAGTGCAAGGTTTGTTAGAGTTCTCCAGCAACGCCCAAGATAATCCTGGTAGGGGCAATGTGTATCAGCGCAATGGGGCGCAGATCATTGTCGATTTTGCTCACAATCAACACAGCATGCAAGCCATAGTGAATATGGTTAAAAGTATGCCTGCCAAAAGGCGTTTAGTGATGTTTGGTCATGCGGGAGATCGCACCGATAAAGATATTCAAGACTTGACCTTAGCGGTTAAAGAACTGCAGGCTGATTGTTATTTGGTGTCCGAAATTGAGAAGTATTTACGGGGACGTGAATTGGGTGATATCTCTACGCTGGTGAAAGAATATTTGCTTAGTTTGGGGGTTGATGGGAACCACATTCATAGTGCCGCTTCGCCTTTTGAGGGTATGCAATATCTGCTAGAACAAGCTAGGGAAGGTGATGTCGTCTTACTATTCGTGCTCGACCAGCGGGATGAAATCCATCGATGGCTGAGTGCCGAATGACGATCATTGATGGCCACAGGTGTCACCTTTTTGACAGCATATGAGAGCATTGTTGTAGCCACTAGATCATGAGCTTTTCATCTGAAGGTTTTATTCTGACCGCCCACAGCATAGAGCGTCAGGCTAAAACCTACATCGAATTTTGGTTTCTATGCGAAGGCAAAGTCGTTAAAGGTGTAACGCCTGCCCAGCAGTTAGTGTTTTTTATTTTACAAGAACATAGCCAACAAGCCCTGCATTTATTACAGCAACAAGGGATCGCTCATCAATACCAAGCCCTAGAACTAAACACCTTTGAACATCAGCCGGTAGGGGCGCTGTATTTTGCTAAAAGTAACTTTGCTTATAAAGCGAAAAACCTACTAAAACAACATTATCTCAAGTGTTTTGAGGATGATCTGCGATTAATTGAACGTTATCTTATGGAGCGTTTTATCTATGGTAGTGCTTGTTTTAGTGGAGAGTTACTGCCCGATCAACATGGCACTCAAGCCGCGCAGCCAATCACCACTATTAATGCCGTTCAGTGTAAACCCAGCCAATTTGTGCCTGTTTTTAACATCTTATCTATTGATATTGAATGTAGCGCTCAAGGTGAATTATTTTCTATTGGTTTAGCCACCAATACTGCCTATTGGGTGCTAATGGTCGGTGAAGTACAAAGCTCACCTGCATGGATCTGCTGGGTTAAAAATGAAAAACGTTTGTTACAGGCCTTGGTAGAAAAAGTAATGGCCATTGACCCTGATATTATTATTGGTTGGAATGTGGTGAATTTCGATTTTCGATTGTTGATCAAAAGAGCGGCCTTGTACAAGGTTGAGCTGAATTTGGGGCGACAGCAACAGCCCTTAGTCTGGCGAGATGCCAGAAATGAGGCCGATCAGGGATATGTCTCTATGCCAGGACGAGTGGTGGTCGATGGCATCGATGCGTTAAAGACCGCTACCTACCAATTTCCCAGCTTTAGTCTGGAGAATGTGGCACAAACCTTACTTGGCAAAGGCAAAGACAGCACAAATGTGGATGATAGACTGGCTCAGATAGAACATGATTTTGTCCATGATAAAATTAAATTAGCCAAATACAATTTGCAAGACTGCCTGTTGGTGTTAGAAATATTTAGCCACACTAAAGTGTTAGACTTTTTAACCTTAAGAGGTCAATTAACTGGCTTGGAATTGGACAGGGTCGGGGGCTCAGTGGCCGCCTTCGTCAATCTTTATCTACCGAAATTACACAGAGCGGGATATGTGGCACCCAATAGGCCACAAGATGGCGGGTTAGCTAGCCCAGGTGGATATGTGATGAGTTCCAGGCCTGGCTTGTATCAGCATGTCTTAGTGTTAGATTTTAAAAGTCTTTATCCGTCTATTATCCGTACCTTTAAGATTGATCCTTTGGGTTTAGTTGAAGGATTAAAATCTCCAGACAAGGCCATAGAGGGCTATCGCGGTGGCAAATTTAGTCGTGATAAACATTTTTTACCAGATATTATTACCAGCCTTTGGCAGCAAAGAGATCAAGCTAAAAGCAACCAAGATGCCACCCGCAGCCAAGCCATAAAGATCCTGATGAATTCCTTTTACGGGGTATTGGGTTCTGGTGGATGCCCGTTTTACGACACTCGCCTTGCCAGCTCTATTACTATGCGTGGTCACGATATTATGCAAACCACGGCTAAATGGATAGAACAAGCGGGTTATCAGGTGATCTATGGTGATACTGACTCAACCTTTGTGTGGTTACAGGGACCTCACAGCAATGAACAAGCTAAACAAATTGGTGAGTCTTTGGCTGTGGATATCAATGAAAAATGGTCTGAGTCCATCCAACAACAACATCAGTTGCATTGTGAACTTGAGATTGAGTTTGAAACCCACTTTAGTCAGTTTTTAATGCCCACTATCCGTGGTTCAGAATTAGGCAGTAAGAAGCGTTATGCGGGATTGAAAATCACGGAACATGGTCAACAGCTTATATTTAAAGGGCTGGAAACCGTACGTTCTGATTGGACGCCTTTGGCTAAACAGTTTCAACTGACCCTATATGAGATGGTCTTTGCCCAACAAGATGTAAAAGATTACTTGCAGCAGATCATGGAAGACACGCGCGCCGGAAAGCTCGATGAACTCTTAGTCTATCGCAAACGGATCCGTCGCAGGCTAGACCAATACGTGAAGAATGTGCCCCCTCATGTGAAGGCGGCAAGACTGGCGGATCAACATAATGCACAACAAGGTAAAAGCCTGAAGTATCAAAATAAAGCTTGGGTATCCTATGTCATCACCCAGCAAGGTCCACAGCCCATAGAATATCAAAGCAGCCAGATAGATTATGAGCACTATATAGACAAACAAATTAAACCTATTGCAGAAGGGATCTTACCCTTTATAGATTTGTCTTTTGAAGCCCTCACCAGCCAGCAATTGCCCTTGTTTAACTAGTCAAAATAAGTTGTGGTCAGTGGTTCTTGCTCGCCATTTATGTGTGACGATCACCGGCCAGTAAAAATTTCCATCCCTCGTTGATATCCTTTCACATGGAATAACCAGCCGTTGACGGATTGCCCCTAGAGATTAGTGAAGGGCCAGTTTAGTTTGTTCTCGAAGCATAATACTTATCAAAAAAACAATACTAAAGTCCTATTAAATGTGGACAGGGAGAACGCATGTTCAAGTATCAAAATATCACAAAAGTGGTAAAGATAGCCGTACTAAGCAGTGCTTGTTGTATGGTCCCGCATATCGCCAATGCGCAAGATGGTGCAGACGAGGTGGAGAAAATCTCAATAACAGGCTCACGTATTAAGCGCACCGATATGGAAGGCCCGTCGCCGGTGGTCACCATTATGGCCGATGATATGTTAAATAAGGGCTTTGTGACTGTGCAAGATGCATTGAATAACTTGACTCAAGCCACGGGAGGGCAGTTAGATCAGCAACAGACCTTTGGTTTTACCCCTTCGGCTTCTGCGGTCGATATCAGAGGGTTTGGTGTGGGCCGTACCTTAGTGTTGCTCAATGGACGACGTTTACCACAATTTCCCTTGGCCGCTGGCGGCACCTCTAATTTTGTCGACCTAAGTTCTATCCCTTCCTCTGCTGTGGCCAGGATCGAAGTACTAACGGACGGGGCTTCGGCCATTTACGGCTCGGACGCCATAGGTGGGGTAGTCAATGTGATACTAAAAAATAGTGTCGAAAAGACTCAGGTGAATGTGCGTTACGGGGATACGAGCGAGGGTGGCCAACAAAATAGTCGGGTGCAAATTACCACCGGCCTTGAAACCAATAAGGGCAGTGCACTATTTTTCTTCGAGTATTTGGACAGAGACGAACTACTCTTTAGTGAGAGAGACAGATCGGCTTTTGATGTGCTGGACCCTAATGATCCCGCCAGTGTCGGTGCTTTTAGTTCAGGAGGGGTACCTGGCACCTTTCGCGGTACCGAAGGCAATGTGCCCTCGGCAGATTGTGATCCTAACCTAGTGATAGGGGGCTTCTGCCGTTTTAACCGCGCCGATTTTAGGCAGTTATTGGCCCCCTTAAAACGCGGATCCATCGCTACCCTATTACATTATGATATTAACGAAAATATCAGTGCTTTTGGGCAGTTTATGTATGTCAAAACTCAAGTGGATACACAAATAGAACCTATGTTTTTTGACGAAGCCATAGTAGTGGGCATCGATGCGCCGAATAATCCAACAACAGGAGAAAACGATCCCACTGGTATTTACGTTGATCAAGCCGGGATTTTTCGTCGTCGTTTAATCGAATTTGGCCCTAGAGCGGCCAACATTGATACTGATTCAATCAATATGTTAATGGGCCTTAAAGGCACTATCTATGAGGATTTTGATTGGGAGCTAGGCTACAACTATTCTAAACAAGATGTGGTCAGTGTTAGGAGTGGATTTGCTGCCCGAGATAGGATCACCAACGCTATGTGTGGTCCACAATATGCCGTGGATGGCTCATGTGATAATGGTACCCTAAATTTCTTTGAACCCATCTCCCAAGAAGTGGTGGATGCTTTGCGCTTAACACCATTGACCGACGCCGAGTCCACCATTAGTGCCGTAGATTTTCAGGTTACCGGGCCATTATTTGAAATGAATGGCGAAGATGCCATGTTTGCCGCCATTGTAGAATATAACAAAACGACCTTTAGGGATGCTAGAGATCCCGATCAGCTAAATGGTAATATTATTGCTTTGGGCGGCACCTCTGGTCGTGGCGAGCGAAAGTATAGCGCTGCTGGGCTGGAAGTCTTGTTGCCTATTATTGACAACTTCAACCTGTCTATCGCCGGTCGTTATGACTCTTACGATGATGACTCTGATGTGGGAGGGGCGTTTTCCCCGCGGGTGGCACTGGATTATCGGCCCATTAAAAACCTATTATTACGCACCTCATGGGCCGAGAGTTTCCGTGCACCTGACATGCAACGCTTGTTTGGCGCCAACACTCGGGCCTTTACCGATCTAGTAGATACGCCTTTTTGCTTACAACAAGGGGGCAGTGGCAGAGGCGATACCAGCGTGCCTAGCTGCTCTAGCATAGTGCAGTCCACAGAGATTTTGTTAGGTTCAAATATCAATTTACAAGAAGAAAAAGGCGAGAGTGTTAATCTAGGTTTTGTGTTCAGTGTGACGGATAACTTCAGCATTGGCGCCGATATTTTCTCCATCAAATTAGAAGGTATAGTAGAGGTACCTGATACCCAATTTATTCTAGACAATCCCAGTCTTTTTCCCAGCAACGCTATTGTTCGTGATCCTAACCAAGTAGATACCAATGATAATCCTGGTGGCTTAGATATTATTAGTGCGGTGGCCCGTAATCTGGCATTTCAGAAAACCGAAGGTGTAGATTTTAACATTGACTATAGTTACCAAATGCAGCAATACGGTGATTTTACCCTGCGTTTAAACGGTACCTATACCTCAAAGGTGGATATTCAACAAAACAGTGAATCGCTGGTGGTTGACGAATTAAAGGGTTTTGAGGGACGCTCTACCGAAGGTGTTGAATGGCGAGCCAATTTAAATTTGGGCTGGTCCTTAAATGATATTAGTGTGAATTTATATGCTAACTACATAGGCGAAATCATACCGGCCGAAACCAGTGTCATCCAACGCCTTGGCTCTTGGACCACCTTTAATCTAACAACTAGGTATGTATTAACGGATAGTTTTGAAATCTTGGCTGGGGTCAACAACCTGCTTGACAAAGAGCCGCCCATAGATATTCAGGATGGCAACAGCACACAACCTTTCTATAACCAATCATTTCACAACCTCACGGGCAGAGAATATTATGTCGAGGCTCAGTATAGATTTTAGCCTTGTTGTCAACAGGGGCAGCAGTGTACACGTTCTTAGGGGCTGCTATTCCTGTTGAGTGGCTGTGCTCATTGGCTGGTGTCTGGGCCTAGACAAAGCCTTCGTTACAAAGTTTAGTATGCAATGCCTTGATATGTGCAGGGCCAATTTCACAGCAGCCACCAATGATCGACGCGCCGTTTCTGACCCAAGCCATAGCATGTTCCGCGTACTGTTGTGGGCTCATATCTGTACGCATTTCAAGCTCTTCTACCGTGTCCCCTGGGTACAGTGACTCTACGGACGTAAAGCCATTGGCATAGGCACCAATCTTCTGGGGTAGTTTATGCAATAGTGGCCAACAGCTGCTGATGGCTTCCGGTTGACTGCAGTTCAAGAGTATGGCCTGGGTATCGAAGGGTTGGAGGGCCAATAAGGCGTCTTGTAAGCTCTCGCCACTGCGTAATTGTTGTGGGTTTTTGTCACTCACAGTAAAGGCCAGCCACACGGGTTTGCCACTTTCAATCGCCGCAGTGCAAGCCGCGCGCGCTTCGGTGATTGAAGACATGGTTTCACATATAAACAGATCACTAGCGGTAGATTGTAATTCGACTAACTGGCGGTAGGTAGCCAGTGAGTCGGCAAAAGATAAGCACACCTCTGGGCGATAGCTCGCCACTAGAGGGGGTAAGCAACCGGCTATTGACACTTGATCACATTGGGCTAACTCAATTGCCTGCTGGGCTGCAGACATGGCTGATTGATGAAGTTTGGCTAATTGGTCAAGCTGATTTTCTCGCGCTAGGCGCACTGGTGTCGCAGTATAGGTATTGAGCGTGATCACCCTAGCCCCACTATGGATATACTCACGATGTAAATCTGTGACCAGCCCAGGTTCATTTAACATAATATCTGCGGACCACATAGGTGTCACTACACGGTCGCTTCTACGTAATAATTCTTGGCCCATGCCGCCATCAAGCAGTCTAACAATACTCAAAATCTACACTCCTATTTATTCAAAATCAAAATCAAAATCAAAATCAAAATCAACATCTGACAGCGGCATATTAGCCGCTTACCGGTATGCCACTAGCCAGACTCTGGTTAACAATCTCTCCCAGAGTATTGCTGAAAAGCAAGGGCGAATACTAGGGTGATCTAGAAGGACGTCAAAGGAGCAGTAGGAGTAGAAACAACGGGTTTTACCTTAGTTCGAGGTCTAGGCCAAGATAGCGCTAGCCTTTTGCAAAATGGTCTTATTTTTGTAAGGTCAACCAGTTAATCAATTCAATATATTGTTCTGGTGTCATATTACGGGTGAAAATAGCCTGGTACTTATCGTTAACAATAATGCTAGGGACACTGGTTATACCTTGGGTGGCTTTGTTATTCTTGGCTATTGGCGTGCGTATACCAAAACTTGAAGTGAGTTTTAGCATTTTTCCCATGTCGCCCCCTGCAGCAACAAAGACTTCTAAAATGTCAGCCATGTCAGCTATCTTCTTTCGTTCACTATGGATAGCGTCGAATAAGGCCTTAGTAAATTCGTCGCCCATACCTAGAACATTGGCTGCCAACATAGCCGCTGTTGCATCATCTTGGGCTTGTTTAGGTGCGCTGCCATTAAAGTTCACGTGCACTTTGTTAAAGCTCACCCCTTGAGCTAAAGACTTTTTGAGTTGCGGCACCAAGGCCTCGAACTTATAACAAGCGGGGCACCAATAAGAAAAAACTTCTGTAACCTTAGGTGCCGCACTGGCCGTTTGCGAAATGACTTTGTAATGGGTGTCTTCTTGCCACTTTGTTTGTGCCCAGGTAGTAGAAGACAGCAGCATTAATAGTATAAAAAGAGAACGAAGGCGCATAACAATTTTCCTAAAAGACGGGTATTTTATAAGGGTTTAAACACCAGGCCATTACTGCATAAGAGCCTGGTGCTGACGGTTATTTTTGTTTAGACAACCAGACCACTAGATCAACAATGTCATCGTTGTTCATGTCACGGGTAAATTTTGCCTGGTATTTGCCGTTCACTATAAAGTTCGGTACACCGCTCAAATGTTTGCGGTATTTTTGCATGATTTTGTTATTGTGTTTTAACATGTTATCAATGGTAAAACTGGAAACTGTTTTGTCGAATTGCTCATTTTCCACTCCATTTACCATGAAAATATTACGCAAATCTTTGGTGCCTGTCACAGGGGCGCGTTGCACATGAATCGTTTTAAATATTGCGCCTATATGTTTTTCTTCTTGTTTTAGTGAGCGGGCCACCATCATGGCTCTAGTGGCGTCATCTTGCACCTCGGCGCTAGTGAAACCCATAAAGTTCACATGTACTTTTGTAAACTCGACATCTGCCGCTAATTTACCTTTAATGCTTTTGACCAAAGGTTCAAAGTTATAACAATGGCCACACCAAAAAGAAAAGAACTCTAACACTTCAGGGGTTTCAGTGGCCTGTTCGCCGACAATCTCGTAATGTTCGCCTTCTTTCCATTGTTCTTGGGCGCAGGCTTGTAAGGGTAAAAAAACTGCCAAGCTCAATAAAAGTAATAATTTATGCATAATATTCCACGGAAAAATTAAATAATGGCTGCAGATTAGCATAGCTGCAGACAGAATCCGACCGCACATTTGTAAAAATGTGTTGGTAGGTTTAAAGGCTACATTCTGTTGTTGTTCGCCAAGTGACTGTTAGTGCAGCAGCGCTTGCTAATCGCTTGCCTAGACTGACAGCTTTAGAGGGGGCTCTTGTAATGCCGAGAATTGCTCTTTTAAGGCCAATATCTGTTGCTCCCAATACCTGCCTTCGGCAAACCAAGGAAAGGCTTGAGGAAAAGCGGGATCTTGCCAGCGCCTGGCCAACCACGCCATATAATGCACCATACGCATGGCCCGTAGTGGCTCTATTAATGATAATTGATGACTGTCAAATTCAAAACATTCTTGGTAGGCCCCTACCATAGTATCCATTTGAATATATTGTTGCTGTCTGTCTCCAGATAACATCATCCATAAGTCTTGGATGGCGGGGCCAGACCGGCAATCGTCTAAGTCAACAAAGGTTGGACCGTCTCGCCACAAAATATTGCCAGGGTGGCAGTCGCCGTGCAATCGAATATGTGTGTGCTCAGTGTAACGCTCTAACGTCAATTCCACTACTTGTTGTAAAATAGTCTCAAAGGGGTGGTGTAAGTACTCTGGGATTAGGGCGTGTTTGTGTAATACTTGCGCCGGAGTGCGCAGGTTATCTTGGGTGTTGATCATAGGTCTATGGGTAAAGGTTGAACCACTAGATACTGCATGAATACGGCCGATGAAGCGGCCCATCCACTCTACTTGATCTAAGTTGTCTACTTCGAATTGCCTGCCGCCTACAGAAGGAAATACCGCAAAAATGAAACCATTATATAGTTGCAGACTTTGTCCTTGGTAACTAAGTGGTGCCACTACTGGTACTTCATGGGATGCTAATTCCGCCGAAAAGTCATGCTCTTCTTGAATTTGCTCTTGGCTCCAACGCCCTGGTCGATAGAACTTCACCACATAACGTTGTCTATCCTCAGCGATAAACTGGTAGACCCGATTTTCGTAACTGTTTAAGGCTAATAACCCAGAGTCGACTCTAATGCCCAATGATTCGATGGCATCTAAGATCAGATCGGGGGTGAGCCCTGAAAAATCGAAATGACTCATAATTCTGGATATAGAAAGTTGGTGGTTTCTTGCACTTTAATCTTTCCTTGAGTGGCATGGCTGGTGCCAACGCTAATAGTAAATTTAGACACAGTTTGGCTAAGTGATTGGGGGTTTACAGCAATGCTTATGGGTAGACTTAATACTTCCCCCCCTGCTACCACCACCTTGGACTCACCAATATATTGGTGCCCGGGCAAACCCGACACTATCACCTCATATTGATGGGATTGCTGGGATTTGTTTAGTACTTTTAAGGTATAGACGTTTTCGATCCAACCGTTATTGGTTTCCCGAAACAGTGAGTTTCGATCGCGAATAATGTCAATTTCTAGGGGGACTCGGGTGGCAATTTCAAAGACTAATAATCCTGACATCAATAATAATACTAGGGCGTAACCCAAAAGCTTGGGGCGTAATATTTTGGTGGTGCCTCCGGCTAATTCAGTTTCCGAAGTAAAGCTGATCAGGCCTTTTGCATAATTCATTTTATCCATTACACCATTGCAAGCATCAACACATGCTCCGCAGTTAATGCATTCGTACTGTAATCCGTTTCTAATATCAATGCCTGTTGGACAAACTTGCACACATAGATTGCAATCTATGCAATCGCCCAGTCCTTGTTGTAGGTTTTGTTCAGGTTCTACTTTTTTACTTCTCGGACCTCGATGTTCGCCGCGGGCTGCGTTATAGGCAACAGTATAGGTATCTTTGTCAAACATAGCCGATTGAAAACGGGCATATGGGCAGATGTGAGTGCACATTATTTCACGCATCCAGCCGGCATTGCCATAAGTGCAACCAGCAAAAAAAAGCACCCATAATGTCGGCCAAAAATCTGATGAAAAACTAAAAAAATCGATAAATAATTGATGGATTGGCGTGAAATAACCCACAAAAGTCATGGCAGTGAGCAATGCAACGCTCAACCATGCTATATGCTTAAGGCTTTTGCGCCAAAATTTATCAAAATTCATGGGGCGTTGGTCGAGTTTCATACGTTTATGTCGACTGCCTTCAATTTGCTCTTCAAACCAGATATAAATAAAGGTCCAAGTGGTTTGTGGGCACATAAAACCGCACCACACTCGTCCCGCAAAAGTGGTCACAAAAAACAGTGCAAAGGCGGCCACTATTAATATCCAAGCCAACAACGTCAGGTCTTGAGGCCATAGGGTTAAGGCAAAAATGTTGAAACGCTGAGCAGCAAAATCTAATAGTATTGCTTGTGAGCCGTTAAATTGCAGCCAAGGTAGGCAAGCGAAAAGGCCTAGAAAAAACAAGCCAAAGAAACGTCTGATATTTTCCAGCACACCGGTAACCGCTCTCACGTAGATGCGGCTGCGGGGATTATAACTATTATCGTGTTTACTCTTATCAGGGCGATGTACTTTTACTGGTGAGATGTTTTTTATGGGAATTCGCTCACTCATCTGGGGTCCTCGATAGTTCGATAAAGGCAATAGCTTGGCAGACAAGTCCAGTGTATCAGTATGTGGCTGTGACTGCTTGACGGGCACAACTTTTTTTGTTGAGCCTGACGTTTAAGCATGCTTAGTTATAAACCAGCATAACTATCATGGCTGTGTTAGTTGTATTGTTTAGCCTAATATAAAGTCTGTGTGTACCCTTAACTCTGTCCATTGAGGCAATTATGTTTCGATTTTTTGTCATCACATTTGAGATCCTAGTATTGGTGCTGATACTGAGGTCGCCCTTTGTGCAATTTTGGCTATCTGATGTGCAAGCGTCTATTGCAGATTGGATGTTAGACATGTCTTTAATAGTAGACAACCAACAGCTAGCGAGTTTTAGGCAGGAAATTGCCCTTCGCACCCAAAACCTTAGCGAATATCAGCTCAAATATCTGCGCCAAATCACGGACAATAAAGCCCGATTGAAAGACTTCAATCGGTTGTATTGTCAAGGTCACGACAAAAACCCCTATTTATACGGTGCCAGTTTACGTTATTTGTGCGACGAGATTGGACGTAAGGGCATTCTGAGAAAATATAGCTAAAGCCTGACATACTGCTGCCCTAGTGTTGTCATTTGTCAGGACTATTTTGCCATGGCAGTTTGAATTATACTGAGGTTCTGTTGTCCGAGCTCTAGTATTCAGTGTCGATTCACACATGCTGGTGATAATTAAAAGCGACGTAATATCAAGGAGTTAACTATGAAAAAGCTATTTGTTGGTCTGGGTGTCGCCATGGCAATGGGCATATCTGGTCAGTCATTTGCTCAAGTCCCAGTGGAAATTGTCTGGGAAAATCCAGAAAAGTACACTGATGTTGCGCCTAGCAATGATTCTCGAAAGCGCTTCAGAGAAAGAACCTTTAAGCATTTAAATGACTATCTAAATGAACTAGCAGCTGATTTACCGGTAGGCAATAAACTATTGCTGACTGTGAGTGATCTTGATTTAGCAGGAAGAGTTTGGCCGGCCTCATTTGTGGGTTTGGGGCACAGTGGCTCCGATGTTAGATTGATTAAACGGGTTGATATACCACGGATAAATTTTAGTTATCAACTAGTGGATGCCAATGGCCAGATAGTCCAGCAAGCTGCGGTTAAGCTCAAAGATATGTCCTTTATGAACAGCGCCAGGCACCTTTTTAGACACGACGCACTAGGCTATGAAAAGAACATGCTCAATGACTGGTTTAAGCAAGCGTTTAAAGCACAACTTGCACAGAAAACCGCCCAGAAAAAAGTTTAGATAGAGTTTGTAAGACCTTAAAGAGCGGGTGCCGAATACTCTTCGAATCGATTTTTACCGGCTTTTTTTGCCGCGTATAAAGCGGTATCTGCATGGTTTAAAATGGTATCTGGCATTAATACCTGTTTAGCATTAGACACCGCTATACCTATGCTCATAGTGACATAAGGTTTGGTTGGGCTAAATTGGTGTGGTAAATTCACATCTGTTAGTGTTTGAATAATCTTATGGGCAATATCTTTGGCGCCATTTATATCTGTATGGGGCATGATACAGACAAATTCTTCACCACCATATCTGGCCACAAAATCGCTATCCCTTCGTAATACCTGGCAGACCACTTGACACACATGCTTTAGACACTCGTCTCCAGCGGAGTGCCCGTAGTTATCGTTGTAGGCTTTAAAGTTGTCTATATCCATAAGCAACACCGCTACGTCGGATTTATGCCGAATAGATAATTCTATATCATGTAATAGCCGCATATCTAAGGCGCGCCTATTGGCAATGCCAGTTAATCCGTCAGACATGGACATATGTTCGAGTTTTTGTTTTTGTATTTCAATGGTATTGGCAAAGATAGTAAAGGCGTCTGCAAGATCACTAATTTCGTCGTTGCCACTGAGCAATACGGCTTCGTTTTTGCCCAAGGTTTTACTGTGTACCATGTTACTAATTTGACGCAGTCTGGTTAACACTCGTCTTTGCATGATCATGATAATAATAAATAAAACAATCAGGGTCAGCACTATCACTGAGCCAATAATAAGGCGTTGCTGCTTTACTGCTGCAACGGTCGCCGAGGTTTGCGCAAAGATATCGGCTTCTATCTCTTTGGCCGAGTGTTCCAGCAGTCGAGTATAATCATCTATTAAGTGATGTAAAAAATTTTTCCGACCAATTTCTCTACCGTTCAGCCTCAATAACCCAACACTCAGGGCTTCTAGTCCATTGGCTTCAAACAGTAATCTATTTAAATCTCGAATAACCTGTTGTTTTTGCTCGGCGTTATGGCTCTTTATATTAGTGATTTGGATAGCGTCGAGTTTTTCCTCCAAGGCGCTAAATAAACCCCTGACCTCCTGTAATCGGCCACTAATCAAGGCGCGATTCATCATGACCATAGCTTGGGACAGCTGGGATAACCAGTTCACTTGCTCGGCTTGTTGCTTCGCTATATTTTCATTGGTGCCGTTGGATAGCGAAAATGCCTGAGCAAATAATTGTGAACTTTGCTGCTCGCGCAGCATTAACTTTTTTTGAGTGGTGAGTCGTTCTTTGATTAACTCAGAAAACTCAATTAGCTCAATATTGATGATTTCTAGTTGCGTCTCGAAAAACTCATTATTAAAATATGAATTTGAAAAGGCTTTGATCACATTAACTTGGGCTGTGAGCTTTTGTTCCGCCCGTCGCTCCCCTACCTCAGAGGTCGAGTCTGAGAACAGGTCGGCAAATTCTAATAACCTTGCCGCTTCACCATAAAGTTGGCTAGAAGATACGATCTTTGGCAGCGCTTGTTCTGAGATATTGACCAGAATGCTTTCAAAATTGAGTAGTCTGGAAAAGGTCAACCAACTCAGTATTAAAAACAATAAAAACACCACAGACAAAGAGGCCGAAAACACACTGACGAGTGATAATCGTGTGCCGGTAAATCGGCTAAACATTAGTCTAACCTCACAATTCTAGCATCCAAGCTAGGATTGATATTTTGTTGTCGCTGGATTGTATTGATCACTATATCTGAAATTAGTGGTTGGGTTGAGGTGAGGGTACCGACAGGCTTGGCATTTAAAAATACGAGGTAACCATCCCCGCCTTTTGCCAAATAATCCGAGGTACCCATAGTGTAGGTTGCCGATGGGTCCAATGCTTGGTCTTTGATTTTGATATTAGTGACTCTTTTTCCTGGGGCTGCAGAAAGTGAAAAGCTGAAGGTTAGACCCGACACCTGAGCAAAGCGTCCTTCCATGGTTTCTGCTGCGCTGACACTATGTTCCAGTGCTTCGGAAAGCTGCTCGCCTGTTAAGGATAGTATGGCCAGTCGTGAGCGAAATGGTAACTCTTGGCGAATAATTTGCCGGGTTATAATGCTATTGGCAAGATAAGCCTTGTTGCCGCGTATTGCTCCACCATTAATCAAAGCAATATCGGTTTTGGTGGCGCTTCTAATGGCATCGGCAATGAAATTAGCAAAGGCGTTTTCTTCGGTTCTTACGGATCCACGTAGGGTATTGGCATTGATACCCAGGCTACCAATACGATGATTGAGCAACCTGCCCATTCGCGCAGAGTATTGTCTAACTTGGTGGCCCACCCCTGGATCTTGAGGATAATCCCTCAGTAGCAGTTCTTTGCTGGTAACAACTAATGCTGCCTTGGGCGACTGTGGCCACTGAATATTGACCTGTAAGGCTCGACCATGCTCAGACAGGGCGAATATTTTAGGATGTTGGATTGCTGTGTCTGTGTTGGCCGTATCACTAATAGTGGTGGTTCTAAAGGCCAAATCTATTTGTGAGTTATCTAGTAGCTGAGTATAATAATCTTGCTGTTCGGAATACAGCAGCACTATCATATCTGCGCCTTGCTGCCTTAATTGTGTTGACAAGCGCTCAATGACCCTGCGGGGCTCTAAAACAGTCACCCTAGGCAGCAAATATTCTTGGATGACGTCGCTGGCGACAATACAGATAAAGCCTATCTTCTTTTGGCCTTTTGTTATCAGTATACTGTCATACAAACCTTCTAAGTTAGTCTTTACCAGTGGATCATATAAGTTACTGGCGACTATAGGAAAAGCCGCCTCATGGGAGCGCAACGAGAGTTCATCTTCGGTAAAGCTAAACTCACGTTTACCGACAGTCATCAGATCAGGCTCTAATGAGTTCAATATATCGATGATGTGAGAGCCGTAATCAAAACTCGACATTTGACTGGGGCCTAAAGAGCCACCAGAGAATACAAATAACGTGTGATTTTGTTGTTGACGTACTCTTTGTAATAACCCTGCTAGATTACCGTAATTGCCGTGCTCGGTGTTGACTATTTCTGGCATATTGCCGGCAAAAATCAAGGTGGATTCTTGCGGTGCCGAACCATGGGCTCTGACTGGTGGCAGCACCAATATATTTAAAGCTAGTAGCCCCAAAACAAGGAATTTCAACATCTTAATCCATACCTCTCACAAGGGGCCTAATATTACGCACTGCAAGCACAGTCTATTTCTCTATGTACCTATCTTAATTGACCTAATTTCACTTATCAATCAAAGGTTTGAGATAGTGTCTTGTTGTTCCTTAAGCTTACTCATTTGCATGCTAAAGTCACTAAGCTTGGCCTGCTCTTTTTCAATTACCGCTTGGGGGGCCTTGCTGACAAATTTCTCGTTGGCCAATTTTCCTTGGGTTCGAGTAAAGTCCTTTTCCAGTTTTTCTAAGGCACGGGCTAGTCGGGCCAACTCAGCCTCTTTATCTATCAGGCCTGCCATAGGGATGAGTATTTCCATTTCTCCCACTAAGGCAGTGGCGCAGGCAGGAGCGGGTTGATCACTGTCTAACATCTCAATGTTTTCAAGCTTGGCAATGGCGCCCAAGAAAGCTCGGGTATTTTGTAACCTTTGCCAATCTTGAGCGTTGGCGTTACGCAATAACACCGATAGCGGTTTATTGGGGGAGATGTCCATTTCACCACGAATATTACGGATCCCCAGCACAAATCGTTTCATCCATTCAATGTCTTCCAATACTGAGCTATCAATAAGAGTCGGATCTTGCACAGGGAAAGCCCGTAGCATTATGCTCTGTTGGGTTTCAGTCTTATTGTCTTGGCAATAGGGTACAACACGCTGCCAAATTTCTTCGGTGATAAAGGGCATAATAGGGTGCATCAGACGCAATAAATGCTCTAACACATGGACCAAGGTATGGCGGGTGCCACGTTTTTGTGCCTCGGTGCTTTGCTTAGAATTGAGAATGGGTTTAGATAATTCTAAATACCAGTCACAGAACTGATTCCATGTAAATTCATACACAACTTGTGCGGCAATATCAAAACGGTAGTCGACTAAGGCCAGCTCAAACTCTTTCAAGCTCTGTTGGAACCTGGCCAAAATCCACTTATCTGCCAGGCTCAGCTCTAATTCGCCACCTTGTAAACCCGTATCTTGATCTTCGATATTCATCAGCACAAAGCGTGACGCATTCCATAATTTATTACAGAAATTACGGTAACCCTCAACCCTGGCTATATCGAAATTAATATCTCTACTGGTAGAGGCCATAGCAGCGAAGGTAAAACGTAATGCATCAGTACCATAGGCATTGATCCCCTCGGCAAATTCTTTACGTGTGCGTTTCTCAATCTTCTTCGCATCTTGGGGATTCATCATGCCCGCGTTGCGTTTAGCCACTAGGCTTTCAATATCGATGCCGTCAATCAAGTCTATAGGATCAAGGACGTTGCCCTTAGATTTGGACATCTTGTTACCTTGTTCATCGCGAATAAGGCCGGTAATGTAGATCTCTTTAAAGGGGATCTGGCCGGTGAATTTTTTTGTCATCATGATCATTCTGGCCACCCAGAAGAAAATAATATCAAAACCTGTGACTAACACTGCACTGGGCACAAAGGTAGCTAGTTCCGGGGTGTTCTTAGGCCAGCCCATAGTGGCAAACGGCCACAGGGCAGAAGAAAACCAGGTGTCTAATACATCGCGGTCTTGCCGTAATACTAGGTTATCCGCCAGCTGATGTTTGGCTCTGACTTCGCTCTCGTTGCGACCCACATAAATATTGTTGTCTTGATCATACCAAGCTGGGATGCGATGTCCCCACCAGAGTTGACGAGATATGCACCAGTCCTGAATGTTATTCATCCATTGGTAATAGGTTTTATTCCAGTTCTCAGGTACAAAACGTATTTCGCCACTTTCAACCGCTTCAATAGCCGGTTTGGCCAGTGACTCAACGGCCACATACCATTGGTCGGTTAAGTAGGGTTCGATTACGGCACCGGAACGATCTCCCCTAGGGACCTTGAGTCCATGGGGTTCGACTTTCACCAATATTTGAGCTTGCTCTAAGTCATCTACTATTAATTTCCGGGCGGCAAATCGATCTAGTCCCTGGTATTTCAGTGGGGCTTGATCATTTATTCTTGCATCATCCGTTAGAATATTGATCATCTGTAACTGGTGGCGTTTGCCCATTTCATAATCATTAAAATCATGGGCTGGGGTTATTTTCACACAACCGGTGCCAAATTCTGGATCCACATAGTCATCGCCTATAATGTCGATCAGGCGCCCGGTGATAGGCAATTTAATTTGTTTGCCAATAAAGCCTTGATAACGCTCATCGTCTGGATGCACGGCAACCGCTGTATCGCCGAGCATGGTTTCGGGTCGCGTGGTGGCCACGACTAGCTCGCCACTGCCGTCAGCCAGTGGGTATCGCATGTACCACATAGAGCCTTGCTCTTCTTCGTTCAATACTTCCAGATCAGAGACCGCTGTTAGCAGCACAGGATCCCAATTGACTAAACGTTTTCCTCGATAGATCAACCCCTCTTCATGCAACTTCACAAAGACTTCTACTACTGCCACCGATAGATCCTCATCCATGGTAAAGGCTTCACGTTGCCAATCTGGCGAGTCTCCCAAACGACGCATTTGTTGAGAAATATTGCCGCCAGACTGCTCTTTCCATTCCCATATTTTCTCTACAAAAGCCTCACGGCCCAGATCGTGGCGGGTCTTACCTTGGGCGTTGAGCTGCCGTTCTACTACCATTTGTGTGGCGATCCCAGCGTGATCAGTACCGCATTGCCACAGGGTGTTGTCGCCTTTCATTCGGTGATAGCGGGTCAGTGCATCCATTATGGTGTGTTGAAAGGCATGACCCATATGCAAATTACCTGTCACATTGGGCGGGGGCAGTAAAATGCAATAAGGGTCGCCTTCACCGCTAGCTTTAAAATAGCCATTTTCTTCCCAGTTTTGATACCAAGTTTGTTCTATATTTTGTGGGCTGTACGTCTTATCCATGATGCTGTGTCTCTTTAATACTGCTGATGCTAATGGCTTACTTGCCAAGCGTGATAAAACGCTTAGCCTGCTATTTATGTGTGTCTTTAATCCCTTTAGGCTAGTGACTTGAGGGTGACTCAATGCTAGCTCATGTTACTGATATGTCACTTACACTGGAGGCAGGAAAAGTCTCAAGTTGATTGCCCGCGGCTCGATATTGTTTATAGCGCTGTCTGGCTTGAGGTTTTAATTCCTCCAGGGCAGGTACAAAATCGATGACGCGCTTAAATCGCTGATGAAAAACCGGCACATGGTCGCTTAAATTAATCAAGACAGGGCGATTAAATTGCGCTGGTGCTTGCCAACAGATTTCTACTGGTGCGCCACCTACCGGACCTTCTCCGGTCAAATTATGCGGAACAAAGGCATCAACAGGCAATTGCCACAATAATTCATCAAACTGTTGGGCATGATCTTGGTCTTGGCAATACACCAAACACCTTTGTTTTTGTCGATAACTTTGGGTTGTCAACAAACAAGCCAAGGCAAAATGCGCTGGCGAGCCATTGATAACAGCTGTTTCATCGAGTAGATAAAATGCTACATTTGTCATACCGCTGGACAACCTCTAACCTTGTTTTGCACGTTTTTAGTCTTCTTGCTCAATGCCTGAACGGTTCATCAAAAACTGTGACAGCATTGGCACTGGTCTGCCAGTCGCCCCTTTATTTTTACCACCTACCCAGGCTGTGCCGGCAATATCCATATGTGCCCAGTTATATTTACGGGTAAAACGAGATAAAAAACAAGCAGCGGTGATCGCCCCTGCAGGTCGACCGCCCAAATTCGACATGTCGGCAAATGGGCTCTCTATTTGGTCTTGATATTCATCCCATAAAGGCATACGCCAAGCCTTATCGCCGCTTTGTTCAGAAGCATTAATCAGCTCATGTGCCAATGGATTGTGATGACTAAATACCGCAGTAGCATGTTTGCCTAATGCCACTACACAAGCGCCTGTTAGCGTGGCGACATCCACTACTAATTCTGGATCAAAACGTTCCACATAGGTCAGTGCATCACATAATACTAAGCGACCTTCTGCGTCTGTGTTGAGTACTTCAACGGTTTGCCCTGACATAGTGGTTAATATATCACCGGGCCGGTAAGCGTTAGCATCAGGCATGTTTTCACAGCCGGCCAATATGCCAATAATGTTAATGGGTAGATTGAGTTCTGAGATAGTGTGCATCGCCCCAAGCACACCTGCAGCGCCACCCATGTCGTATTTCATTTCATCCATGGCTTCGCTAGGCTTGATGGAAATACCCCCTGAGTCAAAGGTAAGGCCTTTGCCCACCAAGACTATTGGTGCTTGTCCTTCTGGACCCCCATTATGCTGCATTATGGTCATAATGGATTCATTAACCGAACCACGTCCTACCGCTAAATAACTAAACATTTTCAGCTCGAACATCTGTGCCTCGTTTACCGAACTCACGTCTAAATTTGGGTATTGCTTGCCGAGTTCTTCTGCCTGTTGTAACAAATAGGCGGGATTACAAATGTTAGGTGGCATATTGGCCACATCTTTGGTGGTTTTCATGCCTTCTGCTACTGCTAACCCATGGGCTAGCGCTCGCTCACCTATGGAGAGTTCGCGACGGGTAGGCACGTTAAATACAATTTTACGAATGGGGCGACGTAACTCATCTTTCTTGGTTTTAAGCTGCAAGAAGGTATAGAGCGCATCTTGTGTGGCTTCTACTGCTTGACGCACCTTCCAATAGGTATCGCGGCCTTTAACATGTAATTCGGTGAGGAAGCTGACGGCTTCCATTGAGCCTGTTTCATTCAGCGTTTTTATGGTTTTGGCAATGATTTGTTTGTACTGGCGCTCATCCAGCTCTCGTTCTTTACCACAGCCTACCAGCAATACCCTTTCGCTCAGTACATTAGGCACATGATGCAAAAGTAACATTTGACCGGCTTGGCCCTCTAAGTCACCACGTCTTAGCAAGTTACTGATATAACCGCCGCTGATTTCGTCAAGTTGTTCTGCTACCGAAGTCAAACGTCTAGGTTCGAAAACACCTACTACTATACAAGCACTACGTTGCTTCTCTGGACTGCCACTTTTAACGCTAAATTCCACTGTTCTTCCTCGTTATAAAAAATGTACAGGCCGCAGCCTAGATCATTTCATTTTTTGGATTGTTGGTTTATTCACAAGGCTACTTTAGATAATGTAGCAATATTACTGTAAGATTAGCCCCAGCTACAGATAATCTGTAAATAAAATGAGGGAAAAGTGCACTAAAACCGCACCTCTTATAAATTAAACTTGTGAAAACATTTAGTTTACTTAAAATTTCCCATAGTGCTACTAAAAACACTACTTTTCCTATGGACACGCTGTGCTGATTTTTCGATATTTGATCAAAGAAACTGTAAAATCCCAAGTGGCTATTTTTATGTTATTAATGGCTATTTTTATTACCCAGAAGTTTGTTCGAGTATTAGCTCAAGCTTCAAATGGCGATATACCCGCTGGCTTAGTACTGGGTTTCTTAGCCTTGAGCATGCCGGTGCTGGCTTCTCTTATTTTACCCTTAAGCCTGTTCTTAGGTATCATGTTGGCTCACGGCAGGTTGTACATCGACAGTGAAATGACTGTGATGCGGGCCTGTGGGGTCAGTGAATGGTATATCACCCGAGTGATGTTGTTGTTATCCATACTGATGGCCATATTGACCGCGGTCTTTACCTTATGGTTAACCCCACTGTCAGTAGAGAACGAGTACCAATTGCAAGAAAAAGCAGGAGCGCAAAGTGGCTTAACCACTCTTATTCCTGGTCGGTTTCAGCAGACGGCCAATGAACAAGCCGTGATTTTTGTGCATGATATCGACAGTGGTGTCAATCCGTTACGCAAGGTCTTCTTGGCTCAAAGAGAAAAAGACTCAGACTCCCAGAATGTGCGTCTTGTCTATGCAAACGCCGGTGGTGTGCGCGCAGAAAGCGACGGTTCTGAAAGTTTAGTGTTAAACCAAGGCAAACAATATGAAGGTAAGTTAGGCCAGCAGGATTACCGAGTGATTGAATTTGAGCAATATCAAATCCAGATAGCCGAAGAACAAGCACAGCGCAAACGCCGAAAGTTAAGCGCTTATGCCACCAAGGACTTGATTGATGATCCTTCTATTGATGCTAGGGCAGAATTACATTGGCGCATTGCTCTGCCGCTTTCGTTACCCTTTTTAGTGCTGATTGCCGTGCCTTTGAGTGCGGCCGATCCTCGTCAAGGTCGATTTGGTAAAATGTTTCCGGCGCTGATGATTTACCTAGGCTATTTTCTATTACTGATGGTGGGTCGTAAGGCCCTAGAAGAGGGTAATATTCCTCAAGAATTAGGCTTATGGTGGGTGCATGGCGTGCTCGCTATAGTGGGGGCCATACTAATCCTTAAAGGCCGACCTTTTGGGGTGAAATTGCGCGCCCGTATGCGTGGGGATAGCAGTGTTTAAAATTCTCGACCTGTATATTGCTCGTACGTTATTGGCTACCACAGGCTTAAGTTTGTCGGTATTGGTTGGCCTTAGCGCCTTGATTAAATTTATAGAACAAATGAAACAATTAGGACGTGGCAGTTATGACATGACCGCTGCCGGTATCTATGTGTTACTGAGTTTACCTAGAGAAATAGAACAGTTTTTCCCCATGGCAACCTTAATTGGAGGCTTAATTGGCATGGGCTTGTTAGCCAGTAATAGTGAAATAGTGGTGATGCAGGCGGCAGGTCAGAGTCGTTGGAATATTATTAATTCGGCCATGAAATCGGCACTACTAATGGTATTGTTTGTGATGTCTGTGGGCGAGTGGATCGCGCCAATCACAGAAGCAAAAGCCAAGGAAATTCGCACTCAAGCTATATCCGGAGGTAGCTTGTTTGCTTCAGATCGTTTGGTTTGGGCCAAAGATGGCGATAACTTCGTCAGTATTGGTGAAGTGGTTGATCGTAATACCCTGCGTAAAGTCAATATCTACCAGTTCGATGATAATTTGCTGTTAAAGCAGATCACCAACGCCGCCCAAGCCAAATATAATAATCAAGCTTGGGAGCTGACTCAGGTTAATTATACCTACGTCGATCAAGCACGTATTAGTTATGAACAGCGCCCAAGGGGAGTGTGGTTATCTACCTTAACCCCAGATAAATTAGGGGTGGTCACGGTTAAACCCGAAGCGCTTTCCATCAGTGGGCTGCTGGATTACGTCAGTTATTTGGAAAATAACAGTCAAGATCCCAGTCGCTATGAATTAGCACTATGGAGAAAAATCTTGCAACCTTTGTCTGTGGGCGTGATGTTATTAATGGCCCTGTCTTTTATTTTTGGCCCATTGCGCAGCGTGACTATGGGCGCTCGGATCATTTTGGGGGTACTCACAGGTTTTGGCTTTTTTGTATGTAATGAGGTGTTTGGTGCACTGAGCGGGGTCTATCAGCTTGCGCCTTTCTTAGGGGCGTCTTTGCCCAGTTTTGTGTTTATTTTACTGTCCCTATATTTACTGCAAAGAAGAACCTGAAGACTAGGTCTTGCAGGCTATGGGTCTAGGCTTAATTTTGAATTTCTTTCCATGCCTCATGATGGTTCGCTTCTTTGCTCAGTACTAATATTTCGGTCTGGGCTATCCTGT
Organism: Paraglaciecola sp.; assembly: GCA_034111785.1. Classification (GTDB taxonomy): domain Bacteria; phylum Pseudomonadota; class Gammaproteobacteria; order Enterobacterales; family Alteromonadaceae; genus Paraglaciecola. The sequence goes on from JAWUWP010000024.1 coordinate 73,325, forward strand.
CTTGTAGTGATTGTTTAGACTTCCAGTCGAGTAATACTAACAAGGTACCCAAGCCTCCCAAGGAGCAAACTAAACGCAACATAGCTCGCCCATAACCAAAGGGCTTATCTGTGGTGCTAAACAACCTCAGGCGCCAAGCCCGCATACCTATTGTTTGTCCGCCATTACGCCAGAACCATAAAAAGAAGCCGACTACCCATAATCCCACCCAAACTTGTATGATGAGCTGATAGAAGAACGAATGCTGGATTAAATCGCTAAAATGTTCGTAGCCTTGATTATCCAGTACGCCATTTTCAGTCAGTAGTAGCAATGTGACCAGCATCACCATAGAGGCACACATGCCAACCGCCACTGCGACTAAGATGTCGTAAATCATGGCCGCCATCCTACGTAAAAAATTGGCTCTAACAAAATCTGTTGTGGAGGTTTTCAAGATAATCAACTATTCGATAAATAAAAATAGTTTACCAGTAATCTAGGCATTTAGTGAATAGCTAGGGGCCAATAGCGTCACCCTAAGTGAGTTAAAGCTATGAGAGAGGGTTTTAGACGTGCATAAATATGATGCTCTACTTAACTGAGACTAAGTTAAGTTTCTATTTTAGCCCTGCTTAGCCTGATTAGATCTAAGATATTTCATAGGTTTTAATAAGGTGGCAGACGGGTTGAATTGACTGCCCTAAGAGACCTGTAACACCTTAAGCTATACTCTACATCAGTTAAGTAAATAACCCTGCGTTCAAAATAGGTGAATAATCATTCAATATTAACAATCTACATTGGAGGCACTATGTCGATCATTGCTTTTCCATCAGAAACCAAAAATACCGAAAAGCGTTGCGCTGTGCTGCCCGTAAACGTCAAGGCTTATAGGTTGTCCGGTGCCACAGTGTTAGTGCAGGCGGGTTTAGGTGCGGGTTTACATATCACAGATCAAGAATATGCCCAGGCAGGAGCAGAAGTGATTAGCCAACGCTCGGCGCTGTTGAGTAGAGCCGATATTGTGTTGTCTTTACATAAATTGCCCCAAGTTGAACTGTCACAATTAACCGCCCAAACCTTGATTGTGAGTTACTTAGATCCCTTTAATGAACCCCAGTATGTACAGGATTTGTGTCAGCACAAAATCAACAGCATCAGCATGGAGATGATCCCCCGCATTAGTCGCTGTCAAAAAATGGATGCCTTAAGCTCACAAGCTAGCTTAGCCGGTTATGTTATGACTATGCAGGCAGTGAATACCTTAGATGCGGTATTGCCCATGATGATGACACCCGCAGGTACTTTAAAGCCGGCCAAGGTTTTTGTGATTGGTGCAGGGGTAGCCGGATTACAAGCTATCGCCACAGCTAAACGCTTGGGAGCCAGCGTCACGGCTTTTGATACCCGAGCAGTGGTGGCCGAACAAGTGCTGTCCTTGGGCGCCAAGTTTTTGCATATCGATCTGGGCGAAACAGGGCAAACCGGCCAAGGCTACGCTCAGGCTCTGACCCCTCAGCAAATGGAGATCCAACAACGTGAACAAGCTAAATGTATTGCCGACTCAGACATAGTGATCACCACTGCTCAATTGTTTGGCCGTCATCCCCCTGTTTTGATTGACCAAGACACTGTGGCTAAAATGAAGCCGGGCAGTGTCATAGTGGATATGGCGGCAGAAAGTGGTGGCAATGTAGCCGGATCGGTATCGGGTGAAACTATAGTGTTATCTGGCGTAAGCATTATAGGTACAGGTAATTGGGCGAATGGCGTGGCCAAACATGCGAGCCAAATGTATGCCAATAATCTGTTTAACTTGATCAGTGAATTTTGGTCAGAACCAGACAAAAGATTTCAACTGGATATTACTGATGAAGTGCAGTCGGGCTGCATCATTACCCATGACGGGCAGGTGGTAAATGAGATGATCAGATCTTTTTATGAGGCAAACAATCTAACCCCTAATCCAGCAGGAGCCCAATAATGGACGGCGTATATTTACTTTTTATTTTGTTGTTATCAATATTTGTCGGCTTTGAGCTGATCCAAAAAGTGCCTGCTACCTTGCATACTCCACTAATGTCCGGGGCCAATGCTATCTCTGGTATCACAGTGGTGGGTGCGTTGGCATTAGCCGGTAGCGAAAGTGTGAGCCAATACAGTACTTATCTAGGGGCATTTGCCGTCTTCCTAGCCACCATTAATGTTGTGGGTGGCTATTGGGTCACAGATCGTATGTTAGCTATGTTTAAGAAAAAATAATAGCTGTGGCCCAGGAGCAATAAAATGATAGAAAGCACAACCAATATCCATCTAATGATTAATTTTACCTATGTATTAGCGGCAGCCCTGTTTATTTTTGGTTTGAAGCTATTAGGCCACCCCTCCACGGCTCGTAAGGGCAACATGTTATCGGCTATTGCGATGTTGATTGCCATAGTGGTGACCTTGTTTGATCGCAGTATTGTCAGTTTCCAATGGATCGCTATCGCCATGTTAGCCGGCAGTATAGTGGGATTTTTTGCCGCCAGACTAGTGGCCATGACCGCTATGCCAGAGCTAGTATCATTGCTCAACGGGATAGGCGGCCTAGCCAGCTTATTTGTCGCCTGGTCAACCGTTGCGGGCCACGCCCAATTGGGCACTTTTGTGATGATAGTGACCTTTTTAGCCTTGTTAATAGGGGCAGTGACCTTTTCAGGTAGTATCGTGGCTTGGGCTAAGCTGAGCGAGCGGATCAGTGGCCGAGCTTTGACTTTTAGTGGGCAGGCGCCATTTAATATTCTATTAGTCGTGGCCATAATAGTAGTGGGCTACCTGTTTGTGATGCAGCCACCAAGCGGCTTAACCTTTGAACAGTGCTTATATATGGCCATGGGATTAGCCTTGTTGTTTGGGATCATGCTAGTGCTACCAATAGGCGGGGCTGATATGCCAGTGGTGATCTCCTTATTAAATAGCTATTCGGGATTGGCAGCTTGTGCGGCAGGTTTTGCCCTACAAAATAATATACTGATAGTGGCAGGGGCTTTAGTGGGAGCCAGTGGCATCATACTCACCAATATTATGTGTAAAGCCATGAATCGCTCTTTGAGTAATGTGCTGTTCAGTGGCTTTATGTCTGTGACTAAAACGCATATGAAAATCGAAGGCGAAGTCAAACCTCTATCTGCTGAGGATGCTTATTATGTGCTTGAAGCGGCGCAATCGGTAGTAGTGATACCCGGCTACGGTATGGCAGTCGCACAAGCCCAACATGCCATGAAAGAGTTGCAGAAATTACTCGAAGAAAATGGTGCAGAAGTGGCTTACGCTATTCATCCTGTGGCTGGACGTATGCCTGGGCATATGAATGTATTGTTAGCCGAAGCTGATGTGTCTTATGAACAACTGTTTGAAATGGACGAAATTAACAAACGCATCGAACACTTTGATGTGGCTATGGTGATAGGTGCCAATGACGTGGTGAACCCTGCCGCCAGAGAGATACAAGGGAGCCCTATTTACGGTATGCCAGTCATCAACGCCGATTTAGCAAAAACCGTCTTTGTGTTAAAACGAGGTATGGCCTCGGGTTTTGCCGGTATAGATAATCCATTATTTTTTAAACCCAATACTCGGATGATATTCGGCGATGCCAAAGAAACCCTAAGCGCGATGATCAGACAATTTTCCGATTGATCCGCAGCTAGGCTAGCTTAGGGTACTTAGCTGCTTAAAAAGTCGGCAAAGTAGGAGGCAATCTCACAAAACGCTTGCAAGCCAAGCGCTGATGGCTATAATGCTGCCTCTTGAAATTTGCGGCAAAGAATTGCAAGATTTATTGAGGTTTCTCAATAATACGATGCCAGTGTGGTGGAATTGGTAGACACGCTAGATTCAAAATCTGGTTTCTTCGGGAGTGGCGGTTCGAGTCCGCCCACTGGTACCACTCTTTGCTGTAAATTTAAAAAACCGAGTTATGTCGGTTTTTTTGTTTGTGAAAAGCCCCAAGACATAGTAGTTACGAGCGCCACTTACGTTGAGGATCTCAGGCAACTCTAAAGTCGAAACAGAGCTGACTGGCTGGAAAGAGCGATCAACGGCCGTTCAAGCAATCTATATACCTTTAAACTTGTTCATGCTGTCGGTTGGTATCCTAATGGCAGGTAATCCGACAAAGCCGTCATTAGGTGTTTGTTGAACCTTACGACAACAGCTAGCCATTTGCGGTCATAAGCTAATTGTCTACAAAAGACTTAAATCGACCTAATTGCTGACGTAAGAAATCTAGAAAAAGCTGTCATTTAACGTTGTTCTAACCCTAATAGCTTTATATGAAAAAGAGGTGAAATTGAATACTTGAGCTAAGTGATCTTCCCCCAAAACTGTAGACACTTTTCACTTAGAAACCGAAGTAAGGTAATAAGTGTTATGGAAAAGAAATATCCCTATCAATTTAAACAAGAAGCTGTTCGTCAGGTACTGGATAAAGTCTACTGGTAAAAACCCGGGTGGTTTAAAGTGTAAAACTGTATTTAATACCGAGCTGAACACGGGTATTGCCTTTAAAAGCTTCAAATTTAGCAAACCAATCTAGGGGAGCAAATTTCGAGTTGGATTCAACCTCGATGGCCAGACCATGACCCGTGGCCAAAAAGTCTTCGGAGAGTTCGGATCTGTCGCCAAATTTGTCTGAGACATAACTATAATAAGCAAACACTTCTAAGTCTTGTTGGTAAGCTTTAAAAGTGATTTCGGCACTGGCCACAAACTTAAAATCATTGGTATCGACTTTATCGATTAATTCAGCCGCATACGTCACATCAATACTAGTTTGGTAACGCACTTCAGCGGTGACAAAGTTACTGCCAAGTAAACGTTCTAAGCTCAATTCAATACTGGTTTGTTGGCTGACATTGCGAGAGTATTCTACTTCTACATAACTTAATTCATCTGGCGCATTTAACGCGCGAGAAGCCCGGGTATCTGCAAGTTCGCCCAAGACCACTTCGAACTTTCCATAACGCAGATTAGATACATGACGTAAACCTGCAATCCAGCCATCTTTAGATAAGCCTGTAGAGGACACTCGACCTTTATAAGTAGGTAAAATGCCAATCTCTGTTTTGCCATTGATATTTTGGTGACGTACATAAAGGCGACGTATATAAAACAAATCGTCCTGACCATCGTCTAAGGTATTATGACTAGAAGAAAAGTCATCACCCGTGGCGGCAAACGCGTTGAGACTCCAAATTTTATTATCGTCAAGAGTCAAGGTGGGATAAAAACGCATACGGTATTGATATCGCTCATCGCGGCCTGAACGATCATCAAAACGCAGCTGAGTATCGAGTTTGGCTTGCAGTTCAACTGCATACACAGAGCTGGCAAACAGTTGACTGAAAGTACCAAACAGCCAAACCGCAAAAACATGTTTTAGCCAATTCAGATTGTTTATATATCGATAAATTTTATTGTTCAAAAATTGTCATTCCAATACTGGGTTTAGCCTATCTCATTCAACATCCATGCGGCTTTTTTTGTATACGCACTCTGCCAGATACCAAAGAAATTTAAAGGGGTCGTAGTCAATTTAAATAGTGGCTTTCCTGCTAATAAGTTGTTTCTAGTGATGTTAACTTAATTTATAGAAAAACAAAGAAGATTAGAGTGGATAAATTGTTACTCGGTCATGCCAAATTAGAAAGCACCGTTCGCTATCTCGGTATCGAATTAGACGATGCTTTAGAACTTAAAGGCCAACTTAATAGGCCACCCATAATTGAACTTAATAGGCCACCCAATGCGAACTTAATATGCAGGCGAACTTAATCTAACTTAATAAACTTAATAAACTTAATAGGCCACCCATAATTAAACCAAAAGAACTTAATA
>JAWUWP010000025.1:0-79442 GCA_034111785.1 Paraglaciecola sp.
TATGAATTTTTTTGGTCGACACCCACTTCGTGAATGTCCACACAGATTGTCTTGTTATTAATTGTTAAAGAGCAATGTCAGCACCTCGGTGCTAACGGCTTAAGATGCTGTCCGGAGACCCTCTTAAGCGGGAGGCGTATAGTACGTGAAAACGCGTGACTGTCAACAGTATTTCAAAGAAAGATTAAATAAAGTTGATGTGAATTATTTTAATAATGGGGTTCTCAAGGTCATTTGCGCAAAAAACCTACAATACATACAGAATGCTCTGGCATAATTTAAGGATAAAAGACATTCAATATGATGTGATGCCTTTTCCTACATAGTTATTTATAAGTAAAATCAACTAGTTACATGATTAAGCTTGTTGTAGATTGCATCAAACGTGGTTCTACAGGTTAATACGACTATATTCACGTAAAATATCTAGTTACTTCTTGCTATCAGACCCTTGGTTTTGGTTATGCTCTTGGACATCATCTTGCTCTTCTTCATCCGCGTCACCTACCACATGCTCCAGTCTTACTTTATCAACGGTACGAAATGTATTGAAAGGGCCTGCCAATGCATAGAGCACAAACACTACAAATAATACCAATGCAGGCTTAGTTGCAACTACCACAAATGTCAGCATAATTAGCAACAAGGCGACAAAAGGCACTTTGCCTTGCAGGTTGAGTTCTTTAAAAGAATTATACTTAAAGTTACTCACCATTAGCAAACCTGAAACGCCGGTTATGATAGCGACCACTATTCCATAGTCATGGCCGTTAATGTCATATTCTACCCCCACCCAAATTAGGCCCGCCACTAATGCTGCGGCTGCTGGACTGGCTAAGCCCTGAAAATAGCGTTTATCTGCTATACCAATTTGGGTATTGAAGCGAGCTAACCTCAGTGCGGCGCCTGCTACATATATAAAGGCTGCAAGCCAACCAATTTGACCCAAACCTGTTAGCCCCCAATTATAGGCCACAAGTGCCGGTGCCACACCAAAAGACACCATATCAGCCATTGAATCATACTCGGCCCCAAATTCACTTTGAGTATTGGTCATTCTGGCCACTCTTCCATCTAAACCGTCGAATATCATGGCCACAAAGATAGCCACTGCTGCCGCCTCAAATCTCCCGTTCATGGAAGAAACTATGGCAAAAAAACCAGAAAATAGTCCAGCCGTAGTTAAAATATTGGGTAACAGATAGATCCCGCGGCGTTTTTGTTCACTCATTTATATACTCCTAGATAACAGCGACAAAGATAACATATAGGAAGAACTTGATAATACTTTTGATCAACATTTTAAATTGGAAGTTACTACCAGTTAAAATAATACAATGCGACGACTTTTAGCTGTATTATAACTGCGGTGAGGCACAACTATCCAAAATTTCGCTTTGACACACCTTCAGATGGTGTCAGCTTTATTTACACAAGTTAAGTTTTGTGTAGTATATAAAGAATAACTGCTTGTTTAAGCAAAGAAAAAACTTAAGGCATAATTATTGCATAAGCATAGGCAATGAAAGTATTAGGGAAGATTATGAGAATAACTATACAAGCCGTTGTAGTAGTAGTCCTGTGTTTAATCGCCACTTCTAGTTGGGCAACGTCTACCACTTGGGCATTTAATACAGATTCTAGTGATTATGATATCGATGCCTACGACACCGAATTTGGTAATCAATTAACCATTGATACTGATGACGATGGCAACCCAGAGCTCAACATTAGTGCATGGTCTGATACAGGCTGCGGTTGGTATTGCGGCGATGACAGAGACATATTTAATGCCTTTGCTAGCACAGATAGTCAAGGTCTTTTGAATTACAATCGAGATAACCCCAATGCCATTGTGGATGGAGAATATGCAAAGATAGACAGTTTTAGCGGCGATTTCGACATGATGTTGTTCTCATTTTCTGACTCTGTGTCTTTGACAGGCATTAGTTTAGCCTCTATCGGTTACGATTCAGATGTCTCTATAGCGGCCTTTAGCTCACTGCCCACTTTGACAAGTTCAACCTGGTCATCAGTGGCAACTGCGGCACTTTTTAGCACGAGTTTTGCAAATTTCAATAACGGAATAAATGATATAACCAACTTATCGGATAGCAATAATGTGGTTGAAGCTCAATATTGGTTAATTGGCGCTTATAACGCCGTATTTACCGACGCCGGTCCCTATGTTGGTATGGGCAATGATGCATTCAAGTTGGCGTCCATTACCACTGAACCATCAGCCGTATCTGAACCGGCAATCATGTTAATCTTTGCCTCTGGATTGATGTTGATCTGGCTAAGAAGAAAAAACCATTAGGATCCCAACATTCGATCAATCGCCCCTAATAAAAGCAGCCATTGGCGCTGGCAGGTTGAATACGTTATAAATTTACTCAGCCATACAATAATAATTCTGGCTATCAACAAGCCTAAACGGATTTAATATTGTGCAGGATCAGTTGTAAAAATATATTCCCATAACCAAAGCAATAACCTATGGACCTGCAATATATGTAGGCTTATGGATTAAAACTATTAGATAAAGATAATGTTAAATGGAGTCTTATATTCTTAATCATCTGCAGTTAAAACTTTTCCCTAAGGTGTTGCCTAGTTTGGCAAGCACTATACTGATTATTATTAGCTTAAGCTTTTCTTCAGCGAGCCGCGCCCAGCAAACAGCCTCTTATGAAAAAGGCCTTGAAACCTTCGAGCAAGGGCAGTTTGCTGAGTCCTATATATACCTTAAAAATTCTCTGCAAAAAGATCCTGACCATCTACCATCAAAATTATTAATCGGCAGGATCTTGCTAATCGATGGTTATCTGAACGATGCTATTACTGAATTTTTGGAAGTCATAGACAAAGGTGCAGATAAGGGCTTGGTGATCATACCTTTAGCCAATGCCTATTTTAGACAGCAAGAGTTTGTCAAAGTCATTGAGCTTAGCCTGCCCAAAAGTGTTGATACAAGCATTAAATTAGATCTACAATTACTCAAAGCAGCTGCCCATATTCGTCTGAAACAAATCAACCAAGCAGACGACCTATTGCGCCAAGCTCAACGGGATTTCGGCGATGACATTCGATTACTCAATGGCCTTTCTCAAACACAATTAATCATGAAAAACTATGCTGGCGCAAGACAGCTAATAGAACAAGCACTAGGCGTAAATCCAAAGCATGGACAGGCTAGGTTGTTTAGTGGCTTAATATATCAGGCTCAAGAACAGTCACAATTAGCCCTAAGCGAATTTGAATTGGCTTATCAAAATGCCCCAAAAAATCCTAGTGTACAACGTGCTTTGGCCAATAGTTATGCCCAACTAAACATGCTACAAAAAGCAAAAAATCTCATTCTAGAAATTGAACAGCAAAACCCTAACGATATGCAACTTAAGCTGCTCAAAGTAAAAGTATTAGCGAAAGAAAATAATATTGTTGAAGGAGAACGGCTGATCACTGAACTAGTCCAAGCTTTAAGTGTGACCACAGACGCCCAAAAAGAAAACATGGATTGGCTTAATTTAGTTGAAGGGATCACTGCCCATATTACTGGCAATTATGAAACCGCTGTACGAGAGATTAGTCGATATCTACAAGGTTCAAACCCCACATCTAGCATAGTGGCTATTTTAGCGGAGGGTTATATCAAACTAGACAATCCCAAGTTAGCGATTAAAACTTTAGAGCTGCATAATAGCGTCATTATCGATGACTTAGGCGCTTCTTCATTATTGTGTGACTTGTATCTCGTCTCGGGGCGTATCTTCAAATGCAGCAGCCTTATCAAACAACTTCAGGAAGTCCATGGCCAGCAAGGGGCATTAATTTTTCTAGAGGCCAAGATATTACATCTACGTAATAACACTGCGGATGCAATAATCGCGTTAGATAATCCAGCCATAGATAGCCAAGCTGAAGAAGTCATTCTTCTTAAAACATCAATGTTGGCTGGATCACAGCGCTTTGAACAAGCGTTAACACAAGCGAGCAAATTGCTAATCATCGCCCCTAATAATATTCAATATATGAATATCAATATCGATTTATTACTCAGGAACAACAGGATCCCAGCGGCCGATAATATCGCTCAACAAGCCCTGTCAATTGAACCGCAAAATAGTGTGACTAAAGTCAATATGAGTAGAGTTAAATTTGCTCAGCAGCAATATGCCGTTAGCTTGGCATTGTTGAACGAAATACTGACAGTGGATCCGTCCAACCAATCAGCCTTATTATTAAGTGCCCAAGTGTTAATTCGGACACAACAATTAGAGCAAGCAATAGAAAACTTGATCAGCCTTAAGATTTTAGATGCGACCAATCCTTCTGCCAGTGAGCTTTTGGTCAGTATTTATAAGAGCACTGAGCAGCACCAGTTAGTCATAGCCGAACTCAAAGAGCTACTAAAAATACAGCGACTGGCGCCACAATACATAGCTGAGTTGGCTATAGTCCACACCAAATTAAAACAATTTACTGAGGCTAAACAACAACTTAGATTGTTATCTGGTATCTGGAGCAATAATCCACAACAACTGGTGATCCTCAGCCAAATGCAAAGGCGAATTTCTGACTTTGCAGCGGCTAAACTAAGCTTGCAAAGTGCACAAAAACAAGCGCCTGGTTATCTGCTGGCTAAGCTTGAATATGGCAGATTACTGCTAAAGACCGAGGAGTTTGCAGCGGCAGAAATCCATATTATGTCATTGCTTGAAGCCTACGGGGATAATGCTAATTATTGGCTATTGCAAGGGCATTACCACAAAGCGGTGGGTGAGGTATCTCAAGCCATTAATGCTTATCAAAAAGCCATCAGTGTCTCTCCGGAATTTACCCTAGCCTATATTCAACTATATCAATTAGCCGCCACACATCTTAATAGAACAGACATACTAGATATTTTTGAAAATCTGGTGAATAACACTACAGGCAATCAGTTCTACCACCATTTATTAGCTGATTTATATTTTTTGTATCATGAATACGACAAGGCCAAAACATTGTATCAGGCATTAATGTTAGCAGACGACTTGCCCAATAAAGACAGTATATTAAACAACTTGGCAAATATTGAGTCTACAAATGATCTCGAACAGGCTTTGCTCTATGCTCAACAGGCCTATGAACTGAATAGCAATTCCGCAGAAATCCTAGATACTAGAGGTTGGCTACTGGTATTAAATGGTGACTTAACAAAAGGTCTAAACGTATTACGCCAAGCTTATACCTTGCAATCTAATGCACCTACTGTACGTTATCATTTAGCTTATGCACTTAACCAGCTAGGAAGAAAAAATGAAGCCCGAACACAGCTGCAAAAAGCGTTGTTGTACAAGGGACACTTTAGGCAGCGCCAAGCAGCTAAATTATTGTTAGAGCAACTCATTTAGACCACAAGGCATCAACTAATAGGCGTTGCTCATTAACACCTCTTAGTTGATGCTAAGACCGCTATCTTGTTCATTACAGTCGATGCGTATCACGCCATCACTATTGATAGTGCCAGCCAATATCTTTTGCGCTAAAGGATTTTCAATTTCAGTTTGAATTGCTCTTTTTAAAGGCCTGGCACCATATACAGGGTCAAATCCAGCTTCCGCCAATTTCTTCAATGCACTATGACTAATTTCTAATTTATAACCTTTGTCTACTAGTCTTTCTCTTAGCGCTAACAATTGGATCTTAGCTATGGAGGTGATCTGTTCTTGATCCAACGAATGAAACACAACAGTATCATCTATCCTGTTGATAAACTCTGGTCTAAAGTGCTCGCCCACCACAGTCATAACCATTTTTTTCATGGTCTGATAATCGCCATTTTGACTGCTTTCTTGGATGATATCGGACCCTAAATTTGAGGTCATAATGATCACAGTATTTTTAAAATCAACAGTTCTACCTTGGCCATCAGTGAGCCTGCCGTCATCTAATACCTGCAATAGAATATTAAACACATCAGGGTGAGCTTTTTCTACCTCATCAAGCAAGATAACTGAATAAGGTTTGCGTCTGACGGCCTCTGTTAAATAGCCGCCTTCTTCATAGCCAACATAGCCAGGAGGGGCGCCAACCAAACGAGCGACTGAGTGCTTCTCCATAAACTCTGACATGTCGATACGGACCATGGCATCTTGACTGTCAAACAGAAAATCAGCGAGGGTTTTGCATAGTTCTGTTTTACCAACACCTGTTGGCCCCAAAAATAAAAATGAGCCTATTGGGCGGTTAGGATCAGATAATCCAGCACGAGAACGACGAATAGCATTCGCCACGGCAGTCACCGCCTCTTTTTGTCCGATCACATTATTATGTAATACTTTTTCCATAGATAACAATTTAGCTTTTTCACCCTCAAGCATTTTTGTCACTGGGATACCTGTCCAACGAGACAATACATCGGCTATCTCGTTTTCGGTTACCTTATTCTTAAGCAAGGTCGTTTCTTGCGTCTCAGACTCGGTTGCTCTTTCTAGCTTTGCTTCAAGTTCAGGGATCCGTCCGTATTGTAATTCCGACATACGGCTCAGATCTGACGCTCGACGCGCTATCTCTAAATCGAGTTTGCCTTGTTCCAATTCCGAGCGAATATTCTGAGTACCCTGCATAGACTGTTTTTCAGCTATCCATATGGTCTCAAATTCAGAAAACTTATGTTCTGCCTGCTCTCTTTCTAACTCAATGAGTTCTAGGCGTTTATGGCTAGCGACATCTTTTTCTTTAGCTAAGGCTTGTTCTTCAAGTTTTAGCTGAATGATCCTACGCTCAAGCCTATCCATATCTTCTGGTTTGGAGTCCATCTGCAGTCGAATGCTAGACGCGGCCTCATCGATCAAATCTATGGCCTTGTCGGGCAATTGCCTATCACTGATATAGCGATGAGATAATGAAGCTGCCGCCACTATAGCCGGATCAGTGATCTCCACAGAATGATGTAATTCGTAACGCTCTTTTAAGCCTCGTAATATGGCAATAGTGTCTTCCACACTAGGCTCTTCCACTAATACCTTTTGGAAACGTCTTTCTAAGGCGGCATCTTTCTCGATATACTGACGATATTCATTTAACGTAGTGGCCCCAACACAATGCAATTCACCTCTGGCCAATGCCGGTTTTAGCATATTGCCTGCATCCATGGCGCCCTCACCTTTACCCGCTCCAACCATGGTATGTAACTCATCAATAAACAAAATCACTCGGCCATCTTCTTTGCTCAACTCACTGAGTACGGCCTTTAAACGCTCTTCAAATTCGCCTCTAAATTTGGCTCCTGCCACTAAAGACCCCATATCTAGAGACAGTACACGTTTATTTTTGAGTCCCTCAGGCACCTCCGAATTAATAATGCGCTGGGCTAACCCCTCAGCAATAGCAGTTTTCCCTACCCCTGGCTCACCTATTAATACCGGGTTGTTCTTGCGTCGACGCTGCAACACTTGAATAGTGCGACGTATTTCGTCATCACGGCCAATCACTGGATCTAAGCGGCCCTGTTCAGCTAATTCTGTCAGATCTGTGGTAAATTTTTCCAAGGCTTGGCGTACATCTTCAGCATTAGCATCAGTGACTTTTTGCCCACCTCGCATCTTTTCAATAGCTTTCTCTATATTTGACTCGTCGGCACCTGATCGTTTTAGGATATCCCCCAATGTGCCCTTATCTTGTAACGCAGCTAATACAAACACTTCAGAGGTTATGAAATCATCCTTGCGTTTCTGAGCAATTTTATCACTCAAATTCAAAAGCAATACGGTACTTTTACCTAACTGAATATCGCCACCCGTGCCCTCTACTCTGGGCAACTTATCGATAGCTTGAGCCAAGGCTGAACGTAAGCTATTCACATTAAGATTAGTCAGATCGATCAATGGACGCACCGAACCGCCTTGCTGATTGAGCAAAGCGGTCATCACATGTACAGGATCGATATATTGGTGATCCCGCCCTAGGGCTAAAGATTGAGCCTCAGAAAGGGCCACTTGAAACTTACTGGTAAAACTATCCAATCTCATACTGTTGCTCCACAGAACCGTCTATTAACTGAATATGGGTCCAGACTAAACACTAATCAAGTCAAGACTGCGCTCGTGTCATATAACAACACTGATAACAATATCTGAGCAGATCCCTGTCGCAAAGTATTGTCAATACAGACCTAGGTGATGACATAGGGGTGACACCCATTAGATCCTTAAGTCATATATATTGCGCTGACCATTCTACCAGTTCTAATGATCCCATCGGTTTCAGGCACAGCTGAGTGTGTGGCTCGGCGATGGGAATAAAAAAGCTCATCTTCAGCATAAGTACAATGTTCACCACCATATACAGCTGACACACCTAGCTTCAATAATTTCTGCTTAGCAATACTATACAGGTCGGCAAGATACTTAGGGGCTTCGGCTGTGGCGGGTATGCTTGGCTGAAAAGCCTGAGCATGATCGGCAAAACTATCATAGACATCCTGACCCACTTCAAAGTGATTTTGACTAATAGCAGGACCTAACCAGGCGATCAGGCGCTTACAGTTAATAGGCATCTGGCTGATGGTATTTTCGATTATACCCGCCGCCAACCCGCGCCAACCTGCATGCACTGCCCCAACCCACTGCCCCTGTAAATCACAGAGTAAAATGGGTAAGCAATCTGCAGTCATCACCGCACAGACTTGTTGCTTACTTTGCGTGATGCAGGCATCGGCCATAATTTGCCCATCATGAGCCTGAGTGCTGGCGTCTAAGATCACAGGTTGAATACCGTGCACCTGATTTAACCATACAAAGTTCTTATAGTTAGGCAAGCGTTGTCTGTTGATCTGAACGTGCCTTATATCATCACCCACGTGGTTAGCCAGATTAAAGGAGGCAAAGCGCCCTTCACTGACCCCAGCTATTTTACAAGAGGTAAAAGCCACTATATTGGCAGGAGCGGGCCAGTCTGGCTGAATAAGGTGAGCGGCTAACACTATTAGACTTCACCGCTGCCATGGGCAGACTTATCATCCCTGAGCACTTCTAATAAGGCCAAAAAGTCATCGGGTAAGGGGGCTTTCCAACTTAACCACTCACCAGTAATGGGATGAGTTAATTCTAGTTGCACCGCATGCAATGCTTGCCTTCTAAACATTCTGAGCATATCCACCATTTCTTCACTACAAGCTTTAGGGGGTTTAGGCCGGCCACCGTAAGCCTGATCACCCACCAAAGGGTAGCGTAAATGAGACATATGGACTCTGATCTGATGAGTCCTTCCAGACTCAAGTTTTAATCGAACATAGGTGTGAGCGCGAAACTTTTCCTTGACCCGATAATGGGTCATAGCAGGTTTACCCGACTCTCTTACCGCCATATTGACGCGTTTGGTGGGGTGTCTACCTATAGGTTCATCTACTGTTCCACCCGCCACCATAGTACCAATCACAACCGCCTCGTATTCACGACTAATTTCTCTGGCTTGCAACTGTTCTACTAGATGAGTTTGTGCAGGAATGGTTTTAGCGATGACCATTAATCCAGTAGTGTCTTTATCTAGTCTATGCACTATACCGGCTCTGGGAACATTGGCTATTTCTGGCGAATGGCTCAACAAGGCATTGAGTACAGTGCCATGACTATTGCCCGCACCAGGGTGCACCACTAAATTAACGGGTTTGTTGATGACCATTATATGTTCATCTTCAAACACGATATTCAGCTCAATATTTTCACCTTGATGTTGAACCTGAGCTTCTATTTGTGCGTTTATTTCTATCTGTTCTTCACCTAGCAATTTTTCCCTAGGTTTGTTCATAATTTGCCCGTCGACAGTGACCTTATCCGCCAAAATCCATTCTTTTAAGCGAGATCTTGAATAATCGGGGAACATTTCGGCCAAAGCCTGATCTAACCGTTTGCCAAATAAATTTTCTGGCACGCTAGCCTGTAAGTGTATAGTTTCATGTGGGGTAGACATGCATTAAACATCCTGAATGTGTTTCGTAACGATTTAGTTGTGCATAGCCCTTTTTGCTGGGGTAGAATGCGCTGCAGTTATCAATTCGATAAAGCACTATTCTAACGGATTTTTAAGCTCAATGAATCATGCATAGTGGATCGAATATAGAAATGAGAGCAAATAAGAGCAATATGATCAAAAAAATCAACCTAAGACAGATATTATTCACCAGCGCCTTGCTTATTTTAGCCGGCTGTTCATCTGCGCCTGAAGATGAAGACACCGATCTGATATTAAAGAATAGAGGCGCTCAAGGTTTATACAAAGACGCTAAAGAAAAAATGCAAATGGGAAATTTTAATGCCGCAACCCAAACATTAAGCGCATTAGATTCTCGTTACCCTTTTGGCCCTTTGTCTCATCAAGTTCAGTTAGATTTGATCTATGGTTACTATAAGATTGGTAAAACCGATGAAGCCTTGGCCACTATCGATCGTTTTACCCGTCTAAACCCTAACCATTCAGATGTGGACTACGCACTTTATATGCGCGGTTTAACCAACATGGAAGTCGACCGTAATCTTTTCCAAGAATTAGTCGGCATTGACCGTTCTGATCGTGATCCTACCAATTCTCGTCAAGCCTTCAGTGATTTTCGACGATTAATTGAAAAGTACCCAAATAGTAAATATTCGGCCGATGCGCAAAAACGTATGTTGCACATCAAAAGCCGTCTGGCTAAATATGAAATTGCGATAGCCCGCTACTATATGCGTCGTGAAGCCTTTGTTGCTGCGGCAAATAGAGGGAGATATGTGATAGAGCACTATCCAGATACCAGCCATGTGCAAGAAGCTTTAGAGATAATGGTCGAGTCATATGATCAGCTTAAGTTAGATGAACTTAAGGGCAACACCATGAAAACGTTAAAGTTAAATTATCCTAACAGCAGTTTCATTCGTTGATATAGAGTAATTTTTCCCACAAAAAAAACGCGCAATTAGCGCGTTTTTTTGTGGCTTGGGTTAAGGCTAAAGAAGCCTGAGTTTTATTTAAAAAACAAATGACTAAAGGGGTTTAATAAACGGGTGATCCCAGCGGTGAAATGTAATGGCTGATCCACTATACTAAAGACTAAACATCCATCATCGGCTTCAGAATGTGGCATATGTTTGTGTTGATCATCCATAACAGTAAAATCACCGGTATCATAATCAGAAATGCCATCACTAAACTGTCCGTCTATCACTAAGGTCAACTCTTTACCTTTATGAGTATGCTCTGGTACTCGCCCACCTTTTTCCATATAAATAAAGTGTGCTTTGCCGGCAGCGCCTAATTCAACTGGTGCCTGCCACAGCTTACCCACTAAATGCGACCAATTTCCAGTATCTTTTACATAGCGTTGCAAAGCCCTGGGTAAGGTGAAAGACTTTCCGTCCAAACTTATCATAGTATTCTGCTCTACCCCTTCTTCTGCATGGGCAACAGGCAATGCGGTGATACTCGACATCATAGCTGAAAATTGCTCATCGAGGGGCCCACTATGGCTTAGGGCTTCAACACTTATTTGCTCTTGTATCTCAGCACACTGTGCTTGACAGCGAGCACACATATCCACATGTGCCGATATCATTAAAGCTAATGCAGATGGAGCATGCCCAGCACAAAATCGGGCTAAATCTTGGTCATTAGGATGAAAATTAATCATGGTCTTTTAAGATCTCTTTCAAGCGTTGCAAAGCAAGCCTGGTTCTTGATTTAACTGTGCCAAGAGGGATAGATAGTTCATCCGCTACTTCTTGTTGTGACTTGCCATCGATATAGATCGCTTGGATCACTAGTTTTTGTTTCTCTGGTAAGTCTTCGAAAAGCCCTCCAATCTCATCCATTGTAACTTGATGATCTAAGGACACTTCATTCACATCGGCTGTTTGTTCGCACAGTATAGGCCACAGATCATCTGAGCAGATGTCTTCTTTGCGGTTACGTTGTTTTCTGAGCATATCGAAACGGATATTTCGAGCAATAGTGAAGATCCAGGTCGAAGGGGAGCCTTTTTCGGCATTAAAAAGGTGCGCTTTTTGCCAGACGTTCGACATAGTATCTTGCACCAGTTCCATGGCTAAGGCTTCGTTGCCTATTTGCTTTAGAGCGTAGGACCGCAGCCTAGGAGCAAAGTAGCTAAATATTCTTGAGAAAGACAATTTGCATCTGCTTGTCGCTACTATGCTTAGATAACCCGACATCTCATTAGCGCATTCACTTGGCTTCATGGAATTGATTTGCTTTGACTCCGAATGTATCCCAACTAGCATTTAATTCTACCATAAATATCCACGTTAACCTTTGTACTGATACTATTGGCGAAAGGATCACTCTACCAACTTAGTCAGAAAATCTAAGGCTTCTTCACAATTTTTCTGTTGCAGGAATTGTTGCTTCTGTTCGGCCTTCACTGGGATTAGCTCTAACCAGCGATAGATAACCCAAATGGGATCATTAAACTTCGGTTGTTGATACAATATGGGCAATTCAGGATACTTATCGAAAATCTCTTTCAAGCGCTCATCTAT
This sequence comes from Paraglaciecola sp., assembly GCA_034111785.1. Taxonomy (GTDB): domain Bacteria; phylum Pseudomonadota; class Gammaproteobacteria; order Enterobacterales; family Alteromonadaceae; genus Paraglaciecola. The sequence continues at coordinate 12,516 of JAWUWP010000025.1, forward strand.
GGGTGAAATTGAAACTTGCGCTGACTCAGCGCTCCAATTGTCTAGCCACTGGCACTGCCCCACCCTCAAACCATCTTGTTCGGTGATAATGCTGTCAATACTAAAGCAGCGTACGCCTTCAACGGTCACTCCTAGTAAGCCATCGTCAAGCAAATCAAAGTCCACTACCTTGACATAGGTCCCTATGGCATAAATGTGTTCATTTTTATCTTCATTACCTTGTGCATTTAACATACAAATACCAAAACCTGAATCGGTGGCACAGGCGTTCTTCACCAAACGCACATAGCGCGGTTCAAATATACGTAAAGACATTCTGCCTCCAGGTAGCACATGTGCTGACAGAGGGAATAAAGGCAGTTCGAAAAAATTGGCCATTTACGATTTTCTCAGGATAATCAGTTGTAAGTGCTTACGGCCACAGTTGATAATAGGATCGCAATTACAATTAACTTATCCTCTGGCCATAGTGATCTGTCACCTCTTGGCAAAGGTACTCTTATAGATAAGACTAATTATCTGTGCACGTACCCAGTGATACTATTATGAACTTGTGGGCTTTATAGGACAACAATGAACAAAAAAATTGCAATAATCGGTTCGGGTATCTCAGGCTTGACCTGCGGATATTTGCTACATAAAACTTACCAGGTCACCCTTTTTGAAGCCAATGATTATGTGGGCGGGCATACCGCAACCAAAGAGGTTGTGGTCGACTCAAAGACCTATGCCATTGACACTGGTTTTATTGTATTCAATGATTGGACCTATCCCAATTTCATTAAATTAATGGATAAAATAGGGGTGGTAAGCCAGGCCACAGAAATGAGTTTTAGCGTAAAGAATATCGCCCAGAACCTAGAATATAATGGTAATACCCTTAACAGCCTTTTTGCCCAGCGAAGAAACATATTTAGACCCAAATTTTGGCGCATAGTAAGAGACATATTACGTTTTAACAAAATATGTAAACAAGGCGCGGCAGATGGAAGGGATTACACGGAACAAACCTTGTACCGCTTTTTACAGGACAATCGGTTCAGCGATGATTTTACCTATAATTATATATTACCTATGTGCGCGGCCATTTGGTCAACCAGTTTAGATGATATCAAAGCCTTTCCTTTCAATTTTTTCCTGCGATTTTTCAATAATCATGGCCTATTAAACATTACCGACAGACCACAGTGGCGCAGTATAGTGGGAGGTTCAAGCCAATATATTGAGCCTCTTACTCGAGGTTTTAAGCAACACATAAAACTAAATAGTGTGGTGCTTACGGTAACAGATAAAGAAAGCCAAAAAGTCGTGACTCTGAAGGATGGCAGTGAGCACTATTTTGATGAAGTGATTTTTGCCTGTCATAGCGACCAAGCCTTAGCTATGCTCAAACACGCCACTACCGCTCAAACCGAGATCCTAGGGGATATTGGTTACGCTGCAAATGAAGTGGTGTTGCATACTGATTGTAGCGTGTTACCCAAGCGAAAATTGGCTTGGGCTAGTTGGAATTATTTGATCCAAGGATATTCTGGAGAAACGCAAGCACCGATAGTGTTAACCTATAACATGAATATTTTACAAAGAATTGAATCTGATAGTACCTTCTGCGTCACTCTGAACAACAGTAAAGATATTGACCCAAGCAAGATCCTAGGCAGCTACTATTATGCTCATCCGCAATTTACGAACAAAGCCATAGCAGCCCAAGCCAGACGCGGCGAAATATCGGCACAACAAGGCTTACATTTTTGTGGGGCCTATTGGTATAACGGCTTCCATGAGGACGGCGTGCGCAGTGCGCTAGATGTTTGTGAGTATTTTGGAGAAAGTCTGTAGTGCAAAGTGCTATTTATAAAGGCCGGGTCTTCCACAGCCGTTTTGTCCCAAAAAAACATGCATTTAATTATCAAATATTTTTGATGTGGTTAGACTTAGACGAGCTGCAACTAGTAGAAACCCAAGTCAAAGGTTTCTCTATGCACAATTGGGCACCTATTCGTTTCAAACGAGAGGATTATTTTGGCGACCCAAAGCAACCCCTACAACAGGCCATCCTGGAAAAAATGTCTGAGTTGGCCGGTCAAAATTTAACGGGTAAGGTTTTCCTACTAGGCCAAACTCGTACTTTTGGTTTATATTTTAGCCCTGTTAATTTTTATTATTTACAACGAGCCGACGGCAGTTTCAGTCATCTATTGGCTGAAGTTAGCAACACGCCATGGGATCAAAGACATTGTTATTTGGTGGATCTAGACCAGCAACAAGACAGTGCAAAAGCATTCCATGTGTCGCCTTTTAACCCCATGGACATGCAATACAAGTGGAAAATATCACAGCCACAACAAAGGCTCACCGTGAGTTTATCCTGCCATAAAGATATCAAACATTTTGTCGCCAATATTGATATGCAAAGAATTGAATTGAACTCTTCTAGTCTTTTAAACGTATTGCTGAGTATTCCTAGTATGACAATAAAAACGGTGTTTGGAATTTATTGGCAAGCACTGAAACTATTTATTAAAGGAGTGCCTTTTTATCCCAATCCAGAACAAGGTAAAAAACCATAATGTCCAATGAACAAGCATCATTAGTTGTCGCCTCAAGTCAGTCTTGGCAACATAAGATCTCTCGCTCCATTATGCTAAAAGTGTTTGCCAGCCTACCCCAAGGAAGAATGGTGATCAAAGAGAAAGGCATACTAATCAACACATTTGGTCAGCCAGACTCAGATTTGTGTGCTGAGATAGACTTCCAATGCAACAGTGTTTACCAAAAATTGCTTTTTGGGGGCAGCGTTGCCTCCGGCGAAACCTTCTCTGAAGGTCTATGGACCACCCCAAATTTAACGAATGTCATTCGAATCTTTGCCCGTAACTTACCCATGTTAGATAGCTGGGAGGCAAAAATGGAATGGCTCGCCATGCCCATTCGTAAGATCAGTCATTTTGCCAATAAAAATTCAACTACCGGGTCAAAAAAGAACATAGCAGCCCACTATGATCTGGGCAACAAACTCTATACGCGATTTCTAGATGACAGCATGATGTATTCGGCAGCCATATATCCAAATAAGACGGCCACCTTAGCCGAGGCTCAGTACACAAAACTACGGACAATTTGCGACAAATTACAGCTATCACCACAGGACCATTTGGTTGAGATTGGCACTGGTTGGGGAGGCCTAGCGGTATTCGCAGCAAAACATTACGGCTGTAGGGTCACCACCACCACCATCTCTGAGGAACAACACCAATACGCTGCCAATTGGATAGAGTCGGAAGGATTGCAAGATAAAATCACCTTGCTTAAACAAGACTACCGCTTGCTGGAAGGAAAGTTCGACAAACTGGTATCCATAGAAATGATTGAGGCGGTAGGCAAAGCCTATTTACCCACATTCTTCAAAAAGTGTTCAAGTTTGTTGAAAGACCAAGGTTTAATGTTATTACAAGCGATTACCATAAGTGATCATCGCTTCGATGGTTATAGCAAAAGTGTTGATTTCATCCAAAAACATATATTCCCCGGTGGTTTTTTACCCTCACAATTACTGATCAATCAACATTTAAGACAGCATACCGATTTGATGATCCGTGATCTACAAGATATAGGTTTAGATTACGCCCGTACGTTACAAGATTGGCATGCACAGTTAATGGAAAATCAAAGCCCTCTAGCAGAAGACGGCTACGATGAGCGCTTTATGAACATGTGGCGCTACTATTTTAGTTACTGTGAGGGTGGCTTTCTAGAGCGCACTATCAGTACCGTACAATTGGTTATTAGCAAACCCGCTTTTGCTGATCCTATTCATCGCTAACAGCAGACACAGGTTATGACATTTCATCCAAACATCCGTCTATACCCACTGATACTGGTGGTTTTTTGTGGTCTTTTTTTTATAGGAAATAGCATGGCAAGTCCCCTTCAAGATTTAAAGATAGTCGGTCAAGCAAAACTGCGAGTATTGTTTTGGGATATCTACCATTCAACACTTTACTCTGCTAGCGGCCGCTATGAACCCAATGAATATCCCCAAGTATTGGAGATCAATTATTTACGAAACATTACCGCCCAAGACTTGCTCGAAAAAACCGCAGATGAATGGCAAAAACTGAATATTGCCCAACAAGACATCGATCAATGGTTACCTCTGCTAACCCAGATTTTACCCGATATTAAAAAAGGCGACACTTTGTTATTGCAAGTAGAAGGGGATCAACAAAGTGAATTTTTCTTCAATGGCCTGTCTATTGGCAATATTTCTAACCCCGACTTTGGCCCTAGCTTTTTACGCATATGGTTAGATGAAAATTGTAGCTACCCCAAAGTGCGCAACCAGTTAATAGGCCTGGTTCAATGATCTACTCAAAACCGTTAGTCACCTTATGCTTAACAGGCCTTTTGTTGTCGTGCACCAGCGCCTTGGATGATTACCAAGACACGACTCCAGAATTCGATTTAGCCACTTATTTTGATGGGGAAGTCACGGCTTGGGGTATTGTCCAAGATCACTCCACAAAACTAGTACGTAGATTTTGCGTGGATATAATAGGCACTTGGCAAGATAACCAAGGCCAGTTACATGAAACCTTTTATTATAATGACGGTGAACAAGAGATCCGTATATGGGAGCTGCAAGTTGGCCCAGATGGACAAGTAACAGGCACGGCCGGCGACGTTGTAGGCCAGGCCAGTGGTGGCGCCAATGGCACGGCATTTAATTGGCAATATACTCTACAGGTGCCTGTAGGCGACAATAGCTATGATTTGTTCGTAGACGACTGGATGTTTAAAATGGATGAAAACCGCGTGATGAATCGCTCTTACATGAAAAAGTTGGGGATCACAGTGGCAGAAATATCCATTTTCTTCGATAAGACCCAACCAGTAAGAAAGTGCCCCTAACTTAGGTTACTCAAGTACTGAAATGGGTGCAGATATTTTTGCTTTACCCTGATTAATAGCCACTTCTACTCGGCGATTTGTGCTGCGTCCTTGTCTATCTTTGCCGTCGGTTAAGGGCGCTGTGTTGGCTCTGCCCACTACAGACATACGACTTTCATCGAAACCCTCGGCCCGTATTAATTCTTCCGCAACGGCCACAGCACGCTGGGAAGAGAGATCCCAGTTTGACCGATACAGTTCATTAGAGATCTGTTGACTATCACTGTGTCCAGATACCTCTATGTCTCCGGGCATATCCGCTAACAAAGCGCCAATTTTACGCAAAATAGGCACAAACTGCGGCTGTAAAAATGCTGAGCCGGCCGAAAATGAGCCATTTTCTCTGATCCTAATGGTAATTTGTTGACCCAGTGATTCCAATTCGATGGCACCGTCAATAATCTCTTTCTCTAACTTCTCTGCCACTTTACGCATGCGTTCTGCGGTTTCTTCGGCACTGGCACTAGTGCTACTGGTACTTTGTTCTGATGCCGTTTGTTGTGCAGCCCCACCTTTTTGTTCACCCCTTTGTTTTTGCCGTCCGCCAGCAGAGTCTTCACTGCCCGCTTGAAATTGAAGCATTTCTTGGGTCATGGTGGTGGTTTGTTGTTGAATAGTTTCAATAGGTGTGGGCTCAGGGCGACCAGGACGAAACTCCATGGCAATCACACTGGTGCCTTTAGGGATATCCTTGACTTCAATTTTATTTTGTACCCCAAAGGCAAATTTCATCGAACCGGCGATTTGTTTAAACTTCAGCACATCCATTTCTGAGAAGGATAACAATAATACAAAGAAGCACATCAACAAAGACATCAGATCGGCAAAGGTGCCCATCCATGCGGGCAGACCTTCAGGTGGACATTTGGGGCACTCTTCATCCATTATTTATTCCGCTTCTTCAGCATTACCGCGTTTACTAGCGGCCAAATAATTTTTCAGGATCCCTTCGATTACCCGAGGATTCTGGCCATCAGCAATGCCGATAATGCCATCTAATACTAAACATTGATTAAGCTTTTCTTCCTCTGCCCTGTTACCCAACTTCACCGATATAGGCAAACACAGTAAGTTAGCCAACATAGCGCCATACAAAGTCGTTAACAAAGCAACCGCCATAGCCGGCCCAATGGACTTAGGATCATCCATGTTTGATAACATAGCAACCAAACCTACTAATGTGCCGATCATACCCATAGCCGGGGCTACATCACCCAATCCTTTGAATATGGTTGCTCCAAAGGCATGACGCTCTGAGCTCATAGAAATATCTTTACCTAGGGTCGCTCTGACCACATCCACATCATGGCCATCAACTAACATGTCCACACCTTTTTGCATAAAAGGATTCTCAATTTCTGCTTCTTCTAGGGCCAAGAACCCCCCTTTACGGGCGGCGTCCGCCATTTCAACAATTTTTTCAATTTGTGAGTCGGGCGTTTCTATCTTAAACATAAAGGCTTTGCCTGCGATCTTACCGGCACCAAAAAATTGCCCTAAGGTGTACTGGGACATGACCACAAACAAACTTCCGCAAAAAACTATCAATATAGAAGGCACATTGATAAACATGGCTATATCACCGCCCTGGATCATCGCCATTACGACAAAACCAATGGCGCCAAGGATCCCTATTATGGTTGCTAAATCCACGTTGTGCTCCGAATAGAATTAAGGTTAAGCAAGAGTATTAATGATGAAATCATAATCCCTAATATCATCTGCAATTGACATCAGGTTTGAAAATTACCATAGATTAGACGTCGTTATTCTAATTTTATCGACAATCTGTGATTTTTCTGTAACTAAGTTGCAATGTAATAGTAAAGTGGCGACTTTAATAGAGCGAAAGGTGTGATCATTTAACGCTTTTTGCCCTTTGTTCTAAAAGTATTTGACCCTATTTTTTTGCTCAGGTAAGGTGCATACAAATTAGGTAAGTACTAGAAAAACTGAAGAATACTATGACCAGTGCCACTACCACCGCTTCATTAACCTTTGAACAGTCGATGCAAGAGTTAGAACAACTTGTAGAAAAAATGGAACAAGGTGAACTGCCGTTAGAAGATGCATTACAAAGTTTCGAACGGGGTATTCAATTGGCTAGACATAGCCAGCAGAAATTAAAAGATGCCGAGCAAAAGGTACAAATATTGACCAATCAAAATGGCCAGCAAGTGTTAGACGTTTTTGACTCGCCGAGTCAATAACAAAGATGGATCTCATTGCCGCCTTATTGACCAGCCGTACCAGAGTCGATGCCAACCTCAGCCGTCTTATCCATGCATTACCTGATCATGCTTTACAGCTAAAACAAGCCATGAGTTATACATTATTGTTGGGCGGCAAACGTATGCGTCCCTTTTTGGTCTACGCTACTGGGCAAATGTTAGGTGTTAAGACAGCCGACCTCGATGGACCGGCTGCCGCGGTTGAATCAGTACATGCCTATTCTTTGATCCATGATGACTTACCAGCAATGGATGATGATGATCTGCGCCGAGGACAAGCCACTTGTCATATTAAGTTTGATGAGGCCACCGCTATCTTAGCCGGAGATGCGTTACAAACCTTTGCCTTTGAAATTTTGTGTGATTATGCACTGACACAGCCCTTACAAAACAGACGCTTAGACTTGGTGCGGATACTCAGCAATGCTTCTGGTTATATGGGCATGTGCGGCGGACAAGCCATGGATTTAGCGGCCACTAACCACACAATTAGTCAAGAGCAACTGGAAAGCCTACATAATAGAAAGACCGGAGCCTTGTTATCGGCTTGTGTCGAAATGGCCATCTGTTTGGTCGACCAAATAACAGAAGAAAATCGTCAACACCTTATGTGTTATGCTAAGACCATAGGCTTAGCGTTTCAGGTACAAGATGATATTCTTGATGTGGTAGGAGACTCTTCAGTGCTGGGTAAACCTCAAGGTTCTGACCAACAACAGCACAAAAGTACCTATCCCGGCATGTTAGGTTTATCTGAGGCTCAAGCTTATCTTGATGAACTGCATCAACAAGCACTTCAAGCTTTGCGCGCTTTGCCTTACAATACACAGATGATGGTCTCTTTTACCGACTATGTTATTCATCGGACCTATTAAGGTTCGTTAGGCGCAACACACTACAATTAATTAGTTGAAACACATTTAATGACCCTAGATATTGCTTACTACCCTACCCTTGCCCAAGCTGAGACCCCAGAAGAACTGAGGGCATTGCCACAAGCTAAGCTCAAGCAGTTGGCAACCGAATTACGCCAATACTTGTTAACCAGTGTTAGTCAAAGTAGTGGCCATTTTGCCTCCGGATTAGGTACTGTAGAACTGACCGTTGCGCTGCATTATGTGTACAACACCCCTTTTGATAGATTGCTTTGGGATGTGGGACATCAAGCCTATCCCCATAAAATATTAACGGGCAGAAGAGAGCGTATGCCTAGCATTCGTCAAAAAGACGGATTGCATCCTTTTCCTTGGCCACCAGAAAGTGAATATGACACTTTTGCTGTAGGTCACTCTTCCACTTCTATCAGCGCCGCTTTGGGTATGGCAGTAGCGGCTGAGAAAGAAGCATTAGGCCGAAAGGTAGTCGCAGTGATAGGAGATGGAGCAATCACCGCTGGCATGGCTTTTGAGGCGCTTAACCATGGGGGAGATATTAATAAAGATTTGTTGGTTATCCTCAATGACAATGAAATGTCTATTTCGGAAAATGTTGGCGCTTTAAACAGTCACTTAGCCAGACTCCTTACCGGTAGCTTTTTTAACTCTATCCGTGACGGTGGTAAAAAATTATTAAGTAATGTGCCGCCTATTAAAGAGTTTGCCAGCCGCGCCGAAGAACACATCAAAGGCATGGTTGTGCCGGGCACAATATTTGAAGAGCTTGGGTTTAAATATATAGGACCCATAGACGGCCATGATGTAAATGGTGTGGTGGATACACTGCGCAATATGCGCAACATAAAAGGCCCACAGATCCTGCACGTGGTCACCAAGAAAGGCAAGGGTTACGAGCTCGCTGAGCAAGATCCCATTAAATTTCATGCCGTCCCTAAATTTAATCCTAACGATCAAGCATTGCCTAAATCTGCGCCCAGTAATCCCACCTTTTCCGCAATATTTGGTGACTGGTTATGTGATATGGCTGCCAAGGATCCTAAGCTGATGGCTATTACCCCAGCGATGCGTGAAGGTTCTGGTATGGTCAAATTTTCTCAACGATTTCCTGATCAGTATTTTGATGTGGCAATAGCCGAACAACACTCAGTGACCTTTGCTGCAGGCTTAGCCAAAGAAGGCATGAATGCCGTAGTCGCCATCTATTCCACTTTTCTGCAACGGGCTTATGATCAGCTGATCCATGACGTAGCATTGCAAAACTTGCCGGTATTGTTTGCTATTGATAGAGCGGGACTTGTAGGTGCAGATGGACCCACTCATCAAGGCGCCTTTGATCTGGCGTTTTTGCGTTGCATTCCCAACCTGGTGATCATGGCACCCGCAGACGAAAACGAGTGTCGACAGATGCTCTACACCGGACACAAATTACAACAACCTGCAGCTGTTAGGTATCCAAGAGGCTCGGCCACAGGTGTGATCCCAGATACCCAGATGAGCGCTTATGAGCTGGGCAAAAGTAGAAGCCTGCGACAAGGTGATAAAATTGCCATTTTGAGTTTTGGCACCTTACTGCCTTTTGCCCAAGAAGCGGCCCAACAACTAGGTGCAACTCTGATTGATATGCGCTTTGTAAAACCCTTAGACACACAAGTCATAGATCAATTGGCCGCGGACCATCCACTTTTTGTCAGCCTCGAAGATGGCGCGGTGGCAGGGGGTGCTGGTAGTGCAGTAGCTGAGTATTTAATGTCGAAAAAGTTACCCAATCATTTATTACAACTAGGCCTACCAGACCACTTTATCATGCAAGGTACGCAGCAAGAGATGTATGCAGAGTTAGAATTGGATGGTGCTGGGATCTTAGCTAGGATCGCGAGATTTGAACAGGCCTAAGCACATCTTCCTAAGAATAACCCATTGCTGTGAATCGCCAGCGTGCTAGACAACCAACCAATCCAAATATATGCCCAGATGAATGCAAGCTAAGGCAAATATACCCGCCAGCACATCGTCTAACATAATGCCTAAACCGCCGTGAAGGTGCTTATCCAAATAGCTGATAGGCCAAGGCTTGAGTATGTCAAATAGCCTAAATAATACAAAACCCGCAACTATGGTTTGCCAACTCAATGGCACGGCTAACATAGTGATAAACATACCTGCAAACTCGTCCCACACTATTGAGGGGTGATCGTGCACCTGCAAGTCTTCAGCGGTTTTTGCACACAACCAAACGCCCACAACACAAACTATTAGCGTCAATATCAGGTAGCTGTAAAGGTTCAGATAAAGGCTAGCCAGCAGCACTAGAGGCAAACCGGCTAATGTACCGAAGGTACCAGGCATTTTAGCCGCTAGGCCGCTGCCAAAACCCAAAGCCAAAAAGTGCACTGGGTTGCTTAAACTGACTCTGCTACGTAAGGTATGATGCATAGATTAGGCCCCTTGTTAATCTCGTTTCAGCTAAAAGTGTTGATAGCCCTTATCAACATACTCATATGGAAGATCATTTTGCCGTAGCTCTAGTTTATGGCTCTGTCCATTTAGCTGGCCGATACAGGTAACACTGACGTTGGCATTCGCAAGGGTAGTTTCTAACATGCCTTTATGTTCTTCATCCACTGTGAACAATAGTTCATAATCATCGCCGCCACTAAGCGCATAATGAATGGCCTGTTCTGGGCTGGCGGAGTTTCTCAAAGCCTTGGATAAGGGCAAGCTGTCTATATTGATCACTGCGCCACAGTTGGATCCCTTTAAAACATGGCCAAGATCGGCAATAAGACCATCAGATATATCGATACAACTATTTGCCATACGCCGTATGCTGGTTCCCACCAGTACTCTGGGCACTGGGTAATCTAATCGTTTCCGTAAAAAAGCACTATCTTGTGCATCATCAACTTGCCGTTTATTTTGGGCAATTAATAGACCTAAACCCGCATCTCCTAGGGTTCCTGTCACATACACAAAATCCCCTGGCTTAGCACCGCTGCGTCTAATGGCTTGCTCATGGGGCACAAAGCCTTGGGCGGTAATAGTGATAGACAACGGCCCTTGGACAGTATCACCGCCTATCAACTGTACTGAGTAATAGGTGGTAAGTTGCTGTAAGCCTTCGCTAAAATCTTTCAACCAGCACTCATCATACTCTGGCAAGCTCAATGACAGACTGATCCAGGCTGGCTCGGCACCCATGGCAGCTAAGTCACTTAGATTGACGGCTATGGCTTTTTGTGCCACGGCATGACCGTTAGTTTCAGGTAGAAAGTGCACACCACTCACTAGAGTATCAGTGGTGGTGACCAACGCTTGTCCTTGTGGGATCTGCGTTACGGCGCCGTCGTCACCAATGCCCACCACCACATCTTTGCGTTGAATACTTTTATCTTTAAAAAAGTGTTCAATAATATTAAATTCTTTCACTTTAATTTCTTATAACCTAAAAAGCCAAAACTGCCGCGACTTTAGAACAACAGGATTAGGACAGCTCGTCTTTACGCAGTGTCTTAATGGCTTTATCTAATACACCATTAATAAACTTATGACTTTCTTCGGCACCAAAAGACTTAGCCAACTCAATGGCTTCATTGATCACCACTTTATAAGGCACATCGATTCTGGCACTCAATTCATAAGTGGCAATTCTTAGGATCGCTTTTTCCACGGGATCCAATTCTTCTGGCAGACGTCCTAGGAAGGGTTTCACTTTTTTGTCCAACTCAGCACAGTCTTTAATAACAGCGCGCAACAGTTCTAAAAAGTATTCTGTATCGACTTTTTGCATGTTGTTGCTGGTCACTATACTGAGCTCGATTTGTGCAACCGGATTTTTGCTCATTTGCCATGAATAAACGGCTTGTAACGCCAGTTCTCTGGCTAAACGACGGGCCTTAGGTTTCACCTATTACGCCCCTTCAATATTGGCTAGAACGTTAACCATTTCCAATGCACTGACCGCGGCGTCTGCACCTTTATTACCTGCTTTGGTACCCGAACGTTCTATCGCTTGTTCGATACTATCGGTGGTGATCACACCAAATGATACTGGAATACCATATTCAAGGGAGACTTGCGCTAAGCCCTTGTTACATTCACCCGCCACAAAATCAAAATGTGGCGTACCACCACGGATCACAGCACCTAATGCAATGATGGCATCATATTTGTTTTTTTCGGCTAGTTTTTTAGCCGCAATAGGCAGCTCATACGCACCAGGGACTCTGACTAACGTAATGTCTTGGCTATTCACCTCGCCGTGACGCTCTAAGGCATCAAGGGCACCGTCCACTAAACTTTCAACTACAAAACTGTTGAAACGAGCCACTACAAGTGCAAATTTTTTACCTGTCGCTCGAATGTTACCTTCAATAATATCCATCTTAAAACCTTAGTATAAAATTCGGCGCGCAGTTTATCACAAGCGCCATGGGAAATATCGCGATATTTATCTGATTATTCGGCTGTACCTAAGGAAACTATCCCTAAATGATAGGATCAATATGCCCCAGCACAGTCATAGGTTATATTTCGACGTACTCAACTACCTCTAATCCATATCCAGACAAGGCATGATACTTTTTAGGCTTACTGAGTAAGCGCATTTGTTTGATACCTAACCTAGCTAATATCTGGCTACCGACTCCTACCGTTCGAGAAGACCCTTGCCAAGTGGCACCAGTGGGCTTTTCGCCTTTGTCTTCGGCGGCAAATTGTTTTACTTGGGCCAGTAAGTCTTCATCTTTGCCTAAAAGCACTAATACACCGCCATGCTGTGCAATATAACTAATGGCCTTGGGTAAGCCCATACTGCGCTGAATGGCCCGCTGGGAACCCAAGAGGTCACTAAAGCTATTTTGTAGATGCACTCTGACTAGGGTTGGACTGTCGCTACTAATTTCGCCTTTACACATAGCAAAATGGACTTGATTATCAATAACATCTTTGAAGGTGACCAAGTCAAACTCACCATACTCGGTCGGCAGTTTGCACCTTGATACTTCTTCTATTGTGGTTTCATTTAAATTTCGGTATTCGATTAAGTCGGCAATCGTGCCAATTTTTAAATGGTGCTTGGCGGCAAACACTTCCAGTTCTGGTCGTCTGGCCATACTGCCGTCGTCATTTAATATTTCAACTATCACTGAGGCGGGCTCGCAGTCAGCCAGACGCGCCAAATCGATACCCGCTTCGGTATGCCCCGCCCGATTTAATACCCCACCCTCTTTGCCGATCAGTGGAAATATATGCCCAGGTTGCACAATGTTGGTCGCGTCTGCATCTTTAGACACCGCAGCCAATACTGTTTTGGCTCGGTCTGCGGCCGATATACCTGTAGTCACCCCTTGTGCAGCCTCAATAGATACGGTGAAATTGGTTGAGAATTGCGCGCTATTATTATCAACCATTAAGGGCAGGTTTAATTTTTGACAACGCTCAGCCGTCATAGGTAAACAGACTAATCCTCGGGCATGAGTCACCATAAAATTAATCGCTTCTGGCGTAACATGTTCTGCCGCCATAATCAGATCGCCTTCGTTTTCCCTATCCTCATCATCCATCAGAATCACCATTTTACCCTGACGGATATCTTCGATAATCTCTTCACTGCTATTTAGTGGCATAATTTTGGGTTCTTAATTTGGCTGTATTAAATATATGGGTGGCTGTTGCTAAGTTATTTCAAGTAACCATTTTCTGCTAAAAAGGTCATACTAATATCTTTTTCTGTTGATTTTGAAGAGTGATGAGCCTTGTCACCTAAGATCAAACGCTCTAAATAGCGCGCTATCACATCCACCTCTAGATTGACTTTGCTGCCGGTTTTATAATGACCAATGATAGTTTCTTTCAGGCTATGGGGGATCAAGGTTAACAGAAATTTAGCCCCGTCCACCTGGTTTACCGTTAGACTGACGCCGTCCACTGTGATCGAACCTTTCTGCGCTAAGTATTTGGCCAGTTCGTCAGGAGCGGCGATCCAAATTTCCACATAACGACCAACAGATTTGACCGATAACACTTGTCCTACACCGTCGACGTGTCCGCTAACAATATGCCCACCTAAACGCCCATTAGCTTGCAGCGCTTTCTCAAGATTGACCCGACTGCCGGCTTGGTAGCTAGCAAAACCTGTGCGCTTAATCGTTTCATGGGATACATCGGCGCTGAATCCCTGACTATGCATAGCCACAACTGTCAAACACACACCGTTGTTGGCAATACTGTCACCTAGTGACACGTCAGCCATATCTAACTTATGGGTTTTAATCGACAATCTAATGTCTTCACCAGTAGGCGTTAAGCTATCTATCACGCCCACATCTTCAATAATTCCAGTAAACATAGTCTTTCAATTACTCTTAATCGTTAAGGTATCAGCCTGGTGGCCTAACAATGCGGTCATTTTTACATCTTGACCTACTAATCGTACATCACTCCAAGTGAGCTTAACAAGTTGCTCCATAGAGTCCAAAGCCGCTATATCAAATAAATCCCGGCCGCTACTACCTATTAATTTGGGCGCTTGGTACAAAATCAATTCATCAATCAAATTATTTTCCAGCAAGGCTCCCGCCAATTTTGCCCCAGCTTCGACCCACAGGTTATTGACTTGCATTTGCCCCAATTTTTGCAATACCGCTTCCAACTCGAGTTTATTACCGTTAGACGGGGCTTGCCACTGGCTTACATGTTCGCCACCTTGATACTCAGTCACCTTAGAGTTGACTATTAGTAAGGCTCCAGCACTATCATTTTCAATGGGCTGCAAACACTTTAAGTAACTGGGTAGTTGATTTCGCCCATCAATGATCACTCTTAAGGGTTGGCGCAATGCTTTGGGGTTTAATATTTGTTCTGATAAGTTCAACTGGGCATAACGTACATTTAGCATAGGATCATCAGCCATGACAGTGCCAGAACCTGATAAAATCGCACAACTCTTGGCTCTATGCCTTTGCACATCTTGACGGGCAAGCGGGCCGGTGATCCATTGACTTTGGCCATTGCTCAAAGCTGTTTTCCCGTCCAAGCTTGCGGCTAATTTAACCGTCACCCAGGGTTTGCCGGTTTGCATCCGTGTGATGAATCCCCGATTTAACTGCGTTGCCGCATGGGCCAAAAGCCCCTCTTGGGTCTGAATACCCGCCTCTTGTAATTTTTTCAAACCTTGTCCTGACACCAAGGGATTGGGATCAACCATAGCCACTACCACGCGTTTCACACCAGATGTAATCAATGCGTCAGCGCAAGGGGCAGTCAGCCCGTAATGACTACAAGGTTCTAAAGTGACATAGGCTGTGGCATCTTTACAACCGGTGCCCGCTTGCTGCAAAGCATGCACTTCGGCGTGGGCAGAACCGGCTTTGTGGTGCCAACCTTGTCCAATAATGACACCTTGGGTGTCAGTAATAACACAGCCAACATTTGGGTTAGGCGACGTGGTGTATTGACCACGTTTGGCTAGCTGGATGGCAAGGGCCATCATTTGGTGATCTAGAAGTGAAAATGCGCTCACAAAAAATAAGCCATAATGATTCGCCTGAACCGCAAGTTTTTCACAAGTCTAGTCTCCTAATCGCGCAATTTCTTCACCAAATTCCCGTATGTCCTCGAAAGAGCGATAGACTGATGCGAAACGTACATAGGCCACCTTATCTAATTCTTTGAGGGCATCCATGATCAGGTTACCTAGAAATTCGCTACCCACTTCTCTTTCACCTGTGGCTCTGAGCGATGACTTAAGGCGGCTAATACACTGTTCAACTTGTTCGGTACTAACGGGGCGTTTTTCTAAGGCACGTTGCAAACCTGCACGTAATTTATCTTCGTTAAAAGGTTCCCTCGAGCCATCTCGCTTAACAATACGGGGCATCACCAACTCGGCCATTTCAAAAGTGGTAAAACGTTCTTTGCATACTGTGCATTCCCGTCTTCGGCGCACATGGCTGCCATCGGCCACCAGCCTAGAATCAATAACCTTGGTTTCTTGTACCGAGCAAAATGGGCAAAACATGCTACTTTCATCCTTGGCTAATTATAGATTTAAACTAACAAAAAACTGCGCAAAAGTCCTATTTATAGGCGAATTGTGTCACCTTTAACAAGCAATTAAGCCGACTTAGAGTCGGCTTTTAACAGGCATGACTGGTTCCTCAGCTAGGCATAAACGGGGAAGCGCTCACATAAGTTAACTACTTCGCCTTTAACCCTGTCGATAATTTGTTGATCATCAATATTATCTAATACATCGCAGATCCAATTGGCCACCTGCTGTGCTTGAGCCTCTTTAAAACCACGCCTGGTGATAGCCGGCGAGCCAATTCGCAAGCCACTAGTGACAAAGGGTGAACGCGGATCGTTAGGCACAGAGTTTTTATTCACTGTGATATTAGCCGAGCCTAAAGCAGCATCGGCGTCTTTACCTGTGTATTCTTTGCCGATCAGGTCTAATAAAAATAGATGATTTTCTGTACCACCGGACACCACTTTATGCCCACGATCTTGAATAACAGCCACCATTGCCTTGGCATTTTTAACCACTTGCTGTTGGTATACTTTAAATTCGGGCTGTAAAGCTTCTTTAAAAGCCACGGCTTTGGCAGCAATCACATGGCACAATGGGCCACCCTGATTACCAGGAAACACCGAACTATTTAACTTTTTATAAATACTTTCATCACCACAAGAGGATAAAATCAAGCCGCCTCTTGGTCCAGCCAAGGTTTTGTGAGTGGTAGTAGTCACCACATGGGCATGAGCCATAGGACTAGGATAAACACCCGCGGCCACTAAACCTGCGACATGGGCCATATCGACTAATAAATAGGCGTCCACTTTATCGGCGATTTCTCGAAATTTTTGCCAATCCACAATACCAGAGTAAGCCGAGAACCCAGCAATAATCATCTTAGGTTTGTGCTCTAGCGCCATGGCTTCCACTTGCTGCATATCAATTTCGCCGCTTTGCTCATGTAAACCGTATTGCACTGCGTTATAGGTTTTACCGGAAAAGTTCACATGAGAGCCATGGGTTAGGTGACCACCATGAGCCAAACTCATTCCCAGCACAGTATCACCGGCCTCTAACAATGCCATAAATACTGCGGTATTAGCTTGTGAGCCTGCATGGGGCTGCACGTTAGCATAATCTGCCCCAAACAATAGTTTCGCTCTGTCTATGGCTAAATCTTCGGCAATGTCCACATACTCACAGCCTCCATAGTAGCGCTTATGGGGATAACCTTCGGCGTACTTATTGGTCAATTGTGAGCCTTGGGCTTCAAGCACTCTAGGGCTACAATAATTCTCAGAGGCGATTAATTCAATATGATGTTCTTGGCGTTGGTTTTCCTGTTGAATAGCCTGATGTAGTTCAGGATCAAAATCAGCTATATTCATATCACGTGTTAGCATCACATTTCCTCAAAATTTGTTGTATCTAAAAACTGGGAATTAAATCTGCACATATTCTAGTGAATTTACAGCAATTGTATAGTCGCAATAGGACATGAGTAACAATCAAAAGTTGTAACCCATTTTTTACTCCAGTAAAAACCTTAGATCACAAGGCTTCGATATCCCCATCGAATACTAACCCTAATTGCTGACGCACCTCATCCATTACCCTCATCACCCCAATGCTATCTGCATGTGACATTAATTCGCTGTAAGGTCTACCCGCCTCAATACAGTCCATACTTGCTTCAATTTGATATTCAAACCCATTAATTTTATGGGGAATATCCATATTCATCACCAAATTGTTATTTTGGTATACCAGAGCTTGATCAACGTCCCAGAAACAAGAAGGCAGAACAATACGTCCGCGACTGCCCACTATTGTCATTATGTTGTCAGCTTGACTATGGGCCGTACAAATAAATTGTGACATACGTCCTGAGGCATACTGCATATTCACTAAGCAGTGCTCATCTACCCCACTAGGGCCTATTTTACCCATAGCTTGTATTTTGAGGGGATGTTCATCTAGCAAAAACTGACTGATGGTAATACTATATACACCCAAATCTAACAATGCCCCACCGCCAAGTGCTAAATTAAATAGGCGACTTTGTGGCCTGTCTTGAAAGGCAAAACCAATAGTAGAGTGTATGGTTTGGATGTCGCCTATTATGCCTGCAGCAAGTTGTTGTTTTAACTGTGACAAGCAAGGGGTAAACCGACTCCACAATGCCTCTTGTAAGAACACCTTGTGTTCCTTGGCTAATTCAGTCAAGGCCGTCATTTGTGCCGCATTAATGGTGCAAGGCTTCTCCAATAACAGATGTTTTCCTGCCTCGATGCACAGTTTAGCTTGCTGATAATGAAAACTATGAGGAGTGGCCACATAGATGATATCAATCTGCGTATCTTTCACTAGGGATTGATAATCTTGATAGACCTTGGGGACCTTATATTGGGTGGCAAATTCTTCACCACGAGTTTGGCTGCGACTGGCTACTGCAGCTATTTGACCTCTTGTTGAAGCCTTTATTGCTTGGGCAAATTTACCAGCGATTGAGCCTGGACCAATTATTCCCCAATTAAAACTCTGCATAATACGCCCCTATTTAAAATCAGCTTAAAATACTACGCCAGCTCAACACAAAGCGCATTATTTATTACCGACTCTTTCACGGACAACCTTATCTGCAGCAAAAATATATATAATGTCTTTTACCCCATTGCCCACTGAATTACACTAACGGTCTATTCAGCTAAGAAAAGACAAATCATGGCGCAATACGTTTACAGCATGCTGCGGGTTGGCAAAATCGTTCCACCCAATAAATTTATTCTCAAAGATATTTCTCTAAGCTTTTTTCCTGGGGCCAAGATTGGCGTACTGGGCTTAAATGGCTCTGGTAAGTCTACCCTGTTGCGCATTATGGCAGGCATAGATAAAGACATAGAGGGCGAAGCTATCCCCCAATCAGGTCTTAAAATTGGCTATCTGCCTCAAGAGCCACAACTGGATGAGACTAAGGATGTGCGCGGCAATGTAGAAGAGGCTGTGGCCGATGTGGCCCATGCCCTGAAGCGGATCAACGAAGTCTACGCGGCCTATGCCGAGGAAAACGCCGACTTTGATGCCCTGGCCAAAGAGCAGGGCGAGCTAGAAGCCATTATTCAAGCCAAAGACGGCCATAACTTAGAAAATGCTCTCGAACGAGCGGCCGATGCCCTGCGCTTACCCCCTTGGGATGCAGACGTGAGTACTTTATCTGGGGGTGAAAAACGCCGGGTCGCCTTGTGCCGCTTGTTATTGGAAAAACCAGAAATGTTGTTACTCGACGAACCCACCAACCACTTGGATGCAGAATAGGTGGCTTGGTTAGAGCGCTTCTTACATGATTATGAAGGCACGGTAGTGGCCATTACCCATGATAGATATTTCTTGGACAACGTCGCAGGCTGGATCCTCGAGCTAGATAGAGGCCAAGGTATCCCTTGGGAAGGCAACTATTCTTCTTGGTTAGAGCAAAAAGACGCCCGTTTACAGCAAGAAGAAAAAACCGAAAGTGCTCGTCAAAAGTCCATTAAAACCGAATTGGAATGGGTACGCTCCAACGCCAAAGGTCGTCATGCAAAAAGTAAGGCCCGCATGGCCCGCTTCGATGAGTTGACCACCGGTGACTATCAAAAGCGTAATGAAACCAACGAATTATTTATCCCGCCCGGCGAGCGCCTGGGAGACAAGGTCATCGAAGTGACTAACTTGAAGAAGTCTTACGGTGACAAATTATTGATCGATGATCTCAGCTTCAAGGTTCCCAAGGGGGCTATTGTTGGCATTATCGGCCCCAACGGCGCCGGCAAGTCCACCTTGTTTAAGTTGCTCAGTGGCCAAGAGCAGGCCGATGCAGGAGAGATTTCTGTGGGTGAGTCAGTGCAGCTGGCCAGTGTTGAGCAGTTTCGGGATCACATGAATGAAAACAACACTGTGTATCAGGAAATATCCGACGACTCGGAAATTATCCGCATCGGTAACTTTGAATTAAACAGCCGGGCTTACTGTGGTCGTTTTAACTTCAAGGGCACGGATCAGAAGAAATTCATCAAGGATCTGTCTGGGGGCGAGCGCAATCGAGTGCATTTGGCCAAATTGCTCAAAGCCGGCGGTAACGTTTTACTGCTCGATGAGCCCACCAATGATTTGGATGTGGAGACCCTGCGCGCCCTAGAGAATGCTCTACTGGAATTCCCCGGCTGCGCCATGGTGATCTCGCACGATCGCTGGTTCCTTGACCGTATCGCTACCCATATCATGGATTATCGAGACGAAGGTAAGATCAGTTTTTATGAGGGTAACTACACAGAATATGCCGACTGGATGAAGGCCACCTACGGTCAAAACATCACCGAGCCTCATAGATTGAAATATAAGAGAATCAGCAAGTAAAAAACGCGAATTTTGAAGTCAACCCCGAAAGTTAGAGTAAACCTTCGGGGTTTTTTTATGTGCAACATAAAAGCCTACCGCAAACCATAAAACAGTAATACTGAACTAGGATCTTAATGAACCATCAGGTTTGTTGAATCAACTGTGTTTGAATAGACAGCTCACTAGTGCCATTAATTGGCATTATGTTATGCTTTGCAGGACTTTATATGAGGTAGCCGTTATGGATGAGCCACATTTAGATGTCGTTATTGTTGGCGCTGGATTATCAGGTATTGGTGCGGCTTATCATTTACAACAAGACTGTACAGATAAAACCTATAAGATCATCGAAGCCAGAGGGGCCATAGGAGGCACCTGGGATCTATTTCGTTATCCCGGTATTCGTTCCGACAGTGATATGTATACCTTAGGCTATAGTTTTAAGCCCTGGCCGCACAAAAACGCTATGGCAGATGGGGCCAGCATACTGGCATACATTCAAGAAGCAGCCGATGAAAATAACATCACCGGCAACATCCAATTTCATACTCGCCTTACCCATGCCGCATGGTCATCTGAGACCCAAAGCTGGACCTTAACCCTAACCCATAGCTTAGCGGGCTCATCCCAACAAAGTGCATCGACTGTTCGCTGCAACATACTGTCAATCTGTTGTGGGTATTATGATTATGCACAAGGATACACGCCTGACTTTACAGGCCTTGATAGTTTTACCGGCCAAGTGGTACACCCTCAACATTGGCCTGAGGACTTAGCTTATCAAGATAAAAAAGTGCTGATCATAGGTTCAGGAGCCACAGCCATGACCCTAGCACCAGCCTTATCTGAACGTGCCGCACAGGTCACTATCTTACAACGTTCACCCAGCTATGTGGTGTCTCGCCCCACACAAGATCCTATCGCCCGCTTACTGCGCCCTTTATTGCCACACAAAATCGTCCATTCTATAGTGAGATGGAAAAGCATTGCCTTGCAACAGATGATTTATAAACTATCACGTGAAAACCCACAAAAACTCAAAAGCAAAATACTGGCATTAACGTCTAAACAATTGTCAGCGGATTATGTGGCCAAACATTTCACCCCCAGCTATAACCCATGGGATCAAAGGGTGTGTGCGGTGCCTGACAACGATCTATTTGAGGCGATTAATCAACAAAAAGTAACAGTGATAACACAAAGCATAGATAAATTTATCCCACAGGGCATTTTACTAAATTCGGGCCAGATCATAGAAGCGGATATAATAGTGACAGCCACTGGGCTCAATTTAGTGCGACTGGGAGGGATCGATATCAGGGTAGATGAGCAGCCCATAGATTTTGCCCAGACCTACTTATATAAAGGCGTGATGTATTCAGATGTGCCTAACTTGATCAATACCTTTGGTTACACCAATGCTTCGTGGACACTAAGATCAGATCTGATTTCAAGTTACTTATGTCGCCTACTAGCGCATATGGATAAAACCCAAACCAACACCATGACACCGCGCTTGCAGGCCCAACATCAAAATATGCCGCAACGCGATATGTTAGATAACTTTAGCGCCAACTACATAAAGCGCCACATGCAGACTTTCCCCAAGCAAGGGGATCAAAGCCCCTGGACCAACCCACAGGACTATAAAACCGATAAAGCCAGACTCATAGCAGAGCCTGTGGACGATGGTGTGTTGATTTTTTCACACTCGAAATAGCATCCCAATCAAAGCCGCAAAACGATAAAATCCATAAAGCCAGACGCATACTAGAGCCTGTGGCAGACTAAGTGTTGATTTTCTCAAACAGCAAAGACGGCAGTAAAGCTTAGATTGCGTCTAAAGCCTCACTAAGTCTAGCGACCCCTACCACAGTAATGCCACTGATTTTCTGTTTAGGTACATTGGCTTTAGGCACTATAGCCCGTTTAAAGCCATGTTTAGCGGCCTCAATAATACGTTCGGTGCCATTAGGTACGGGGCGAATTTCTCCCGCTAAACCTACTTCGCCAAAGGCAATCAATTCTTTGTCTAAGATCTTATTTTGAAAACTCGACACTATAGACAACAATAAGGCCAGATCGGCACTGGTCTCGGCGACTTTCACCCCTCCTACCACATTAGCAAACACGTCTTGGTCGTTCATTTGTACATTGCCATGGCGATGTAAAACAGCCAATAGCATAGACAAACGATTTTGATCTAGGCCGATAGCGACTCGTCTTGGATTGGCCATTTGTGAGTAGTCTACTAGGGCTTGAATTTCCACCAGCAGCGGACGTGTTCCCTCCCACACCACCATGACTATGCTGCCCGGTGACTGCTCTTCATCCCGACTGAGGAAGATAGCAGAAGGATTTTTGACTTCCCTTAAGCCCTTCTCGGTCATGGCAAACACACCGAGTTCATTGACCGCTCCAAAGCGGTTTTTTTGGCTTCTTAGGGTACGATAGCGGCTGTCGCTCTCGCCTTCTAACATCATGGAACAATCGATACAGTGCTCTAATACTTTGGGACCTGCTAAACCGCCGTCTTTGGTCACATGACCCACTAAGAACATGGCAATATGCTGCTGCTTGGCAAAGCGTGTGAGAAAAGCGGCACTTTCTCGCACTTGTGACACGCTGCCAGGCGCCGACTGCACATCGGCGACTTGCATCACTTGGATGGAGTCAATAACCATAAGATCGGGTTTATGCTGCAAGGCCAGTTCACAGATAGTGTCCACATTCGTTTCAGATAAAAGCTTCAGTTTGTCTTTCCTCAAGCCTAATCTTTGTGCACGCATAGCCACTTGCTGAAGAGATTCTTCACCTGTCACATATAAGGCATTTTTGCCATCTGCCAGCTGACACATCACTTGTAATAGCAAGGTGCTTTTCCCCGCCCCAGGCGAGCCACCTATTAAGATGGCCGAACCCGGCACAATGCCCCCGCCTAGGACTCTATCAAGCTCTTTATAGCCCGACTCAAATCTGGGCAATGCGTCTAAATCGATACTGGCTAAGGTTTCTACTTGAGCCTTAGTTTGTCCCGAGTAGCCGCCAACGTTTCGAGTACCAGATGCAGTGGAGCCGGCCACAACAAATTCAGTAATAGTGTTCCAAGCATTACAATCGTTACATTGTCCTTGCCAGCGGGGATATTCAGCCCCACAATCTGAGCATACATAAGCAATTTTGCGTTTAGCCATATTTTAAAAATATTTAACCTTGTATAGTGTGAATGGATTTTATTAAGAATAAAAAGGTATTTTACCGCTAAAGTCCTGAATTAATTGTTTAAAAAAGCATAACTGTGCATAGTTTTTACCATGACTGCCGATAACAGTTAATTACAGTGTGCGTACCTATAAGAACCCAATTCGATAAAATGACATGAGCCTAGACCTAGAAGCATACCACGAGATTATCGAACAGCTTAAACCCATGATCCACGAACCTGAGTTTCGTCAGGTGTTAAATCAGGTGGCTGCAGATATCCCTAAACAAAATCGATTTCTGCTAAAGATGGAGCTTATCCGCTTAGGTCGCCCTTGTGATCGCATAATAGACTTAAGAGGTGAAGTAGACGGTAAATGTCGACATTATAAACATCAAGAACAAGAGCATTTTTTGGATGATCTTGCCATTGATACCTTTGAGAAACAGTTACGTATCTTTGGCGAGTATACTATTGGGGTGTTTGAGGCAGTGACCAGCACTCAAAACAACTATAATGTTATTCACAAAGAAGAACAAAAGGCCTCAAAAAGTAAAAAAAATGCGAAACCGATACTGCCCCTAGTAGAGCACTTTCAAGCGCCTTTAATTACCTTTGGCAACTTTGCACAAAGGGCTGAGGAAAGAATGAATTTTTCGGTCAATATAGAGATGTTTACCGATTTAAATAAAAGCATAAAAGCCACGACTATTGATGTGTCGGTCAATGGCTTAAAGGTCAAAGCCCATAAAGAACATTTGTTTAAGCCTAAAGAAAGAGTCAGTGTCCAGTTTTGCGGTTTAGAAACAGACTATGGCCTGGAGAAGCGGCTAAAGGTCAGTTACGAGGTCAGTTCCATCAGCCGCAATGATTTCGATCAGCGTATTACCTTAAGGCGTTTATTCGATCCCCCTAACCCCACCTTCGATAGGTTCTTTGAAAACTTTATTCAGGGTAACAAAAGACGTTATAAAGTCAATTTAGAGAATACCCTTACCGCGATACAGAATAAGACTTATGAGCAGTATTATATTCCTAACTTTTCTTCCATCCCAATTTTTATCGCCCAGGAGGGGTCCAAATATGTGCCAAAGTATGCCTTGGCTAATGACTCCAATAGAGAAGAAATACAATATTGGGCCAATGAGTTACTAGAGTTGCGGATCGGCTATTTGTTAACCGAAGCCCGCATACAACAGGCCTTGTTATTGCCCAAAGGTCGGCAAGAAATATTTGTCTTTGTTTTTAATAATATCAAAAATGACAAGGTACACTTTTATTCTGCTAGCCATCAAGAACTGGATGCACAGCCGGATTTAAAAAACTTATTTTTAGGTTATGGTTCTCGCAAAGCGAGTTGGAGAGTTTACAAACTGCAGTTTACCGAGATGGATCCACAACAGAGCTATAAACCCTTATCCATTGGCAATTCAATTAACGACACGGTGAAAAGGCAGAACCAAAAACCGTCTCCAAGGTTAATGTCGCGATTAAAGGATCTTGGCTATATTGCGGTAGTGACTAATATTACCGATCCTGCGGGTACCGAGCAGTATCAAGCTCACAAAATAAAACGTGAAGAACTCAATAAACTCAAAGTATTTGGTCATCCTCGGAATAAACCCCCAGCAATGGTTGATGCCTATAGATTTAAATACTTCAATCAAAGGCGTGAAACCCGTTTTCTATTGAACACGCCAGTACAGATTAAAATAGGCAGTCAGATAATCAATGGTCACACCGAAGATTTCTCGACCTTAGGCTTAAAGATTGAACTCGATAGCCACTTTAATCAAGTTGAAGAAACTAAGGTAGTCTTGAGTTTTCCAAAACTACAAGCGGTGACCAAAAAATATAATCTCACGGCTTTGCCTTATGTGGTGAAAAAGATTTCACGAGATCATCACGTCATTCATTTGCAAAATATGCTGATGGAGGAAAAAAATACCGCACGGGCGTTTTTTGAAGCTCTGATTAAAGGCAATCGCTCTAAACTTAAAGCCTACAGAGATGAAGAGGAAGTCTCTGGTATTGGTGAAGCCTTGCGTAATATCTATGCTGACAATGTGTTGAACGTGGCCTATTTTTTACGTAAAGACAGCATCGATATCATACCTGATGCGGCGGCCACATTTTCAATGGATAACAGACTATCTAATTTATTGAACTTTCAAGCACAGCCAGAGCAAATTAACCTATATCCATTGTTTAGAAATGCCAGCAGTCGACATGACTTTATTTCGCCCTCCATAAGCAAAACCAAACCGAATGAAAAGCCAAAAATGGAAGAATTATTTGTCGCTTTTGATCCCAGTAAAGAACAGATTGGTCAGGCAATTCATAGTCAATTCTCGCACAAGTTTAGCTCTCAACAAGCCCGTAAAGATTTTATTCATCAGGCACTAAGAAATGGCCAATTTATCGCCCTAAAAGTATTTTTGGCACGAACCGGCAGACCCGATATTGAACACATGCGATCAGAGCTCAAATACATTAGTATTTATGCGGTACATAAAGCCAAGTTACTGGAAGAACAATTGTGGAATGTGATCGCAATGGGCGATATTGTGGACGTCACAGATGAGGTGTTACAACGTTATGAATTTCAGCAAGGACTCATTCTAGAAAATCAACTGACACCGGCTCATCACAAAACTAAAAAGGTCGGTATCGAACAGCTGTTAAGCACTTAAATAACCAGTATGTAGCAAGGATATGCTCACAGTTAGTCTGCAGCCAGTACCCATAATAGGCTATCCATACTGCTCCGTGAAATGGCTATCTGTGCCTGACTGCTTACTAGAGGTTTAGCATGGAAAGCCACACCCAAAGCGGCCACGGCCATCATTTTTAAATCATTGGCGCCATCGCCAATGGCCACAGTTTGTGCATTATCAATTGACCATTGGCGACTCAGTTGTTCTAGGGTACGCGCTTTGACTTGCCCGTCGATTATTTCACCTGATACTTGGCCGGTCAGCAGCCCATTCTTTATTTCCAAATGATTAGCCACAGCTGCGTCCAGCTCTAGCCTCAAAGCCAAATAATCAGCAAAATAGGTAAAACCTCCAGAAGCAATGGCTAGCTTCCAATTATGCTGTTTCAAAATACTCAATAAGTTGCCGATACCAGGCATCAATGGCAAGGCGTCACGCACCTGCTGTAATATTTGCTCACTGGCGCCGGATAAGCATGCCACACGAGTATCTAAACTTTGGGCAAAATCTAGCTTGCCCTGCATGGCTTGTGCAGTGACTTGTGCAACTTGTTCACCTACACCCGCAAGGGTGGCGATTTCATCAATACACTCCACTGCTATCACAGTGCTATCCATGTCCATCATCAATAGACCTGGCTTGCTTAAGCTAGGTGTTTTATCCAGTAGACACAGCTCTACCGATAGCTGATCGGCTATCTGCAATAGCATATTGTGAAGCCCGTCCGAGTGTAATATAGAGACTTTCGCCGCTACAGCAAAGCCGCTAACACCTGCAACTTGCACTATATTCAGATGGGCTACCTTCAACCATGTGGCACATCTTTCTTGAACATCCAGTACCTTGGCCAGACTTAACCCTTCAGCAAATATCATTAAGGTCTGAGTGTTAATTAAGTCACTTTCAACATCACCCAGCAGTTTGTCTGCCAAGATCAAGAAATTAGTTAACTGTCGCTTAGCGACCAATTGTTCAAAAAACAAATGAGAAAACAGCTGCTTATGAGATAATATGAGTTCGGACACGCTTATATACCTTGGATAATTATCCCTAGATGGTATCCAAAGCCTAGTCTTATTGCTATCAGAGGATGCTGGGGATCAGCATTTTTATTCCCTAAGGATTGAACAAATGGCAGTATTCGGTAAATATAAGGCCATTGAACCCATATTTGAGACCAAGTCAGTCACATGAACCTTTCATTACAACCCATAGGCGTTATACAGACTCCCTACAAACAAAAATTTGCCATTCCCCGTCAACCGGGCTTGGTCAACTCTGCGCTGGGGCAAATTATCTTCCATGGCCAATGTAACGATCCTAATTATATCCGCGGTATCGAGCAATTTAGTCACTTGTGGTTAGTCTTTCATTTTCATCAGACAGCAGATAAAGGGCATTCGGCATTGGTTCGCCCTCCCCGTTTAGGAGGCAATAAAAAACAAGGCGTATTTGCTACTCGCAGCACCTTTAGACCCAATAGTTTAGGCATGTCAGTGGTCGAGTTGGTGTCTGTGCAACATCACCAAGGACAACTGAGCTTAACCGTTAAAGGCATGGATTTACTAGATGGTACTCCTATCATCGACATTAAACCCTACCTGGCCTATTCAGACAGCATCGAAGGTGCTTGTGGCGGCATGGCACAGCAGGCTCCTGTTATTATGCCGGTAAACTATTCAAGGGAAGCTTTAGCACAAATCGATTGTTACTTGGCACAGCATCCACAACTTAAGGAGTTGATCAGCCAAGTGCTAGGCCAAGATCCTCGTCCTGCCTATCACAACAAAACCGGTTCCGACAAAACCTACGGCATGAGTCTCTATCATTATAATATTGTGTGGCAAGTCATTGATGGACTTTGCCATGTTTTAAGTATCAGCGCCCTGGCTGAATCAAGCAGCTGAGTTTGCTGGTTTTAGCAAAAGTGTAAAAATCACCAATAATGCCTTTAGCACAGCTAAAGCTACTGATAGAATAAGCGCCGTTTTTATGTTCATTTCAGAGACTTTACATTCAATGCGCAGCAGCCAATATTTATTATCTACCCAAAAAGAAACCCCCACAGAAGCAGAAGTTATTAGCCATCAACTTATGCTAAAAGCTGGCATGGTCAGAAAGCTAGCCGCGGGTTTGTACACCTGGTTACCGACAGGTTTACGTGTGCTAAATAAAGTGGCAGAGATCGTCCGTGATGAAATGAACAAAGCGGGCTCTATAGAAGTGTTGATGCCAGTCGTGCAGCCCGCAGATCTTTGGCAAGGATCGGGCCGCTGGGAAGAATATGGTCCTGAATTGCTGCGTATCAAAGATCGCCACAGCAGAGATTTTGTACTGGGTCCCACCCATGAAGAAGTGGTGACCACCTTGGTGAAGAACGAAGTGAATAGTTACAAACAGCTGCCTTTAAATCTGTATCAAGTACAGACAAAATTTAGAGATGAAGTGCGTCCAAGATTTGGCATTATGCGCAGTCGTGAATTTATCATGAAAGATGCTTATTCCTTCCATTTATCCCAAAGCTGTTTAGAGAACACCTACCAAGATATGTATCAAGCCTACTGTAATATCTTTCAGCGCATTGGCCTAGATTATCGTCCCGTTATTGCTGATAACGGCTCTATTGGTGGCTCCGCGTCCCATGAATTTCATGTGTTAGCCTCTTCTGGTGAGGATGATATTGCCTTTAGCAATGGTTCTGACTATGCGGCAAATATTGAAATGGCCACGGCTCAAGCGCCCCAAGGGAACTGCCCACCGCCTAGCCAAGAGATAAAGAAGGTAGCGACACCCGAGCAAAAGACCATAGAGCAAGTAGCGGAATTTTTGCAAGTGCCGGTAGAACATTCAGTGAAAACATTGATCGTACTGGCGGATAAAATCGACGACGACCAGGCGCAGACACAGCTGGTTGCATTAGTATTGCGTGGTGATCATCAATTAAATGAAGTCAAAGCTGAAAAGTTAAAAGGTGTATTGACGCCTTTAACTATGGCCACAGAGCAACAAATTGAAGCACAACTCAATTGTAGTATCGGCTCCTTAGGCCCGGTGAATATTAGCATCCCGGTGATAGTCGATAGAAGTGCCGCACAAATGGCAGATTTTGTATGTGGCGCCAATCAGGCAGATTTTCATTTTACCGGTGTCAACTGGGCGCGAGACGCCGGACCATTTACCACCGCTGATATCAGAAATGTGGTAGCAGGGGATCCCTCACCCGACGGTAAAGGCAGCTTAGAAATAAAACGTGGCATTGAAGTCGGGCATATTTTCCAGCTCGGTGACAAGTACTCACAAGCCATGAACTGTGGTGTTTTGGACGAAAATGGCAAACATAAGATATTGAGCATGGGTTGTTATGGTATAGGTGTCTCACGGATAGTGGCGGCGGCTATTGAGCAAAACCATGACAAGTATGGGATCATTTGGCCTGATGCCATTGCGCCATTTAAGATTGCTCTTATCCCGATGAATATGCACAAATCCCAAAGAATTAAAGAGGTAGCGGAGTCTTTATACGCTCAGCTAAAAGCGGCGGGAGTCGAAGTCTTATTTGATGACAGAAAAGAGCGCCCAGGGGTAATGTTTAACGATATGGAGTTGATCGGTATTCCCCATACTATTGTTATCGGTGAGCGTAATCTTGATGAAAACAAAGCGGAATACAAAAGTCGACGTTCTGGCGAGAAACAGCTGATTGAAATTGATCAGCTATCAGACTTTATTAGCCAATTATAACCCTGAACGCCAAATCACCATATACCAGCGCCTTTCTAGGCGCTTTTTATTGTCCATATATAAGCCAAGATCCTCATACCATTAACAGCAACCCTATACTTATTAGCTTCGGGTTTTACTGCTAGGGGAGGCAGGTTGCAGTATGATTGAGCTTAATTTATAAATAGGATTATAGATGCAAGTAACTTTTTATGGGGTGCGAGGCTCTTGTCCAGCCCCTGGCCCTGAATTTGTGCGATATGGTGGCAATACGTCCTGTGTGCACGTGAGCCTATTAGATGGCACTGACATCATCTTAGATGCCGGCACCGGCATTAAAAAGCTGGGCCAGCAGCTGGTTAAAAAAAGCACGGACATCCACTTGCTGCTATCCCATAATCACTGGGATCATATTCAAGGCTTTCCATTTTTCGCCCCTATTTATCAAGCCAATAGAAATATTATCATTACCCCAGGACAAACCACTCTAGTTGAGAATGACGCTATTTTAAAACAAATGAGTGGCAGCTATTTTCCAGTGCACTATGAGCAGCTTAAGGCTAACATACAGATTATACCCCAGGCCAAAGAGGTCACTAGTTGGATGATTGGCGCCGCCAAAGTATCTCGTTTGGCGATGAATCATCCAGGAGGAGGCAGCTCTTTTAGCATAGAGGCGGAGGGTAAAAAGTTAACCTTTATTACCGACAACGAATTGTATCCCACTTATAAAAAGAACACGGATTTCTTGCAATGGGTCAGCTTTAGTCACAATGCTGATTTGATTATCCACGACGCTCAGTATATGTTGGAAGACATGCCAGCGAAATCCGGTTGGGGTCACTCTATCGCAGAGGAAGCGGTGAAGCTAGCCATGGGTAGTCGCGCCAAGCGTATGGCACTGTACAGCCATGATCATATCCGCACCGATACACAAATAGCGGCGATTGAAAGGCACTGCCAAGAAGTGATTGCAATAGGTGGTGCAGATCTTGAGATTTTTGCAGCCGCTGAGGGCATAACACTCAAATTATAAGGAAAAGCGTGATTGTCACAGCGTAATGAGTATGCACTATTACTATCTGGTGGAGGCGCAAGAGCCGCATATCAATTAGGTGTGCTCAAAGCCATAGGTAGCTTTTTACCCAGAAATCAAGGCATACCTTTTCCTATCGTCTGTGGCAACTCCGCCGGCGCTATCAATGCCACAGGTTTAGCCTGTTACGCATCTTGTTACCACCTAGGCTTAAGAAAGTTAGAATGGGTGTGGAGAAATTTCACCACTCGCCAAGTATATGGTTGTGGCATACGTGATGTGGTTAGTCATCTATCTGGTAATTTATTGCGCAGCTTTCAAAGTGATCAATACACTAAAGCCCCCTCCAGCCTATTGAACAATCAACCCTTAAGACGGTTAATACGCAGTCGATTAGATTTTCATCGCATTGACAATAATATTTCTCGTGGGTATTTAAGGGCCATAAGCGTAAATGCGTCTAGTTATAGCAGCCACGACTCAATCAGTTTTTACCAGGGCACAGAAGATATCCAGCCTTGGCAGCGTGAGCAAAGACGAGGCATTGCTTGTACCTTAAACTCAGAACACCTGATTGCCTCCTCAGCTATTCCTATGCTCTTTCCCCCTGTGAAGATGGCAGGGGAGTTTTTGGGTGACGGTTCGGTTCATCAATTATCCCCCTTGAGCCCTGCTATCCATTTAGGAGCAAAGAATATCCTGATCATAGGTGTTGAGCAGCCTCAGAAACAATCTAACTTTACCAATATGCAACAATTTCCTAGTAGCATCGCTATCGCCGGGCACCTGCTAGATACCATATTCGCTGACACCCTTAAGTCTGACTTAGAGCGGCTTAAGAGAATTAACCAAACTATTGCTCAGATGACCCACAAACAGCAGCAACAAACCAAGCTGCAGAAAATTGATTGTCTGCTCATCAATCCCACTCTTAACTTCAATGAAATGGCAGCACGACATTTTCATAGAATGCCCTCAGGCATAAAAATACTATTAAGTTTGTTGGGTATGCATGATAAGCGTGACAGCAGTCTGCTTAGTTATCTGCTGTTCGAAAAAGAGTTTTGTCGAGAATTGATTGATTTAGGTTTAAAAGATGGTTTAGCTCGCCAAGATGAGCTGCGCAGTTTTCTGTCTATCTAAGTCTGTTCTGTGGCCGACTTATCCGACCCTGATCGCTGTCTAGCTAAGTCCGTTCTGTGGCCGACTTATCCTACCCTGATCGCTGTCTATCTAAGCCCCTTCCCTCACTCGTTTAGTCTAACCAATTCACCCTTTAGGCTAAGCGTTTTTCTCACCAGCGCTGCTGCTCACCTAAATAGCAGCGCTGACACAAACAATCTAAGACTTTTAAAGCTGAGGTGTCTATTGACTAGCCTTGCTCTAAATGCCCGTCTTCATTACCGTCTTCATTATCGTCTTCATCCGTATTGCCTTGATCACCACGATGTTTAATCTGTAAGCCTTTTAGGAAGTTACGTAATATTTGATCTTTACACAGTCGATATTGACGATTTTCAGGCTTTCTAAATAGGGCGCTCAATTCGTGTTTACTTATTTTAAAGCCACTGAGATCCATCATATCTAATACTTCTTGTGCTTGTATATTCAGCGCGATTTTTAACTTCATAAAAATAATATTATTGGTCAGGCGTCTTTCAACTGGTGCTTCAACCCCTTCACGCTTACCACGATTTTGATTAATTAAACCGTTTAAAAACAATGAAAACTGTATATCAGTAATAGCCACAAAGGCAGGATCATCCTCTTTACGTAGCCAGGTATGTAATTGAGCTACCGTTGCCGGGTAATCGGCCATAGCAAAAATTTCGAGCATCTTTGCATCATTAAAATCGAAAATATAACGCACTCTGCGCAACACATCGTTGTTGATCATAATATTCCTAGTGGTTGGCGTGAGATAGTAGTCTCTGCGCTGATATATTGCCCATAGTTTATAACGTTTCCCAGTGAATGCCTCGTTTTATCGACTGTTAGTTAAAGATAATCTGACGGATTATCAAAACATCACAAAAAATCAGCGGGCCACTAAAAACAAAAGCTAGTTTGTACGCGCTTGGGATTGCCGTGCTTGGCTTGTTGTTCATTGGCATAAGCTCTGAGCCTGTCCATTCTGCTTAAAATATTTTCGGTCGTTGTTATGGCCGGTCGGACTTTGCCAGTCTTGCTTGATAAATGCTCTTCAGCAAACAAATTAATGTTACTGGTATGGTTATCATTATTTGATGCACAATCTACTCTTGAGAACTGTTTCATGTCGCCTCCAACAATACTGTTTATAAATACAGTATAATGTTGTTTATAAATTGTGCAACAACTTTTTATTTGACTGTTGCCGCCCCTAAGTTAAGGGCAAGGATAAGCTGTTGTCTGGTCTGTGCTGGATCAATCACCCCATCGATTTCTAATACGCTAGCCACTTCCCCTGCTTGGCCTTTTTGATATTGTTCTTTGAGCAATTTATCATACAATATCTGCCTTGCTTGTGGATCGGGCTGTGCGTCCAACTGTTTTTTAAAGCCTAATTTCACTGCCCCTTCTAAACCCATCGCCCCAAACTCACCTGTAGGCCAGGCTAATGTATAAGTCGGCTTACCTGTATGCCCGCCCAATAATGCTTGCGCACCTAATCCATAACATTTGCGTAATACCACAGCAACCAAAGGCACAGTTAGTTGGCTGCCCGCTACAAATAACTGGGACAGTCGTCTTACCGCCCCCCGGCTCTCGTGCTCTGGGCCGACCATAAAACCTGGGGTGTCACACAGCACCACCACAGGAATGGAGAATTGCTGACATAGGCCCATAAAATGTGCAGTTTTTTCTCCCGCATCCACATCGATAGCCCCGCCTAATACTTGACAATTACTGGCGATCACGGCTACAGGTTGACCTTGCAGATGCATAAAGCCGGTGATCACTGCGCCGCCAAATTGCCCTTTCAATTCTGTGAATGAATCGGTGTCAGCCAAAGTATTGATGATTTTTCTCACGTCATAAGCAAAACGTCTATCTTCCGGCAACAGACTACCTATCTCACTTTGCTGTGGGCTAGAAATAGCAACACTGGATAACAAAGGTCCCTGAAAGTAGCTAATACATTTTTTAGCCATCTGCGCTGCTTGTTGCTCGTCTTCCACCAAAATATCAATCACACCATTTTCACTTTGGATGGCACTAGGGCCTATATCGGTTGGTTTGACTAGACCCAGTCCGCCGCCTTCTATCATGGCAGGTCCCGCCATGCCTATAAAAGACGATACTGTGGCAATAGTAATGTCTGCCGCGCCAAATAAAGCGGCATTGCCTGCAAAACAATAACCATTAGCCACCGCTATTCTGGGTACTACGCCTTGTAAACTTGCCCAGCTAGAAAAAGATAAACATTGTAAGCCCGAGTTCACTGTGGTGATGTCGGTGTCACCTGGGCGCCCTCCTCCGCCTTCTGTGAACATGATCACAGGGTGGCGCTGCTTTTTAGCTACCGCTAAAATGCGATCTAATTTAAGATGATGAAAATAACCTTGAGTGCCAGCTAACACACTGTAATCATTGATAATGATGGCTGTGGATTGTTTACCTATAGGCACTAGCTGTGAATTCACTCTGCCAATACCTGTGATGATGCCATCGGCAGCAGTCTCGGACTTAAGCTGTGCATACTCCCGTCTATTACGTTGCGCTGCCACCGCCAGTTGCCCGTATTCAAAAAAATTATCCAAGGCACATAAATTGGCTAAATTTTCACGGGCGGTTAAATAACCTTTGCTATGTCGTTTTTGTTGTTGCTGTGCTCTTTGAGGATCAAGGCTAAGCCCCTGACGGTGTTCCAATTCCGTTAATAGTTGTTGGTTGTTGCTAACGGCCTCTTCCGATCTAGCTTTAATAGGTGCAGGGGTTGAAGCCTTAGCCTGTGCGTGCATTTCCACCAGAGACATGCCTACGTAACACTCTGCTTGCAGCGCCACAAAAACATGGCTGATGACTGCATCTATTTCAGCGCATAAAGTGGTCTGCATTTTCATAGCTTCAATGATCAGTAGAGGTTGGTCCATAGACACCTCATCTCCTTCATTAACTAAAATGGCGACTATTGTACCTATGCTAGGAGCACACAATGTCTGAATGTTTTGCATAAAATTTCACCCATTTAACAGTCGTTATAAAATAACAAAGCTGATCTTTATTAACTGCGATCAATGACCTTCAAGCAAGAAGCGTTCTGCACGTTCTACTCGGCGAGGTTTACCACTTATCACTAATACGTCACCGGCACACAACACTGTCTGTGACTCAGGTTCAGATATTTCATTATTATCTCGTCTGAGTCCTTTTATATTGATGCGCATCCGCAACAGATTCAAATCCAACAAAGATTTACCCACCCCATAAGCATCCCCAGTTAAAATAACCGCATGCATAAATTCTAATTTTTCTTGACTACTAAAATCGATTTCTGTTGTTTCGCCGGGAAAAAAACCATGCATATGGGCATAGCGCGCTTTGCGTTCTTTGCGTACCCGCTTAATGATCCTGGACATAGGTACACCGGATATTTGTAATACTTGAGTGACCAACATTAAGCTGCCCTCTAGTATTTCAGGCACCACTTGGGATGCCCCTGCATCGAGTAATTCCTTCATCCGGTAATCGTTACGAGTGCGCACCACCACAGGTAAATCGGGATAGAGACTGGCCAGTAATCGGATCGTGCTCATGGCTTTCTCATGCTCAGCAAAAGTAATAAGCACAAGCTTTGCCCGTGCAATACCCACAGCACGTAATATGTCTTTTTGTTTTACATCACCAAAAAACACTGGCTCTCCTGCACTTTGACTTTCTTGCACCCTTATAGGGTCAGTGTCGACCACCATATAAGGGATGGCCTCGGTTTTAAGTAATCGGCTCACCGATTGACCGACCCGCCCAAAGCCAAATATCAATACATGATCCTGTATTTCTTGTTGTCCAGGCGCAAGCTGGTCGGCGCCTTTTAAATCTGGCATAGGTTCGCGGCTAATGGCTTTTGCAAACTCCGGGCTTTTGTCCACTAACCAAGGTGTGATAGCCATGCTCATGACACCAATAGTTAAAAGTAGTGAGCCGTGTTGAGAGCTTAATACTTGATGATCTACCGCTAGTGCAGCTAACACAAAACTAAACTCTCCCATTTGACACAACTTTAATCCCGCTGCCCATGAGTCCTGTTTAGCCAGATTAAACAGCCAAGCCGAAAGCCTAATCAACAAGACTTTCATTACCACAATGCACAGCAGGCCTAATAAAGCCCAATGCAACTGACTAGGTAAATTATGCACGTCTAGGCGCATGCCTATAGTGATGAAAAACAACCCCATCAATATATCTCTAAAGGGCCTAATATCCGCTTCTAATTGATGTTTATATTGGCTTTCTCCAAGCATCATTCCGGCTAAGAAGGCACCTAATGCCATGGATAAACCAAATGAATAGGCTAAGCCCGCCGCCATCAATG
Source organism: Paraglaciecola sp. (assembly GCA_034111785.1). Taxonomy (GTDB): domain Bacteria; phylum Pseudomonadota; class Gammaproteobacteria; order Enterobacterales; family Alteromonadaceae; genus Paraglaciecola. The sequence goes on from JAWUWP010000025.1 coordinate 49,171, forward strand.
CCACTAATATGGTGGTCAATACAAAGAGTTCGTCGGTGCGGGTTCTGGCCACTTCACTGAACACTTTAGGTAACACCCATTTGCCCACACAGAGTAAAATAGCCACTACTATTAACCCCTTCAGAAATGCCATAGAGATGGCGATAGCCAAACTTTGTTCCGAGTTGGCAGATAGCAAGGGCACTAAAATAAGTAAAGGCACCACCGCCAAGTCTTGTAACAATAAAATGCTCACAGCGATCTGCGCTCGTGGTGTATTAAGAATGCCTAAATCACTGGATTGTTTGATCACGATTGCGGTAGATGACAAGGCCACCATACCGCCAATCACTATGGCGCCTTTGATATCGACCCCCAGCAACAAAGCAAAGCCCATAAAGACCAAGGTGGTGATCAGCATCTGAGCTAAGCCGACCCCAAAGACTAAGTGGCGCATGGCTAACATTTTAGGTAAAGAAAATTCCAAACCTAGGGAAAAAAGCAAAAATACAATGCCCAATTCGGCAAAATTTTGCATGTCCTCAGGATGCTCAAATAGCGCAAGAATGTCTGGGCCTGCCAAAATTCCGCAAAACAAATAGGCCAAGATAGGCGGCAAATTAATGCGCTTAAACAACCACACTGCTAATACTGCCACCGACATCAAGATTAAAATATTGGTTAAATTACCATGCATTTAGCTTTGTTCACCCTGTGTTTGTCAGCCAAGTAAATTACTAGGCACATTATTTGCATAGTTCTATCAACAAGCAGTATTTCACGGAAAATCAGCCAATTATTTGGCAGGAGGAAATGATGGAACAACTCAATCAACTATACGAGGAAAACGTTATTGAACCCTTTTGGGGTCTCGAACAATCCCGTAACGGCACGGATCAATTTGCACTCAATCAATTCATCCAGAAGTTGTTGACCACCATTGATTTAGATACCTTGATAGAAATGTATTATCAACAGCTCAAGGCCAGCCTACAGCTCTGTGCACTAAAGATCCAGTTCCAAGATAGCCAATTGTACTTAGGCAAAGACATAAAGAACAGCCACACTAAAACCCTTAATTGTATGAATATGAATTCAGCAGTAGCGGTGATCAGTTATATGTTCCGTGATCCCATGTCAATAAGGGACTGGCAGATGTTACAGTCAATGCATATCAACTTCTGTTATCCATTAAAAAATGCCCTCGAACACCACAAAGTAAAGCAATTTGCCATGAAAGATGCGTTAACCTCTTTGGGCAATAGAGCCAGCTATGATGACTCTATTTTACGCCTAATGTGTCAAAGTGAACGGCAGTGCCCGCCTTTTGGTTTATTGGTATTAGACATGGATAATTTTAAACAGGTGAATGACAACTATGGCCACCAAGAAGGCGATAATGTCTTAGTGGCCGCCGCCCAGACCATACTATCTAGCCTGCGGGAATCAGATTTTGCTTTTAGGTTTGGTGGTGATGAATTTTGCTGTTTGCTGCCGGATTCCGATACTAGCACCAACCGACTTATTGCCGAACGCATTCTATCAGCCATTGCCTCACAGCCCTTGTTAAACAAACACCGGGTGACATGCAGTGTAGGCGCCTCCACCTATCAGAGGGTTGATTCACAACTTGGTATATTTTCACGGGCCGACGAAGCCCTCTACCGAGCTAAACAATCAGGCAAAAACCAGGTGTGTGTTTCATAACACACCTTTTGCCGCCCCCCTCAACACTCGGCAAATTATTGCCGTAATAATCAGCCTACATGGAACAGGGCAAGGCAATACCAGCGGTCAAGGCTACCCACATAACCTAAAAAAAATAGATGCTAATGGTTAGCTAAGCCATAGCAGATATCTGCTTGTGTTATGCTTATCAGCCATCAGTGTGCTTATCTAAATAATACTTTTTCTTGATTAAACCAGAATACACAGAAAGCCAATAAGGCACCGGCTATGACAAGGGTAGAGCCAAAAATAGCAAACAATTGATAATAATCCATGGTGCCCTTTACCAGCTCTTTCATGGCTAAGGATACGTTGGTGATTGGCACCCAAGCCCAGAATCCGGCAAGTTTAACACCAGGCAATATAGACAACATTATGGGTATGACAACCAATATCATCATGGGTCCCATATAACTTTGTGCTTCCTTAAAACTTCTGGCGTAAATGGATATGCTCAACAACACAGAAGCAAAAATTGCCACCACAGGCACTAACATTAGAAAGATCAACACAAAATCTATTAGACCAATCTGTGCCATAAAATCGGCCACAAATTTTATCGCCAAACCTTGACTGAGCACTAAACCCCAGATGGCCATGCTGACCACAGTGATCAAGGCCGTCATGGTACCGGCAAAACCAATGATTAAAAATTTACCCAATACTATTTTATTTCGATCTATGGGTGAGATTAATAAGGTTTCTAGGGTACCTCGCTCTTTTTCTCCAGCGCCTATGTCAGTCGCTGGAAACATCGCCCCTTGTAGACACAAAATAAATAATAGATAGGGCAGCATACCGCCAATTTTTTCGCCCCAATTTTCCCGACTATCGGCGGTATTTATTTCCTCCAGCACTATAGGTTCAATGAGTGCCTGTTGCTGATCAATAGTCAGCCCTAATCCAGAAAAAGCCTGCTGCTGAAACCACTCTGATTGGCTAGTCACTATTTCATTAACCCGTCGGTATACTAAATTTAGGCCCGCATCATTGAAATACAATTTAAGGGTTGCCTGCCCATTGGCTAACACATCAGCGGAATAGTTATGGGGAATAACCAATACAAAGTCCACAATATCTTGCCTAATGATCTGCTTAAAATCGGCGTCGGCCTCTATGTCCACCACACTAAACTTATCTGGCTGTTGTAAATACCTGACAATGTGCGGGGCGTTCTGCGCCCCTATTAATCCATACCTCAACACTTGGGTTTCTGCTTTATCCATTGCCTGTTTGCCAATAAAAGCGGCAATACCAAAAACAACGGGAAAAATTAACAAGGGCAAAGCCACCATAAAAAATAGGGTCTTGCGGTCTCTCAACAATTCTTTTAGCTCTTTAAAAAACACTAACCACATCACTATTGTCCTTGTAAGCTATTATTTAGCGGTTGAATAGACGCCATAAAAGACTGGTGTAAAGAGCCTGGCGCTAACGCTTTAAAGCTGTGAATATCCCCATCAAACATAGTGCGTCCGTTATCAATAACAGTGACCTTGTCACACAACTCTTCGACCTCATCCAAATGGTGAGTAGAAAAAATAACCGGAGTACCTTGGGCTTTTAGCCCTCGGATAAACGTTAATACCGTCTGGGTAGCTATAATATCCAGTCCGGTAGTGGGTTCATCTAAGATAACCAGCTGTGGTCCATGCACCACCGCGCGAGCAATAGCAGTTTTTTGCTTCATGCCGGTAGAGAAGGTCTCGGAGCGTCGATCTAAAAAACTATACATATCAAGCAAGTCAGCCAACTCATCGATGCGCTGCGCTATCTGTTTTTTATGCATGCCGTGTAGTTGTGCAAAATACTCAATATTTTCACGGCCCGTTAAGCGCCCATAGAGCCCAGTTGTGCCCGATAAAAAGCCTATTTTTTGTCTGGCGATCAGGGGCTTGCTTAACACATTATCGCCACCTATCACTATACTACCGGCATCGGGCTTAAGGGCGGTAGATAACATACGTAAGGTGGTAGTTTTGCCTGCACCATTTGGCCCTAACAAACCTAAAACTTTGCCTTTTGCACAATTAAATGACACATCTTGAACCGAATGAAAAAAGCGTCCTTTGAGTCGGGGATCTTTCTTCTCCTGCTCACTGAGTTTTTTGGGGTTTTCTATCACAAACTTTTTTGCTAACTGCTTTATTTCTATCACACTGTTGTCCTTGTGGGTCAGCTTTGAGTATACAGCCTGCGCACCGAGCGTTTTATTATAGTCGACCAAAAAAATCTAGGTAATAAAAAATAAATAGTCCAGACTCATGGTTATTGTAAAGGTACGGGCGTTAGGTACGGGCGTTAGGTCCGGGCGTTAGGTCCGGGCGTTAGTTACGGGCGTTAGGTACGGGTTAGTCCTGAGATCCTATTATAAGGAGCATTCAATGCAGTCAATTAGCAACCCATTTAGGGCGATGCAAGACATCTATGTTAAGCCCAACCGGGTTTTTTTCACATTAGCGCAGACCCATAATTGGTCTTGGTTTCCTTTTTTATTGATTGCCATAAGCACCGCTTTACCTCTTTACGCCTATTTTAATTTTGTGGACTTTAGCTGGTACACCCAGATTATTATTCAATCCACTATGGGTGATTTAAGCCCAGCCGAACGGCAGATGTTTAGCAACAACCTGCACCACCCACAAATTTTGTGGGTCAGTGTGTTAGGTGGTATTTTCTCAGTTATCATGGCCAATCTAGTATTAGCCCTGTACTTAAAGGTTACCACAAGAGCCGATGAGGAGTGTGTGCAAGGCTTTTCTGACTGGTATGGTTTTAGCTGGTGGGTAAGTATGCCTATTGTATTGACCAACTTGTTGAGCCTGTTGATCGTGTTTTTTGCCCAAGACACACAACTGTCGCCCAATAGTTTAAGCCCTAGTTCTTTGGCCTTTTTATTTAATCAGGATATGAGTTCACCTTGGTTCACCTTAATGCAAGCCATCCGATTGGAGTCTATTTGGGTGATGTATTTGATTGCAGTGGGATTGCACCAATGGACCAAATTACCCATTAAGCAAACCTATGCCATCGCTATGGCACCTTATTTGTTAATATGGGGCATGTGGGCCTTGGTATTACTGGTTAGCTAGTGGGATTTTTGCTCTAGGTTTAGGGCGAAAATAATCTTTATTCGCATAAAAGCTAGGCGCTTTATTGGCTTCCCATACTTGTGGCACACCTAACAATGGCAGAGGATACAGAGGCTTCTTTTGGGCAAAAACATCCTGTTGCGCCACCTCTGCTGACAACTTAGCATCGATCACCGCTAGCTGTTGTCTATAGGGTAAACTTGCAAAATCACTATCAACAGGCACCGCTAACCATTTGCCAGTCAAACCCAAATAGGGTGCAAGCAACATCTCTAAATTGGCATGTCCAAACATAAACACATTCAACTGTTTACCCCACAGGTCTCTATTCTCAACAAAGACTGTATGCCACTCATGCCCTCTAAGGGCACTGATAAGCTGCTGCGCTAAACTGACAACTTGCTCAGAGCATTCGTAGGTCACTATCACTCCACATTCATCAAAGTGGGTGAGATTATTGCGCCTTAACGTTCGCGGAGATAACCCATAAGCTTCAATGTCTTGCACATGTTGTTGATTAATCAAGGTTTTAGTTAATGGGAACTGCAACCAAACTAGCCCATTGAATAAGTCGTGCCAGGTATTGGGTCTAGTAGGGATCAGGCCCTGCTGATAAATAATTTGTTCATAGTAGTGAACACTTTTTGGCAAGCTTGATTGACAGACAAATTCTGGCATAGCCGGTGTTGCACCAAAGTACGCGCTGCGTAACTGATTTAAGCCCACAGCATTAGGCCAATCTTGCCAAGACGACAGATCAAAACGCTGCTGTAATTGCTGCATGGGCAACATGCTCCCATAGCGCAAGAAGTCACTATGCCAAGAATTAGATGACAAATTTTACCTCCATTTTAAAATAAACAGTTAAGAAATGTTTAAGAACGCTTTATAATCAAGTGGACTTAGGAACACAAGAGCAAATCTATGAAATATCGTCACAAACTGCTGTCACTCTGTTTACCACTCATAATAACTGCCAGCGGCTGCACTGATGTTGCGGCGCCACAGCCACAGATGGCCGACAATTTTATGCAGGCATATCAAGGCATTAATAGCACAGATCTAACTCGGCACATTAAAACCCTAGCATCAGATGAATATGAAGGCCGAGCCCCTGCCACCCCAGGCGAGCAAAAAACCTTAGATTATCTCGTGTCTGAATTTAAGCAGCTCGGTTATGCACCTGGCAATGGCGACAGTTATTTACAGGCGGTGGATCTGATCGCAATGACGGCCTCTGCGGAAATGGTTTTGACTATAGGCAGCAACGACTTCGCCTATAAAGAACAGATGATTGCCTCTACTACCCATGAGCAAAGCCAAATCAATCTGGCTCACTCAGAAGTGGTGTTTGTGGGTTACGGTGTCAATGCCCCTGAATATGAATGGAACGATTACCAAGGCCTAGACGTAAAAGGTAAAACCGTGGTGATCTTAGTTAATGACCCGGGTTTTGAAAACCCTCAAGGTGACAAGTTCCAGGGCAAAACCATGACCTATTATGGGCGTTGGACCTACAAATACGAAGAAGCCAGTCGGCAAGGTGCAGCCGCGGCTATTATAGTGCATGAAACCGCCCCCGCCTCTTATGGATGGTCAGTGGTAGCCAATAGTTGGAGTGGCCCACAATATGGACTAGTCAGCGCCAACGGCAATGCAGATAAGGTTGCGGTAGAGGCTTGGTTAACCTTAGAGTCGGCGCAAAAAGTCTTTGTGGAGGCAGGTTTAGATTTTGCCGCTGAAAAGCAAAAAGCCCAAGCCGGCCCTTATTCTAAAGCCTTAGGATTACAAGCATCCACCACCATTAACAATAGCTTCAAAAAATCCACCAGCTATAACGTCATTGCGACACTGCCTGGCTCCCAATCCCCCGAAGAACACTTACTGTATACAGCGCATTGGGATCACCTAGGTAAAGACGAAAGCAAAACCGGTGATCAGATTTATAATGGCGCCCGCGATAATGCCACCGGCACCGGGGCGAGCATTGTGATTGCTAAGGCTTTTGCAGCACTGAACAACAGACCGAAACGCTCCACCACCTTTTTGATTGTCACAGCAGAAGAGCAAGGTCTGCTGGGCTCTCAATACTATGCACAACAGCCTATCTTTGCTCTGGATAAAACCGTGGCCAACATCAATATGGACGCCATGAGCGTGCTAGGCAGAACCAAAGATGTGGCGGTGATAGGCATGGGTAAATCAGAGCTTGAGGTTTATCTCGAAAAAGCCGCTAAACGTCAAGGCCGATATTTAGTGCAGGAGGGTCGCCCTGAGGCGGGCTATTATTATCGTTCAGATCATTTTAGTTTTGCCAAACAAGGAGTACCAGCCCTATACGCCAAGGGCGGAAACGTGCCTATTGATGAAGCCACTGCGCAATATCGTAAACGGACTAATGTGATAGTGACAGGTTGTTATCATCAAGTCTGCGATAAATTCCGTGAAAACTGGGATTTATCCGGCATCGAAGAAGACAGTCAACTGCTGTTTGAAGTAGGCTATGATTTGGTAAATTCTGATGACTGGCCCAAGTGGAATGCCACTAGTGAGTTTCAAAGAAAAAATTAATACGCTATTTTCTCAAATTTTGGCGGTTTACATTTATAGTTATGTGTAAGCCGCGTTCACATTGGCTTTAGTTAATCAAAAGTTATAAAAAAAAGCTTTAGTATTACTAATGCTTTTCTAATGTAAAAAAATATCAGTTTCTTCTTGCTTTTTTCCCTCAAAATGGCAAATTCAAGCTAGTGAGAAAACAAGCAGCTCTCCTATACAGAGGTTGTGCACATGATAGTAAAAACACAACGCCTATTCAAACAACCACTAGCACTTGGTCAATCATGACCTGTGGCTAACAACTCAAGAGAAACCTTTTTATGTGTGGTATTTTCGGTATTCTGGGTATCAAAGATGATGCTTCAGAACTTAGAACGCAAGCTTTAGAATTATCCAAATTACTTCGCCATAGAGGTCCTGACTGGTCAGGGATTTGGAATAATGATAACGCAATTTTATGTCATGAACGTTTGGCTATTGTCGACGTTGACACCGGCGCTCAACCGCTTATCAGCCGCGATAACAATCAAGTGTTAGCCGTTAATGGTGAAATATATAATCATAAGGCCTTGGAAGCGAGTTTGGCTCAACCTTACGATTTTAGAACAAAATCAGACTGTGAAGTGATCTTGCCTTTGTACCAACAAAAAGGGCTGCAGTTCATAGATGAGTTACAAGGCATGTTTGCCTTTGTATTATACGATGTAGAGAAAGATGCCTACCTGATCGCCCGTGACCATATGGGTATTATTCCTTTGTACACCGGCTACGACGAACATGGCAATCTCTATGTGGCATCAGAAATGAAAGCCCTGGTGCCTGTGTGTAAAACCGTACAAGAGTTCCCTCCTGGACACTATATGTGGAGCCAAACCGGTGAACTGACACAATACTATCAACGTGATTGGATGCAGTACGACAATGTCAAAGACAATGAAACCAATTTGGAAGATTTGAAATTGGCCTTTGAAAAAGCCGTTAAATCACACTTAATGTCAGACGTGCCTTATGCCGTGTTATTGTCTGGGGGTTTAGACTCATCCCTAGTGTCAGCTGTGGCTGCTAAGTATGTGGCCAAAAGAGTAGAAGACGGCGACCAATCAGATGCTTGGTGGCCTCGGCTACATTCATTTGCCGTAGGTCTTGAAGGGGCACCAGATCTTATCGCCGCGCAAAAAGTGGCGAAGATGATAGGCACAGTACACCACGAGATCCACTTCACTATTCAAGAAGGTTTAGACGCCATTCGTGATGTGATTTATCACTTAGAAACCTACGACACTACTACTATTCGCGCCGCCACTCCTATGTATTTAATGACCCGTAAGATAAAAGCCATGGGCATTAAAATGGTATTATCTGGTGAGGGTGCTGATGAAATATTTGGCGGGTATCTGTATTTTCACAAAGCACCCAATGCCAAAGAACTACATGAAGAAACCGTACGTAAATTAGATCGCCTGCATATGTTTGATTGTGCCCGTGCCAATAAGTCCACCTCAGCATGGGGTGTTGAGGCTCGCGTACCTTTCCTAGATAAAGAATTTATGGATGTGGCCATGCGCTTAAATCCACAAGATAAAATGTGTATTGATGGCAAGATGGAAAAATGGATCTTACGCAAAGCCTTCGATAATAATGAATACTTGCCAGCCGAAGTATTGTGGCGGCAAAAAGAGCAATTTGGTGACGGTGTGGGTTATTCATGGATCGACTCTATAAAAGAACACGTAGAGCAGCAAGTATTAGATCAGCAGTTAGGTTCGGCGCAATTTCGATTCCCCACCAATACACCAGACACTAAGGAAGGCTATTTTTACCGCACAATTTTTGAAGAGTACTTCCCTCAGGAAAGTGCCGCAAAATGTGTCCCTAGTGGCAAGTCGATCGCCTGTAGCACCGTGGAAGCCTTAGAGTGGGATGAAAGCTTTAAGAACAACGCAGATCCTTCAGGACGTTCTATGGCTAGCATTCACGGTAAAGTCTAGTTGTTATTATTAACACATTAAAAAAACCAGAGCCTGTGCTCTGGTTTTTTTTAATGATTGTGCCTGTTGAGTAATATAACCGCTGTCTAATGGACTGCTCTTTGCGTTTACTGAGCCATCAATTATTGCTTGTTCCTTGAAACCATAATTCCTTTCTGTCTAGAGGCGTATCTGGCGGCAGAAATGTATTTTCCAAGGAGTAGAATTGGCGATTCTGTAGATCGGCTTTTTTAATAAAAGCTTTATGGGACTCCATAAACAATTCATCAAATTTACCATTTTTAATGGCTTTCTCTAGACCTGTTCTGATCAGATTAGCCAGAGGACGACTCTTCTTGTTAACAAAAAAATAGAAGGCCGCTGGATATCGAATGCCGAGTGTCGGTTGCACCTGCAGTTTAGTGGCGGATAAATGGTTGTTTAACTCTTGCCAAATTTCTATCACAGAGCGGGGATAAAAATCACCTTGGGCATTGAGTACCATATCAAACAACACATTCTGGTTTTCTGCGGTGATCACTTCAAAACCATTAAATTGTAATATTTTAGTGTCAGGCCAATCATTGCCTTGCAAGGGGGTTAACTTCAACAGGTTTTCTAAGGTTTGAATATACTTAAAGCGCTCTGCCATATCTTCACGAATTAACAACAAGCGCCAGCCAATCAGTCCTTTATAGATAGGAATGCGGATAGGCAATAAATCATTTTCTCGCTGTATATCGGTCATGCTCCAGACCACATTGATTTCTCTGTTGTCTTTTAGTTTACTTAATACTTTGCCTTGAGATAGATACCGGTTTGAGGCCAACAATTCATAATTCACCCCGGTTTGTTGCAAGGCTAGCGCTAGCAACTTTAGCGGATAATCATCGTTAGCAGAATTGTCGACCAAGGAGCGGGGGTAGGTGATTTGCCACGATGCGGCTTGCGCAGTCACACTAGTGATCACCATTAGTATAAATAAAGCTCTGATCATGCTTATTCAATCCCAATAAATTTATGCGTCTGCAATGACAAACGCCAATTACGCGCTATACAGGTTTTTATTGCAAGCTCCGTGGCACGTTTTTGTTGGCTGATAGGCTGTAAATAAATCATAGGCTGGGGTTTATCCCCCAGTAACCTTAGCACCTGATCTAATTCTACAATATGTTTTTCCATAGCCACAGGATGTTTAATTTCATTGGCTCTTAACATAGCACTAGCCAATACTGGTCGCCCCCCTGGCATATTGACCTTAGGCGACACTGTCACCCATGTATCAATATGGGTGAATATTTCGTAGGTACCACTGGTTTCTATTTGTACTGAATAACCCTTGGCTATTAATACATTGGTTAAGGGTAACAGATCATACATACAGGGCTCTCCTCCCGTGATCACTATATGTTTTGCCACATAACCTTGGTTTTGAAACAACCACAGCAATTGCTCAGCACTGTGTTCGAACCAATTTTTGGTCTCCTTAGTTTGCCCCATTACGTCGGCGCCTGATAGTTGAAACTGCGGATCAACTGTCCAAGTATGTTGAGTGTCACACCAAGGACATCCTACTGGGCAACCTTGCAGTCGCACAAAAATAGAAGGTAGCCCGGTAAAACTACCCTCGCCTTGTAGTGATTCAAATACTTCATTAATTTTATACGAGCTCAATGTTTTTCCTTTATAAATCGTTGCTATTGGCATACTAACTGGCTATAAATCTAGGAATTTATCTGTGGATCCCTTAATATCCCCATCAATTAATTCATTATAAAGAAGCAAAGGCCATGTCACAAAAGGTAGTGGTAATTTTTTCAGGTGGGATGGACTCTTTTACCGTATTAAATTTAGCGCTCAAGCAGGGTTTCCAGGTTTACGCCTTATCTTTTGACTATGGGCAAAGACATAAAAAAGAACTGGATTATGCGGCCCGTGCCTGTGCCGCATTGGATGTACAACATAAAATTGTGGATATTTCCGCCATCAATCAATTAATAGGCGGCTCATCGTTGACCAGTGACATTGAGGTAGCCCAAGGCCATTATGCCGAACAAAGCATGAAATCTACTGTGGTACCTAATCGCAACATGATTTTATTGTCTATGGCTGTGGGCTATGCGGTGTCCCTGGAGGCCAATAAAGTATTTTATGGTGCACACTCGGGGGATCATGCTATCTACCCTGACTGTCGTCCTGAATTTGTTCATCGGATGAATCAGGTCTGTGCTATCGCCAATTATACCGAAGTGGAGATAGTCACACCTTACCTAGATGTGAGTAAGATAGCCATACTCAGCGCCGGACTGGCTATGGGTTTAGACTATAATCAAACGTGGACCTGCTACAACGGTCGAGAAAAGGCCTGTGGGAAATGTGGTGCCTGTCAGGAAAGATTAGAAGCGTTCAGTGAAAATGGTCTGCTAGATCCTCTAGAGTACGAAGAGTAGGTCAAACCCCAGCCGACTGACAAGATCCCGATTAGACCTGTTGGATAAAGTAACTGACTTCTTTTATTAAATGCCTAAGCACTGGGTTTAGGCGGGTGTTTTTGCCGTTCATCACAAATAACTCGTGGCTAAACTCGAACATGCTTTTACCAACAGGCACTAAGCCTAAACCTGCAGCTTGGTTACTCAACACATAATCAGGTAGCAAACCCACATACTCACCTGTCATTATGGCGGATAAACAGGCGTCATAGGAATCAGAGAAGGTTTGGATAGCCATACGTGTATCGCCGGCTATGTAATTGGCAGAGGACAAGCCAGATATGCCTATTGCTGGGTAATCTTCAATATTGATATTCTCAGGTAGGGTGTCTCGATACTTGGCCAACACGTGACCCGGTGAGCAGTACAAGCGTCCTGTGCAGGCGATATCCACAGGATGAAAAGTCACAGACTCAGGCTTCAACATATCATAAGTCGATAATACCAAGTGACATTCGCCAGATAAGGCCACATGCTCCACTTCGTTATATAAACGGGTTTGAATGTTCACATGAATATCATTAAATTTCTTCATGGTACTTTTCACCGCTTTACTCACCGCTAAATGATAAGACAAAGGTAAGCCCGCCATCATCACTAGAGTGATATGCCCTGAATAGTCGTCATGCAGACTTTTTAAGTTAAAGACAAAATTATCGAAGGAATTAAAAATACGCTTAGTTTCCTGAAAAACCACCTCACCCTCTTTGGTCATTTGAAAGCCACCACGACCTCTATGACAAAGCACTAAATCTAAACGTTCTTCGAGCTTTTTAATGGCCGCACTAATATTAGGTCGCTGCATGCGCAGTACAGGCTCAGCAGCAGTAAATCCATTACAGGAGGCTACCGCATAAAAAACTCTTAATAACTTAATATCAGATTCTTGGAGACGATTTAACATAATGACACCATTATACGTATGATAATCCATACTATACTAGATGTTAGGAAAGCCATAGTAGTATTACTATGGAAATTTCAGATAGCAGTAAAAATAATCCTATTTAGCCAAATATCCTTCCTTTTAGTGAAAAGGCCCAAAGCCACGTTAGGAGTTGCTGACTATTTGGGCTCGATAAGCTTCAATTTCATCGCGCAAATTAGCGGCTTTTTCGAATTCTAATTCCTTAGCCGCTTTAAACATCACTTTTTCCAGCTCAGAAATTTTTTGAATGATCTGCGGGGTACTTAACACCTTATATTTTTTGTTCGACTCAGCCACCAAACGTAACTTCACCTTGCTATCAGATGAGCCATCACCTAAGTCCATTATATCGGTTATGGGTTTGTTCATAGAAGTAGGCACAATGCCATGCTTTAGATTGTGTGCTCGCTGTTTGTCTCGTCTTCTGTCAGTTTCCTCCATGGCTCTTTGCATGGAGCCGGTGATCCTGTCTCCATACAGAATAGCCCTACCATTGATATGCCGTGCAGCCCGTCCTATGGTTTGAATAATGGATCGGTCAGAGCGTAAGAAGCCCTCTTTGTCGGCATCTAAAATAGCCACTAAGGCTACCTCAGGCATATCTAAGCCTTCCCGTAGTAAATTGATCCCCACCAACACGTCAAACTTACCTATACGTAGATCACGGATAATTTCTATGCGCTCCACCGTATCTATATCTGAATGTAAATAGCGAGCTTTGACGCCATGTTCATCCAGATAATCACTCAAGTCCTCAGACATACGTTTAGTCAGTGTTGTTACCAGCACCCTTTCGTTGAGTGCCACAGACTTATGAATTTCTGACAATAAATCGTCCACTTGAGTGCCCACAGGACGGACTTCAATTTCAGGGTCAATTAAGCCTGTTGGGCGCACAACTTGCTCAACAATGTCATCTGGCACAGTCGCCAATTCAAACTTGCCAGGGGTGGCTGATACGTAAATAGTCTGAGGCGTGATTTTCTCAAACTCATCAAATTTTAATGGACGGTTGTCCAGTGCCGAAGGCAAGCGAAATCCATATTCCACTAAGGTCTCTTTACGAGAACGGTCACCTTTATACATAGCACCAATCTGTGACACAGTGACATGGGATTCATCGATAAACATTAGGCCATCTGATGGGAAATAGTCTATTAATGTGGGGGGCGGATCACCTGGTGTGCGGCCTGACAGATAACGGGAATAGTTTTCAATGCCTGAGCAATACCCTAGCTCTTGCATCATTTCAATGTCAAACTGACAACGCTGAGATACCCGCTGCTCTTCCACTAGTTTATTGGCTGACAAGAGCTGCGCCCGACGCTCTTTCAATTCCACTTTTATATGTTCAATAGCATCAAGGATTTTTTCTCTTGGCGTCACATAATGGGTTTTTGGAAAAACAGTGGCCCGAGTAACGGTTTTTTCTACGGCCCCGGTTAATGGGTCAAAAATACTGATCCGCTCAACCTCTTCATCGAATAGTTCGACACGTATCCCATGACGCTCTGAATCCGCAGGAAACACATCTATTACATCACCCCGCACCCTAAAGGTACCGCGCTCAAAAGCCACATCATTACGTTTATACTGGATCTCTACCAATCGTCGCAGAATATCCCTTTGATTCATGATATCGCCTTGGCGAAAGTGCACTAACATTTTCATGTAAGACTCAGGATCACCCAAGCCATAAATAGCGGACACGCTAGACACAATGATCACGTCCCGCCTTTCCATCAAGGACTTGGTTGCTGATAAACGCATTTGTTCTATATGTTCATTAATCGAAGAGTCTTTCTCGATAAAGGTATCACTAGAGGGCACATAGGCTTCTGGCTGATAATAATCATAATAAGAAACAAAATATTCCACCGCATTATTTGGGAAAAATTCTTTCATTTCCCCATACAACTGAGCAGCAAGGGTTTTGTTGTGTGCAAGGATAAGAGTGGGCCTTTGCACTTTTTCTATCACATTAGCCATAGTAAAGGTCTTACCTGACCCCGTGACGCCCAGCAATATTTGTCGGGCCAAACCATTTTCTAGTCCTTCGACTAAACCTGCAATGGCTTTTGGCTGATCGCCTGCCGGCGAGTAAGACGAAGATAATTCAAATGCTCTACTCATAATGTGGATTGACCCAAATGACTTTGATTTAAACCTAAGGTTAAAATTCTTTTACACCATAAATAAGCAATACAGCCAACTATCACATTGGCTATCACTGCTCCCCAAAACAACCCGATCAAACCAAACCAATGGCTGCCTATAAAGGCAATAGGGACAAAGAACACAAATAAACGTATACAGTTTAAGGCTAAAGCAGACATGGGCATATGCATAGCATTAAAAGACGAGTTGGTCAGTATAGTGACACCTTGCATGCCATAACCTAAAGGCACAATCAGTAAAAACATCACTATTGTGTCTAGTACTTGGCGCTCATTGCTAAATATATTGCCCAATAGATTGGATGCGAGCGCTATCACTACAAAGATCAGCACTTGCCAAACAATCACAAATTTCGCGCACAAGGTAAAGGCGGTTAATACACGATCTAATTTATTTGCCCCAAAGTTTTGACTAATAAAAGGCGGCAGCGACATTGATAAGGACAATACCACTATACAGGCAATAGACTCCAATCTGCCCCCCACTCCCCAAGCAGCCACGGCAAAAGGCCCATAACCCGCCACTATTGAGGTCACCACACCTGCCGAGATAGGCGTTAACATATTGGCCCCGGCAGCAGGTAAACCTATTTTAAGGATCCCCCCAGAGCTACGTTTGAGTTCTTGCCAATTGAGTAATTTTGGCGTCATCAGCTCACGTTTAATGGCCAATAAGTAGAGAATATAAAATAAGCCTGTTGCCCAGGCAATAAGGGTAGCAATGGCCGCCCCTTGAATACCAAAAGCCGGCACAGGTCCCCAACCAAAGATCAATATTGGGTCGAGTAAGGCATTAACAAAGCCACCAAAGGCCATAACGTAACTAGGGGTTTTAGTATCGCCATAGGCACGTAACACACTATTGCCCACCATAGGCAAGGCTAAGAACACCCCGGCCGCATACCAAACCACCATATAGTCGTTGATATAGACCAGCAAATCATCAGTAGCACCCATCAAACGAAATACCGGTTCGATAAACATAATTCCCAGTATCGCTAATACTATGGCCAATACCATAGTCAACATCAATGCACCTGTTGCAGTTTCTTTGGCTTTAGCTTGCTGACCTGCACCTAACAACTTAGCGATGACCGCAGATGTACCAATGCCCAGCCCGATATTGAGACTGATCACAGTGAAAGTGACAGGAAATGTAAAGCTAATGGCGGCTAATTCAGAGGTACCCAACAAACCAATAAAAAAGGTGTCAACTAAGCCAAACGTCATCAAGAACAGCATACCTACTATCATAGGCACCGTCATCTGACGGATAGTGAGGGCAATATTATTATTTAATAAATCAGGGCCTGAGGATCTGTTAACTGGCGAATTCAATAGTATGCTCTCTGACTATAGGTAAAGTACAAAATGATCGACCAAACAACATAAGACAACCGTTAACCTAAATATCTTGCTAAAAAGTGGTGACACATAATGAGTGTGTCTGGGGCCTGTAATATGCCATTTTTCCGGCCTTTATGCTTACATTTGTTGTAAAGTTTTGTGAAATCTAATGGAATAGACCCGCCAACCACCTTTAAGGTTTTTAGTCCCTTAGCTAGACAAGATTACACTTACAAACTAAGGGGGCATAACAGCGGCTGGGTTTTTATTTTGAAAAAAATATCAATAAAAATTTGCAGAAAAACAAGTTAAATAGTGATTTATTTACTTTTCTCTTTAAAAACAACACACAAGGGCGGCTTGGCAGATTAAGAGCTTAACTGTGAACATCGAAAAAAAACCAACAGAAATCATAAGCAATTGTTTTATATGCATTTAGCAAATACAAGCGTTGTTTTTTATGAATACTATTGACTTTGAATTCAATAGTATTTTTTTACTCTGAATAATTTAATGCACAACCTTATCCACAGGTTTCGTGGATAACTGCCGCAGCCCTATAACGACGTACTTTGGACCAGCACTGGCCATAAAATCATGTTGGTACCCACTAACCTTTTACCCTTATGTAAAAGGTTATACCTTTGTTAAACACTGTGGTTAATTACAGTGCTCAATATTTTATTAAGAACAAATAGCTATAAAGAAATACAAAAACTATATTTTAATTGGCACAAAATCGTCATTCACTTAATCGCTTAATTTTCAGCCGATAAAACCCTAAAATTTATCTATCCTCTTTGCCTAGGGTCAAATTATAAAAAACTTGCGATAAATATCACAAATAGTTGATTTGAGTATTGACAGCGGACGGCAAGCTCATTACCATTCGCCACCGTTGAAACCCGCTAGCGTTAAGCCAAGCTAAGTTCAACAATAAACTATAATTCCCCCTTAGCTCAGCTGGTTAGAGCGACGGACTGTTAATCCGCAGGTCCCCCGTTCGAGTCGGGGAGGGGGAGCCAATTCAATGGAGTATTAGGTTAATATCTCTTATTACCTACGGTTTTTGCAGCCTGAATATCAGCTGTATTAATATATCACCTCATAACCAGCAATACTTTTCAATTCCCCTTACCTGAGGCCAACCCACCTCCTTCGCTTACCACAAACGAGACAATGTTTTTCCACAAAATGGTGCAATACACTGGCAACACTTATGGCCATTATCGCGACAAAAAGCACCTTGTAGTAGTGGTTAATATTCAAAATATTAACCACTCAGATGGCAACAAAAACAATCAAGGTATGATTGGTTTAAATGGGATATGAAATTTTGCCTAGCTAGTGAACGATTTTATTGTCCAACAGCCATCTAAAAATATTTAATTTCGATTTCTGGTGAAATGCCAGAACAACACCCACCCCCAAAATAAAGCTTGGCAAATAGGCGAGGCAACTGAATATCAAACGTCATCATTGAGTGTGAAACCGCCACCCATAGAGCCATAATGCCAGGTGATGAGTCAAAAACACGAATATGACCAACTTTGATTTCCATTGATGATTTCCGTTTATTGAGGTGCCCGACTAGTCTAGGATGATCCGCAAAACACTATTATTTGAAACAAGCTCAGCGTGTTATCCACCATTGTAACTAGCGGTATATGTATTGTACACTGTGCGCTAAAGTCGTAAAATAGTAACAGTGAAGATTGATAACAGTGGTTAAATCAGATTGACGGAAAACTTGACCAACATAGATTAAAACAAACCGCGCATTGAGTTTAAAAAACACTGGTTTTACTTACAACTGTAAGACATGCTCTACAGCAGTTGATATGACTTTCCTAAATGGCATTGTGTGCCGCTAATATCTGCCTAATAAAGGCTTTTTTCCTTAAAAGGTTGGAATATCAAGTTGTTAATGACCTCCGAAATAAAGATAATAGCCAATCCCTGTAATGCATTGGTAAATACCCACAAAAGATGACCGAATTTTTACTACTTTTAATCAGTACAGTATTGGTGAACAACTTCGTGTTGGTCCAGTTTCTTGGCCTATGCCCGTTTATGGGTGTGTCGGGTAAGTTAGAAACCGCCATAGGCATGTCCATGGCTACCACTTTTGTCCTGACCTTAGCCTCTCTTAGCAGTTATTTAGTGGAACAATATGTTTTGCTGCCCTTGGGCATTGAATATCTGCGTACCTTGAGTTTTATCTTGGTGATTGCGGTAGTGGTACAATTTACCGAAATGGTGGTGCACAAAACCAGCCCGACTCTTTATCGATTATTAGGTATATTCCTGCCGCTCATTACCACCAATTGCGCAGTATTAGGCGTGGCCTTGTTGAATATCAATCAAGAACACAATTTTATACAATCGGTTATCTATGGATTTGGCGCGGCATTAGGCTTTTCTTTGGTGTTGATCTTATTTGCCGCCATGCGCGAACGTTTAGCCGCTGCAGACGTGCCGACTCCTTTCAAAGGTGCCTCTATAGGCATGATCACAGCAGGCTTGATGTCCTTGGCCTTTATGGGTTTCACTGGTTTGGTTAAATTTTAATGTCCACTAGTTTCGCCATCTTAACCGCCCTGCTGGCCATTGGTCTATTGGCCTTAATATTTGGTCTAGTCTTAGGTTTTGCCTCGGTACGATTTAAAGTACAAGGTGATCCTCTGGTGGAACAAATAGATAAAATATTGCCACAAACACAATGTGGGCAATGTGGCTATCCCGGCTGCAAACCTTATGCCCAGGCCATAGCCGATGGCGATGAAATTAACAAGTGTCCACCTGGCGGCGAAGCCACCATCAAAAAATTAGCGGACTTAATGGGCGTGGAAGCCACCTCCTTAGATGCAGCTCACGGCACAGAGGATGTGAAGAAAGTCGCCTATATACGTGAAGACGAATGTATTGGTTGTACCAAATGCATTCAGGCCTGTCCTGTGGACGCCATAATGGGCGCAGCAAAACAAATGCACACTGTCATTGCCGATGAATGCACAGGTTGTGATCTTTGTGTTGATCCCTGTCCAGTCGATTGCATAGATATGCTCCCTGTGGCAGATAATGCCGCGTCTTGGCGCTGGGACATCAACGCCATACCCGTAAAACAATTAGGTTAAGCCGCGCCGATGAATACTAGCTTTACACAGATTATTCAGAAATTAGACAGCGATGAGCTTTGGGATTTTCCTGGAGGTGTCTATCCGGCAGGTAGAAAATCATTGTCCAATCAGGTTCCTATCGCGGCACTCCCTATTCCCCAGTATGTGTACATCACGGTTAAGCAGCATATAGGCGTGTCAGGTCAGCTAATTGTAGAAGAAGGCCAGTTAGTCAAGAAAGGGCAAGCCCTGACTAAAAGCATGAATCCTTTCGCCGTGCCTGTACATGCACCAACCTCGGGACAAGTAGTGGCCATAGAGCCCCATGTGACAGCTCATCCATCAGGACTCCCTGAGCTGACTATCAAAATTGAGACAGATCAAGAAGATAGCTGGCAGGCATTAGTGCCACTCAATGATTATCAAAATCAAGACAAGGCTCAGGTATTAGCGGCGATTTGTGAGGCCGGAATAAGTGGCATGGGAGGAGCGGGCTTTCCCACTCACATAAAGTCTGCGCCGCAAAAAGAAGTTGAGTTTTTAATTATTAATGGCATCGAATGTGAACCTTATATCACCTCAGATGACAGACTGATGCGAGAGCACGCATGGCAAATTCGACAAGGCATAGATGTGCTCACGCACTTGCTGTCGCCCAAACAAGTGCTAATAGGCGTGGAAAACAATAAACCAGAAGCAATAGAAGCGATGCAAATAGCCTGTCGCGAGAACCCTCTATATCGGGTTTGCGTGGTCCCCACTAAGTATCCCGCGGGAGGCGAAAAGCAACTGATCCAAGTGCTGACCAACAGAGAAGTGCCGGCCAAGCTTTTACCCATTGATATTGGGGTGATCATGTATAATGTCGGCACTTGCTTTGCAATAGCCGATGCCATATTTTCTGGCAAACCCTTACTGCAAAGAGTCGTGACTGTCACAGGTGAAGCGGTAAACAAACCGGCTAACTACTGGACCTTAATTGGCACCCCCATAGCGCATCTGTTGCAGCACTCTCAATATATAAAAACCACACAGCGCCAACCTAATGTAATAATGGGTGGGCCCATGATGGGCTTCAGTGTTGCCAATGATTTGGTACCTGTGGTTAAAACCACCAATTGTATCTTAGTGCCAACAGACAATGAGATGGCAGACAATCATGAGCAAGCTTGTATTCGCTGTGGTGCCTGTGCTGACGTTTGCCCGGCCAGTTTATTGCCGCAACAGATGTTTTGGCATGCTAAAGCAAAAGAATTGGACAAGGCTCAAGACTATAATTTATTTGATTGTATAGAGTGTGGTGCTTGCGCTTTTGTTTGCCCCAGTGAAATACCATTAGTGCATTATTATCGGGTCGCCAAAGCCGAGATTAAGACAGAGCAAGACGACAAACAAAAATCAGATAAGGCTAGAGAACGCTTCGAAACAAGAGCCTCTAGGTTATTGGCAGACCAACAAGCAAGAGATGAGAAACATCGCCTAGCAGCCGAGGCGCGCAAACAAGCGATGTCCTCCACCGGCAATGATGCCAAAGGCAAAATAGCGGCTGCATTGGCCCGAGCCAAAGCAAAAAAACAGGCCGCGGCCAATAGCCAAACGAGTACGTCCCAAGACGAACCGCAAGTCCAGACACCTGAACAATCCCAGAGCACAGCAGCTGAAACCGTTAGAGCGGCCAGTCCCAACACTCGCGTACAGGATGCTATAGCCCGGGCAAAAGCCAAAAGAGCAGCGGCTGAAAAGGTCAGTCACACCCTAGAAAAAAATGGCACTGACACTGATAACACTCAGAATACCGAAAGTGTTGCCAGCGCTGACATTAATACTGACACTGATAACACTGATAACACTGATAACACTCAGAATACCGGAAGTGTTGCCAGCACTGACATTAATACTGACACTGATAACACTGATAACACTCAGAATGCCGGAAGTGTTGCCAGCACTGAGAATGCATTGGGTATTGTGAATACTGAAAATGCTGAGAATACGGCGGCTCACCTGCTAGTACCTGAGCCGGTGTCAATCAACCAAGTCGGCACAGAGCAACCTATGGCAGACTTAGTGGCTCATGCGCCAACCGCACCAGCAACCGCTAAAACGAAGGCACCGCAAGATCTAGAAAAGACGGCAGTGTTGACACAAGCAGCAACAGAAAAACAACAACAGATCGCCACAGCCGTAGCCAAAGCCAAGGCTAAACGTCAGGCTAAACAAGTGGCAGGACAGGCAGCACTAGGGCAACCTAGTGATACAACACAGCCGACACCTGTGGCTCTAGATCAAGCATTAGAAATCAAAAAACGCAGGATCGCCGCAGCGGTGGCCAAAGCTAAGGCTAAAAAGGCGGCGGCAATAGCCGCCCAAAACAGCACGGACAGTAAAGAAGAAAATAAACGATGAATTTTAAGTTAACCAGCTCTCCGCACCAGCATATTCGCCGTGACACCGGACAAGTTATGCGCTTGGTGATCATCGCGATGATCCCCGGTATTATTTTGCAAAGTTGGTTTTTTGGTTGGGGAACCTTGATCCAAATTGCTATCGCAGTGATCACCGCAGTCGGCACTGAGGCCGCCATTTTAGAGTTAAGAAAACGAGATTTCGAGCGGGCCATTAAAGACAACAGCGCGATTTTAACGGCCATGTTATTGGCCGTTAGTGTGCCGCCTTTTGCCCCTTGGTGGGTAATAGTGATAGGCACATTTTTTGCCATAGCTATTGTCAAACAGTTGTATGGCGGTTTGGGTTTCAATTTATTTAACCCCGCTATGGCAGCCTATGTGATGTTGTTGGTGTCATTTCCCGTGCAAATGACTCAATGGTTACCCCCTACCTATCTAGCCCAATATAGTCACAATTTTATGGATGCCCTGTACGCTATTTTTAGCGGATTTAGTGTCGAGGGTTTTAGCCTAGCACAACTCAAGACAGATATAGATGGCGTGACTATGGCCACACCACTGGACACCATCAGAACCAGTTTAGCCCAAGGTTTCACTTATAAAGAAGCCTTAGAATTTAGAATTTTTGATAGCACGGTTTCAGGTTTGAGCGTCGCTTCCAGTTGGATCAGCCTGGGGTATTTGTTGGGTGGGCTTTACCTACTCAAACAAAAAGTAATTAATTGGCACATTCCTGTGAGTATCTTAGGCAGTCTCTTTGTTTGCGCGCTGCTGATGTCCTTGTTTGATAATTCTTTGTATGCATCGGGTGTATTTCATCTGTTAAATGGCAGCATTATCTTCGGCGCATTTTTTATTGCGACTGATCCCGTATCGGCCAGCACCACCAATAAGGGGCGCTTGATATTTGGCGCAGCCATTGGCTTTTGGGTCTATGTGATCCGCACTTGGGGTGGCTATCCAGATGCCATCGCTTTTGCTGTCATCATCATGAATATGGCAGTGCCATTAATTGACTACTATACCCGTCCACGCACTTATGGCCATAGCCGTGCCAAAAGTGAGAAAGCCGAGGAGGATCAATAATGCTTACAGCGATGGCTAAAAATGGACTCATACTCAGCCTATTTGCTGTAGTCACCACTGGGCTTATTTCTTTGACGTTTTTTGGCACCAAGGACCAAATCGCGTTACAACAACAAAAGAAACTATTACGAACCCTAAATGCGGTGATTGACACGAAGATCTATGATAACGCCATAGCCCAAGATTGTGCGCTGCTAATTGCCCCTGACTATTTAGGCTCTGAACAAGCTCAGCGTATTTATCGGGCGACATGGCGAGGCAAGCCTGTGGCGGCAGCAATAGAAAGCATTGCGCCCGATGGCTATAGTGGTAAAATCCGGCTAATAGTGGGCGTTGGTAGGCATAACACCAACACGGCGCAAGTGTTAGGCGTCAGAATACTAGAGCATAAAGAAACACCAGGCTT
Organism: Paraglaciecola sp.; assembly: GCA_034111785.1. Classification (GTDB taxonomy): domain Bacteria; phylum Pseudomonadota; class Gammaproteobacteria; order Enterobacterales; family Alteromonadaceae; genus Paraglaciecola. The sequence goes on from JAWUWP010000025.1 coordinate 72,459, forward strand.
AGGGGACAAGATTGACTTGCGTATTAGCGATTGGGTGTTAGATTTCGACAATCAATCTTTACAACTATCCTCTACCGACAATTGGGCGGTTAAGAAAGACGGCGGCCAGTTCGACCAATTTACCGGCGCCACTATTACGCCAAGAGCGGTAGTCAAGGCCATCAAAAATAGTGTTGAATATTACATCACCAATCAATCCGTTATTTTTGCCGCAGCAAATGCCTGTGGTCCACAGCTCAAACTAGCCAACCCGAGTGATCTTAATGAATGAATTCAAAGAATTAAGTTGGCAAGCCTTGTGGAAAAACAATCCTGCTCTGGTGCAATTATTAGGTTTATGCCCCTTGCTGGCGGTCACAGCCACAATCACCAATGGTTTAGGCTTAGGTTTGGCCACCACCTTAGTGCTGATTGGATCTAATACCAGTGTGTCAATTATACGCAATTGGGTGCCTAGCGAAATCCGTATTCCCATCTTTGTTATGATCATCGCGGCTTTTGTGACCATAGTGCAATTAGTCATGAACGCCTATACCTTTGCGCTGTACCAGGCTCTAGGCATATTTATTCCTCTTATTGTCACCAACTGCGCCATTATAGGGCGAGCAGAAGCTTACGCCTCGAAAAATACTGTGGGCAAATCAGCCTTTGATGGTCTAATGATGGGCCTAGGCTTTACCTTGGTATTAGTGTTACTGGGTGGTATGCGTGAACTACTAGGTTACGGCACACTGCTGGCTGGGGCCGAACTATTATTGGGTGACTGGGCAGTCGTATTAAAAGTCACAGTATTTGAAACCCAGACGCCATTTTTATTAGCGATATTACCGCCCGGTGCCTTTTTATGTATGGGCCTGATCATTGCCTTAAAAAATGTATTGGACAACTATATGCAAAAATCATTTAAGGCTCAATCCGCAAAGAAAGTCGTACAAAGAGCGCGGGTCACAGCGGAAACTTAAGGTGATAAATTGACATGAATACCCAAAAGCGCCTTGAGATCCTGACACGTTTGCGTGCCGCCAATCCCCACCCTACTACCGAACTCAACTTCAGCAGTGCCTTTGAGCTACTGATAGCGGTTCTGTTATCGGCCCAATCCACTGATGTGGGAGTCAACAAAGCCACGAATAAGTTGTACGCCATAGCCAATACACCTGAATCCATTTTGGCCTTGGGGGTAGAAGGACTTAAACATTATATTAAAACCATAGGCCTGTTTAATACCAAAGCGGCAAATGTGATAAAAACCTGTGAGATATTGATCAATCAACACCAGTCTATCATTCCACAAGACAGAGCAGCATTAGAAGCCTTGCCAGGTGTCGGCCGTAAAACGGCTAATGTGGTGTTAAACACCGCTTTTGGTTGGCTAAAAGATAATGAAGGTCAATACTTTATTGCAGTTGACACACATATTCAAAGGGTCGCTAATCGCACGGGTTATGCTAAAGGTAAGACGGTCGAAGAAACCGAAAAAAACATCATCAAAAACACCCCTAACAAAACTGAATTTATGTATGACCTCCATCACTGGTTAATTTTGCATGGCAGGTATACATGTATTGCCAGAAAGCCTAGATGTGGCTCGTGCATTATTGAAGACTTGTGTGATTACAAAGATAAAACCGAATAAAAAGCGTTCGAAATGGTTGTTTCAACAACAGAGAAAGCGGACAGTCACGGCTATTTAGGCGCTTTGTGCCATTGGACTAAACCGCTCTCGCGGTAGGGTTTCCCCTTTTATCTCGTAAAACTCCCCATCATTTGTGACCCACTTCTATGCTGAGTAAAGGGCATCATCGCCCTTAATTCACTTAGGAGTATTATGATGACTCAAGTTAATGAAACTGTCAGTCCATTACGTCAACGCATGATAGATGATATGAACATGCGTAAACTTAGTCCTAAAACCCAGATTGGTGGCATTACGCTCATGCTCAACATTTGATGCTAAATGGAGGGTGGTTGTTCCCAGGTCAGCAACCCATCAATCCTCTATCAACACGCCAGTTAGGTCGCGCCTGTAAAGCGGCGGCCAAAGATGCTGAAATTGAAAAACGAGTGTCCATGCACACTTTAGGGCACAGTTTTGCGACGCACTTACTGGAAGCCAAAGTCGATATTAGGGTCATACAGACCTTACTGGGACACAGTAAGTTGGAAAATACGGCCTTGTATGCACAAGTGGCAACCAAGTTATTGCATGAGGTCGTCAGTCCGCTTGATGCCCTGAAGCTTATACATTGAGTGACATGACATGCCTCGCACCTCACTTGAGGTGGCAGATATCTTTCGTTCTTATGGTTCGCAGTACAAGGCAGCACAACAAGGACATCTTAGCCTCAATCAACTCAAGGTCATGATGGCCATCCAGCGCTGCCGAAGTGCACACTTAGGTGGTCATCTATTACATTGCCCACAATGTAATACGCAATTAATCGCTTATCACTCCTGTCGCAATCGACATTGTCCTAAGTGCCAATCATCCTCAGCTAAACGCTGGCTTGAGGCTAGGCAAACCCAATTGTTGCCCACAGAGTATTACCATGCGGTGTTTATCTTGCCCGCAGCCATCAGTCAGTTAGCCTTTTACAATAAGTCTCAGATGTAACACTTGTTGTTCAAAGCCGCATCGCAAACGTTACTCACGATTGCCAAAGACCCTAAACACCTTGGTGCCCAAATTGGTATGATCATGATCTTACATACTTGGGGTTCAGCCATGACCCATCACCCGCACGTTCACTGTATCCTGCCTGGCCGCGGGATAAGTGCAGACAAGCAACAGTGGCAGGCATGTAAAACGGGATTTTTTTACCTGTTCGGGTGCTATCTCGTCTGTTTCGGCGCTGGTATGTTGATGGCTTACGGCGATTTGATAGAGCTCATCGAGCCTAAGGGCTTCAGTGATTGGTGCGCTGAGCAACAATATCGAGAATGGGTGGTGTATGCCAAGCGTCCCTTTGCTGGCCCAGAAGCGGTTTTGGCATACTTATCCCGATACACACATCCCGTGGCAATAGCCAACAGTCGACTACGCCAGATCAACGAGAAATACGTTAGCTTTACCTACAAGGACTATCGACTTAAAGGACACACTCAGCATAAAACCATGCAGTTAGAAACAAACGAGTTTATCCGGCGGTTTATGCTGCATGTATTGCCAAGTGGGTTAGATCGTATACGGCATTACGGATTACTTGTTAGTCAAACCAAACTGGCGCTTGCGAGAAAGTTATTAAATGTACCAGCACCAGCAGTGACAACCACATTAGAGCCTGTCGTTGATCAGTCAGTCCCGTTTCAGTGTCGTCAGTGACATCAACCCATGGTGATAGTCGCAATAACACTGCCAACCTATTGACCCAAAGCGCCACCAACATGAAACTATAGAATATAAACAAGGTATCAAAATCATCGTCGAAATACGATGACAGGCAGGCTATGGTTGAAAGCTTAAATATCATGATATTACGGTAATAAAAGACAATAAAAAAAGGGGGTAGACAATAAAGATGAACATTAAACACACATCACAAGCCCGTAAAAACAAGTGGCGCAAAAAGCAGGTCACAATCCAGCGACCCAACAACGAAATCCCCATAGAAACGACACACTACAGATAACCCCCGCGGTTTCCTCCATTGGATATTATCCGCTAGCTGTCCCTAGTTAGCAGAGTTATCTGGTGTTCAGCGTGACCGACAGCTAACTGATAATCTAAACATAAGGGGACGTTCGCGATTCGATATATCAGCGTCTCTGACCCTGCAGGTCCTGCAGGTCTTATGAAGGTTTTATGTTCACTGGTACGACTCGTTGGGCTTTGTGAGTCAGGGCGGATAATTACTCTCAAAGGTTTACTGAATACTTAGGATATGGGATTATTGTTGTTATTAATCCTTGGTTGTAGGCGGTACTTCACTGTTTAACTCCCATTTTTTTCGTATCCGTAATGCAGAATTAGGAGTGAGAGTGTAAGCAATGACCTTGTCTAAAAAAATCCTATTTATTAATTTTTTCATGGCCGTAGTTTTTCTAAGCTCTTATTACGTCATTCAAAAACAGGTGATTTTTCCCACTTTTGTCGATATTGAGCAACAACACGCAAATGTCAACCTCGATAGAGTCGAGGGAGTGATCAATAACACTCTTATCCAGCTTGATAAAATTAATTACGACATGGCAGACTGGGATCTGACTTATCAATTTATTCAGGATAGAAACCAGCGCTATATTGATGACTATCTCAGTGTTGATACCTTTGAAAACTTTCAGGTCGATATGGTTTATTTTTACAATATTGAAGATGAACTTATTTGGGGAGAAACCTATGACACTAAAGACGGTTCCACTGAAATCATTACAACGGATGAATATATCCAGCAATCATATACATTGCTTGAGCCTTATATTGACCGACTTCTGGACTCGGACATTGACTATTCAACAGGCGTAATTGTGCAAGATAATGTGCCTATACTATTTTCCATCAGGCCTATCTTATCGAGTAACAAGGAAAAGCCCAGTGGAGGGTATCTCATAATGGGAAAGCTAATCAACGATAGTGTTATAAGGCAATATCAACAAATAATTAAAATAGACTTCTCAATAGATATTATTGATCCCGAGGCTGTGAATGCAGGGCTGGATAACACCAATTACCGTATAACTAAACTAAATGATTCATTTCTCCGCGTATCAAAATATTATTACTCACGAAATATTCCAATCTTAAAGCTCAGTAGCGCTTCTCCAAGAGATATCACTCGCAACGGCATAGCCAGTATTAACTATGCACTATATACCTTAGGTGTAGTTTGCCTAATTAGTATTGTGATCATTTGGCTGGCACTCAGAAAGAGTGTTTTACAGCCGATATCAAAACTCTCTGAGCAAATGCAGAAGATAACTAATGACAAAAACTATACCTTGCGAACTGAAATCAACAGTAATGATGAAATAGGCTTTCTGGCAAACAAATTCAATCGCATGTTGTCAATTATTCAGAGCAACAACACCGAATTACAAAAGGCTTATAGAAATATTAGAATCGAACACGAAAAATCAATAAAATTAGAAATAAAACTTCGCGAAGCCAATGCACAATTGCAACATCTCACTCTAACCGATCCTTTAACAGGTATCGCAAACCGCTTATCTTTTGAGAATAAACTTGAAGATGAATGGAAGACGCTAAGGCGTTCCAATAACGCTCTTTCCATTATAATGATCGATATTGATTACTTTAAAGCCTTCAATGACCACTATGGTCACCAGGCAGGAGACGATTGTCTTATAAAGGTAGCAAACCTATTAGCAAAATGTTTAAAGCATCCAAATGACCTCGCCGCACGTTATGGTGGTGAAGAGTTTATCTTGATTTTACCAAATACTGATATTGATTCGGCTCAGTTTCTGGCAGAAAATATTCAAAAAGAAGTCGCCAGCTGCCATATTAAGCATTGCAACAACAACGTTAGCAATATGCTGACTCTTAGCTTAGGAATATCATGGGTCATACCATCGGATAAAGGCAATATTGAAATACTAATTAGTCAGGCTGACTCAGCCCTTTACAAGGCTAAGCAAAATGGCCGCAATCGATTTGAAGTGTGGGACTAGGAGTTTGGAATATAGTTAATTTTAGACTGGTTATTGATGGTGTCAGGCGTTAAAGAATTTTATAAGAAGAATTTTATAAGGACATCCATAATAAATTTTGTCTGTTTTTTGAACTAAACTAAGCTTGTAGAGTGTTTCATGTTTAAATCGGTAGGTGGGTCATGCCCCACCCTCGGAAAAGCCAAATTAGTTTAATCGATACCCCTTATTACCACTGTTTTTCTCGCTGTGTTCGTCGCGCTTTTCTGTGTGGTGTGGATAAGTACTCAGGTCAAAGTTTTGAGCACCGCCGAGGGTGGGTAGAAGAGCGTTTGTTGTTCTTATCGACCGTCTTTGCCATTGATATCTGTGTTTACGCGGTAATGAGCAATCATAGCCATGTCGTGGTCTGCGTTGGTAAGGCCGAAGCCCAGAGCTGGAGTGTTGAGGAGTTATTACGGCGCTACCACACCTTGCACAAAGGCACCCTGTTGACCCACAAATACCTAAAGGGCGAGACCCTCAGCCCAGGGGAGTTGATCACTTTTGATGAAACTTTAGCCCGTTACCGCCAGCGCTTGTACGACATCAGTTGGTTTATGCGTAATCTGAACGAATACATCGCCCGCGAAGCCAAGAAAGAAGACGAATGCACAGGACGATTCTGAGAAGGGCGATTTAAGTCTCAAGCCCTGCTAGATGAAAGTGCAGTGTTAGCCTGCATGGCCTACGTTGACTTAAACCCTATCCTCGCCAAGATAGAAACAACACCAGAAACGTCAAAACACACCAGCATAAAAACGCATAGCGGCGCTGAAGAACAGCCAGCCTCAACCCCCTACGCTCATGCCCTTTGTTCGAGCATCGACAAATCGGCAGGAAAGCCGATTTGCACAGCGCATGCTGCCCGTAGGGTTAGACACAAGGATGTGTCTAATGCACATCCATTGGTGATCCAAAAGATACTTAGTCACCTGAATACAAAAAATGACGAAGTCGTCGAGATATTGCCCCACAAAGTCGAGCACCGCCTCAGATAAGTCTGTTTGAATAAAAGCCGTTCATCATCATAAACAAAACTGGTTTTCACAACAGTGGGAGGCGCTTGTTTTGAATTCTGAATTACGTGGAAACAGTTGATTAATCGAAGAAAAATAGCCAACTTTCACTCCCTTAAGAATATAAAATAAATGTCAATATGGAAAATATAAGGCATCATGTATTTTGATTTTAGGAAAAATGACGTATTATTTTACCTATACTCCGATAGCGTTTATAAGTTTTCATCTGTAATATGATACACACTTGAAGTTAAGTTGACAGAGCCACATTAACTGCTACTGAACAATATCGAGATCCTATCTGGGGATCTGGTCA
>JAWUWP010000026.1:0-39364 GCA_034111785.1 Paraglaciecola sp.
AAAAAAGAGTAGCAGCGATGCAGCAGACCCCATTCAAAGATAAGACTATCCACAGGGTAGCCTTTTTTGTGTGCGATTAAAAAAAAGAGTAGCGGCGATGCAGCAGACCCCATTCAAAGAGAACGCTATCCGAAGGGTGGCTTTTTTTTGTGGGTGATTAAAAACGAGAGTAGCAGCGATGCAGCAGACCCCATTCAAAGAAAGGGCTATCCAAACGGGTAGCCTTTTTTTGTGGGTGATTAAAAAAAAGAGTAGCAGCCATGTAGAAGAGCCCATACAAAGAAAAGGCTATCCAAACGGGTAGCCTTTTTTGTGGGGGATTAAACAGTCAGTAGCAGCAATACGCCAGACTGCCAATTATTCAACAAGCCTCAACCTAAGGTTAGTAGCAACTGTGACGGCTGGTGATAATAGCATGGCGTCTTTTGATACTAATGCTGGGGTGTTGGTAGCATAAGCATCAGGGTTTAATCAACCTGTAGGCTTGGTTAGTTTTGCTGCCTACATGCCTCGATTAATCAAACTAGCCGAGTGGCAATGAGCAGTACGGTTGTCTAACCTTTGTGTAATAAGGTAAACATCGGCATATGATGGTAATACCCTTTCTAGTAACGGAGCTGCAGCAAAAATTAGGTCGGGGCTTTCAAGGGCGAAGTAATACCTTAGATGCGTCAAAGGTATCGGAAAAAACAACCTTGAAGCAGCTGATGGTGTCAGATTTATTAAGGCGTCCTCTCATCCTTGCCGAATAATTGTAATGGTAATATCTTTGCCTTTAAACAAGCGGGGCAGCCTTGGTGCTAAAAGTATCTAAGCTACCGTTTTAAATGACTTAGGGCTGCAGGTACATTTTCTTTATGATGAACCTGGCACGCATATTGTGATCTGACACCCACCAATGAACAAAGAAGGTGATACATATCCCTAGTGTTTTTTTTGCTCTTGGGGGTATGCCAAGAACCCGCTGCTTATGGCTGCTTTTGACTTATAGCGTCTTGGTACTGGCGGTTTTTGGGACTACCATGGTCACCTGCTGTTTATCTATAGGCAGGGAAAGGATGAATTCGCTGCCAGCGCCAGCAATGCTTTGGCATTCTAAACGGCACGCAAGGACGTCGGTCGCTAAGTTAGAGGCTAAGTAAAGTCCCATTCCCCTAGAGCCCTTACCGACTGCTGTGCTGTACAAGGGGGCGAATACTAAGGGTAAGATATTGGCATCAATACCACAGCCGTTATCTGTGACTTTTATAAGCAAGGTGTTTGCCTTAAAATAAGAGTCAATGCTGATAGTGATCAGTATGCGAGCCTGTTCTGTCACCGATGGGAAGGCATGCTGAATGGCGTTGTCTATTAGGCTGGTTAAAATGCTTTCTAAGGCGTCTACATCGACTTCTAATTGCACTTCTGTTTCTGCTAGCACATCAATTCGGCCTGTGAAATCGTTATTTTGATACTTAACTATGGAAACCAGCCGCTGGATATAATCGGTCAAAGCCACAACATGTATGGCATTTGGTGCTTGTGCATTGATTGGTCCATGACACCGCGATACTATATCCAAAGCACTATCGATGTCTTTACTGAGCAGGCTAACGGACTCTAGTATCTCTTGGTGGTTCAAACTAGAAGCAGCGCTAAAATCACAGTGCTCTAGCTCGTTTATGGATTGATTTTCTTGTAAAAGTTTATGCATTGCCTCTTTGATGGTTTTTAAAGAACTATTCACTTCACTATAATCCTCGGTCGAAATTCGACTCAAGACCACCAACTTGGCACTGGTTGCCAGTTGATCTTGATTGCGAGTTAATCTTTGTATACGGTCTTTGTTTTCTTGGGTGGCCATCTCCAATGATGGCGATTGTTTTTGAAGCAACAGGGATTTATTCGCAAGTAAAGTGTTTTGTTTTTGCAGTGACAAGCCTTCCTGCGCCACTAGGCTTTGTAATTCTTTATGTTGGCTAATCACTTCCCGCAAGCGCCCTTTGTATAACAGCAGTAACAACACACTCAAGCCTAGGATCAGGAGCACTATCCATCTGTGCTCTGCAGGCAGTGATTGAGTAATATTCACAGGAAAGATCGCTGCATTAAATCCCCCTTGACTGCTGGTGCTAGAGGCTTGCAATAAACTCACCCCATAGTGATGCGCGGCAACCATCGCGCCTTGACTCGCATGCGGATTACTATCGGCTAGAATTACACTGGAATAAGCCGCAGAAGGACTTGTTAGGTAAATCATCAGGCTAAGTAAAATGCCTAAACGATGTTTTATAAGTTGTTTTCTAGAGCAATATAGTCGTTTCATATTAGACCCCACTGAGCCGAGTTAGGCTTATCGAATTCATTAATAAGATTGAGACTTTGTTTCGATTTTAACCTATACATCTTTATCAAAAGGGCTGGGACTAATGGCAGTTTTAAAAACATTTCGATACATCCTTGTGACCGCGATACGTAAATATAAATGGTGTGTTTATCTAAATTAACTGGTGCATAACGGGCTTACTCAACATTAAAAGAAAGGTAAAGCTTACCGGTTTTTACAGGTATCTATTGTATTTGGTAAATCAATACACCTAACAATTACCTTTGATTATTTGCTGTTTCAATTAACCATAGACTTTTTTATTTCAATAGATTTGAGGTTAACCAAAGGAAAGTTATTATAGGTAAAAATGATAATGTTGTTCTAAATCTCATCTGTTTCTTCCTTACAAAAATTGACGAATTATTCATCAGTGCAATGAGTTAAGAACCTAAATGTGAAATGGTCAATAAAGTATTATTATTAATTTTTTCAAGTTTTGGTAAGTTAAATTAACTAAAGCTGCGGCATTTTTTGCTGGAACAAAATGGAGCTTGCTGTTAAATGGATGGCAGGGCCCGAGCAGTGATGAGTGTTTTGGCTGACCCCCTTTTACTCTAGTAACCTATTGGGAATATTTGGGCTGCTCATTTTGCTTAGTAAATTAAGGTGAATTTTATAAACAAAAATATTTTAAATGTTTTCTAAACATCTGATTTTTTATGAAAAAACGTATATTTATTGATATCTTTTTTTAAGTTTTTATTTGAATTGTCTGTCTTGATCTGGGTCTTCAATCTATCTTAACCAGTTTATAAAGGGGAAATTTACACTTAACTATTCTGAGCGTTGTTGTCGAGATAATAATTCTAATGCCGCGTCTTTGGCCGTTTTCTTATTATATAATACTTGAAAAATTTGTTCGCAAATGGGCATTTCTATCTCCATTCTACGGGCCAATATATGCACTTCTTTAGTATTATTGTAACCTTCAACAATTTGGCCAATTTCATCCATCGCCGACTGAATATTAAGCCCTCGACCCAAGGCCATGCCAAAACGTCTATTTCGAGATTGATTATCGGTACAAGTTAAGACTAAATCCCCTAAGCATGCCATGCCCATAAAAGTAGTGGGTTTAGCCCCCATCTTTACACCTAGTCGACTCATCTCCGCTAAACCTCTTGTGATAAGGGCGATTCTAGCATTGGCACCAAAGCCCAAACCATCGGCTAATCCGGCGCCTATTGCAATAACGTTCTTCACTGCACCGCCTAATTGCACACCGATAAAATCATCATTTTGATAGACCCTAAAGGATTTTGAACAGTGTAGCTTGTTGGCAAACTCTTCTGCCAGCACCTGATCAGTGGAACATAAAGAGATGGCTGTAGGCAGGCCTGCCACCATCTCTTTGGCAAAAGTGGGACCAGACAGTGCCGCAAACGGCCTTTGATGACCCAGAATATCCTCCGCAACCTCTTGCAATAATCTTCCTGTTTTTGGCTCTAAGCCTTTGGTTGCCCAGATAATTCTGTGAGATGAGTGAAGATGAGGTTGGATCTGCTTTAGGGTATCGGCAAACGCATGGCTAGGCACCACTACCAAGATGTCACGACTCTGGTTTAAGGCGCTTTGCAGAGAAGGCTCAATGATTAGCTTTTCGGGAAATACCGCTCCAGCAAGATATTTATCGTTGCTTCTGGTTTGCGCCATGCGCAGCATTTGCTGAGGATCTCTGCCCCATAGCAAAGTTTGTATGCCATTTCTAGCTAAACAGAACGCCAAGGCGGTTCCATAGGAACCCGCCCCTAATACACAAACTGGATCCATAATGGGGTCTAGTTTAGGCGTCTAATTTTTGTGGTTCTTGAGCTTGCTCTACTCTTTTCTTCATATAAGCGGCAAAAACCGAATTGAAATCCACAGGCGCTAAGTTCAATGGTGGGAAGGTACCACGGTTGACTAAATTAGAAATCGTTTCTCTGGCATAAGGAAATAATGTATTGGGGCAGAATGCGCCTATCATCTGTGCAAGGTTTTGCTCTGGCATGTCACCTATAGTGAAGACTCCAGCTTGCTGTACTTCACATAAAAAAGCGGTTTCTTCACCAAGCTTAGCCGTCACTGTCACAGACAATACCACTTCATAAAGGTTCTCACCTAAAGAGTTGCTCTTAGTGTCTAGATCAAGGTGGACTTCTGGTTTCCACTCTTTTTGGAAAACAGCGGGTGCATTGGGTGCTTCAAAAGAAATATCTTTGGTATATATTCTTTGGATAACAAATTGTGGGCCTTTAGCCGCTTCTGGTTGTGTTGCCGCTTCGTTTGGTTGATTTTCGTCAGCCATATTAATTCCTTAATTTTTGTGTTTAAACAGCCAATAAGCTGTTGAGTTCGTTTTTTGCTTCTAAAGCAAATAAATCATCACAACCGCCTACATGTTGGTTGTTAATAAAGATTTGTGGAACAGTGGACTTACCTTGCGCCAGCTCAATCATTTGATTGCGTAATTCAGGTTTAACATCTATGTCGATTTCATTAAATTCAACATTCTTTGTGGTTAATAATGCTTTTGCACGATGGCAATAAGGGCAATACCCTTTGGTGTAAATATCTATTTTGCTCACTACAATACTCGCTACTTATTAATTGGTAGGTTGGCACCTTGCCAAGCATTTATGCCACCTTTGAGAATAGTCACTTTCTCAAACCCAGCTTTTAACATTTGTGTGGCCGTGCGTTTTGACGTCATGCCCATCGCGCATACTATAATAATGGGTTTGTCTTTGACTTTTTCAAGAGTCGCAAAGTCGCCTTTAGTGATGAACTCCGCTTTAATTTGATTTGAGCCAAGTATATGACCTTTCTTAAAGTCGCCGACAGCACGAATATCTAAAATATAGGCGTCTTCTTTATTCATTAATAACGTGGCCTCATGTGTGCTGAGCTCTTTTAAGTTGGAAAGCTGACTAGCGACAGAGGTATATATAAGTGCAACTAAAAGCGCAACAAACAGACCAGATAAAATATAGTGGTTAGTGACAAACTCCACAACTTGTTCCATAACACATGAGCCCCAAAGGTTAATGACTGCAAAAAACGAGGCCAAAGTATATAGATTTTATACACAGAAACTAGTCCTGCATTGCTTTGTTGTATTTAACAAAGAATAACTTATTGTTATCCATTTGGTTTTTTAAGGCGATTTGCGGGTGACGGGTCCCTCTAGTAAGGATAACATTAGGTTATTGCCAGACGATTATGCCATGGCTGACTATATAAGTAGTCATGGCATAACAATTTTATAGATAGGATAGGATCATGAGCCAAGCTAAAAGAACTACCGCCTTAATTATTTTGGACGGATGGGGCCATAGGGAAGAGACCGACAGTAATGCAATAGCCCATGCCAATACCCCAGTGTTAGACGGCTTGTGCAAACGCTATGCTAATACCTTGATATCTGGCTCTGGATTAGATGTGGGTTTACCGCCCGGACAAATGGGTAACTCTGAGGTTGGCCACGTGAATCTAGGTGCAGGACGAGTGGTGTACCAAGACTTTACCCGTGTCACCAAAGCGGTGGATGAGGGGACATTCTTTGCGAATCCGACTCTGGTTGAGAACCTAGATAAGGCTATAAAAGCAGGCCATGGGATCCATATTATGGGCTTGTTGTCGCCAGGTGGTGTGCACAGCCATCAAGATCATATTTTTGCCTTGCTGAGGATGGCCGCTAAGCGTGGTGCTAAAGAAATATACTTACATGCATTCTTAGACGGCCGAGACACACCGCCTCAAAGCGCTAAAGCCTCCATAGAAGCTGCCGAAGCTGTGTTTTCTGAACTGGGCATAGGTAGAATAGCCAGTCTAGTGGGCCGTTATTATGCCATGGATCGAGATACAAGATGGGACCGGGTCGAAACTGCATACAACCTTATAGCTAATGGGCAAGCTAATTGCCAAGAGCAGAGCGCATTGCAAGCTTTAGAGGCCAGCTACCAACGAAATGAAAATGATGAATTTGTGCAAGCCACTGTTATAGGCGAACCTGCGCCATTAGCAACAGGCGATGCACTGTTCTTTATGAATTTTCGTGCCGATCGAGCCAGAGAAATAAGTCGACCCTTTGTTGAGTCTAGCTTCAGGGAGTTCAGTAAATCACATCATGTGGAATTATCCGCCTTTGTGACTTTGACCCAATATTCTGAAAACATCGCTGCGCCTTGTGCTTATCCTCCCGTGCCATTAGTCAATGTGATGGGTGACTGGTTGGCCCAGCACAATAAGACTCAACTGCGTATATCTGAAACAGAAAAGTATGCCCATGTGACCTTCTTCTATAGTGGTGGCCGCGAGTCATTATATGAGGGTGAAGAGCGTATTTTGATCCCTTCTCCCAAAGTGGCGACTTATGATCTGCAGCCCGAAATGAATTCACAAGAGCTAACAGACAAACTGGTGGAGGCAATAGGATCTGGTAAGTTCGATGCCATAGTATGTAATTATCCCAATGGCGATATGGTAGGGCATACGGGTAACTTTGATGCGGCAGTTGAAGCTTGTGAAGCCGTTGATGCTTGTATAGCCAGAATAGTCGAGGCGATCAATAAAGTCGGTGGTGATTGTTTAATTACTGCTGATCACGGTAATGCAGAAAAAATGCAGGATGAGGATACTGGTCAAGCCCACACGGCCCACACTAGTGAGTTGGTGCCCTTTATACATGTGGGCAGTCCATCTACGGCAAGAGCAGGCGGAACCTTGAGTGATGTCGCTCCCACTATGTTGCATTTAATGGGAATGGAGCAACCAACGGAAATGACGGGCAGCCCTATAGTGATCCTGGATTAGTCTGTTGTTATTATTTACCATCAGGTTACTCACCCCAAAAAAAAGGCCTAAATTTGCCTGGCTCTTGGGGTTACTGTGCCTTTTTACGTCAGCTATTTATGCCCAACAGAATGCTGATCTTGAGTCTATACAGCAGCAAATAAAAAACAAACAAACCCAAATAAAGAGTCAGTTAGAGGCGGCTCAGAAGTTACAAGAGGTCTTGAAGAATAAAGAGCTGCAGATCGCCAAATCGAGCAAGGTGCTGAATCAGACCCAAGGTCAACTCAAAGAAAATCAAAAGCAGCAACGATTACTACGAGATCAACAGAAAGAATATTCAACGGCAGTGCATCAGCAAAAATCAGCCTTAGCTAAACAAATTCGTAGTGCCTATATGACAGGTAACTATGATTTTGCAAAAATGTTACTCAACCAAAAAGATGCCGCTAACTTTGAACGTACTATTACTTACTACCAATACCTGAATAAAGCGCGAAAATCACAGATCGAAGGCTTTAATGTGTTAGTCACAGAATTACAAGGGATTAAGGTGCAATTGTTAGAGGCCCAGCAAGAGTTGCAAGAGTTGCAAGAGGTTCAGCAGACCCAGCAGCAACACTTAACGTCTCAACAAACTGACAGACAAAGCACCCTCAAAAAGATACGTTCAACTATCGAGTCCGATGAAGCCAGAATTGCCCAATTACAAGTAAATGAACAAAGTTTACTTGAGGCGCTAAACCTAGCTCAACAAAGAGCCCAACAGCAAGCCTTACAACAGCAATCACCAACGCAAATTAGGCAGAGCAAGGCGCTAACAGGTTTAAGTCAGCTTAAGGGCAAATTATTGATGCCGGCCCAAGGCAACTTACGGAAAATGTTTGGACGCTTTAGGCAAGGTCAAATTAAGTGGAAAGGGGTGGTGATAAATGGCCGCTCTGGCACCCCAGTTGTGGCTATTCACGATGCTAAGGTCTTGTATTCTGATTGGCTAAGAGGTTTTGGTTTAGTCACAGTATTAGATCATGGTGATGGCTTTATGAGTCTATATGGTCATAATCAGGCATTACTAAAACAGGCAGGTGAAAACGTTCAGGCAGGGCAATCTATAGCATTATTAGGGCAAAGTGGCGGACAAAACCGGCCCAATTTGTATTTTGAAATACGCCATAAAGGCAAACCTATTAATCCGGTTCGTTGGTTGAAGCTGTAACAGCAATCAACCTTTGTGGCCTAGACATTAGTAATAATGTGTTAGGTCTCTATACTTATCCACATAGCGGGTGCAAAATTAATATCAAAGTGCGTTTGTTTTTTATACTTCTTCTTCTTCTGCCATTCAGTCGTTATCTCAATGCCTCAAAGTTGGTGTTGATCATTGATGATATAGGCAATAAACAACAAGATGCCTTGGCGTTTGTATTACCGATCCAAGTCACTTTTGCTATTTTACCTCATAAACCATTATCTCAAACATTCTCACAAAGAGCCGCGGCGCAACAAAGAGAAGTGATTTTGCATATGCCAATGGAGTCTCTTGGGCGAGAAAAGCAAGAGCAAGGGGTGTTGCTGTCCAGTATGCGGCCCCCTGAAATTTTACAAACATTAACCTCAGCGCTAGCCACTGTACCCCATGCAGTCGGGATCAATAATCATATGGGTAGCCGGCTCACCCAGCTGACTTTACCTATGTCTGTGACCATGGATTTTCTGTCTGCAAAGGGGCTGTTTTTTGTAGACAGCCGAACCACTAGATTTAGCAAAGCCGAAAAGATAGCCAAAAAATCTGGGGTGCTAAGCACCAAGCGGCATGTGTTTATTGATCATTTTCCTGAGCAAATAGAACAACAATTTGAGCTATTAATACAATTGTCGAAAAAGCAGGGCTATGCCGTGGGCATTGCCCACCCTTATCCCCATACGATAGATTATTTGCAGAAGCATCTGGGCACCCTGGCGCAAAAGGGTATAACCTTAGTTTCTTTGACTGACTTATTGTTGCCAGGCGCAACTAATGATGCCGCTGAGGTTTCAGTGGTTAACACAGCCGATAATGCTGCTGGAATTTCAGCGCCCAGTAGAGCCAATAATAGTGTTAAGGACTAATCATAGCCAGTGCCAACTTACTGGCCTTGCTCGATGATATTGCGACCCTTTTGGTTTTATGAATTTTAAAAAATACTAAGTAGAACTAAAATTTTTCCATGAAAAATAATGGTTAATGATTAGAAACAATAAATGGGCGAAAAAAAAACCTAATATAGTTGCCACTAGTTCATTAATATTAAAAACTATTGATGTCCAAAGCTGCTCAAATTCATACATTAGGGCTTCAATTGCAACCAAAGTTGATAATGTAGCAAACCTCTTCAAATTTATAGGATTGATCAATATAGGTATCAGGAATATGATTGCGCTGGTGTAAAAGAAGCTCGGCGCAGATCCTATCAAAGTATTGACCAGCCAGTGCTGCCCCCAAAAATATTCTTTCTCGATTTTAATAAAAACAGCAAACACACCAATAATATAATTAAAGAAGTCTTCTTCATCGGATTTCCAAGTCAATGCTTAAATAAAGGGGGCTATGCGCCCCCATAAAATGAAGGCCAATGAATTTCACTTATAACGGGACATTTGTCCGCCGTTGCTGCGCCTTCCACTCGACCAATGATAGTCCCAAGCACTATCAATAATTTGTCCATCCACATATCCCAGCAGCATAAAAGCCCATGGATTGCCACCATTCACGGCTTCAACTTCTTTTACATGTAACTCACGCATATTGTTATCCTTTATGTTTCGATATAAAACCGGGTTAATATTCACTTTAGTTGCTCTGGGTAAAGTGTGACACAAGGCAACCGCCCCATTTTCTTTTGTGTCTTAGATGCAAAAAAGAAAAACATGGGTTGTAAAATGTACATTTCATTGCGCTTATCGATCCATAGAGCATCAGGATTTATGTTCGAATTCAACTTCATATTAGTCGCTAAATTGCAGAACGTAACCGGTAGCTTAGTACAGTTTTTATGCCTATTTGATATTAAGGTGGCTTATTGGCTCGTCCATAAATAGGAGTGTAGGCTGCCGCTAGGGAACGCTTGCCATTACAATACGCAGCTTTTGCCCACCAATTAAGTGGCTGCCTATATCTGTAGTGGCATCATTAAGCCCGGTGAGACACTGGCAGTAGCAGGCACAGCGGTGATGTTCTTAGTGGGGGACTTGGTGCATAGTTTCGTTTTTTTGCACCATAGGCTGAAGCCCATTATACAGACCTTAGCCCCTTAATAAACCGCTGCTTATCTTGCCTAGTTTGTTAGATGGGTTGATTGGGTTCTTGGCTGGATCCATAGTGTTAGTGCATCTTAGTGGTAAACTACTCACTCGAACTGAACAAGCGCGATCTTGCCAAGCTTAGGCTTTTTATTATTCTTTAACCGCACCCTCAATTTTTGCTTTAGTCTTGTAATTCTCATGAAATGTTATAATATAACGATCTTTAGTATTTGTGTGGATCATCAATGGAAGCAACGAAACCAAAAACGCTGTTAGACAGACTAGGCATTTGGGCCTCAAGTTTGTGTGCGTTACATTGTCTGTTGTTGCCTATTCTTATTCCGTTGGTGCCCTTTGTGGGAGCCAGCTTCTTTGCCGAACATTGGTTTGAGAGAAGTATTTTATCACTGTCTCTGATCATCGGCTTTTGGGCGTTGTTTTCTGGTTTTTACCGTTATCACAGACAACTTTATCCGCTATATAGCCTAGTGTTAGGTGGTGTGATCTATTGGAACAAAAACATGTTCGGTGTGGAATACGAACCTTTCATCATAGCGATAGGTGCCATGTTAATAGTCGGTGCCCATATAATGAATTTGAAATTATGTAAGAGTTGTCAAGAATGTGAGTCAGGTTGCGCCAGTTCTTAAGGCGTAAGCTCGTTTATTAGCCTGCTGGCAGTATCAATTAATTGTCCCCAGAACCCAGTAGGTATTTTGCTTTAGCGGGATGATTACTAAATACCCCGTCTACCCCCCAACTTTTCATTCGCAGTAAATCTCGCTGGTCATCCACAGTATAGACATAGACTTTTAGCCCTCTTGATTTTGCATCTTGCACAAAAGCTTGGTCGATAAAGCACAGATCAGCGTTAACCGAATAAGCGCCCATTTGTTGTGCAAATTGAGCATAATCAATAGGTATGCACCCTGTTAAAGCGCCGATTTTGATCTGTGGGGCTAATGCCTTAAAAGAGACTAACAAGGGATGGTTAAAAGAGGACACAATAAATTGCTCTGCACTAAAGCCTAATTGTTGTTGTGCTTGTAAAATACATTGGGCCACTAAGGAGGGCAATGTCACGCCTTTCATCTCGATATTGATCTGGCATCGCCCTGCTACCAATTGTAATACTTGCCATAAAAACGGGACTGGCTGACCTAAACCGGCATCTAATTGTTGCAAGCCTTGCAGGCTATAATCTTCTAACAGACCTATGCCATTGGTGGTTCTGCCTACCCATCTGTCGTGGATCACCACTAAGCTATCTTCTAGCTGGTGAACATCAATTTCAATGCCGTCGGCATCTTGGTTCAAAGCTTCTTGGATGGCTAACAGGGTGTTTTCCGGTGCATCGGCACTGGCACCTCTGTGGGCAAATATCAGCATAGTCTGTGCCTACTGTTTATTGTGGAGTTTTTGAGTATTGTAGGTTTCATACAAAGCCGCACTTATAACCAGCATACCACCCAAGAGAGTCTGCCAGTCAGGCTGCTCATGCAATACAACTATAGCCAACACTGTGCCGTAGAATGGCTGCATACAAGCGACTAAAGAAAATGTTTTGGCCCGCAGATGTTTGAGGCTAGAGGCAATTAATGTATGGGGTAGGGCGGTTAACACTGAGCCCAAAACCAATAACCATAAGTAGGTTTGTTGATCGGCCATAAATAGTTTATCAGAGGCAAAAAAGCTTAAACACAGCACTATGATCAAGGTCTGAAATGCCATGGAGTGGGCACCCGAATAATGGGAGAAATGTTTACGATGGATGAGGTTCCGCAGAGCATACAAAAAAGCAGAGACAATACCGACCATTATCCCTAAGGTTACATCGTTGGTCAGGGATATCTCGGGTACCACTAAGCAGATCCCTAACAATACGACTATGGCACTCAATAGATCTTGCCACACCAAACGAATCTTCTCAAAGAAAGGCTCAAGCAACACAGTGATCACCGGGAAAGTAAAAAGTGCGATCATGCCTACCGAGACAGATGAATATTGCATAGCGGCAAAGTACGTGACCCAGTGCGCCGTCATAAGTAAACCTAAGGTCAGGGCAACCAGGTAATCCTTTTTATTATTCAACGCCAGTTTGCCACCGGTACACTTAACGATCAGCAGCAGCAGCACACAAGCGACTATGGCCCGACCCAAGGTGATATCGATGGAGGATAAGGGAATGATTTTTGAAAAAAGCGCCGTTGCCCCTAATAACACCACAGTAAAGTGTAATGAAATTAGGCTTTTTTTCACAGGATCCATTGTTTAGTTCTTTATGCTGGCAAAAATATCACCTAGGCGTGTTATGTCTTGGGCCTGCATATCCGCAAACTCTATTGAGCCAGACTCAAAACAGGCCACTATGGTAGAGCCAAGTTTGAACAAGCCCATTTCTTCGCCTTTTTTGATGAACACTGAATGATCACCTTCTTTCGGGTATTGCCAATGTTGTACATTTTTTCCTACAGGCGGGGAAACGGTGCCAGCCCATTTTGTCTCTATACTGGCCACTATGGTAGCTCCCACTAGGACCATGGCCATTTTACCCACTTGAGTATCAAAAATTGCCACCACTCTCTCATTTCTGGCAAACAAGCCGGGCACCCGCTCTGCGGTCAATGGGCTGACAGAAAATAACTCTCCTGGCACGTAAATCATGTCTGTTAATTGACCATCAATAGGCATATGAATACGGTGATAGTCTTTCGGTGACAAATAGATAGTGGCAAATTTTCCATTCAAAAAGGGTGCGGCTAAGGCGGGGTTTCCCCCCAGCAAGGTGGTTAAGCTATAATCATGGCCCTTGGCTTGGAAAATTTCATCGTGCTTGATGTCACCTAATTGGCTGACTGCGCCATCCACTGGAATAGCTAAATGATTAGGATCGGCACAAATGGGTCGTGCATCGACTCGTAATTGACGGGTGAAGAAGGCATTAAAAGAGGAATAAGAAGCCGGGTCTGGGTTCAAGGCTTCAGACATATCCACCTTAAACTGTTTGATAAACAACTTAATAATAGTGGTGGTTAATGCGCCAGCTTCAGCTGCGGCCAACTGCCCTACCGCTCTAGATAAGAGATGTTTAGGGGTAATATACTGCAACGCAATTTTCAACGAATCAATCAAAGTAAGTATCCTAGTGAGCTAACTTTTACCCCTAGAATTGTACCTCTATTCGAACATTTTGTGTCATTTTAGCTAAGTTCAATAGGCTATATGCTAGTCATTCAGGAAAGGAACGGGTGAAACCGTTACACTTTGATGTGCGCCGGGCGCAACTCGTCCATGTTCGCTAATATCTTATGATAGCTGTGATAACGTTGACTGCTTATTGTACCTTGGTCTACTGCGGCTTTAAGCAAACAACCGGGATCATTGCCGTGTTTACAATCTCGAAACTTGCAACCCCCTAGAAAGTCTCTAAATTCTATAAAGCCCAATGTTAAGCGTTCAACAGGCAAGTGCCATAGAGCAAACTCGCGGACACCAGGAGAGTCGATTAGATCGCCTCCTGCTGGAAAGTGCAATAGCTTTGCAGTAGTAGTGGTGTGTTGGCCTAGCCCAGAATTATCTGAAATATCGCCTATCACTTCATCGGTTGCATCTGGCAACAGGACATTAATTAAGCTTGATTTACCGACTCCAGATTGGCCCACAAAGACACTGACTTTATCCTTTAAACAGGCGGCCAATTGATCTAAACCAGTAAGTGTCTTACAACTGGTATAAACAATTTGATAACCAATATCGCGATATATATTGAGTTGTTCTTCTACCTTCTCACGTTCTTGGCTATCTAATAACTCAACTTTATTGAGCAAAATAACGGGCGTGATGGCTACATCTTCTGAAGCCACTAAATAACGATCAATAATATTCAGTGATAAACTGGGCAAGACTGAGCTGACAATAATGATTTGATCTATATTGGCGGCGACAGGTTTGACACCGTCATAGAAATCCGGTCGGGTCAGCACTGACTTACGATCTTTAACCGCTTCAATGATGCCCTTTATATTGGCAGAAGGGTCTTTACCTAACCTAAACAGCACTTCATCACCACAGACTACGCTACCTATAGTGCGGCGCATATGACATTTGTGTACATTGGACTCTTGATCTTCAACATTAGCATGCTTGCCAAATCGACCCACCACTCGGCCACTTTGTTGCTCGCCAAGCTGGCTGTCTTCAACCTCACCTGGCTTATTGTCACCAGCCAGCCGTTTGGTGCGGTTAACTGATACCTGCCGTTTTTGACGATCTGTTAGTTTTGGTTTTTTAGCCACGTTTATCTTTACTGTATTTTCTGCAGTTTCTTGTATCATGTTAACGTTTGCGAGGTTTTATACCAAACAGTATTATAAATTCTTTTATTCACCCTTATATCTGTGTCACCTAGGAGCCAAAATGCCGGTAAATAACGAAAATTTAGTATGGATCGATATGGAGATGACAGGTCTAGAGCCAGAAACGGATGTGGTCTTAGAGATCGCCACTATTGTGACAGATAAAAACCTGAATATATTGGCTGAGGGGCCGGTGTTAGCTATTCATCAAAGTGATACTGTACTTAATGGCATGGATCAATGGTGTATCAACACCCATGGTAAATCAGGGTTGACGGCTCGATGCCAAAACAGTCAAGTAAACGAACAGCAGGCAGTGCAGCAGACTATCGCCTTTTTGCAAGACTATGTGCCAAAGGGAATTTCTCCCCTTTGCGGCAATACCATAGGACAAGATCGTCGCTTCTTGGTTAAGTATATGTCTGAACTCGAAGCTTATTTTCATTATCGTAATATCGATGTCAGTACCATCAAGGAATTAGTGCGCCGCTGGAAACCTGAATTGTTAGACGGTTTTCATAAGAAAGGCGTACATTTGGCGCTAGATGATATTCGTGAATCCATAGCAGAAATGGTCTACTACAGACAGCATGTGTTCACTATCTAGCGGTTTTTTACTCAGAAGCTTTAAAATTTTACAATTATGGCAATCAATCTCAAAAAAACCATGAAAGTCGGATTTAATGCTTGCATAGACCCAGAAGTTTTGTAAAATGCGCCTCCGTTTTGGTGATCATTATCTGAAACGAGGTGCCAATACTCTCACCCAGAGTATTGAGTCACCAGTAGTTACCATAGTATGCGGGAATAGCTCAGTGGTAGAGCACAACCTTGCCAAGGTTGGGGTCGCGAGTTCGAATCTCGTTTCCCGCTCCAATTATATACAGACCAAAACCTCAAGTTAATTAAATACTTTGAAACCACCCCAAGTGTTACGCCACTTTGCCTAGCAACTCCGTTGTGGCAACTCCGTTGTGGCACCTCCGTTGTGGCAACCCCGTTGTGGCAACCCCGTTGTGGCAACTCCATCATTTTCCCCTTCAATTCAATATCGTTGATCAGTAAAATCCTGTGTCTCTAGCTCAAGGGTGATGGCCACTTATTTAACTCGGCACACGGAGCATAAAACCCTTGCTCAAATAGCAGAATGTAGGCACAATCTCATCTGGTCTAACCAGATGAGTGCCCGACTATGTATAAACCCAGTCCCATAAGAGTCTTAGCCGATAACGTCAACCGATATCCCACTTGGTTGAGTTCGCGGCTATTAACCTGGGTATTTAGATACAAGGTCAAGTTAGCGGGCACCACTGGCATAGAAGTGTTGCACACAGATGGTAAAACGGTTACCTGTCGGCAGAAAAACCGTCGAAAGGCACAAAACCACATAGGCAGTGTGCACGCCGCCGCTATGGCTTTGTTGGCTGAGTCTTGCACTGGATTTATTGTTGGTATCAATCTTCCCGGCGACAAATTACCTCTGATAAAATCTATGGGCCTTAACTATGTAAAACGTGCGACCGGAGATATGGTGGCAGTGGCGAGTGTCACAGATGAACAAATAGCCCTAATGCAAACTGCTGATAAAGGTGAGATCAACGTAAAAGTAGTAGTGACAGATGCTACAGGCATTGCCCCTGTGGAATGTGAGATGATTTGGGCTTGGGTCAACAAAAAGCCACTGAATAAAAATGTTTATCCTAATTGATTGACTATATACGCACATATTAGGATGGATATCCTAATATGTGCGTATATAGGGATGCACGCTTCACTTTTTGCGGTTAATCCGCTTAATCTGTTTAATATTACCACTTGGTCAGTTATAGTGCGCATTGTGCTTTATTAATTAACAATTTACTGGAGAGAGTGTGATGGAGATGATGTCAGGCGCCGCAATGGTAGTGCGGACGCTCAAAGATATAGGGGTAAAACATGTTTTCGGTTATCCAGGTGGTGCCGTATTAGACATTTATGACGCATTATATGCGCAAGAAGATGTTGAACATGTACTCGTCCGTCATGAACAAGCGGCTGCGCATATGGCAGACGGTTATGCACGCTCCACAGGGCAAACAGGTACAGTTTTAGTGACCTCTGGTCCAGGTGCAACTAACACATTAACGGGTATAGCGACTGCTTATATGGACTCGATCCCTATGGTGGTGCTGTCGGGTCAAGTACCTTCAATGCATATTGGTGAGGACGCCTTCCAAGAAACCGATATGGTGGGTTGTTCCAGACCTATTGTTAAGCATAGCTTTTTAGTAAAACGAACGGTTGATATTCCTGAGGCTATTGCCAAAGCGTATTATATTGCTAACACTGGCCGTCCTGGTCCAGTTGTTGTCGACTTGCCTAAAGATATTGTTAATGTGCAAGACTCACATCCCTATGTTTTCCCTACAGATGTGACTATGCGTTCGTACAACCCCACATTAAAAGGTCACAGCAAACAAATTAAGAAAGCGGTAAAAACTTTACTGGCTGCCAAACGGCCTATTTTGTATGTCGGTGGTGGCACGATCATATCGGAAGCCGGTGGATTGGTAACACAAATTGCTGAAAAGTTACAAGCTCCAGTGACATCGACTCTGATGGGATTGGGGGCATTTTCCTCAGTACACGAGCAATTTGTCGGCATGTTAGGCATGCACGGACGACTTGAAGCTAACAAGGCCATGCACAATGCAGATTGTATTTTAGCCTTAGGTGCCAGATTTGATGACAGGGTGACCAACAATGTTGAGAAGTTTTGTCCCCATGCCACTATTATCCATGTAGATATCGATCCTGCTTCTATCTCGAAAACAGTTGCTGTGCATATACCAGTAGTGGGCAGTGTCGATAAGGTCGCCCAGCAAATCCTTGATGCATTGGGTGATATCGATAGCAGTGCGCAACAAGCGCAACTTGCAGATTGGTGGGAGCAAATCACTCAGTGGCGCTCTCGTAAGTGCTTAGACTACGCAACCAGTAGTACCTTGATCAAACCTCAAGCAGTCATAGAATCGTTATACAAGCACACCCAAGGCGACGCTTATGTGAGTTCTGATGTGGGCCAGCATCAAATGTTTGCGGCCTTGTATTACCCCTTTGCCAAGCCCAGACGTTGGATTAACTCTGGCGGTTTAGGCACCATGGGCTTCGGTTTGCCAGCGGCCATGGGTGTACAAATGGCTCATCCTGATGCGGTGTCTGCTGTGGTAACAGGTGACGGCAGTATTCAAATGAATATTCAAGAACTAGCCACTTGTATGCAATATAAACTGCCGATCAAAATCATCTCTTTAAACAACCGGGCATTAGGCATGGTTCGCCAATGGCAGGACATGAATTATCAAGGCCGTCATTCAAGTTCTTATATGGACTCTATGCCTGATTTTGTAAAATTGGCCGAGTCTTATGGACATATTGGTATTCGGGTCACCGATCCGGCAGACCTGGATGATGCTATGCGTCGTTGCTTCGAAGCAAAAGATAGACTGGTGTTTATGGACATTGAAATTGATCAAAATGAACATGTTTATCCGATGCAGATCAAGTTTGGCGCAATGGACGATATGCGACTCAGTAAATCGGAGCGTACATAATGAAACGTATTATCTCCGTACTAATGGAAAATGCGCCTGGTGCATTATCTCGCATCATTGGAGTATTTTCACAAAGGGGGTATAACGTTGATTCTTTATGCGTGGCACCCACAGATGATACCAGTCTATCGCGCCTGACCATAGTCACAGAGGCAGACGATAAGGTTATTGAACAGATCACCAAGCAAGTTAATAAACTGATAGATGTGTTGAAGGTATCTGATTTATCAGATGGCAGCCATGTAGAGCGGGAACTGATGCTGATTAAAGTCGCCACGCGCAGTGAACAGGTGCGAGCCGAAATCAAGCGTAATGTGGATATCTTTAGAGCCCAAATAGTAGACGTTGATACACACAATTACACCATACAAGTGACTGGCACTAGTGATAAATTAGATGCCTTTTCCCATACCTTGAGTCAAAGCACCGACATTATCGAAGCCTCACGGACAGGTGTATGTGGACTGGCAAGAGGTGAGAAAGCCCTTCGCCCTTAACTTGTCCCTGTTTAATAAAAAAGCTCCTCTCAGGAGCTTTTTTTATTTTTAGACTGCTAACCTTCCCATTTCGTTAAGGAAATGAATTTAATTACAACATTCTGTAATTAAATTACAATATATTTATACTTTTATTGAATTTAATTATTCCATAATGGCATAACGAGCTAAAAATACTCAATATAAATCAATGAATTACCGTTATTGGTTTGTGTTCCGTCTAATTTTTACAATTTGTTAATCTAAATAGAACAGTAATAAAACAACATTTTTGTGGTTTTTGACTAGACTGTCGGCATGAAAAAAATATTAATCAAACAAATTCAAAAACTACCGAGATCTTAATTATGAAGAAGCTACTATTGTCTGTTATTTGTACTGCCACATTGTCATTCAACGCCAACGCCGGTCTGAAAGGTGCCTCACAATTCAAATTTGTGGGAGACACCCAATTTGCCGCTTTGTGCGAGGCCGCAGCCACCAATGATCTCGCCTTGTTTAAAAGCACTGTTGCGTCCCATGCCCAATGGTCTCGTAAAAATACGGGGCAAATGTTGGATATTTTGGTCCAAGAAAATAATTTTAGCTGTGCTGATAAAGGGTTAGTGGCTTTTTCTGAAGACAGGGGCTCTGTTGATATCACCGATTATATAATAGCGGGTCAGGATCTTGAGTCTAGGGTAGCAAGTACATCAAAGTTTAGCTTTGTGGGCGACACCCAATTTGCCGGCTTTTGCAGATCGGCGGTAACCAACAGTCTTAGCTTGTTTAAACGAGCAGTGAATAGCCAAATAGGTAGCCTAGGCGCCTCGAGAAAAGAAGTCTTAAATAAAGCATTAGCGGCTAACAATGTGACTTGTGCTGGGGTGGGTCTATCTGAATTTTTTGAACAACGTGACGCCAGTAATATCATGGGTTATGTGGCCGACAAAAACGGTCAATAGTATGTGAATAGGCTGTCAGCTGGGACGTCAGTGGGCAGCCTCTTTAATTTTGTATTATGCAAACATAAAACCCTAAACAGGATCCCAGACCAAGTCTTTGAAATGTTTTCTACACATTGATTCGTATCTATCATTGCCCCCTACCTCTACTTGCTCACCTTGTTTAACGACTTGGCCTTGTGCATCGATCCTCACTACAAAGGTGGCCTTTCGACCACAATGGCAAATTGTCTTAAGCTCAATAAGTTTATCAGCCCAAGCCATTAGATAACGGCTACCCTCAAAGGTTTCGGCTAAAAAATCGGTACGTAAACCATAGGCTAATACAGGGATAGATAAGTCATCAACCAGGTGTACCAATTGCTGCACTTGTTGTTTGGTTAGAAACTGTGCTTCATCAATAAATACACAGTCTATGTTACCCGGTCCGGCTAATTTCTGGATGGCCTCCACCATATGGGTTTGAGGAGTAAAGAGGTGTGCATCCGATTCAAGGCCGATACGAGATGCGACCTTGCCTTGGCCAAATCTATTGTCTAGTGCGGCAGTAAAAATCTCAGCCCGCATACCGCGCTCGGCATAGTTATAAGCCGATTGCAGCAATGACGTAGACTTACCTGCGTTCATTGCTGAGTAATAGAAGTAAAGCTGCGCCATAGCTGTGTCCCGTAAATAAGCGGTTCTTTTGATTTCATTTTGCCTGTTTTTGCGGCTCAATAATATGTTTCAGACTAAGAGTATCCAGACAGTTCGCCATCTTCACTGATTGTCGCTGTGGTCGGTGATTAACCGCTCCCAGGAGTGGGTAATAAAGTGCAAATTAGTTAACAGAGTGTGTAATAGGGTTTTGCCAAACCATCAGTTCTGCATTTTTCATAGGTTTACTAAAATAGTAACCTTGTAAAAACTCCACACCCATGGCTGATAATGCATCCGCTTGCTCTTTTGTTTCCACTCCTTCCGCAATAGTCCGGCAGTTTAGCTCTCGGGCAATAAACAAGGTGGCGCGAATAATAGCCTCACCTTTGCCCTGAATATTATCCACAAAAGTCTTATCAATTTTCACATAGTCCATGGACAAGTCTTGCAGTTGTGACAGAGACGAGTATCCCGTGCCAAAATCATCAATTGACACCTCAATATTACGGGCTTGGATCTGCGCTAACTGCTGCCTGATCTTATCCTTGTTCTTGGCGAACGTCGACTCTGTTATCTCCAAATGTAACCTCTGTGGCGGCAAACCACTGCTGCGTAGGCAATTATCTATCAGGCGTATAAAACCATCGTCCATTAATTGTATAACAGAGACATTCACTGACACTGCGGCGGTTTGGTTGTGTTGCCAATACATAGCATCTAAACAGGCTCGATTGAGCACCCAAGCGCCAATTTCTTTAATCAAACCAGATTTTTCGGCCAAGGGAATAAAGGTATCCGGTCCGATAAATACCCCATCAAAATCCCACCTCAATAATGCCTCAAAAGCGTAGGAGACATTATCCACTGCGTATTGGATGGGCTGGTAACATAGAAACAGCTGTTTACGTTGAATGGCATGTTGCAGGCCTTCCAATATTTGTTGTGAAGCAGTCACTTTTTCCTTTAAATTGGGGGTGAAGATTTGTGGCTGTTTACCGCCCGTTTGTTTTTGCTCACACATGGTTAAATCGGCGAGCTGGATTAACTCTGTGGCCGAACTACTGTGCTGGGGTGCCATAGCAATACCAATGGATGCGCTTAAATGTAGTTCATTACCTTGTACAAACATAGGTTGGGCAATGCTGGTGACTATGGCACTGGCAATAGACATAGAGGTTTCTGGATCGCTGTAAGGTAAGGCCACCAGAAATTCGTCACCATTCCAACGTCCAGCTCGGCTCAACTCTACAAAGGCGGAGATCCTTTCGGTAACATGCACCAACACACTATCACCCACGCCATGGCCCATAGTATCGTTAATTTTTTTGAAACCGTTTAAGTCAATAAACAACAATCCAAGAGGTGCATCTTTGGCAATGGATCTTTCTATTAGACTTTTAAGGCTGGCGGTAAATGCGGTGCGATTGACCAGCTGCGTGAGGGGGTCGATATTACTAAGGCGATATATTTCTTCGCTACGATTATTGATTTGTTGTTCAAGATCATTATTTAACCGATTGAGTTCTGCGGTACTGACTTCTAACTCCTGGTTGACCTCATTGACTCTTTGACGCTCTTGTTGCATATGGATAATCAGCTGTTGGTTTAATATCTTCTGGCTGATACTTTCGCTGGCAAATCTCGACGCACGTATGTTCGAGGCCAAAATAATCAAACAAAATACTGTGCTCATTAGTCCTAATATTTGAGTGCTTGGTTGCTCTGAGGTCAGTGCCATAAATGACAATGGCACCAGTAAAATCATAGAGTAAGCAAGGGCGGTAAAACGATGCACCGCTAAGATAGACACTGAGCCTGCGGTAAAACATGAAAGTATCGTTATAGTGACGTGAAACTCATTGCTGTTCATTGAGTCAAAAAAGTACACAGTATGGAATGCCCAAGCGAAGGCCGTTAACAAACAACCTAGAGTGTATCGCCTAATGCCGGCTAACTCATTGCCTTCAACTTTGCTGGTGCGACAGCGCCAATCTATTACGTCAAAAACACGTACCACCAAGATAAGGCTAAAAACCAACCACCAATTCCAACGCGGCTCATTTTCTGTGCCATTGGCAAAGAAAAAGGCAAAGACTGCACCCGCCAACATATTAGCGAATATGCCAACTAACGCACTATTATATAGGATCTTCGCCACATGCAGCTGAGTGAGTTGTGGTTCTATTATTTTGATGCAAAACTACCTTAGGTATAAAACCACAAAATTATAAGACTGGTTGGTAATATTTGAAGTCGCATCCTGCATACTTGGACAACCACTGGATATTAATCTTAATTCTTTTTATAAACCAAGTAAATTGCCTTATAAAAGCCTCAGCAAAGAACATAGCTTGCTAGGCGTTAATGCTGTTTGATCTAAGTTACGTGATGACTATCACGTATTTGCTGAGGATTAGTGTAACCTTTGTCACCTGATTTTGGTAGTGTCCAATGCCTGTGTGCTATAGGAGTGGCCCTTGTTTAACTGGCCGCTCAAACCAATAAAGACTGAGAGGAGCTGTATAGGTGAAAAATGAATTGAGTAGCAAGTTTGTATTGAGTGTCTTTGAAAAAATCCGTCAGCACGGCCAAAAAGATGATCAAGAATACCGATTAAATGGGGTTAAAGCCTACAGCGACTTCGATGGTTACACAGTGTTTATAGAAGATGCCCTAGTGCAGTTACGTTTTGGATTTCACAACCAATACCATTTTGAATATGAAAAAGAGCAGCACTTAGAGCAATTTGTCAAAAAATTGCAGGAGATAGATGGGAAATACTAATTTAAACGGTAAATTTTATAAACCCTTTACACTCATAACATACATTATTATAACGTAGCTATTAAGGATACATTTTGCCACAAGGTAAGGTCTCGGCGCCTAAGTTTGAGTTTGCATTTTTACTACCAAAATATTGGTTAACCTGGTTAAGTATGCTGATTTTATATAGCATTTCTTGGTTGCCTTATGGTCTGCAATTATACATCGGAAAATTACTCGGTAAGTTACTAAAAAAAGTGGCAAAAAAGCGTTACCACATAGCAGAGCGAAACTTGCAGTTGTGTTTTCCTGATCTGGACCCAGAAAAACGTCAGCAGATGTTGAATAGGAATCTGGATCATGCTGGCATGGCAATCTTAGAAGCCAGTATGGGATGGTGGTGGCCCAATTGGCGAGTGGCCAGAAAGATAGAGTTTGAAGGCTTTGAACATATCGAAGCCATAAAAGCTAAAGGTAAAGGTGTGCTGGCCTATGCGATTCATAATATGAACTTAGAATTCGCCTGTAGAGGTCTGGGAATGCATTATCCTTCTGTGGTGTTTTATCGGAAACACAACAATCCGCTGATGGAATATATTCAGTATCATGGCCGTGGCCGGGCAAATAAGTATATGGTTCATAAACGAAATGTTCGCGGGCTAATTGGTGCCTTAAACGATGGTGAGTTGTGTATATATTTGCCCGATCAAGACTATGGGCGAGTAAAGTGTGAATTCACGCCCTTTTTTGCGGTACCCCAGACAGCCACGACCAAAGGTTCATTGATATTTGCCCAGCAAGCCAATTGCGAAACGGTATTTTTAGTTTCCCTTAAGACCGAAAAGGGCTACAAAATTATTGCGCTGCCGGGACTGGAGAATTTCCCTTCAGGTGACGATAAAGAAGATGTAACACGTATTAACCAGATGGTAGAAAAAATGGTGTCCCTAGATCCAGAACAATATTTATGGATGCATAAACGTTTTAAGACTCGGCCTAGTCGTGATGATCCATCCCTATATGAGGGTTAGTACACCGATAGGCAAAAACTAGTTAGGGTGAAGAATGGCAAAAAATGTAAATATTTCAAATTCTGTTTTTTGGCTGAAGCAATTAGCTCTGTGTGTGATCATTATTGTGATAGCAGTAGCGGTGTTAATGATGCAACGAATTAGTCAGTCTGATGTGCGGCCAGAAGGCGAGGCGGGGCCAAAAAGTATCTCATCCAATATGAGTAACTTTTACGAAGATTATCGATTGTCATCCCGTAGTCGAAGAGAAGAAGGCCTGGGGGATTTTGTGATGGAAGTGAATCTGTCAGAACAACCATTAGGCGAGCGGCTGATAAAAAAGGAGAGCCTGCAAAAACCTATGTCAGGTCGCTGGGTGGGCGAGCATAAACACCGGATCTTTAAAGCAGGTAGTACCTTAAGAAGTGCTATCACCGGTTATGCACAGTCAGAAGGCATGCAAGTTATTTGGGAGCTTGATCAAGACTTTATTGTTAAACACGCCTTTCAGGTGGACGATTCCATGCTAGGTAGCTTAAAGATCATTGCCAATGCAATTGATCCCAACTTTGACGGTGAAGTACAAGCTTATATGTGCCCTCGGCAACGCTCCTTAGTGATCACAGCAACAAAAGCTGAGTATTTACAGGCCCAATGTGTCAACGCCAACGACTAATAATGCTTTAGAATTAGATCAGTACAGCTAGTTCCCTAAATATTTTTCCCATATTGCCTTAACCTGACGTTGATGGGTTAACAGCTCTGGCGTGGCTTGGGCCAGGGTGATATTTTGTAAGGCGATGCGGTGCGAGGTGTTTCGGTAGGCAAGGTAAGCTTGTGTGAGCCGTTGTGCTTCGTTGCTATCGAGCAAATTTAAGCTAACCAAATCGGCTAATACCCTGACATTGTCTGTGTGCTTTGTTAGTTGTGGGTAACTTGTGATGTGAGCCAACAGCATAAATTGGACGATAAACTCTATATCCGCTATGCCACCAACGTCTTGTTTTAAATCCAATTGTTGCGAATTACCCTTGGCCAAATGCTGACGCATTTTTTCTCGCATCTTCACCACATCCTGAGCCAACACTAGTGGGTCACGCTTAATAGACAAGACGCGCAAACGCACCGCTGTAAAAGTCTCTTCAAGCGCAATATCCCCCAAGACAAACCTAGCTCTGCACAATGCTTGGTGCTCCCAGGTCCAGGCATTGTCTTGCTGATATTGGGCAAATCCATTGACATGGCATACCAACAACCCCGCATTGCCTGACGGACGCAAACGCATATCCACATCGTACAGCAATCCTAAACCGGTTTTGATGGTAAAAATATGCAATATTCGTTGCGCGAGTTTAATATAAAAGCTCGATGAATCAATGGGCTTGATGCCAGTGGTTGGCTGGTTACCATGGCAATTATGCACAAATACCAAGTCTAGATCTGAGCCGTAGCCTAATTCCCAGCCACCTAGTTTGCCGTAGCCTAGTACAGCAAAACCCTTGTCTTGCATGCTTTTTGTCCCGTTATTTTGGCATACTGGCAGCCCGTGCTTGGCCGTTACTTGTGACCAAGCCATATCTACTGCTTGTTTAATCAGAGCTTCTGCTAGGTAGGTAAGATGGTTACTTACCTGCATAATAGGTAAGGCATTCGCTATGTCTGCGGCGGCAATTTTCAATTGTTGGCTGAGCTTAAATTGGCGCAGGGTTTCAATTTGTAATTCAAGATCATCTGGCTCAACACGCATTAGTGCCTGGCGTAATTCATCGCGATATTGATTAATGGCAACCGGTTGATACAAGGTCACAGGATTAAGCAACTCATCCAGTAACAATGGAAAGCGTGCAATCTGTGCCGTGACCCAAACACTGGCGCCGCACAGCTTGACTAAATGTAACAATGCACCTTGATTCTCCAGCAGCAGTTGCAGGTAGGCGGTTCGACCTAAAACCGAATACATCACACTAATGATGCGCCTGATTAATTCACTGGGCTGCTCTACTGATCCATTGCTCAGTACTAGTTTTAAAATAATTGGCATTAAACTGTTGAGGGTTGATAGCCCTCTTTGCCCAATACGTTGTTTGGTTAAGGTCAGTTTAAAGTCGACCAATTGTTGATGGAAGCCTGTTGTTGCTCCTTTATTTAGCGCCCAAAGCGCTAATAGTGTATCGGCCTCCTCATGATCGAGCTCAATGCTCCATAGATCATTGGCGGCTTGTTGGTATTCATCGAGCTGTTGCGTCAGCTGCTCGTTTTCATCATTGACCAATAGCTGGAACTGCTGGTGGATAACGTCGCAGTGCTGGCCCAAAGACGCCAAAAACTGTGAATAGGAGTCCATACCCAAAATTACAATAAGACGTTGTTGATCAATAGGCTCATCGGGTAATACTTGTGTTTGCTTGTCGGCAAATTGTTGTAAACAGTGCTCAACCTTGCGCAGCCACAAGTAACTGAGGAGCAAACTATCGGCGGTTTCAGAGATTAATATGTCAAGTTGAACAAGTTGTGATAAGGCCATTTGTAAACTTTGCACTTGTAAACTCGGCTCTCTACCACCTTGGATCAATTGAAGGCTTTGAATGATAAATTCAGCCTCGCGAATCCCCCCTTGACCTAGCTTGATATTATTGGTTAACCCCCTGCGCCGCACTTCTTGTTGGATGGCCGACTTCATGTTGCGCAAAGACTCAATGGCGCTAAAATCTAAATAGCGCCTATAAATAAATGGCCGTAATATCGCTGCCAAGTTGTCTTTATAGACGCTTGGGCCGTTTAGTATATTGGCTTTAAGCATGGCATAACGTTCCCAGTCACGGCCTTGTTCCTGGTAATAATCTTCCATTGCATCGAAGTGCATCACCAATGGGCCGCTATCACCAAAGGGACGCAGACGCATATCCACTCTATAAACCTGTCCGTCTGCGGTTATTTGATTTAATGCGCTGATGAGCTTTTGCGCCAACTTGGTGAAAAATTGCTGATGTTCAATGGATTTTCTTCCTCCCTGGGTTTCGCCTTGGGCAGGGTAGGTGAAGATCAGATCGATATCAGATGAAAAATTTAATTCATTGCCACCCAATTTCCCCATGCCCAAGATAAGCATAGGTTGAGGGCCATGCTCACCTAGAGGCTGGCCAAACCGGTCTTGCAAGGAATGATGAAGCCAGTGGTTAGTTTGGTTAACGAGCTGCCTAGCTAATTCTGATACTTGGACCAACGAGTCTTGGATACTTTGCCAATTAAGCAGATCGCGCCAAGCGATCCTGAGCATCTGAAATTGGCGAAATTGCCTGAGGTTTTGCAATAACTGTTGCTCATTCTCCACTGCCTCTAAGCGGCTTTGCAGCAGCTGCTGATAATCAATCTTGGCCGCAAACAACTGCTCTTCAAGCAAAAGCGCTAGCAAATACTGGGGCTTACTTAAACATTGCTCGCTGACAAATTCACTGAGGGCAAAGGCCTGGATGACAGTTGTTTTGTGATGGTTTAGGCGAAGATCAAAGTCTGAGTGTGATTGTAATTGTTGCCAACGACTGGTGCCTAAGATCAACAATTCTTCAGTTAACACCGGTTCTTGAAAATGTGACATAGGCTGATTATTCCCGCTCTTTATGCATATTAGGCAAAGCTGCTGCGGCTAATTGATTATTCACCAATTTGACTTTGTCCGCTTTAGACAGCTTCTTTATGGAAATCTCCTGCCTTAGAGCGTCAGAATGACTATCCATCACAGTATAAAACAGCAAACTAAGTGGACCTTTGCCTCTAAGAGCTTTGGCGCATTTCGCGCCATTGCATTGGTGCTCGGCAAATCGTCTCTCTACATCGGTACAAATACCGGTGTAATAATGGCCGAGTTTGTTTTCAATCATATACAGGTACCACTGGCTCATGAAGAAAACGCTCCCACTTAACTACATTGCTTAGACCAAGACTAGATTACAGATAATGGTGCTAGTGTGGAACGTTATTCGTAGATTAATGTTTTTTTGTAAAACCAGTACAAGAAACGGCAAGAGGGCAGGGCCGTAGGTATTCAGACACCATAATTACCTATAAGATAGCTCATCATTTAGCGAACGTTAGCCCAAGCATCTTGGGGATTTGCCGTTGTACATTTTATTAGGAAGGTTTTTATGTTTGCAGGTTTAGATTTTGGCACATCCAACTGCTCTATTGGGCTGATGCAAGATGACCAACCGGTGTTGATCCCTTTGGATGATGGCGAAACCAGACTGGCCTCTTGTTTGTTTTTGGAACACGGGGTGCTGGAACCCGCTGTGGTTTCTTCCAGTGAATTAGCCAAGCGAGTAGCAGAAGAAAAAAGCGCACAAACACGCAGGGCCAATACTGATACAGCGTCTAAAAACCCCAGGCTGTTTAGTCATGATGAGTTAGTGAATATTGTGCGTAAGCAGTTGCGTAAAGAACATCGAGAAACCACCAAGGTTTTACAAAAGTCTCAAAGTGTCCTGCAAGCCTTGCAATCCAATGGCGACATCATTTTTGGTAGGGATGCCGAATTGGCTCACATTAGCGATCCTGAAAGTGGTTTTTATATTAAATCACCCAAGTCTTTTTTGGGTGCCAACATATCTATCGCCCAGCAACAAGTGTTCTCCAATGTGGTAGAAAAAATGTTGACCTTTATCAAGCACGAATCGGAGTATATAAAAAAGGTTGAACTAGATCAGGTGGTTATTGGCCGGCCGGTTAATTTTCACGGGTTACAAGGGCAAGATGGCAATAGCCAGGCCCTAAATATTATTCATAAGGCGGCAAAAAAGATAGGGTTTAAAGAGGTGGAATTCCTAATGGAGCCTGTGGCCGCGGCTTACGATTATGAAAGGCAACTTAAGCAAGATAAGGTGGTGCTTATTCTGGATCTGGGTGGCGGTACCACAGATTGTTCGATGATCAAATTAGGCCCAAGTTATAGACATTTGCAGAGTCGAGAAAGCTGTATTCTAAGCTACTCCGGCAAGCGTGTAGGCGGGATTGATTTAGATAACAAATTAGCCCTAAAGGCACTTATGCCCCATTTTGGCAAAAATGTTGTATTAAGCAACGGACTGCCTGTGCCTAACTCGCTGTTTAGCCAAGCGGTCAGTATCAATGATGTTAACGCCCAACAGTTGTTTAGATCCCACACCACAGGCAATGAGTTAGCTCGGTACTGCACTATGTCTGATGATAAACGGCTAGAAAGACTCAGAAGGTTGCGCGACGGTAATTTGGGACTCAGATTAAATAGAAGTGCCGAACAGGCCAAAGTACAGCTTTCTGATAATAAACAGATATCCTTAGATCTGGCATATATCGAACACAATTTTATGGTTGATATTAGTCGCACTGAGCTGGGCGATGCCATTGCAGATGAATTAAAGCAATTTGAATCTTTAATTAACGAGTCATTACAGCAAGCTCAAACACAGCCAGATACCATATTTGTCACAGGTGGCACGGCAATCTCACCTGTGATCCAACAATGGATCAATTCAATTTTTCCTGATATCGAAGTGGTGATCGGAAATCATTTTGGTAGCGTGACATCAGGCTTGATCACTCATGCCCACAGGCTATTTAGATAGTTGGCAGCACAGTATATTATTTCAGTGTACAAGTGTATGCTGAAATAATATACTGCAAACCTATTTATTCATCATTACCAGCAAAGCTTCTAATCATGAACTCATCATCTGTACCCAATAAAACCTACTCAGAGCTCGAAGAATGGCTACATGCATTAAGTCATGGTGCCGGCTGTTTGGCTGCCGTGTTTGGACTATTCCTGTTATTAAACCGTGTGGACGATCTGTTTAACCAGGTGGTGGTGATTGTCTACGGCCTGTCAATGATATTGATGTTTCTATCATCGACCCTCTATCATGGAGTGAGCAATGTAAATATTAAAGCCTATTTAAAAGTACTCGACCATAGCGCAATTTATTTGTTGATAGCGGGTACTTACACACCTTTAATGCTTATTTCTGTTGGAGGCATGACAGGCACAGTGGCCATGTTATTGATTTGGTCCATTGCTTTGATAGGCATAGTGTTTAAGATTTTCGCCAATAATCGTTTTCCTCGATTGTCATTATGGACCTATCTGCTGATGGGTTGGATGGCGGTGTTTTTTGCCTATCCCTTGTACCAAAATTTGTCAGTGGAAGGCTTGTGGTTATTACTGGCAGGCGGGCTATGTTACACAATAGGGGTAGGATTTTACGTGGCCAAGCACTTACCTTTCACCCATGCTATCTGGCATGTTTTTGTAGCGGCAGGCTGTGCTTGTCACTACATGGTCATCTATCAATATGTTGTTTGATTTCACCGAGGTGATGCTGGTAGTAGAAAAGTATTTATTTAAGAGTATAATCATGTTTTCGTTAAGAAAACTTGATCTATTACTGTTCTTTACAGGTAGAAGAAGTATTGTTTCTGATCAATTTTGAGTCAAACGGGGCCTATTATGTATGAAAGCCATTATGGATTTACCTCCAAGCCCTTCCAGTTAACACCAGATCCTCATTTTTTTTATGGCAGTAAATTACACAACCGAGCCATGTCATATTTGCAATATGGCCTGACCCAAGCCGAAGGCTTTATTGTCATTACTGGTGATGTGGGTACAGGTAAAACCACTATTGCCAATAGTTTACTGGCGCAGATGCAACAAGATATCGTGGCGGTGCAGATCGTCTCGCCTAAACTTTCACCCGATGAATTGGTGAAAATGGTTGCCGATAAGTTCGATGTGCCAGTACGAGGTAGTTCTAAGACAGACATACTATCTGATCTTGAACGCTATCTAATGAGTTTGCATAAAGAAGGTAAGCGAGCACTGCTAATAGTAGATGAAGCGCAAAACCTACCCTTAGAGACACTCGAAGAATTAAGAATGTTGTCAAACTACCAAGTGGCAGGCAAACCTCTTTTACAGAGCTTTTTGTTAGGCCAAGAAGAGTTACAACCTATTTTACGGGCATCCAACATGGAGCAATTTAGACAGCGCATAGTTGCTAGTTGTCATTTGGCCCCGTTGATGGAAGAAGAATGCAAAGCCTACATTGAATACCGTATGGCACAAGTAGGCTGGGACGGCAGTATTTTACTCTCTACTGAAGCCTATGAAAGTATTTTTCATTTTACCCGTGGCGTACCAAGAAAAATCAACAGTTTGATGGACAGGGTGCTCTTGTATGGTTTTCTCGAAGACTTGCAGGCCTTTGACGATGATGTGGTGCAGTCTGTGGTAGCCGAAGTGTCTTCAGAGATGTTTCAATCTGTGCAAAGTAGCTATGTGCAGCCTGCGGCCGCTGATATTGCCCCGGCGATCAGCGATGACGGTGTGACCAAAGATGTGGAATACTATAAAACCATGTTAGCCGAAATGGTCGAGGTGTTAGATGACGCCATTGGTAAAAAAGCAGAACTGCTACGCTACATTGAGTCTTTGGTAGAGACCAAACATCAGCATTTACAGCGCTCAATAAAAGAGGAACACAGCGATAAAGACCATTAATTTGTAGGTTTATTTTAGCCTACTAATCGAGAACTTATAAACTCCGCCAATTTTTGGCTGGCCTGTGGATGTTGTGAATCACGATTAAATAAACAAATTTCAATTGTCCCCAGCTGCGGTAAATACGGATGTTGAATAATATCCAGTTGCTCCGGCACACTGCTTCTGGCTAAGGCACTGATCCCTAGTCCTTGTTTAATGGCTGCGGTGATCCCACCTAAATCGGCATTGGTATAGCTTATCCGCCATTCTAGGGTTTGCTGCTTGAGTTTACTGATCACCCGACTTCGGTACACACAGCCATCTGGTGCTAACACCAAAGACAGAGGTTTATGTGTCAGCCTAAGGCTTTTGTCTCCTACCCAAACCAGTTCATCATGCAACAGCAACTGAGGATCACTGACGGTGCCAGGATCCATGACCGCCATGATCAGATCAAAGCTCTGGGGATTATTTTCAGCCAATAAGTGTTTGCTCAAAGCTGAGGTGATCTCTAATGACACCTCAGGATAGAGCTTGCCAAATTCACCAATAATGCTCGGCAACAAGGTACTGGCAAATTCGTTGGGTATACCTAAATGCAAACGGCCTTTTAAAGCATTAGGTTGAAACTGTTGTAAAATATCATCATTCAAACTCAGCATCTGTTGAGCACTAGTATACAAACGTAACCCGGTGGCATTCACCATATGTCTTTGCCCTTGCTTATCGAACAATCGTTTACCGAGTTGATGCTCAAGGCGCTTTATTTGTAAGCTAATGGCAGGTTGTGAGCGGCCAAGTTTTTCCCCTGCTTTAGCATAACCACCCAAGTCCACTATAGTGACAAAGGTCCGTAAGTTATCTAGAGAAAGCTGCTGCATGATCTAATACTCAAGGGTGTAATAAGAATTTTAAATGATTCTCACTTTATTCATAATAAATGTAAATGTAAACATTACATATTTCAATTTGTTGTGTGCATCACCAAAACATATACTTGCCTTATTGTTTGAATCAATGAAGATGCAAAGATGGCCAACACAACAGTTTTACATGCAAAGCACATAGAAGCCGGCGCCAAAATGGTGGATTTTTTTGGTTGGGAAATGCCGATCAATTATGGCTCTCAGATTGAAGAGCATCATGGGGTTAGACAAGGTGCGGGTATGTTTGACGTATCTCACATGACCATAGTTGATGTGACTGGCAGTGAAGCTCAGGCCTATTTGCGTTTTTTATTAGCTAACGATGTCATCAAACTGCAAGATAAAGGCAAGGCCTTATACAGTGGCATGTTGAATCAAAACGGCGGCGTAGTAGACGATTTAATTGTCTATCATTTTGACACCAGC
The DNA here is from genome assembly GCA_034111785.1 of Paraglaciecola sp. Lineage (GTDB taxonomy): Bacteria > Pseudomonadota > Gammaproteobacteria > Enterobacterales > Alteromonadaceae > Paraglaciecola. The sequence goes on from JAWUWP010000026.1 coordinate 33,090, forward strand.
AATTATCGCTTAGTAGTGAATTCTGCTACCCGGGAAAAAGACATGGACTGGTTACACCTGCAAGCCAAAGGTTTTACTGTGACTATTACCCAACGGTCTGAGTTTGCCATGATAGCGGTGCAAGGACCTAAAGCGAAAGAGTTAACGGGCAAGCTTTTTTCAGCAGCGCAAAATGAAGCCGTTGCAGGCATGAAAGCCTTTTATGGGGTGCAAGCCGAGGACTTATTTATCGCCACCACAGGCTATACTGGTGAAGCGGGTTACGAAATTATGGTGCCCAATGAAGATGCGCCTAATTTTTGGCAGCAGTTGCTCGAGCTAGGTGTTAAACCCTGTGGGCTAGGCGCTAGAGATACCTTGCGGCTAGAAGCGGGGATGAATTTATATGGTCAAGATATGGACGAAAACACCTCACCACTGGCAGCTAACATGGGATGGACCATCAGCTGGGAGCCCACAGATCGTGATTTTGTAGGCCGTCGGGCGCTAGAACAACAACAAGCACAAGGCACAGACAAGCTGGTGGGTTTAGTGATGACCGACAAAGGCGTATTACGTGCCCAGCAAAAGGTTAAGGTTGAGGGTGGCGAAGGCTTTATTACCTCTGGCACTTTCTCACCTACCCTAGGCCACAGTATCGCCATGGCCCGGGTACCGGCTACAGTCACTGATACAGCAGAAGTGGAAATACGTAAAAAGTGGGTTACAGTCAAAGTGGTCAAGCCCAGTTTTGTACGAAAAGGCCAAAGTCTTTTATAAGATCACCAATAGTTCGTTAATTAAAGGAATCAATATGAGCAATATCCCAGCAGATTTACGTTATGCATCTACTCACGAATGGGTCCGTCCTGAAGGCAACGGTGTCTTTACTGTAGGTATCAGTGATCACGCACAAGCCTTATTGGGTGACATGGTATTTATTGAACTTCCTGATGTTGATGCGCAAGTGGGTGCAGGTGACGACGTAGCAGTGGCAGAGTCAGTCAAAGCAGCCTCAGATGTCTACGCCCCTATTACCGGTGAAGTAGTGGCAGTCAACGAAGACTTAGAAGACTCACCAGAACTGGTCAACAGCGACCCTTATGGCGAAGGTTGGTTATTTAAAGTTAAAGCTCTGGACTCAGCCGAAGCCGAAGCCTTGTTTGATGCAGACGCTTACGCAGCTAGTCTAGAAGACGAGTAGCGGTTAGGTTTAGTGCACTAGGCTTTGGCTTTAATAGTGCAGGTAAACCAAACTGGTTGGTAAGAAGAAAGTCTAGTGAGGCATAGGGTGATTGCCGTTTGTCTCGGTCTATTTACGTGGTATTTTTCAGTGGAAGTCTTATTTAGTTATGTCATTTACGCAATTTTCCTTATCGCAGCTTGAACAAAAACAAGATTTTATCCGTCGTCATATTGGCCCTAATGAAGCAGAAATGGCTGAAATGTTACACACTGTGGGTGCCGAGTCACTAGCAGATCTAACCCAACAGACTGTGCCCCAAGGCATACGTTTGCCAGAGTCTTTAAAAGTAGGCGAAGCCCAAACCGAAGCGCAAGCATTGGCCTACTTAAAGACAGTGGCCAGTAAAAACAAGGTATTCCGTTCCTTTATTGGTATGGGTTATTACAATACTCTGACCCCTAATGTGATCTTACGTAACGTACTAGAGAATCCAGGTTGGTACACCGCTTATACCCCCTATCAACCAGAAATAGCCCAAGGCCGTCTGGAAGCCTTGTTGAACTTCCAACAAGTGACCATCGATTTAACCGGCATGCAACTGGCTTCTGCTTCATTATTGGATGAAGCCACCGCCGCCGCCGAAGCTATGGGTTTGGCTAAACGTGTATCCAAAAATCGTAAAGCCAATAGTTTTTTTGTGGCCGATGACGTCCATCCACAAACATTAGATGTGGTGCAAACACGAGCCGATATGTTTGGCTTTGACATAATAGTGGGTAAGGCTGCCCAAGCAAGTGACCACGATGTGTTTGGCGCGTTGTTGCAATACCCAGGCACCTCAGGTGCAGTTGCACCCATTGCCGACATCATTGCCGCAGTACAAGCCAATAAAGGCATAGTCGCGGTAGCGGCTGATTTGCTTAGTTTAGTCTTACTCAAACCACCGGGGGAAATGGGCGCAGATGTGGTGTTAGGCAGTGCTCAGCGTTTTGGTGTACCTATGGGATACGGTGGCCCACATGCCGCATTTTTTGCCACCAGAGATGATTTTAAACGCTCCTTACCTGGCCGTATTATTGGTGTGTCAAAAGATACTCGTGGCAAACCCGCATTACGTATGGCCTTGCAAACTCGCGAACAACATATTCGCCGAGAAAAAGCCAACTCCAACATTTGTACCGCTCAAGTATTGTTAGCCAATATGGCCTCTTTTTATGCGGTTTATCATGGTCCAGAAGGTTTGAAAACCATTGCATCGCGCATTCATAGATTTGCCGATATATTAGCTGCAGGCCTTGTTAAATCAGGGTTTGAGTTGCTCAACAATACTTGGTTCGACACTATCGGTGTTAAAGTGGGCAACAATAAACAACAAATTGTAGACGCCGCTCTAGCCGGTCAGCTTAACTTACGCACAGACGTGCCAGATGTGTTGGGCATAAGCTTAGACGAAACCACTAGCCGAGAAGACCTACAAGCTTTGTATCAAGCCTTTAATGGAGCCAATGTAGAGCTAGATATTGATGCCTTTGATCAAGATATTTTACAAAAAGGCAGTCAATCAATCCCTGCTGAATTAGTACGTAGCACCGAGTTTTTAAGCCATCCGGTATTTAATAGTTATCATAGCGAAACTGAAATGCTGCGTTATATCAAGTCTTTAGAAGACAAAGATTTGGCCTTGAATCACTCGATGATCTCTTTGGGTTCGTGCACTATGAAACTCAATGCTACCGCCGAAATGATCCCAGTGACCTGGCCTGAATTTGGGCAATTGCATCCCTTTACCCCCTTAGATCAAGCCCAAGGGTATACACAAATGTTAACCGAGCTCAGTGATTGGTTAATCGACATTACTGGCTATGATGCCATGTCTATGCAACCTAATTCAGGGGCACAGGGTGAATATGCCGGTCTTATTACTATTCAGAAATATCATGAAAGCCGTGGCCAAGGCGATCGCAACATCTGCCTGATCCCAAGCTCTGCTCACGGTACTAACCCTGCCTCGGCACAAATGGTCAGCCTTAAAGTAGTAGTGGTTAACTGTGATGCCAAAGGTAATGTGGACTTAGAAGATTTACGCAAGAAGGCAGAAGAAGTGGGAGATAAGCTATCCTGCGCCATGATCACCTATCCCTCTACCCATGGCGTGTTCGAAGAAACCATTCAAGAAATGTGCGACATAGTCCATGAATATGGCGGTCAAGTGTATATGGATGGGGCCAATATGAATGCTCAAGTTGGGGTGACATCACCTGGCTATATAGGCTCTGACGTGTCTCACTTAAACCTACACAAAACCTTTTGTATTCCCCATGGCGGCGGTGGCCCTGGCATGGGACCTATAGGGGTAAAAGCCCATTTAGCGCCATTCTTGCCTAACCATAAGGTGATAGGGGTAGAAAACGCTGGTGATGATAAAGTACGGGAACATGGCGCGGTATCAGCCGCACCTTGGGGCAGTGCATCTATCCTGCCCATTAGCTATATGTACATCAAAATGATGGGTAGCGAAGGCCTTAAGAAAGCCACAGAAGTGTCTATCTTAAGTGCCAATTACATAGCCGAACGACTCAGCCAGCACTATTCAATTTTGTATCGTGGTCTAAACAATAGAGTGGCCCATGAGTGTATTATTGACTTGAGGCCACTAAAAGACAGCTCGGGGATCACCGAACTCGACGTTGCCAAACGCTTGAACGACTATGGTTTTCATGCCCCCACTATGAGCTTCCCTGTGGCAGGCACCTTAATGATTGAACCCACAGAGTCAGAAGCTAAAGCAGAGTTAGATCGTTTTATCGAAGCTATGATCTGTATTCGTCAAGAAATAGCCAAGGTAGAATCTGGACAATGGCATGCCACAGACAACCCTTTGTGTAATGCCCCTCATACCCTAGCCGATATCTGTGATAACGATTGGAGCCGCAGTTACGACAGACAAGTCGCCGCTTATCCCGTTGCCGCTGTAGCCAAAAATAAATTCTGGCCCACAGTGAACCGTATCGATGACGTATACGGTGACAGAAACTTATTCTGTGCTTGTCCTGATCTGGATAGTTATAGAGAAGAGTCGTAGTTGTTGTTGTCAGTTTCGAATAAAGTTTGTGTTGGTTAAATAAAGTTTGTGAAAAGGGCCGAAAGGCCCTTTTTTATATTCGTAATAAATGCGCTATGAGCATTTGAGTGAACAATCGCACACTGAAAATCAATATATTAAACATAAATAACATCGTTTATTAAAGATTGGGAAGAGCCTGTAACAAATATTGTGTAACGGCCTATCGTAAATTACTCTAAACAGAATTAAAGGATAGGCAATGAGAACTAAAAATGAATTAGAGGCCTTCGCTAAAGAAGCCGCCAAATTATTAAGGCCCCACAAGATTTGAATGAGTTTAGTCAGATGCTCAAGAAAGTCACTGTTGAAGCGGCATTGAACGCAGAAATGGACGAGCATTTGGGATATGAAAAACATGAGAAATCAGTTGTTAGTAACAACCGCAATGGCAAAACAAGCAAACGTGTAAAGACCGAAGATGGTCAGTTTGAGCTTGATACTCCGCGTGACAGAGATGGCTCTTTTAAGCCTCAGCTTGTTAAAAAGCAGCAAACCCGTTTTACCTCTATGGACGATAAAATCCTGTGGCTGTATGCCAAAGGCATGACCACACGTGAAATTGTCGAGGCTTTTGATGAGTGGTATGGGGCAGAGATATCGCCGACCTTGGTGTCACGTGTGACGAATGCGGTCATTGAACAGGTAACCAAGTGGCCAGCACGGCCACTGGATGCGGTATATCCAATTGTTTATCTGGATTGTATCGTGATTAAAATACGCCAAGATAAACAGGTCATCAACAAGTCTATCTTTCTGGCCTTGGGTATCAATACCGATGGACAGAAGGAGTTGATGGGCATGTGGATAGCTGAGAACGAAGGCGCAAAGTTCTGGTTAAACGTGCTCACAGAGCTACAGAGCTGCGGTGTTAAAGATATCTTAATTACTTGCGTAGACCGCCTCAAAGGCTTCCCTGACGCCATTAATGCCGTATTCCCACAAACCCACATTCAACACTGTATCATCCACATGGTGCGTCATTCACTGAAGTTCGTGCCCTGGAGAGATTACAAAGCCGTTACCGCTGATTTGAAAAAGGTCTACCAATCAAAAACGGAAGACGAAGCCTTGCTTGAAATAAAGCGTTTTGGGGAAACGTGGGATAACAAGTCCCACAAATCAGCAAGTCCTGGCATGCCAATTGGCACAACCTCAACACCATATTTAATTACCCTGACGATATGCGCAAAGTGATTTACACCACCAATGCGATAGAGTCGCTCAACAGTGTTATTCGTAAGGCATTAAAGAAGCGTAAGGTGTTCCCAAGCGATGATTCAGCCAAGGAAATGGTCTATCTGGCCATCATGGATGCATCTAAAAAATGGACAATGCCCATAAGAAATGGGCGTCAAGCAATGAGTCGCTTTATGATTGAGTTCGAGTCTAGGCTCGATGGACATATTTAACTAATGGCAGTGACACAGAATCTGTTACATCCTCTAAACAAGCTGACTTGAGCGCAGGCTGAGTGAAAACTCAACATCTATCTGGCTATCATATTAAATAATATAATAGCAAACCACACTTTTACCATTGAACCTTATCATGATCCGAAATTGATGATAGTAACTGTAACTCTTTAGATTCTATGAGCGTTTGTGTCTTCTTAAGAGTCCTGGTAAATAATTCTTCATCAATACAGCTTTCTGATGTGTTAAGCCCAACCCAAGCATTTCGACTCGACCTCTTGGCTGCGTAAAGACAATGATCAGCTATATCTATCACCTGAGACCAATCTAATACTTTAGTATTTTGTGTAGAAAAAGGGTCACAGGCAAAACCAATAGAACATGTGTTTTTGATTGCTTTATTATCACCTATATCAAAATCATATTCTTCTACAGTGCTCCTCAATCTCTCTGCCAATTCAGGAGCGTTATCACGATCAGTGAATCGTGCAACAACCAAAAACTCTTCCCCACCCCAGCGAATCAACGAATCTGTTTCTCGGAATACTTGTTCTAGAATAGTTTTAATTTGAAT
>JAWUWP010000027.1:0-27939 GCA_034111785.1 Paraglaciecola sp.
GTGAATGGGACACGCAAAAGAAGTGTCGTTGAACGCTCTATTTATAATATTGGTAGAGCTGTTGAACCTAAGACAAGTAGTGCCAAAACGGTGGCAACTGGTCAAGATAATTGCCGCTGACCGGTCAAGATAGTTGACGAGCTACCATTAAATACCAAACACTAATGGGTTCCCCAACTTTTCAAAAGATTGGGACTTTTCTGCTTCTTATATTGCAGCGATTAATATTTTTCAAAAATGGTTCGTAAGTGAACTAAAAGGTACAGTCAGTCATCGTCATATGGACTTGGGGAGGGTGGCTTCATTTATACCGTTAAATCACAAGAAAAATTTAATGGTGTGGATTTCTTCGCCATCGATTTTGATGAAATGGCAATAAAGTGGCGTCATTATTTTTTAAGTCTAACAATTCTAGTAATGATGACATAGGGAATTTGGCAAGCTCTTCGTTCGACAGTGGTTCTCTTGTTGAGGCGTTGGAGCACATTTGATTAATGTACGGTTTTCAGCTGTCTATAATTCAGGGTTACATTATGACTGATTGGCATAGCGAGGCTGAGGAAAGATCCTCTGTGATGAGCTGAGACCCAAAGAATACTGCTATTTTACAGGCGTCAAAAAATGTGCTGTGCGAAACCCGTAAAAATCAATACAATGCTTATAGTTAAAAAATAGGTGCAATAACCAATTAAAACAGGTGCTCACAACATGATTGGAGCAGTCACTAAGAGTATTTAATGGAACTGACTATCGAGCAAGCACTGCAGCAGGGTATTGCAGCACACAAAGAAGGCAAGGTTCAAGAAGCCGAGCGTCTTTATCGAGCTATCTTGCAATCTCAGCCTTTGCATCCACACGCTAACCATAACCTTGGGTTAATTGCGGTATCCGTTAATCAAGCTGATGCGGCATTGCCGTTATTTAAAACTGCCCTCGAAGCTAACCCAAAGATAGAAAACATTTGGCTGAGCTATATTGATGCCCTCATTAAAGAACAACAGTTTGAGAATGCCAAGCAAGTCCTTGAGCAGGCAAAGAAGCATGGTGTAGCTAAAGAAAAATTAAATGTCCTGGAGGCACAACTAGCCTCCATAAACAAACAAGAAACGGTTGGTAGTTTAAGCCCATCTCAGGAACAACTCAGTCACCTATTAGAGCACTATCAGGCTGGCCGATTCGGTGATGCTGAAAAGCTAGCAAAAGCTATCACTCAACAATTTCCCGCCCATCAATTCGGCTGGAAAGTGCTTGGCGCTTTACTCAAACAAACAGGTCGCATTATTGACTCATTAACTTCTATGCAAAAATCTGTGCAATTAGCGCCACAAGATGCCAATGCCCACTACAACTTGGGCAACACGCTCAAAGAACTAGGCAGAGTAGACGAAGCCCAAGCAAGCTACACACAAACGATAGCGTTGAAACCTGACTTTGCCCAAGCCCACAACAACTTGGGTATCACACTCCAAGAACTAGGAAGGTTAGACGAAGCTGAAGCAAGCTACACCCAAGCGATAGCGTTGAAACCTGACTTAGCCGAACCCCACAGCAACTTGGCTATCACGCTCCAAGAACTGGGCAGATTAGACGAAGCTGTGCCTAGCTATAGCCAAGCGATAGCGTTGAAACCTGACTATGCCGAAGCCCACAACAACTTGGGCACCGCGCTCCAAGAACTAAGGAAATTAGACGAAGCCCAAGCAAGCTACACACAAGCGATAGTGTTAAAGCCCGACTATTCGTTAGCTCATTACGGATTGGGTAAAGTTCTTTATGCTAAAGGTAATGAAGATTTAGCTCTAAAAAGCATAGTGAAAGCAAATGACATTGAACCACAGTCAAAAGACTACGAACTAATGCTGAGTGTTATGGAAGTAAGAAAATCCCGTAAGGGAAATGAAGCCGCAGCCGGCGATACGAGTAACAAAAGTGCTTTGACAGGGTTAATTTCAAATCCACTTATTTTAAGTCGAGTAGTAGAATCAAATCTTATTGCCAGCCTTTATGAAATGAATTCTATTCAACTGGATAAAACAAAAAGAGTCGGCTTGCTAGCTTCTGGGAAGTCTGATGCTCGCTATGGCAATGGTATAGTTTCACCAGACTTTAACGTATTTAAAGATGCGGGTTCTATCATACAAAAGGTAGCTGAAGATTTAACAAACATTATGATGGAGGCTTTGAAATCAGAGATCTATATATATGATTCTTTCTTTAATATTTTGAGTGCTGGGGGAGGTACCATTCCTCATACTCATCTAACCTCCTTAGACGAAGATGCCGCATTCAATCTAGCTAAGCAAAAGTATTCCCTTGTATATTATCTTTCTGTAGGAGATCAAAATTGTAGTGAGCCAGGTATGTTAAAACTTTACGAACCCAGCGAAGATATTCTTCCAAGTGAAGGTATGATAACGATTATTCCCGCAAGTAGGATGCACTCTGCAGTTTATGGTGGAAAAACAGATAGGGTTATGATTGGTGTTAATTTTTATAGTCTTTGACGTTCTCTCAGTTGGCAATTTTCAGTAAAAAAATCAATTCGCCATTTAGAGATTAAGTTTAAGGATGATTAACGCGATACAGTGTGTAGCCACTGATTGCCTAAACTATTTAACATCAACAGATTTTAGACCTAATAAAACCGTGCAATATAGAGACTGGCTTATACACAGCCTATTGGCTTCACTTAAGTAATTGATAATTATGTATATTTAAGATGAGTGACTATTGAGTGGGAATAGGTGTCGTCTGCTAAGTCAATGCTTGTATGAATTGTTTTTTCAGTATCATCAAACAAAGTAACATTAAGAGGACCTAATGGAATTAACGATTGAACAAGCACTTCAGCAAGGTGTTGCAGCACATAAAGAAGGCAAGCTTGAAGATGCTGAACGCCTTTATCGCGCTATCTTACAATCTCAGCCAGAGCATCCAGATGCTAACCATAACCTAGGATTGATAGCAGTATCAGTCAATAACACCGAGGCAGCGTTGCCGTTGTTTAAGAGTGCTTTAGGCACTAATCCAGAGGTAGAACAGTTTTGGCTGAGTTACATTAATGCACTTGTTAAAGAAAAACAGTTTGAAACAGTAAAGCAAGTACTCGAGCAGGCAAAGAAGCAGGGGGTGGACGCAGAGAAGTTAAATCCTTTAGAAGAACAACTCTTGTCTAAAATCCAAAAACCGAACATTGTAAGTGTAAGTCCCCCTCAAGAATTACTCGACAGTCTCTTATGGCACTATCAAAACGGACGATACGGTGTTGTTAAGAGCCTAGCGGCATCCATCACTCAAGAATTTCCCAAGCATCAATATGGCTGGAAAATGCTTGGCGCCGCACTGAAGGAGTGCGGCAGAATTAGTGACTCATTAGTTCCTAGTCAAAAGTCTGTTCAATTAGCGCCACAGGATGCTGAAGCCCACAGCAACCTAGGTAACACGCTTAAACTACTGGGAAAATTAGAAGAGGCTGAAGTAAGCTATAACCAAGCGATAGCGTTGAAACCTGACGATGCTGAAGCCCACAGCAACTTGGGTGTCACGCTGCAAGTACTGGGCAGATTAGATGAGGCTGAAGCTAGCCACATGCAAGCAATAGCGTTGAAGCCAGACTTAGCCGTAGCTTACACTTACTTGGGCGTCACGCTCCGAGAACTAGGGAAATTAGACGAAGCCCAAGCCAGCCATACCCAAGCGATAGCGTTGGAACCTGACTTTGCTGAAGCCTTGTATCATTTATCAATTGTCCAGGGTTATATGAATAATTTAGAAGCATCAATTCTTTCATTGCAAAATATATTGCGAATAGATTCTGATGATTATGGCTTGAGGGCGGGTGTGGACTTGGCTATCTGCAATTTTTTAAAAGGTGATTTTTCGAACAGTAAAAGACACCTTTTGAAGGCCGCTAAAATCCAAGAAAAAACATCTTCAGAATTTCACAATGAAAGAGCGTATCAGAAATATCTGTTAGGTATTTTGAGCTGGCATGAAGAAAAATATTTTAATGCTGACAATCGAAAAACCGATAAAATTCTGTATGTCATAGGTGAAAGTCACTCTTTAGTCAGTCATCACCTGCATGTTCAAAGTTCTGACTCTGTTATGTTGTGTAAGGCAAAGTTGATTAAGGGATGCCAGCAATGGCATCTAGGGAATTCCGTCAAAAATAAATTTAAAAATCAATTTGAGAGTGTTTTTTGCTCTCTTCCAAAATCTAGTGACGTTTTGTTAGCAATCGGAGAAATTGATTGTCGACTAAATAGTGGGATCATCAAACATAAGAATAAATTTCCAGAAAAAAAGATAGAAGAAATCATCGTCACTACCGTAGAAAATTATCTTATTTATATTGTAAAAAATAATTCTGGTTATCAGCACAACATTATTATTCAAGGGGTTCCATGCCCAAATATCGAGATAGCAGCTCGGACAGAAAAAGAACAGACGCTGTTAGTCGAGGTGATTAGAAAATTTAACTGTGAGTTAAAAAACAAGTCAAAGGAAAAAGGATTTGGGTTTTTAGATGTGCATAAACTCACAGACAGAGGCGATGGGCTTTCCAATACTATCTGGCATATTGATCAGTTTCATCTTTCTCCAGAAGGGTTTTTGGAAGCATGGGGCAGATATGTCTCCGAGTAGCAGATAAAAAAGAACGAAAAAACAGGAGAGTGCGAAGCTAGCAGAGTTTCTTAAATCGTCCTTTAGAGATGACGTTTAAGGGTAAATAACGCTATACAGTGTGCAGCTACAGATTGCTTAAACTATTGAAAAGTAATAGAAAATAGACTTAATAAAAGCGTAGTATAGAAGCTGGCTACACATTTGTTACACACATACTATTAGCTTCACTTAAATAATTGATAATTATATGTATTTAATTTGAGTTACTATTGAGTTGTAGTAGGAAATATTTTTAGCCTAGCCAAACACTGTTTAGCATAAGAGAACCTATGAATAATCTCAAAATAAGAGCGGCGGTTGATCACGACTTAGCGGTTTTACAAAAATTTGAGCAGGGTATTATCAGCGCTGAGCGGCCTTTTAATAGCAGTTTGAAAGTCGAAGATATTTGTTATTACGATATCGCTCAGCTGATACAAGGACCGGAGTCAATAGTAATAGTTGCTGAGGAGAACGCTGTGCTGGTGGGCTCTGGGTACGCTCGTATTAAACAATCTAAGGCTTACCTTAAACATGACAAGCATGGGTATTTGGGTTTTATGTTTGTGGCACCAAGCCACAGAGGCTGCGGTATCAATCAGTTGATTATTGAAGCACTAGTGAGCTGGGGTAAAGCACAAGGTTTAACCGCGTTTTATCTAGATGCCTATGCTGATAATGCTCCTGCACTTAAAGCCTATGAGAAGATCGGTTTTAAAGCGTCACTCATTGAAATGAAATTGACACAAGCATAAGCATAAGCTTGCTGATCCCTTGGTTCTAAACGGGCAATTCAGCCGCCAAAAAACAGGAAAAAACCGTGGCTTTAAAACCAACTATATATAAGTGTAATCTTAGTATTGCCGATTTAAATAATGATTATTATGATCAGCGTAATTTAACTCTTGCCTTACATCCTTCTGAAACTCCAGAGCGTATGATGGCCAGATTGCTGGCCTTTTGTTTGCACGGCCATCAAGATACCGACAAACTTATGACTTTTACCAAAGGATTAAGCGCTGTAGAAGAGCCGGATATTTGGTTGCGCGGTTTAGATGATCAGTTACATTTATGGATAGATATGGGGGAGCCGGCTTTTGATAGAATTAAGAAGGCCTGTCGATTGGCTAAACAAACCTATGTCTATAGTTTTAATTCTAAATCTCAGGTCTGGTGGAAAAACGCCACGGCTCAGTATAGTGCGCTACAGGTAAATGTACTACAATTTGAGTGGTCTGAGATCCAAGCATTAAGTCGATTGTTAAGCCGCACTATGACCTTATCTATTACCCTAAGTGGCGACTCGGCTTTTATTGCCGGCCAAGATGAGCAGGTGGAAGTCAACTGGCAGGTACTGCAATCTTCCGACAGCGTCAGATAAATATTACCGCCAACCCCCAGGCTTTTTTGTCCACCCAAGCGACCTTTTGTTAAAGGGTTTGCCCAATAGTCGTTTAGGCGGCAATATAGCCGCCTACTTTTGAGTTCGTAGGATCATATGCCCAGTAAATTTGATAGTATTCGTCCCTTTGATGACGCTGACTTGCCGACAGTTTTGCCAAAACTGTTTAATAATAAGGAGTTTATTAGTAGCTTGGTGGCCTTCAAGTTTCCCAAGTGGCCGAAGGTTTTACGGCCATTTTTAGGTTCGGTTACCCGTCAATATATTATTAGACAAATTACCAAAGTTCATAGCTTAAGAGAGTTTCAGCGTTTAGTTGAACCCTATATGGAGCGTATGATCAATACCACCACCGAGTCCTTCACCGTCACCGGCTTAGATCACGTAGACTTATCTAAAGCCTGTTTGTTTGTGAGCAACCATAGAGATATCGCCTTAGACCCCGCTTTTGTAAATTGGGCGCTACACGTCAATCAACAAGATACGGTGCGCGTTGCAGTGGGTGATAACTTACTTAAAAAACCATGGGTGGCGGACTTAATCAGACTCAATAACTGTTTTATTGTAGAGCGTTCTGCCACCGACAGAAGGCAGAAGTTAGCGGCGGCCAAACTCCTTAGTGAATATATCGAATTTAGCCTAAACACTCAGCAGCAACATATTTGGCTGGCACAACGAGAAGGACGGGCTAAAGATGGTGAAGATGTCACCAACCCCGCCATTATTTCAATGTTGGGTTTAAACAACATAAAAAGTATCGATTTTGCCAGTTATCTACAAAGCCTTAGGATTGTGCCGGTATCCATTTCATATGAGTTTGATCCCTGTGATCAATATAAAGCTCGAGAGTTAACAAGGTTAGCGGAGCAAGGCAGATACGACAAACCCCATAACGAGGATATTAAAAGCATCGTTAAGGGGATCACAGGACAAAAAGGCCGCGTACATTTACATTTTGGGCAAGTGTTGCCCCATGGTTTTGAAAACGCTAAACAGGTGGCCCAATATATTGACCAACAGATATTGGCGGGCTATCGGCCCTTTGCCACTGGGCCGGTAGCCGCAGAGATGTTGTACGCTCATACACAGACCGCTGCAGCTCCAGTAGTTGCCAACCCATTGTCACCCACAGAAATACAAACAGCTAGCCGTTACTTGCACAGCAGGTTAGATGGATTATCGGCAGATGAGCAACTGAAATTACTGTCCATGTATGCCAATGCTTACTTAAAACAAATCAAGACTGAGTAACGATAGCTGCTCAATAAGCTGGTGACATGAGGCCTTTAAAATTCTGGTCTATGCCACTTTGTCTTTATTCAATTCATCAAATTGACGATTTAAATCATATTTTTCATCAGTGACTATTTTTTCTAATACTTCTATACGATCGCGCATTTCCACGACCTGAGTTTGTAATTGTGTTGCTAGTTGAATTTGCTCGAAGTCCTGTTTGTTTTTCTTCTTACCTTTAGGACCATTGACCAACTCGACTATTGCCCAACAAACCATGGCTACTATTGCAACTGCAGTAATATTCATCTTTCTTTTTTCCTTTTTCTTGTCACTGATAATAAAAAGTTTATGCTTATGCTGTCTACATAGCAATTAGTTGACCAATATTAAAATTATATATTTATCAGTTACTTACATTATTTGTTCAGAATGCAGTAAAAAAAAATGGTTAAATTGGCTAATTATTTAATGAATTTAACCACATTATATAATGATGTTAACGGGAGATAGATTAATTTTGAGTCAAGAACAAGACGAAAGATGGATGCAATACGCATTAGACTTAGCTGATAGGGCGCAGCTACAGGGTGAAATTCCAGTGGGTGCGGTGTTAATCAAAGATGATAAGATAATAGGTCAAGGTTGGAACCTGTGTATTAACGGTCATGATCCTTCCGCTCATGCTGAAATGGTGGCTATTCGTCAAGCAGGTCAAGTGACTAAAAACTATCGTTTGGTCGACACCACCTTGTACGTGACTCTCGAACCCTGTCCTATGTGTGCTGGTTTACTGGTACACAGTAGAGTGGCTCGTTTAGTGTTTGGTGCCTCAGACTTTAAATCTGGTGCTGGGGGCAGTGTCATGGATTTGATGAGGGATAGTCGCTTAAATCATCAGCTACAGGTTGACGGTGGGGTGCTAGCCAAGCAATGCGCCGAGAAATTATCGTCTTTTTTTAAAGAGCGCAGAGCCCAGAAAAAACGCGCTAAAAAACAGCAGAACCAAGACAGGGATTAAGCGGTTTGCGCCAACTCCTCAGTCAGTTCTAACCCTCGATATTGTTGTCTACGCATTATGACTTTTTGATGCACACGCTTTAGCAGTTGTCGTCTTCGACTATGACTGGCCAATCGATTTCGGTTGATTATAGTACTGCGTTTATTCATTATTTATCCTTATATTATGGACTGCAGGCTGAGCCTTGGCACAAAGGCTCAATGCCACTAACATAAGATCATTGTGTTACCGCAGTGTGACAGCTGAATAGGCCGTCTGAATATGCCTCCCAGCTGGCAGTGGTTTCGCTCATTACTGAGTCGCAGCTTTGCTATCTATGACAGCTTCGTTAGTGAGGTTGGCCGTGGTGACGGGCTCATCGTTGCTGGGCGCGGGCAGAATATCTAATGGCTGCTCGTCTAGCCAGACTAAGGTGTCATAGTATCGACGAATATTGTCTACATAGGCCACTGCTTCGTGACCCCGAGCATAACCATAACGTGTGGTTTTATAATATTTTTTTTGTCGGAGTTGTAATAATCGTTTTTTCACGTCTACCCACATATCAGGGTTAGCACCTTGTTTTTGGGTTAACACCCTTGCATCTTCTAAGTGACCTAAACCTATATTATAAGAGGCCATAGCAAACCATAGTCTGTCGGGAGACATGATCCTGTCGGGTATACGTCTTAATATTTTAGTTAAATATTTTGCTCCCCCCTTAATGCTTTGTTCAGGATCAAGCCGAGACACTATGCCTAACTCTTTGGCTGTGGGCAGGGTGAGCATCATCATGCCTCGTACGCCAGTGACAGATCTAGCATTAGGTTGCCAATGGCTCTCTTGATAGCTTATCGCCGCCAATAAACGCCAATCTAAATCACCAGAGTATTGTTCAAACCAAGGTTTGAATGTGGGGAGCACATTTTGTGATGAGCTAACAAATTCTCTGGTGTCCACGTAGTTGAATTGTCTAACGTGGCCAAAATGTTTGTCTTCAAGTGCGGCAAACACCCCATTGTTTTGGATCACCCCAAAATATTCGATAAGGGATGCAAGCAATGAATCGTCTCTGTCTTGATTGACGGCCCAGGCGATATCTTGTTCGGGACTGACCGAGAAGCCAATGGCAAGTTCTGGGTATCGGCGGCGCATTAATGCCAGTATGTTGGAGTCGGCCACTGTGTAATCGAGTTCTTCTGATAACACCATTTCTAGCAGTTCTTCCATATCCTTGTCATCAGTTTCCTGCCATTGCAGGCCCTGATGATTTTGTCGCAGTCCCACTAAGGACTCATGATGACTGCTACCAGACACTATCACCAGCTGACCGGTGAGATCTTGGATCTTACGGGGCCAAACCTTACCTTGTTTAAAGACTAACTTTTCACTGATACGTTGATAACCGGGTCCAAATTTGAACTGTTGTTGGCGCTCAGGACTGACACTGATCCCTGCGGCAATAAGATGCAAATCCCCCCGTTCTAGTTGCGGAAATAACTCATTTAAATTGTAATATGGAAAGACCTCTAACTTTACACCCAAATACTGGGCAAATCCCTCTGCCAATTCATATTCAAAGCCTATGGGACCCGTTGCACCATTATAATAAGTGGTGAGCCCATAGGTGGTGCCCACCTTAAGTACTCCTG
Organism: Paraglaciecola sp.; assembly: GCA_034111785.1. Classification (GTDB taxonomy): domain Bacteria; phylum Pseudomonadota; class Gammaproteobacteria; order Enterobacterales; family Alteromonadaceae; genus Paraglaciecola. The sequence continues at coordinate 9,956 of JAWUWP010000027.1, forward strand.
AATCTAGCACTTCGGCTAAGCTTGGCGATTTTTGGTTGTCATTGCAGCCACCCAGACAGAGCGCAAGGATCAACATAAAGCAGGTTTGCCAACGGATAATCATATCCTCCTAAAACAATTCAGTCTCATTGTGAACAAATTATTGGTATTCATCCAGTTTTTTGTGCAGTGCCTTTGGATAATTAGGCTGTGGACTATGGATCTGTACCTATAATTTGCCCTAAAGGCCATGACTTAATACCCAGCACTAGGGGGATCAGTTCAACGCTTTACTGGCCGTTGCGTCCATGGTCGTGAGCTGCCCTTATCAATTCAGGAATAAATCTGTGTGATAAAGACAGGTTAGACTTATCAATTTGATTAAATTAGCCTATAATCCGCGCCTTAAAATTCCCCATTAATTGATTCGTTAACCGCCTGTGCTTAACGAATTCCGCTACAAGGTGATGACCTTATGTTAGTGCTCCGCGGTACCCCTGCTTTATCTGATTTTCGTGTTGAAAAATATTTGTCACAATTTGCTGAGGAGCAACTGCCTGTCACTGGCATTGAGGCCCAATATGTACATTTTTCCCAAGTTTCTGAGCCCTTAACGGCAGAACAATCTGAGATATTGACCCAGTTGATAACTTATGGCCCAGCCAAGCCGGAACATGAGTATAGGGGGCAGCTATTGTTGGTTGTGCCTAGACCCGGCACCATTTCACCTTGGTCGTCTAAGGCCACGGATATCGCACACAATTGTGGTTTGCAAAGTGTCCAGCGTTTGGAACGTGGGATTGCCTATTATTTGCAAGGACCGCCATTAAATGAACAGCAGTTCGCTCAAGCACAAGCCATGCTCCATGATCGTATGACACAATGCGTATTGACTGACTTATCCCAAGCCAGTTGTTTGTTTGTAACGGGGGAACCTAAGGCGCTGATCAGCATCGATATCTTGGCCCAAGGAAAAATCGCCTTAGATGAAGCTAATCTAAGTCTGGGCTTAGCCTTGGCGGTAGATGAAATTGATTATTTGTATGATAGTTTCTGTCGCTTAGGTCGCAATCCACACGATGTGGAGTTGTATATGTTTGCGCAGGCTAATTCAGAGCATTGCCGTCACAAGATATTTAATGCGGACTGGAAAATAGATCAACAACCCCAAGCTAAATCGCTATTTAAAATGATAAAAAACACCTATGAGCAGTGTGGTGAGAATGTGCTTTCGGCCTATAGCGACAATGCAGCTGTGATGCAAGGTAGTTTTGCCGGGCGATTTTTTCCCTGTGCCACCAGTAATGAATATCGATATCACCATGAAGATATCGATATCTTGATGAAAGTAGAAACCCACAATCATCCCACCGCTATTGCACCTTTTTCAGGAGCGGCCACGGGTTCTGGTGGTGAAATTAGAGATGAGGGCGCAACGGGCAGAGGCTCTAAGCCAAAAGCCGGATTAGTTGGCTTTAGCGTCTCTAACTTGAAGATCCCTGGCTTTGAGCAACCCTGGGAACAAGACTTTGGTAAACCTGCTCGTATCGTCAGTGCCTTCGATATTATGTTAGAGGGGCCATTGGGTGGCGCTGCCTTTAACAATGAATTTGGTCGCCCGAGCATTCTGGGTTACTTTCGCACCTATGAGCAGAAGGTTAATAGCTTTAATGGCGAAGAAGTGCGGGGTTATCACAAGCCCATTATGTTAGCAGGTGGCCTGGGTAATATCCGTAAGCAACACATACAAAAGGGTGAAATTACTGTAGGGGCAAAACTCATTGCACTAGGTGGTCCTGCTATGAATATTGGGCTAGGCGGCGGCGCCGCCTCGTCAATGACATCCGGTCAGTCCAATGAAAATTTAGATTTTGCTTCGGTGCAACGCCCCAATCCAGAAATGGAGCGTCGCTGTCAAGAAGTGATAGATAAATGTTGGCAAATGGGTGACGATAATCCTATTCAATTTATTCACGATGTAGGGGCCGGCGGCTTATCCAATGCTTTCCCCGAGCTGGTTAGTGACGGTGGTCGAGGTGGTAAATTTGAGCTGCGCAAGGTGCCTAACGACGAAATAGGCATGTCACCCTTAGAAGTGTGGTGCAATGAATCACAAGAGCGTTATGTGATGTCCGTTGCACCACAAAACCTCAAGGTGTTTGCTGATATCTGTGCTAGAGAGCGTGCGCCATTTGCGGTAGTGGGTGAAGCGACCGAGGAACAACACCTCACTGTGTCAGATCAACATTTTGCGAATAAACCCATAGATATGCCCTTAGATGTACTCTTGGGCAAGGCACCTAAAATGTTTCGTGATGTGAGTTCCACAATCTGTACTGCTGTGGGTCTTGATTTGAGTGTTATGCAGATTGAACAAGCGGCGCATCGCGTCCTGAACTTGCCTACTGTAGCCGAAAAGACCTTCTTGATCACCATAGGTGATCGCTCTGTAACGGGTATGGTGTGTAGAGATCAAATGGTGGGACCATGGCAAGTGCCAGTGGCCGATGTGGCAGTTACCACCAGCAGCTATGATAGCTACCAAGGTGAAGCCATGTCTATGGGCGAGCGCACACCTATTGCTTTGATTAATTATGCTGCCTCAGCGCGCATGGCGGTCGGCGAGGCCTTAACCAATATTGCCGCGGCTAATATTGGCGATTTAAAACGTATTAATTTGTCTGCTAACTGGATGGCAGCGGCTGGCCATCCAGGTGAAGACGCGGGTTTGTATGAAGCGGTTAAAGCCATAGGCGAAGAGCTCTGTCCTGCTTTGGACTTAACTATACCTGTTGGCAAAGATTCAATGTCTATGAAAACATCTTGGCGGGATGAGCAAGGTGATAAATCTGTTACCTCACCCTTATCCTTAGTGATCACCGCCTTTGGTGCGGTTGAAGATGTACGAAAAACCTTAACGCCAGAGTTACAAACTTGCCAAGGCGATAGTCAGCTATACCTGATCGATTTGGGACAAGGTCAAAATCGTCTTGGGGCTTCCTGCTTAGCGCAGGTTTATCAACAGTTAGGGGATTGTGCGCCGGATGTGGATTCACCTGGAATATTGAAGGGCTTTTTCCATGGCATACAACAATTGGTGAAGGACAAACTGATACTGGCCTATCACGACCGATCTGATGGTGGGCTCTTTGCGACCTTAGTCGAAATGGCTTTTGCTGGAAAAACCGGCTTGGATATCAATTTAGACCCACTGCACGGAGCGCCACTTGAGTCACTGTTTAATGAAGAGCTTGGAGCGGTGATACAAATATCAACTGATGACAAGGAACAAGTCTTAGGGGTACTTGCACAACATGGTTTGGCCGATATGGTCCATCTAATTGGCCGCTTAAATCAAGACGACCAGATACGTATCGTGCAGAATGAGCAGACAGTTTTACAAAATAGTCGCGTTTTTTATCGTCAAATTTGGGCTCAAACTACATTACATATGCAGAAACTAAGAGATAACCCAGACTGCGCCGAGCAAGAGTTTGCCGCTAAAGCCGATAGTCAGGATCCAGGTTTACATGCCAGTCTAAGTTATGATAGCAATGAAGATATTGCCGCACCATATATTGCTAAAGGCATTGCCCCACCCATAGCAATATTACGTGAGCAAGGCGTTAATTCCCATGTGGAAATGGCTGCCGCCTTTGACCGCGCCGGATTTAATGCGATAGATGTACATATGAGCGACTTACTGTCAGGTAAACAATCCCTCGAAAGCTTTAAAGGTCTAGTGGCATGTGGCGGCTTTTCCTATGGTGATGTGCTTGGGGCAGGTGAGGGTTGGGCAAAATCTATCTTGTTTAATAACCCACTAAGAGACCAGTTTGCCGCTTACTTCGAACGCAGTGACAGTTTTTCTTTAGGGGTGTGCAACGGTTGTCAAATGTTCTCCAATTTAAAAAGTCTGATACCGGGCTCAGAGTTATGGCCACATTTTGTGACCAATCAGTCTGAGCGTTTTGAAGCCAGAGTGGCCATGTTAGAAGTTAAATCCTCTAGGTCTATATTCTTCAATGGCATGCAAGGTTCTCGTATGCCCATAGCCGTGTCTCATGGTGAAGGCCGAGCCGAATTTAGCACCACAAAAGGGCCTCACAATGCCGTTGAACATGGAGCCGTGGCATTACAATATGTGAATAACTATGGTGCGGTGACCCAGAACTATCCGGCCAATCCTAATGGCTCTGAGTTGGGTATCGCGGGCCTGACATCAAAGGATGGTAGAGCAACTATTATGATGCCTCATCCAGAAAGGGTGTTTAGAACAGTTTCCAACTCATGGCATCCAAATGATTGGCAAGAAGACGGAGCTTGGATGCGCATGTTTAGAAATGCGCGGGTCTTTTTGGCCTAAGCTGGTGGCGCTTATTGAACCAAAATACAGGGCTTTTATTTGGCTATACACTTTGTTTTGATGAGTGTTTTTATTAAAAGAAAAAAAGGTTTTAACAATCAAAAAAATCATTTAATCAACACTTTTAATGAATAAATAATAAAACCCTTGTATATCAGTAAAATAGAGCTTATTATCAATCTCTTCCTTGACATATAAAATATACTCTGCAGTTTGCATAAAGTTTTGTAGCTAATGTTCGATATATATAATGAATAAAAATAATAAGAGACGCGCATGAATCGTTCAAATAAAGGTTTTGGTTTAGTCGGCGTATTGGCCACTGTCATTTTCCTCATAGTCGCCGCAATATTTAGTGCTTCTGCCAAATCAGCACCTGCCGTAACCCTCGATAATTGCTGTGGGGCAGATAATATCAACATCACTGCCTCTTTGAGTCCAAATCACAAATAATACCCGCTGTATTTTTCACCACTCAATCCCTATTATTTTTTACGATGCATTTCACTGTTGTCGGCTTTTTGTTGTGGGTTTTTCTTTAGCAACACATATACCGCGCTGTTGCCCCCATGTTTGCCAAGTGCAGTATGAAAGGCTATGACCTGCGGCATTTGTAATAGCCATTGATTAACGTAGCTTTTTAGAAAAGCCTTAAAAGGGCGACTATTTAATCCTAAACCATGTCTGACCAACATCATCCTTTCACCGGTTTGATACACTTCTAAGATACGGGTAAAGAGTTGAGTGCGTGCGTCTTCGAACCTCGATTGTTGAATATTTAATATGGCGTTTATTTGATATTTACCTAGTCTTAAGTTTCTGAACACCCCGTGTTGCACACCATCTTGCTTATGACTGATGTAGTCATAGGGATCTATAGGTTCGACCTTTTCAAGGGTTAAATAGTTATCTAGCATATCGATTGTAGAGCCAATGGCGGCTCGCTTCAATTGCTTGGCAAGTAGGTCTTTTTCGGGGCTAATATGTACAGTATCTTGAGCTTTTAGAGGCTTAACACCCTCACATTCTGTTAAAAAATCCAGCATGCTTTCTACTTGTTTTGCACTCTTTAGCATGCACTTTCCCCTGTTGACACAATTGATTGGTGATTATCACCTGCTCAGTATTTTTTTGTGGTGACATCTATGCCACACTTTACCGATCTACTTGCGATAACGGAATGAATAATGACAGTAAAAATAATCCTAGTGAGCATTGCCCTTGGCATAATGCTGAGCAGTTGCTCTGACAGCTCAACCCCAAAAAACGAGCGGCCCTTGGCTGAGCAGTCAAACCACAAAGAAGAAGCACCAGTCAAGATGGATAGCCTGCCACAAGACAATAAAGATTATCATTCTTTTGCCGATCCTAATGCTATCAAAGTGAAACATTTAGTTTTAGATCTTGAGGTGAACTTTGTTGAAAAAATCCTGATTGGCACTGCTACATTAGAGCTAGACTATGTGCTACCTGAGACTAAACAGCTGGTCCTAGACACCCGTGATCTGCTAATCCACAGTGTAAAAGTGCGGGGCCACGATGTTAAATTTAGTTTAGGCAAGGCCGATTCATTTTTAGGCGCGGCTTTAACGATTGATTTACCTCTTGAGACCCAGGCGGTGACTGTTGCCTATCAAACTTCCCCCAATGCTTCTGGTCTACAGTGGTTAACACCTGCTCAGACTGCGGGAAAAAAACATCCATTTTTATTTAGCCAAGCCCAAGCTATTCACGCCCGCAGTTTTATCCCTTTGCAAGATTCACCGCAGGTAAGAATGACTTATGATGCTACTATTCGCACCCCAAAAGGCCTGCTAGCTGTTATGAGTGCTGCCAATGAACCCGATGCGGTGAAAGATGGCATATATGAATTCTCTATGCCTCAGGCTATTCCCGCTTATTTGATCGCGTTAGCTGTGGGTGATCTAGAATTTAAAGCTATGGGTAAACGCACGGGTGTGTATTCTGAAGCCGGTATTTTGTCTGCTGCAGCAGCAGAATTTGCTGATACTGAAGCCATGTTAAATGCCACTGAAAAAGCATTTGGCCCTTATAGTTGGGATAGGTACGACTTACTTATATTGCCCCCTTCTTTTCCATTTGGTGGCATGGAGAACCCACGTTTATCTTTTATTACTCCTACTGTAATAGCCGGTGATAAAAGTTTAGTCTCGTTAATTGCTCATGAGTTAGCGCATTCTTGGTCAGGCAATACCGTCACTAATGCCACCTGGCGAGACTTGTGGTTAAACGAGGGTTTCACTACTTATTTAACCTATCGCATCATGGAGATGATCTACGGAGAAGAACGTTTTGCTATGGAGTGGGTGTTAGGCAGACAAGATCTACAGGTCGATATCGATACGTTAGCGGCTAAAGACCAGATTTTGGCCATCGACCTAAGAGGCAGAGACCCGGATCTCGTGTTCAGTAGCATTCCTTACGAGAAGGGGGCATTGTTTTTAAGGGAGTTGGAGCAGAAGGTAGGTCGCGCTAATTTTGATGAGTTTTTGCTTGGATATTTTAAACACTTTGCATTTAAGAGTATTACCACAGAACAGTTTATTGCTTATTTGTTTACTACCTTGCTACAAGATCATGGTGACCACCTATCAAAAGCGCGAATAGAAGAATGGATCTTTGCAGCGGGTATACCCCAAGGTGCCCCTGTGCCTGCGTCTGACGCTTTTACACTAGTGGATCAATCCAGACAACAATGGCTAGCAGGCGAGATCAAAGCCAGTGATATACAAGCCAATAATTGGGTGGTTCATCAATGGTTGTACTTTTTGAACAATATGCCGGCAAAACTCAGCCAAAGCCAACTCATTGAGCTCGATAGTGTATTTGCCTTAACGCAAAGTAAGAATAATGAAATTGCCCATAGCTGGTTGTTGATCAGTGTTAACAATTGGTACCAAGCGGCTTTTCCTCGATTGCATGACTATTTGGTGACTATTGGCCGCAATAAGTTGGTTAAACCTTTATATCAGGCACTTTCATTGACCCCAGAAGGCAAAAAGGTGGCTCGCAAGGCCTTTGCTGAAGCCCGCTCTGGATACCATCCACTGACAGTGAAAGCGAATCAAGGCTTTGTCCAGTGACAGTTTTTAGCTGAATACCAAAAAGCCCGGGTTTTTAATCCGGGCTTTTTGTGTGGCTAATATCTTTTGTCGAAAGGTTTTAGCTGACCTCTTTAAAGAGTGAACTATCTATTATCGTATTGTCGATTATGACTAAGGCCATCTGCACACATTTTCCACATTGATCGCCTACACCCAACTTTTGTTTCAGTTGACGTATATTACCCACGCCGTCCGTCAGGACAGCCTGTTTAATGGCCTTATCTGTGATGCCGTGGCACAAACAAACGTACATAAATCACCTTGTTAATCTTTATGCAAATAAGAATAGTTGTTATTTGCATAAAGATCAAGCCTTTCTGCGGGGTTTTTATAGTAGGGGCGACAGGGCCCGCTAAAATCTATTTGCTGATGGAGCTAGATAGGCATTTAAGACAGGCTCTTGGCATAATAGACCCATATCTAGCATTAGCTAAATACCCATCATTTACCGGGCAAAGTCTAGCAAGCTCAGCACAGAGGATATTCTCACTAGGGACTGCTGAACGGCAGTAGTTAACAACTATCTAACAAATAGCTGTTAACTACTGCAATTTTAGATTTATAATCAGGCAATAAAATTAGGCGCTTGTTAGGGTTTTTACGCCGCTCAAACTAGCAGTACTTTTTTAAGGCAATTACAGCTAACATAAAATTCGGGCTTTTAGCGGATGTTAATCTGTTGTTCATGTGTTCTTAGACTAAGGTGTCGGTGATGTAAAATGACAGTTCAATTGCGACTTTGGATGGGTTTTGGTGTCACCTTGGCATTTCTGATACTGGTCACTATTTTGGCTGTTTCTGATGCGAAACGCATTTCCCAGTCTGAGCAATGGGTCGCACATAGTTATGAGGTCATAGGCGATATCGAAGTTTTAGTGTCACAGTTAAAAGATGCTGAAACAGGTCAGCGGGGTTATTTGTTGACTGACAATAAGGCATACCTTGCGCCTTATAATCAAGCGATCATTAATTTACCTCTAGCCATCTTCCAAGTCAAACAACTGACATTAGCCAATTCCCGTCAACAAATTAGAATTGAAAAATTACAAAAATTGTTCAATATAAAGATGCTTGAACTGGACCAAACCATCAACTTACATCGCGCCGGCAACTCTACCCAGGCACTGCAAATCGTGAAGTCAAATGTAGGTAATAATACCATGAATGAGTTCCGGGCCCTCGCCAGAGAAATGCGAGATGAAGAGAGAATACTGCTAGGTCAACGAAAAAAACAGGCGTTTCAAGCACTGGCGTCTTCGGCACAATTAATTTATGGTGCCACTGTGCTGACATTTTTAATTGTGGGAATAGTGGCAATACTAACTTCTCGCAGTATCAGTACCGAGCTGAGCAGGTTGAAGGCAACGGAAGGATCCCTTGCCATATCTAATCAAGAACTGCAAAGTTTCATATACCGCACCTCCCATGATTTCAAATCGCCTTTGTTAGGGATCAAGAGCATGGTCAGTTTTATCGAAGAGGATATTAAGCTAGGGAATATTGACGAGTCCTTGAACAACATCGACAGAATAAACAAAAATATTGACGCTACTTTGGCGGTGGTTGCTAGTACATTAAGATTGGTGAAAACCGATCTGGCCATAATGCAAATCGAAACCGTTAGACTCAGTGCGTTAACACAAGATGTGTTTTCGAGGCTTGAGGGTTTTGCTGGATCTAGAGGCGTTGAGATCAGAATAGGCAAAGGTATTACTGGCATTACCATTGATACCGATATCACCCACCTTTTTACCATAGTCGAGAATCTGGTTTCTAACGGGGTTAAGTATTCAAAAGATGGAGAAAAGCATGCTTTTGTGCAGCTCGATGCGTATACAGACATCAACGGTTCCATAAGTATCACAGTGGCAGATAATGGTCTGGGTATACCGCAAAAATACCAAAAACAGGTTTTTGGCATGTTTAAGCAATTTCATCGAGGGCGGGCGAATGGCACTGGCTTGGGTTTATATATTGTGCGCAAGAGTGTCGATAGGCTAAATGGCAGCATTAGATTTAACAGTTCCGATGATGGCAGCCTATTTACCGTTAATCTGCCAAAAGTTCACGGAACGGCCATGCCAATTTCCCCTATTTCAGATAGGCTAATATAATTCAGTACAACTCACTACAGGTAGTTAATAATGTATGATTTTTCAGTATTAATTGTCGATGATGATGAAGTGGATCGTTATTCATTAAAACGTCTGTTGAAGTCATTGAATTACAATATTCATATCACTGAGTCTGAAGACGGTGAAGAAGCGGTTACATTCTTTAAGGAAAATGACCTAAATAAACCAGAATTTAGTGAGACATTCCCACCGCTTATTGTTTTTCTCGACATTAATATGCCGCGGATGAATGGTTTCGAATTCTTGGAAGAGTTTCGTCTATTCACACAGAACAAAGTTGGCTATCAGACGATGGTTTTTATTATGGTTACCTCATCTGATAACCTCGAAGATAGAAGACGAGCTGAGCAGTTTGATGTGGTGAAAGGTTATATCAACAAGATGCCCAAAACAGCCGATGCCCTGCTTGCGTGCATTAACAAGTTTTTGCCGACGATCCAAACAGACACTATCTGAACCTGCTGCGGATTGTTTAGAATAGTCTGCTATGTTAATTGCTAGCGGGCTTTATTTACTCCCTCAGGGAGCCGCCACAACCAACCAGCACTATTTTGGGCAAACAAGCGAGTCTGAGGGCTGTATCATCATATCTTTAATACATAATTGAACTGAGAAAGGTTCTGGTTGTTTTACCTGGAGAAACATATGAGTGTCTTAGTAAGTCGTCCTGCCCCAAATTTCACCGCCGCAGCAGTGCTTGGCTGTGGAGAAATTGTTGATAGCTTTACCTTGAGTGATGCCATAAAAGGCAAAAAAGCAGTATTGTTTTTCTATCCACTGGATTTTACTTTTGTGTGCCCATCTGAATTGATTGCCTTTGATAAACGTTATGATGAGTTTCAAAAACGGGGGGTAGAAGTCATAGGGATCTCAATTGACTCACAGTTTAGTCACAATGCGTGGCGCAACACAGCGATCAATGATGGCGGTATAGGTCCGGTTAGATACACACTGGTAGCCGATGTTAAACATGATATTTGTCAGGCTTACGATGTAGAACACCCTGCTGAAGGAATAGCATTACGAGGTTCATTTTTAATTGACGAGTCTGGGATCGTGCGTCACCAAGTGGTGAATGATTTACCTCTAGGCCGCGACATTGATGAAATGTTAAGTATGGTTGATGCCTTAAACTTCCATGAAGAGCACGGTGAAGTCTGTCCCGCAGGTTGGAAAAAAGGCTCAAAAGGCATGGTCGATAGCCCTGTAGGTGTTGCCACTTATTTAGCGGAAAACGCCGATAACCTTTAGCCTTGAGTTCTTAACTCAATAAAAAACCTCCTGTTGCACAGGAGGTATTTTTAGTTGTGGGTATTGATACCGCCTAAGCTCTGCCATTTGTTGACTATGTGACAAAATAGCTCAGCCGTTTTTGCAGTGTCATATAACGCTGAGTGTGCTTGATTCTGATCAAAGGTGATACCTGCCGCCAAACAAGCCTTTACCAATACAGTTTGTCCCAGTGCTAAACCAGATAAAGTGGTAGTATCAAAAGAAACAAAGGGATGAAAAGGACTGCGCTTAATATTGCTGCGGTTGAGCGCTGCATTAACAAAGCTTAAATCAAAGGCGGCATTGTGGGCCACCATGACAGAGCGTTGGCAATCTGCTTCTTTTTGCTCTTTACGTATCTGTGCGCATAAGTCTTTCATTACCTCTGACTCATCTAATGCGCCTCTTAAGGCACAATAGGGATCGATACCATTAAAATCTAAGGCCGCTTTCTCTAAGTTGGCGCCCTCGAATGGATTGACATGATAATGGAAGGTTTTGTCTGGATAAAAAAATCCATTCTCATCCATCTTGGTGGTCACTGCGGCAATTTCAAGAAGCGCATCAGTTTGCGCATTGAATCCAGCCGTTTCAACATCAACCACCACTGGGAAATACCCTCTAAAACGATCTTTCAATTCAAATGATCCTGACATACCCACCTAACCTTTGTTTCAATGTGCCGATTATGGCAAGGTTTGTTTTTAGTAGCTAGTGCAATCTGATGCTTGGGGTGAATAGAAGTGAAATGTTTGTCATAGGTTAAACGTTTTGTGTAATATGCCGATAGTAAACACAGAAGCGGGAGCGGTTCATTTATGTTAAAAACAATACTCAGGTCTTTTTTGTGTTTGACCTGTATCACACTTACTTTTAGCAGCAGTGCTGCCTTACGTCAGTATGCGGCTAAAGTCGACAATTCAAACTGGCAACTGACCGAGCAAAATCGGTTGCAATGTACCCTAACACATGAGCTGCCGGGGTATGGTGATGCTATGTTTACCAGTCTAGCGTCGAAGCAACTGAACATGGAGTTTGAATTGGACATGCTGCGTTTGCCTAAGTCCTTCGGTGTTGCGGCTGTCTATTCTGTGCCGCCAAAATGGATGCCAGGAAAAGTACAGCGCTCTATTGCCGACATGACTATTCGTAAACAGTATAACGGTGATCTACCAGAAATGGCCGCTTGGACTATGCTCACTGAACTCGAAAAGGGCTTTTGGCCAACTATTTACTATCAAGACTGGTATAACCAATACGATAGGATTTCCGTTGGCTTGAACGCCAGCAATTTTGCTATGCCCTATCAAGACTTTGTGCAATGTGTCGCCAATTTATTACCCTATAGTTTTCAAGATATCGCCTATACGGTGCTCAGTTATCAGTTTAACAACACCAAACTCACTAAATATTCACAACAACGTTTAGCGATGGTTGGAGAATATCTGAAAGAGGATACCGATTTAGAGCTAGTCCTGCTGGACGGCTATACCGATAGTTTTGGTGGCAGAGGGATCAATAAAGAAATATCTATCCGCCGTGCGGTAGAAATCAAGGACTTCTTTAGAGGTCTTGGGGTATCACCTGATCGGATCGAGATCACCGGCCATGGCGAAAGGCGGCATATATCATCCAATACCAATCGCACGACCCGTGCCCAAAACCGTAGGGTGGTGATTAGGATGTCTAAACCCTAGCGCCCCACAGCTTTTATCTAGCCAAGTAATCAACCACAGTATCGGTAAAGTCGGTGAAGATCCCATCGACTTTTAGTCCATCAAATAATAGTTTCAAACTTTGTTCTGTGTTTAAATTATTTGGCAGGGCATCTTTTCTAAAGGTATAAGGATGCACTTCAAGCCCCACCATATGCGCATTTTTAACCAATTCAGTTGTTTGCATAGTGCTCAAATCAATCAGCTGAGGGATCCAAGGACCTATGCCTTGCGCCACCTTTGCTATGTCCTTGAGGCCTTGGGCCGTTTGCAATCTTTGATAGTCAGTGGCGGATTCTTGCCAGTCATTCTCACCGATTAATTGCACCAGTTTCACTTTTGCCCCAAGCTCATTGCGCAACCTTTGGGTTTCTTTAAAGTCAAAACATTGTAAGTAAATGGCTTTATTAGGATCATCCAGTTGATGTTCACGTAAGACGCCCAACACTAATTGACTGATATCTACCCCTTGCTCTTGATGCCAGGCGGGAGATTTGATTTCAGGGTAAAACCCTGTGTCTTTCGAAAACTGTCGGTTGAGTTGCTGAATCAACTCAATTTGCTCTTCGAAGGTGGCAATTTGAAAAAAACCATTGCCGCTATATCTGTTGGCAAACACCGGCTTGCCCTGCTTGTCTTGTCGCTCGTGGACTTTGAGTGTTTTTAACTGTGCCAGGGTAAAGTCTAAGGCGTAATAACGTCCGTCTTGACGAGCCTTGTTGGGAAATATTTGCTCAACGTTAGTCACAGTCTCTAGATGGATATCATGTAATACCACCAGTTTTTTGTCTTTAGTGACCACCAGATCCTGTTCAATAAAATCTGCACCTTGGGCGTAGGCTAAGGTCACTGATTCTAATGTATGCTCTGGCAGATAACCCGGTGCGCCGCGGTGAGCGATGACAAGAGGCTGAGCCATTAATCCCTGGCTGAAAAAAGCACAGATTAATAGTGTTTTTATGGATGACTTCATCTTTATTTCTCTACGTTATTTGGATTAATTCAATCGCGTATCCGTCAGGATCTCGCACAAAGGCAATCACAGAATCACCTCCTTTCACCGGCCCAGGCTGGCGATATAGATCCGCGCCTTGCTCTTCAAGGTAAGTACACAAGCTATAAATATCCTCTACCCCTATGGCAATATGCCCATATGCATCACCTAAATCATAATCGGTTTTCCCCCAATTATGGGTCAGCTCAAGCACAGTGTGCTCAGACTCTGCACCATAACCTATAAAAGCCAGGGTATATTGGTATTGAGTGTTGTCACTTTGTCTAAGAAGCGACATGCTGAGCATCTTAGTATAAAAATCAATCGAAGCTTGAAGATTGCTGACACGCAACATAGTGTGCAGTAAACGCATATTTTTCCCTTTTTAGGATAGAAGATTATTTATTTATTTTTAGTCTGTATGAGGCAGTATGATTAACCCCTGCCAAAAAACATAACTTAGGCTATTGAAACATAGAAACAGGAATAATATATGACAAAAAGTCCGTTTTTAGCCTTAGCCTTAGCACCAATAGCGCCGGTGTGGCTCAATCGTCAGCTAACCTTAGATAAGGTCTTACAATCGGTCTGTGATGCCTCAGTTCAACGGGCTGAACGGGTACCTTTGGTGAAACATTATTGCCAAGTTATCTGTTCTGGTTAAAGTTAACCCATAGTGCGCAGTTTAATTCACCGAAACAAAAAGACATTCATGCTCATTATTTACAGCAAGCAGTCAGTATAGAAGTTGGTCATTTAGACGCCCTATGTCAACTAGCCCTGCAGCGCAGTATTACCGTGGTATTAGGTTTCGCCGAACGAGCCGCGGACACAGTATCTAATGCTCTTTGGTGTATATCGATGTACTGGGTAGAATCCAAAATGTGCACCGTAAATTAATGCCCGCCTATGAAGAGAGATTGACCTGGGCCCAGGGTGATGGCCATGGTCTAAAAACCTTTGCTGTGGGCAGTTTTACTATGGGTAGCCTAAATTATTGGGAAAATTGGATGCCGTTACCCAGAGCCACTTTATATGCCCAAGGAGAAGATTGACATGTGGCGAGTTGGCCAGGCGGTGAGCATAACACCCATGACATCACACGCTTTATGGCAAAAGAGGGAAGAAGTTATGTGGCCTCAGTCTCGGGATTAATGCGTAGCCAAGACTTCCCCGCAGACTCTCCTACATAGATGAAATACTGGCTAATGCACCTACAGTATTGGCCAGCGGGGGATCTTGTATAGCTGCGCCTAATGGTGATTGGCTGATCGAGCCACAAATTGGCGAAGAAGGGGGGGATGTGGCGACCATTGGTCATAATAAGGTTTTGCAAGAACGGCAAAACTCTGATCCCGTTGGACATTACTCTCGGCCGGATGACACCCAATTGCAGCTCAATCGACAAAGGCAAAGTATCCTTAAGGTTACTGATTAAGCTAAGCTTAAGACTTTTTTGGGTCGACTATTGCTTGAGTGTTACCTTGGGATGAAAATTTTAGCCCATTGCTGGTGAAAGTGAGTGGGTTGTCGTCAGTGACCAGCTTTGTTGTTTTTTTCAAACGTCGATGATTTGCTGTTCAGTTACATCATTATTTTTTTATAGTTGGGCTTGCTGCTTAGCTTGTCCCCCATTCCAATAACTGGGACAGTTTTCTGGTTTGATTGAACAGACGGATCTAGACCCCAGTTTGCCTCTAGATATTGCTAAAGTTGGATCTTGCTATTACTGTCACCTAGCACCACTAATTTATCATCTGCGTATGTTATTCGGGGTTCAGTGTTGATGCCATAGGCCTGGATGAGCTAGTTAAACGCCGGTTCCCAGGGCTGCTTACTAAATGCGTAGTCGTTAATTAAGGGGCGCCTCAAATTGGTCTGTGGCTATTTCCATGTATTTATTAGGGGCGGTAATTGTGATTAATCTGCGTTTGATCAATCCATTATTGCGCCATGAATAATTGGGTAGAGGTAATAGAGCATGAAAGCTGACTTCAGGACTAATGTGAATAGATTAGCCTGATAAACAACCTCAGCCTGAGTCTATTAAACCGCGGTATTGATACACTTGGGGCGGTGTGATTAACAGGCTAGCTCAGAGCCATCATCGGCTTCATTGATACCGTCTCTATCGCTGTCGCTGCTCATTTTCACTCTGCCTTGTAAACTGATAGATAGGGAGCGAGCGTACTTGGCCTCTTTGTTTTGGTGACACAGTAATATGCTGGTGGCAAAACTGGCTTCTCCGTTTCCGGTAAAGCGCAATGTATTGGCAGGGCCAGTGATAAGGTTGATGTCTGATGTAGCAGGGATGGTCACTAATAATGTTTCATTGGCGCCACGTACCCCATTGTCATCATCGTCGACAAAGACTATTTTTGGATCCGCCCAGTCGTTGCTGCAATTGGAGTAATTGACGGAAGGACATATTATGGTTTGTCCTTGCTCGTCAATGGCATGATGTCGCGCATATTGAATTAATGCACTTAATTCATTGATTTCTGCCACTATGCGGTTTTTAATTAGGATGCTTTGTAGGCTTGGAGCCACAAATGTTAAGATAATGGCAACGATCGACACACTGATCATTAGCTCGACTAAGGTGACACCCTTTTGATACTTCACAAATTGACTCCAAAGTGATTACAGGGCTAATGTAAACCAAACACAGCTTTATTCAGTATAAAATTTGAAGCTAAGGTATTGGCAAACAGATTTATGTGTCTGGGTTGTTATAATTAATCTGAGAGATAATATGCAAAGTTTGAGCGTTATTCAGCAAATGCGGGTGTTACCAGAAATTGATCCTGAGTTAGAGGTCAGCAGACGAGTTGAATTTATCAAATCACAACTGTTAACTAGCGGTTGCAAAACCTTAGTGTTGGGGATCAGTGGCGGCATTGACTCTTGCACACTAGGCCGCTTAGCGCAGTTGGCGATTAATGGCCTAAATCAGCAAGAGGCTCAAGGCTATCAATTTATCGCCGTTAGACTGCCCTATGAGGTGCAAGCTGATGAAGCCGATGCACAAGCTTCTATTGATTTTATTCAGCCCAATCAAAGTTTAGCGGTGAATGTTCAACCCGGTGCGGACGCCATAGATCAGCAAACTATCTTAGCATTACAGAGCATAGGGTTATGTGATGCCGGTGAAAGTAAGCGCGATTTTGTCAAAGGTAATGTGAAAGCCCGAACCCGCATGGTGATCCAGTATCAAGTGGCGGGGCTGTTAGATGCGTTGGTATTAGGCACTGATCATTCCGCAGAAAACATTACCGGATTTTATACTAAATACGGTGATGGCGCCTGTGATTTAGCGCCGCTGTTTGGTTTAAATAAACGACAAGTCAGGCAAGTGGCGCAGTATTTAGGCGCGCCGAGCAAGGTGATCACTAAGGCGCCTACTGCTGATTTGGAATCACTCAGGCCACAAAAAACAGATGAGCAAGCATTAGGCTTGAGTTACGATCAGATTGATGATTTCCTAGAGGGTAGGGATGTGCCTAATGCAGTATCTGAGAAGTTAGTGAACATATATTTAAAAACACAACACAAACGTGTGCCCATTCCGACTATTTATGATTGATCTTGAAAGGAGTAATAAATAATGAAAAAGATTGAAGCGATAATTAAGCCTTTTAAAATGGATGATGTACGTGAAGCATTAGCACAGACAGGAGTTACAGGTATGACTGTGACTGAGGTCAAAGGGTTCGGTCGGCAAAAAGGCCACACTGAACTCTATCGTGGTGCCGAGTACAATGTGGATTTCTTACCGAAAGTTAAAATTGAATTAGTGGTAGCCGATGAGGAAGTCGATCGTTGTATCGAAGTTATAATGGAAACGGCTCAGACTGGAAAAATTGGTGATGGTAAAATATTTGTTTGTGACGTACAAAGGGTGATCAGAATTAGAACGGGTGAAGAAAATGAAGACGCAGTCTGAATAAACCCCTCTTTTTTTGGTTAAAAAGTACAAGAAGATTTTTACGTAGAATGACTATTTTTGATTATGATATGCAACTGGACTTGATAAATCGTTAGAATATCCACAAAGCCTAGATTGTTTTTTTAAATTGAAATAATTAATGCGGCTGTTAGGTCTAATGCTGTGATAATTAAAAATAGTTTATCAATTATTAACTAATATTGAAGGAAATTATAATGAAACAAATTAAAAAAACGTCTATCGCTACTGCTCTCGGTGCTGTTGTTATAGGTTCTATTGCTTCAGTAAGTGTGCAAGCTAATGTTAATCCTTTTGGTATGCAGTCATTAGAGTCGGGTTATATGCAACTTGCTCCAGAGGGCAAGTGTGGTGAAGGCAAATGCGGCGGCGACAAAGCAAAGAAAGCCAGTAAAGAAGGCAAATGTGGTGAAGGTAAATGTGGCGGCGAC
>JAWUWP010000028.1:0-56500 GCA_034111785.1 Paraglaciecola sp.
GGCTGCCCAAAGAATTTGGTTGACTCCGAACGTATCCTCACGCAGTTGCGCACCGAGGGCTATGACGTAGTCCCTACCTATGACGATGCGGACTTGGTAATAGTCAATACTTGTGGTTTTATCGACTCAGCCGTGCAGGAATCACTCGATACTATTGGTGAAGCCTTAGCCCAAAACGGTAAGGTGATAGTCACAGGTTGTTTGGGTATTAAAGACGATGCAATCCGTGAAGTGCACCCTAACGTATTAGCCATTACCGGCCCCCATGCCTACGAAGAAGTCGTCAATCAGGTGCATGAACACTTGCCCCAACCTGTGTTTAATCCTTATCTTAATTTGGTACCTGATATAGGCATCAAACTGACGCCTCGTCACTATGCCTATCTAAAAATTTCCGAAGGCTGCAACCATAGATGCACATTTTGTATTATTCCCTCTATGCGTGGCGATTTAGTGAGCCGTCCTATCGGCAGCATATTAGATGAGGCCCAGCGCTTAAAAAATGCGGGGGTTAAAGAGTTACTGGTGATCTCACAAGATACCAGCGCCTATGGAGTCGATGTTAAAAACAAAACGGATTTTTGGGACGGCATGCCGGTAAAAACCGATATGAAGTCTTTGTGTGAAAAGCTCGGCGAAATGGGTATTTGGGTGCGTTTGCATTACGTTTACCCCTACCCTTCAGTAGACAAAATCATGCCCTTAATGGCCCAAGGCAAAGTATTACCTTACTTGGATATTCCTTTTCAGCATGCCAGCCCGCGTATTCTTAAGTTAATGAAGCGTCCCGCTGCGGCAGAACGTACTATGGAGCGCATCAAGGCATGGCGCGAAGTGTGTCCACATCTGGTCATACGCTCTACTTTTATTGTAGGTTTCCCCGGAGAAACCGAAGAAGACTTTCAAATGTTATTAGACTTTTTAGATGAGGCTAAGCTTGACCGTGTTGGCTGTTTTAAATATTCGGACGTAGACGGGGCTAAGGCCAATGACTTGCCAGACCCCATTGACGAGTCCATCAAACAACAGCGTTACGATCGTTTTATGCAAAAACAATCCATTATTAGTGCTGAAAAACTTAAAGCAAAAATTGGCCTAGAGTATCAGGTACTCATTGATGAGGTCACCACCGAAGGCGCAATAGGACGTTGTTATGCCGATGCCCCAGAGATTGATGGCAATGTGCATCTCACCGATGAATTTGATGTGCAACCTGGTGATATAATTTGGGCACAAATTATTCATAGCGATCAATATGATTTATGGGCCGTTAAAGTGGATGACGACCAACCTGAAGAACTGCAGTGATAGGAGTGCCTGATGTCAGGATCCGTTAACGACTTAGCTCAAGTAATACAGATAGTTGTGGCGCCAGTTTTTATGTTGACCGGCATTGCAGGATTTTTAAATGTGATGTCCGGCCGCCTGGGTCGAATTGTAGATAGAGCGCGTATTATGGAGCGCAAAGTACGGAACCTAAAAACCCCAGAGCGTCTAACGCAGGCTGAAAAGGAACTATCTACCATTTGGCGGCGTATCACCCTGATCAATAGCTCCATTGGCCTGTGCACCGCCTCAGCATTGTTTGTATGTGCGGTGGTGGGTTTGCTATTTCTAGGTGGCTTGTCAGTCTACGACCTGACTAGTGCCATAGTAGTACTTTTTGTGATTGCCTTATTTTTATTGATCTTTGCCCTGTTGGCTTTTTTAACGGAAGTGCAATTGGCCACACGCACATTACAAATGGGCAAAGACCTCTTTGATGATTAACCCCCATACGGGCCCTAACAGTCAGACAATCGCCACTAGACCCATAGCAACAGGCGTAATATAAACAAACCCAGTGTCGAGGTAAACACAGATAATACCGTGCTGCCAGCTATTATGGCAGCCGTTAAGTGATGATCGCCACCAATGCTTCTGACCATAGGATAGGCAGCCGCGGCGGTAGGTGCGCCCATCATGATATATAACACCCCCAGCTCGACACCTCGTAAACCCAGCATATAACCTAAGACTGTGGCCAATACTGGCAAGATCATAATCTTACCAGCAATAGCCAGATACAATAATTTGGAGGCGCGAAATTCGTACCAGCGTATGGAGGCACCCACGCACAACAATGCTAAAGGCAAGGTCATACCCCCAATATAATTGCCCGTATCTATGAGCAAACTAGGCAGTTGTAAAGGCAAGAACGCAAAGGCTATGGCCAAGGATATTGCGATAGCGAGAGGGTTGGTTAACACCGCCTTGATAACTTGCAGTACAGAAGGGCTTTGTTCTTGGTGATAATACAATGTCAGTATCGAATACACATTTAAAGGCAACACCATCACCGCCAGATACATAGACGCCATAGGCAGTATTTGTTCGCCAAATGCATTCACCGATAGGGCGAGGCCCACAATAGCAATATTACCCCGACAGGCACCTTGCACAAACGCTCCTCTGGACCCTCGATTTGGGATTAAAAAAGCAAATGCATGGCACAGGGCGAAAGCAATGCTAATAAACACTAGGGCAAATAAAGTCAAGTTCACAGGAAAAGATTGAGATAACTGGGTAGTGGCAATATTCACAAATAATAAACAAGGTAGGCTGACCTTAAACACCAGATTAGCACCCACATAAGCAAATTCATCGGTGATCAAGCCCCAGCGTTTTAATATCATCCCTAGCAATATAATCAAACTAATAGGCAGGGTCACATCAAGAGCAAATATAAGCGAGTCTGGGATCATATTGTTCTACTTAGATCAGCATTAGCACAGACAAAATAGGCGCGGGTACTATTCATTATCAGCCTCTTTGATGGCATCGCTGTGGCGACTAAATTGATAATATATATCGATCGCATTATTGAGACCACTGACCGCTTCTATATAAAGTTTCGGCATAAGTTCGTAGCGAATGGCGACTTCAGACACAGAGTCAAATACCCCTACCCCGTATCGTAATTCCACACCATTGCCGACATTACCCCTAAGGGATACTTGTGTCTCATCCCCTTTGCCTGAGGTATCTAGGTTAAAATCTTCAATCCCTAGTTTGTTGCCTACTTGGCTCACTAGGTTGGCACTTTTGCCTAAGCCAATAGATAACAAGGCTCCGGCTAACACCCTATCTTTTTTGCTGCTGTCGCTTTGCCCCACACCCCGGCCGGTTAAAATGTAAGATAAGCTTTGAGCTTCATCTAGACTGGGTTCAGAAAAAATCGAAATATTAGGACGGCTGCTTACCCCCTCAATACGTAACCCCGCGATCACATCATCTTCCGTCAGCTGGGGGTCTCGGATCGCCTCAATATTTAAGTAGGGTTGGGTGAGTTGGCCATTAAAGCTGATGTCTCCGGTACGTATTAATAAATTTTGGCCATAGGCATCATACTTACCATTTTTTAAAGCTAAATCACCATTAGCTGTGAGCCCTAGAGAATTGCTTTGCAATCGAACTTGGCCTTGCAACTGAGTCGTCAACCCAAAAGCGGCTAACTGGACTTTACCTAGACTAAGAGGGTCAATTTTGACTAACAAGTCTATTTTCAATTGTTGTTTAGTGGATGAGGTGAGTTGCTGCTGCTCAACCATCACCACATCCGCAGACTTGGTAATAGAGCCTTTGGGTAGATCCGCTATTAACACCTTGGCGGCAGGGATGACGAGCTGCCCTTTAATTTGTGCTTGGGCGGCGGTAAAAGACAACTCGATATCCGGGCTTAATTGGGTGTTAATATTGTTTAAATAATTAAACTCCAAGGCATTGCCCTTGATATTCACTTGGCCTCGAAGCTCAGGTGACCAGCGCAGCTGACCATCAAGTTGGCCTATGCCCTCACCCAATCGATAATCCCCAGAGAAGTCAGCGTTGTCCCCCTTAAGTGTCACTATTTGTGTCACCTTACTTAGGGTGATAGGCAAGGCCTCAGCTTTAAGAGCGCCGCCTTGTAATGTCAATTGCCCCATAAGCCATGGCTTGTCAAAGCTACCCGTTATTGTCGCCATACCTTGTAGCTGCCCCTGCAAGATTTCAACATCGGCAAGAAGTGGCCTAAAGGGAGCTAAATCGAAGGCCATCAGTTGTGCTTGCCCAGCTATGGGTCCACTGAGACCATCTTGTAAAGCCGTCGCTTCTAGCTGCAGCTTCATCTGACCAATTTCAGGTCCTGCCAAATTGCCATCTAGGGTTAAGCCTTGCGAGGATATCACTGCATTAAAAGCCGTTTCTTGTATGCTCAACTGTAATTTTCTATTGCCATCAAATTGCCAGATAGCAGGGCTTAAGGATAAGGCCAAATGAGCCTCAGGTAATCGTTCTGGCTGCCAAACCCCAGAAAAGTTGAGATCCATACGACTGGCACTGTGCAGGTTTTTTAAGGGCTCAAACAGCTGTCGAACCAGCCCCGCTATAGCAAAGTTTTGTACAGAAAAATCTAAAGTCCCCTGCTGCTGCGCCCACTTTGCTTGCTTAATACACAGCTCACTTTGCAGGCCTGCCCAACAATGGGCCCCCACTTTGAATTCTTGGGACTGCCAGTCTGCCAACAACTCAAAAGGTTGCTGTAAGGCGAGCTGCACAGCAGTAGTGTGAATATTCCCCGAGAGCCATTTACCCTGCCACACAGAGGCTTCTAGTCTACCCGACACTGTCATCTCCAGTGCCGCATCATCATGACTGCCACTGAGCACTAACTGATGTGCCAGTGCATCGCCTGTCACACGCAAGTCAAGCTTGGCGAGTTGTTGCTGAGCAAGGGTGATATCCCTTAACCTAAAACCAAGATCTATTGGTTTAAGCGCATCCCATAACAACTGTCCACTGGCTTCTAGGGCCGCTATTTTGACTTTATCAAAACCCAGTTCCTGCCCTTGTATTTGATAAATAAGCTGTGGTTTTTGCTGTGAGCCTAACACCTGACCTTGGGCCTGCATGCTGCCTGAAAATTGTGCCACAGAGTCGCTCAAGTCCGGGGCGTTCAAATCAAAGGTGATATTCAGCTTGGTGTCTAGATGGGCACTGCCCCTTAACTCAAGACGGTTGTCGGCGTTAACTATTAACAAAGGTTGGAACAGCAAACCTTGTTGTTGATGGTAAGAGCCTCCACCTCGAATAGATAAGGGTAAACTGCGCCACAGGCCATTAATATCAGCATCGTTAATTTCGCCAAGCCACAGCCCGTCTTGCTGTGTCACTTGACTAGACAATTGGCCCTTTAAGCTAGCAGGATATAGTGGCCAAAAGGCTCCTATATCTATATTGTCTAAGGCAGTTTCACCTTGCCACCGCAGACTCTCTGTTAAAGCCAGTTGCCCAGTGGTGTGAATATTTCCACCTAGCGTTTGCACTAACAATTGCTCCACTGTTAGTTGCGCACTGCCTGTTTGCTTGGCCCCTTTAGCCGCCAATTTAATCTCAGTGTTAGGCAAACTTTCACCTGATAACCCAGCGGATAGGGATAGCTCAAAGGCCTGTAAATTCCCTTGCAGTTGCAACGTCCCGACCTCAGACTCAAACGCGGGCTCAACCAAAGGCCAAACCAGCTGTTGCCAGTTTATCTGCAGATCTACTGGTAAATTGTTATTGGCCAATTGGGTATCAAGTCTAGCGTCAAGTTCAATAGCACCGGTTATATTCAAATCGGCTTTTAGTCGATTAATATCCCCCTGTGACAATAATGCTAACTGTAACGGCTGTGACTCAATAACTAAGGTTTGGGCCTGCACACTGAGGTTATGCGTTAACTTGCCATCCAGACTGACCTTGCCCTGGGCCTTAATGTTGCCACTAACGTGCTCTGCGGCCAGTCTATGCAGTTGTATTTGCTGTTGATTGGCCTCGACTTGTAAAGTAATGCCTGTTACCCGCAGTGGCGCTTGATCTACAAGTTCAATCGACACTGAGGGTAACTGAAGATCTTTAATATTAAATTCTATAGGCAACGGAATGGGCCCTGCCCATAAGGGTGAATAAGTCCACTTTGCGAGATCAAAGGTTTGCCTTGGTTTTACTGCTGCTGATGATACCGTTTGCTTAACAACTAGGCCTCGAACTAACAGCTCATGTATTGTTAACTGTCGGTAAAAATCAAAACTGCCAGACAGTTTTTGCCACACAACAGACAGCTGTTGGTCAAGCACGAGAGATAGCTGACCCAATTCAATATCTTCGATATAAAGGGGCACAGGCAATTGCACAGTCTGGTTATTGTGGTCTTGGCTTACTTGGTCTTTAAGGGCTATGTTGATCACTAAATCGGCCACGGCAACTGATTTAACACAGACTGCCAGTTGTGCAAAACAGGCTAAGTTGAGATCTAATGTCAAGGTTGTCAATCTTACATCCACACCCGTTTGTTGCCAGCGCAAAGATGACAACAACAACTCCGACCAAAGGCTGCCTTTGTCATATTCAATCTGTATTTCAGAGACGAGTTGGTTGCTAAGGTAAACGGCTAGCCTTGCCCCCCAAGGCGATAGCACTAACAAGCCCACTAGCAGCAAACAACCAATACTGGTGCGGCACAGCCTCAGCAAAAAGTGGCTTTTTTTTGATTGCGTTGCTTGCACGCTTTTGTTGCCCGTCGAGCCACTCACAAGCCGGGTCCCAGTGAGAAGTGAATACGCCAAGCGCTTTCAAATTGATTGTGGCCTCTTGCCAAATAAAAACGCACCGGTCCGATGGGTGATAGCCAATTGGCCCCTAGACCTGTGCCCACACTGATTTCATCAGACAATTTATCTGCGGCATTGCCTGCATCCAAAAATACTGCAGCACGCCATTTGTTGGCCACGGGATAGGAATATTCCATGCTGGCTACCGCTAAATAACGTCCTCCGGTCAATTCTCTGTCGCCATTGGCATCCAATTCAAAGGGCGAAATGCTCTCGTAACTAAAGCCTCGAATACTCTGGTCGCCCCCAGTAAAATACCGCAAACTGGCCGGTACCTGTGTAAAGTCGCTACTGTCAATGCCGCCCAATTCCAATCGCCACAAAAACCGGTGTTTATCAAAACTTCGTAGCCATTTGCTTTGTACCGTTAGCCGCACATAATCAATATCCGAAAACAGGGTTTCTCGCGCAAATTCGGCACTGATAGTTTGTCGATCGCCCCAATAAACATCTAACCCGCCTTTACTGCGTAATCGGCTAATAGAGGCCCCTGGGGTCAACAACAAAGTGGTTTGTTGTGCTTGTAACCCTTGGGTAAAGGTTTCTTGTTCTAAGCGAACAAAGGCCGAACGCTGCCAATCAGAACGGTGGCTTGTCCAATGTCTGGTGGCAGAAATTGATACTTTGTCACTCACTGTGTCGTTGTTATCTTGATATTGGGCACCTAGTTGTAAACCCAGGTAATTCTTTAGTGCGTCTTCTAAAGGGATCCTGTAGTCCAGGCTGGCATATTGTTCGGGGGCAGATAAAAACACTTCAGCGCCCAAAGCATGACCTTTAGTATTGACCCAAGGCCGTTCCCATTTACCCGTAAACCTTGGCCCTTCATCGGACGATAACCCTGCCCCTATATCAAAGTTATCAGTGGGTTTATGGGTTAATACCAAACCAATAGGCACGGCATTATTTGCGCTTTGAGCAAAGAGTGGTCGCACTAAAACATGACTAAAATAAGGCGTTTGTTTAAGCTGTTGACTAAATAATGTGACCACAGAGGCCTGATAGAAATCACCTACTTTAAAAGGTAATAATTGCGTGACAAGTGATCTGGCTTTGGTGTCTTTATCGAACTTAAGATCACCGAATCGATATCTAGGACCACTATTAATAGTGAGAGTGATATCGGCCACCTTTAGTGATCCGATTACCTGAATACGGTTTTCAATAAACTCAAAATCAAAATAACCTAAAGACAAGGCCAGACTGTGTAGTTGCTTTTTAGTGCTTTCGTATGCCCCATGCTCAATAGGTTGACCTGTTTTTATCGGTAGGCTATCCAGCAAGCCTTGGATCTCGGGTTGCGCCTTACCTTCACCCTCTATCTGCACTGACAGTTGACGAATACGAGTCACCTGCCCTAACATCACTGCAACTAACCAGTCTTGTGTATCACCGGTCTTTGTGGCTGCTGAGCTTGTGATCTGAGCATGGTAATAACCAAATACCTCAAGGGCATTTTGACTTTGTTGAACCAGCTGCAATTGATATTGATCAAATTGATAACTCAAGGTGGGCCTAGCAATGCTTTCAACATGGGCGCGCACATTGTGCAACACTCTTTTGTCTGAGATACCAGTAATTTCAATGTCTGCGGCATCTAACTTACCAGATAAAACAGCCAAGCTGACAGTGAAACAAAACAATAATAGCCCACGAGCAATACAGTAAACCAAAAATACCCCTCTTTTAGATGGCCCATAAAAGACCGTCATATTACAATATGCTAGCACCAGTGTAATGCACAAAATATTTATTTAGCCCTTGGACCTCAAGCATGGATGCATTACTCTGCGTCAAGGCCATTATTAAAAATAGACATCATGAAAAACAAGCTGAATAAACCCCTTTCTATAGTCACAGGCGGCAGCCTAGGCATTGGGCAGGCCGTGTGCCAAAAATTTGCTCAACAAGGCTACTTGGTGATCAATTTAGATATACAAGCTGGCCCCGAAACACTAGAAAATATTCTCTATCAATACTGTGACATGGCAGATGCCGAAGGGGTAACCACCGCTATACAGCAAGTGATAGCTAAATACGGCAGAGTTGATACTTTGGTATCCAATGCTGGGATACATTTTTCTGGGAATATTGAAGATACCAGTATCCAAGACTTTGAAAGGGTATTTGCACTCAACGTAGGGGGCGCAATTGCCGCCACCAAAGCTGTATTGCCTGTTATGAAAGCGCAAAAATCAGGGGTGATCTTATATATGGCTTCCGACCAAGCTCTGGTAGCTAAAACGAACTCTTTTGCCTACAACATGAGCAAAATGGCCTTGGCCTCTTTGGCTAAAACCACAGCCTTGGATTATGCCCAATATAAAATTCGTGCCAATGCAGTGTGTCCCGGCACTATAGAGACCCCCCTTTACCACACAGCAATTAATAATTACGTACAGCAATCTGGCGCAGACAGCAACCAAGTGCATGCTGCTGAAGCGGCGTTGCAACCTCTTGGCAGATTGGGGCAAGCCACTGAGGTTGCGGCCCTCACTTATTTTCTGGCCAGTGACGAGGCGTCTTTTATCACCGGCAGCTTACAAGTGATTGACGGTGGGTATACGGCTCAATGAGCTATTTTTCAGTGTCACTATGAGTCAAACTCAGCAGCCAATAATCGATGCACACTTACACCTGTTCGACCGCGCGTTAGGGCAGTATGCTTGGCTCAAGTCAGATAATCCGCCTTTTTGGCCAGATAAGCACCTGCTCGATCGTGACTTTAGTGAAAGCGATTTAGTTTTATCCAAGACAAAACCAGTGTTAGGTTTTGTGCATATTGAAGCGGGCTTTAACAATGCCCAGCCTTATACAGAGATTGATTGGTTACAGAAAACCTGTCGCCTGCCATTTAGAAGTGTCGCTTTTGCCGACCTCAATGCCGCCAATTTTGTTGACCAGATTGATCGATTGCAAGCAAGGCGATCTGTGGTGGGCATTCGGCATATATTAGATGAGCAAGCAGTGGCTATTTTATCTGCTAGCACCCTGCCCAAAGCGTTAGCCTTACTGGCACAAAGACAACTTAGTTTTGATGCACAATTATCCTTAGCAGACAGCCCTGCCATAGACAAATTATTGTACTTTGCGGGCAAACATCAAGAGCTAGACATTATTATCAATCATGCTGGCTGGCCTTTTGGCAAGCCCGAGGTAAGTTTTCAACCACAATGGCAATACAATATAAAACGATTAGCAAATTTCAACAATATTGCTATCAAGCTGTCCGGCTGGGAAATGACAGATCGAGCTTGGCAAGCTGACCACGTCAAACCAATATTAGTGCAATGTTTAGAGAGTTTGGGCCCAGAAAGAGTGATGTTAGCCAGTAATTTCCCCCTCTGCACTCTCAGTTGTTCTTATGCCCAGCTGTGGCAACGCTATCACAATATAGCAGCTGACGATGGGCAGTTGTATCGACAGCTCACCTATAGCAACGCCCTTAAATGGTACAAATTTAATCCAACTGACTTTATTCAAGGGTAAAGATCAGATAAATTCTCTGTGACAAATTGCTATCCACCACTAGCCTGTTTATTATTGAGGCTGAACCTTATTATTTTGGAGTGACTGTTGCTCAACCAATACGTTTTAATCTTGTTAACGACACTACTATTAACCAGCGCTTGTTCGAGTACACCTGCGCCCCCTATCATGACGGACGAGAAATTTGATACTCGCATCAACGACAAAGGGCAAACCGAATTTGCCTATGGTATTTCATGGCGCAACACCTCCCAAGAATCCTTGCTGCGGGATGGGCGATTAGAGTTAAAACGCCGCAAAAATAACGATCCTTTTTTTGAAAAACCTAGCAGTCGATTTTCTATTCAAGCGAATAATCAGACTAAGTTAGATCTGGAAGACAGAGCCGCAGAAGGCCTGCAAAAGCGATTAAATAAAGAACAGCTGTGCAAAAAAGGCCATGACATCAAGCAAGTCATTTGGAAGGCCGATAATATCCGTTTAACCGGTCATTGTTTGTAAAAAACGCTTTATATTTCTAAGGAATCAACATGCAAAGCATTAAAACCCGTGCCGCCGTCGCATGGGCCGCAGGTGAACCACTCAAAATCGAAGAAGTAGATTTAGCGCCACCACAAAAAGGCGAAGTATTAGTGCGTATAGTCGCCACAGGCGTCTGTCATACCGATGCATACACCTTGTCTGGTGATGATCCAGAAGGGCTATTTCCAGTAATTTTAGGCCACGAAGGGGCGGGCATAGTCGAAGCCATAGGTGAAGGTGTGACCCTAGTAGAGGTAGGCGATCATGTGATCCCACTTTACACCCCAGAATGTGGAAAATGTAAATTTTGCTTATCTGGCAAAACCAATCTATGCCAAGCCATACGTGCAACTCAAGGCCAAGGTCTAATGCCAGACGGCACCAGCCGCTTCTCTATTAAGGGGCAACCTATATACCATTATATGGGTACCTCTACTTTTGCTGAGCATACAGTAATACCAGAAATTGCTTTGGCTAAAATACCTAAAGATGCGCCCCTTGAAAAAGTCTGTTTGTTAGGCTGTGGTGTCACCACAGGTATGGGCGCTGTGACCAATGCGGCCAAAGTTGAAGAGGGCGATACTGTGGCAGTCTTTGGTTTAGGCGGCATAGGCTTGTCTGTACTAATAGGCGCAAAAATGGCTAAAGCAGGACGTATTATTGCCATTGATGTTAATCAAGATAAATTTGACATCGCCAAACAGCTCGGTGCCACAGATGTGATTAACCCTAAGGATTTTGACAAACCCATACAAGAAGTCATAGTCGATATGACAGAGGGTGGCGTGGATTATTCATTTGAATGTATAGGTAACGTTAATGTCATGCGCTCTGCATTAGAGTGTTGTCATAAAGGTTGGGGTGAGTCCATTATTATAGGCGTGGCTGGCGCAGGCCAAGAAATTTCTACTCGTCCTTTTCAACTAGTCACAGGTCGTGTCTGGCGCGGCACTGCTTTTGGTGGTGTAAAAGGGCGCAGCCAACTACCAGACTATGTGCAGCGTTATATGGATGGTGAATTTGAGCTAGACACTTTTATCACACATACCATGGCTTTAGAGCAGATCAATGATGCCTTCGAGCTAATGCATCAGGGTAAGTCTATACGCACAGTGGTGCATTTCTGATGACCGTCAGCTCTGAACTGGCAGAATTAAGTGCCAATAAATGTTTTGGTGGATGGCAAAAGCGCTACAGTCATAAATCAGAGACACTAAAATGTGACATGCATTTTAGTGTCTTTATTCCACCTAATACCCATAACACCAGCAAGCTGCCGGTATTGTATTGGCTAAGTGGCTTGACCTGTAACGATGAGAACTTCGTGACCAAAGCGGGCGCTCAGCGTATCGCTGCTGAGTTGGGCATAATGTTGATCATGCCAGACACCAGCCCTAGAGGCGATGATATACCCGATGCCATAGATGGCGCCTACGATTTGGGTTTAGGGGCAGGATTTTACCTCAATGCCACACAACCCCCTTGGCAACACAACTATCAGATGTACGATTATGTAGTGGATGAGTTACCAGCACTGATTGCCAAAGAATTTAATGTTAAGAGCAAAGCAGCTATTGCCGGTCATTCTATGGGTGGCCATGGGGCTTTGATTATTGCCCTGTCTAATATGAAGCAATATTGCTCAGTATCCGCTTTTGCACCTATTGTTAATCCCATGGATTGCCAATGGGGAAAAAAGGCCTTCAGTCATTACTTAGGTGATAACAATAGCGACTGGCAAGCCTACGATAGCTGTGCATTGATGCGCCAACAAGGGCAATTTTTACATATACCCATGTTAGTGGATCAAGGTCTAGATGATAATTTTTTACATACTCAGAAGCTGACCTCGCCCCTTGAAAAAATCGCCTTAGAAATAGGTTACAAGGCAGACTTTCGTTACCACCTAGGCTATGACCACAGTTATTTTTTCATCGCCAGTTTTATCGAAGAGCATCTAAGGTTTCATGCTAAACATCTGAGCAATCAATAAGCCCGTAAAGCTGCCTCCGGCTGATTTTCGCAATACTCGACTATAAGGCCCATGGCTTTATCATCTTTGCGGCTACCTCGCCTAGCCTTAAATAGTGTTGCTCGAAGGCGCCTTTTCAATAGCCCCCTTTGAGGGGGCAGTAACACCGGCCTAGCAGTCTAAGCTGTCATTCAATTTAGGGCACTCACTAGCCAAGCACCAATCACTCCATGCACTCCATGCACTCCATGCACTCCATGCACTCTCATTCAATACTGGCCTACTCATACCGCAAAGCAAAATAACTGGTTCATTTTCATTAGTCTAAGCGACTGAAATAGATAGATATTTAGTTCATATATGAATTTTTTTAGCGGTTTTTTTAAAAAAATCAGTACAACAGGTTTGACCTCCGAGAAAATTTAAGTATGATGAATTCGAACTGGTCAGATGAGCGGATGAGTAAAATGAGTATTAGAACGAGTCTTAAAAAAGTATTACCCCCCATTTCATTAACTGAACAAGAAGCCCTAGAAGCAGGTGATGTTTGGTTAGAATCGTCTATTTATCAGGGTAAGCCCGATATGGCGGCATTAAGAGCTATCCCAAAAGCAGCCTTAACCTCGGCCGAACAAGCTTTTCTCGATGGACCAGTGCAAGCATTACTGGAAATGGCCGATGATTTTGAATTACAAAATGGCCTTCATATTCCTCAACACATTATTGACTTCTTATCGGTCAATCGATTCTTTGCCCTTATTATTCCCCAAAAATTTGGAGGCCTAGAGTTTTCGGCCTACGCCAACTCCACTATCGTTGCCACTATTGCCGCCAAAAGCAGTGCCATAGCGGTCACTGTTATGGTGCCTAACTCTTTAGGCCCAGGCGAACTATTGATGCACTTTGGCACCGCTGAACAACAACATCAATGGTTACCTAACCTTGCCGTTGGAAAAGATATACCTTGCTTTGCCTTAACCAGCCCAGAGGCAGGTTCAGACGCCGGCGCCATTCCAGATGCCGGCATAGTCACCAAAGGTATGTGGGACGGCGAAGAAGTCATTGGCTTATCTGTGACCTGGGACAAGCGTTATATCACCTTGGCTCCTATTGCTACTGTTTTGGGATTAGCCTTTAAAGTATTTGATCCCCAGCAATTACTCGGTCAAGAACTGGAACTGGGTATTACTTGTGCCCTTATCCCTAAATCTCACGACGGGGTAGAGCTAGGCAATCGTCATGATCCTATGGGCATCCGTTTCTATAACGGCACCACTCGTGGCGAAAATGTATTCATTCCCATGGAATTTATTATTGGCGGCCAGAAAAACATTGGTCGTGGATGGCAGATGTTGGTGGCCTGTTTAGGGGCTGGACGTGGGATATCATTACCAGCTATGGGTGTGGCATCTGCCCAATCCTCATTAAAATCAACGGCTGAATATTCTTTTGTACGGGAACAATTTGCCGTGCCTATCGGTCGCTTTGAAGGCATTCAAGAAAAGCTTGCAGACATCGCCGGTAAAACCTTTGTATTAGAAGCGATGCGTGTATTGACCACAGAAGGCCTAGGCTTAGGTCTAAAACCCTCAGTGATCACCGCTATGGCTAAGTACCATATGACCGAACTAGGCCGTGATGTGACCAACACCGCCATGGATATTCAGGCAGGTAAAGCCATTCAACGTGGCCCACAAAATACCCTAGCTAACGGTTATGCGGCCCAGCCTATCGCTATTACTGTGGAAGGGGCCAATATCCTAACTCGTAGTTTAATGATATTTGGTCAAGGTGCCATGCGCTGCCATCCACATTTAAAAGAAATGGTAGACTTGATCCACAGTGACGATGCATCAGCTGATAGTCAGTTTAATAAAGTGCTAAGTAAGACCGTCGCTTTCAGTGCAAAAAACGCATTACGTAGTCTGGCAAAAAGCTATTTTCCCTTTATGCGTGGCGCCCAAACGGCACTACCTGAAGTACAACAATACGAGAAACGGATCAATGCCTTATCTGCCAAACTGGCACCTTTAGCTGACCTTTCACTGTTAGTTTTGGGTGGCGATTTGAAAAAAGCAGAGATGTTATCCGCTCGCTTGGGCGATGTAATGAGCTACCTATATGCTTCTATGGCAGTAGTGCGCTTCTACGAACAAAGAGTATCAGATCGAGGGGAAGCTAAACCTTTCTTTGAATATGCTATTCAATGGTGCTTGCAACAAGGTGAGCAAGCCTTAGTTGATTTTGTAGATAATTTTCCACAGCCTGCAACTCGTAGATTGATGCGGGTATTAACCAACACTTATACCCGCTCGGTAAGAAGCATCTCAGATGATCTTAAACGCCAGCTATCAGATGCCTCTATGCAGCAAAGCTCTATCATGACCGAATTGACGCATTTGGTCAGTGTTTGTGAGCATGATGGTAATCACATCATTCAACAGGCCTTTGCGGCGAAACACGCAGTGATGCCGCAGCTTAAAAAAGTACATAAAGCCTTACGCAATGTACCTGTTATACCCTTTATATCTTTTCAACATGCCTTGGGTAAACTACAAGAAGCTGGGGAATTGACAGCTGAAGAGGTGGCGTTGCTCACTGATTACAACGACAAACGTAAACTTGCGGTTCGAGTGGATGAGTTCACCTTTGACATGGAGTTATTGGACGCCAACCTAGAGTTAGTTAAAAAGGCTCAGGTCACACAGGCCAACGCGGCCTAAATAACATGGCTATTAAAAAGCCGGTATTGATCTGATCAATACTGGCTTTTTAACAGGTGCAAATGGCTATGACTATTATTTAATCGTCATATGTGGGGACCGATAAACCACCTCATCATTCAAATCAATACCAATGCCTGGGGCTTCTGACACCTCAAAAAAACCATTAACAGGCTGAGGATCTTGGATACAAAGTTCTCTATTCCAGTCTTTAATAGCATAGGTATGATGTTCGTGGATCAAGAAGTTAGGAATGGCGGTTTCCAAATGCAGACTTGCCGCAGTGGCCACAGGACCACCACAGACATGGGCCTGAATTCGCACATCGTACACATCAGCATAATCACAGACTTTTTTAGCTTCGGTAAAGCCACCACACAAACCGATATCGGGCTGCAATACATCTAATGACTGATCTTCTAAATAAGGACGGACTCCCCAGCGGTTATATAAACGTTCTCCCCCAGCTATAGGCACGTTGACCCGTTTAGCGACTTTGTCATGTAACTTTGAATTCAAGTAATTGACCGGCTCCTCGTAAAAAAGACAGCCAATATCTTCGACCATTTCGCCAAGCTGTATTGCGGTGGCAGCCCCAGGTAAACTGTGACATTCAAATATAATATCCACGTCATCGCCTACTGCATCGCGAATAGCTTGCAGACGAGCTTTGAACAAGCGTAGTTCGGGCTGAGTAAACAACTTAGTGCGATCAAAATGTCCTTCGCCGTTTTTATCATAGACAATAGGGTCAACTTTCACTGCATCGTAGCCTTCAGCAATGGCTTTTTCTGCCGCTTTAGCGTAATCCTTAGGATCATTGAGCCTAGTGATCTCTTTGTCCCAATCAAACTGCAGTTGACTGGCATAGGTCCGTAGCTTGGCATTCGTCTTGCCTCCTAACAGCTGGTAGACCGGCACACCTAGCGCTTTGCCACGAATATCCCATAAGGCTGTATCAATGGCGCTCATAGCGGCATAGATAATAGGGCCTCCCCCTAATCCCCAGAAACTTTCCCGCAACATACGGCTCCATAATGCTTCTGTTCGAAAGGGGTCCCAGCCTAATAACATAGCTTCGGCAATTTCCTTGATCATATGCGCAGCGGCGCTGTGTCCTAGATCATAGGCAAGCCCTGCTTCCCCCACGCCTGTAATGCCTTCATCGGTATAAATACGCACAAAAACCGGATTCCATACCGTGCGCTTAGGGCAATGAATGTCGAAGATTTCAACACGATTTATTTTCATTAATCTTTCCTGTCTGTAATTCTAAAGAATAGGCGAGCAGCAACAGGCTCGACTAATCGCAAAAATGAGGGTCGAGCTTATAGGCTCGTCTTAACATAGCCGGCCAGGCTTTTTGCCCGCCTGTCACACCGCTATGCACCACATTAGCTTGAGCAACAATACCTGCTACTATCGTCTGTGGGATCTCAATGACCGATTGTCCAGTTTGCATTAAGTCCATTTGTATTTCGCAGGCACGTTGTAGATCATAAAAACGCATAAAGGCATCACCTACGGTTTGGCCTAAGGTAAGCCCACCATGATTATGCAAAAGCATATGATTATTTTGTCCCAGATCATCTTGTAACAGGGTCTTTTCAGTCTCGTCTACGGCTAAGCCCTCGTAGCTGTGATAGCTTAAAGAGCCTAGGGAAAACATGGCGTATTGACTCCAAGGTTGCAAACCGCCCGCTACTGATGCCACACCTATGGTGGCTTTAGTATGTAAGTGGATCACACAGGCAGCGTCATGTCGCACCTGATGAATAGCACTATGAATAGTAAATCCGGCAGGGTTAATCCCATAGGGTGAGCCATCTAAGACCTCGCCCCGTAAATTCACCTTAACCAAGTTAGACGCAGTGACTTCTTCGAATGCTAAACCAAAAGCATTGACCAAGTAGTCATCGCTATCGGGTACACGCGCCGATAAATGGGTATAGATTAAATCGCTCCATCTTTGGTCCGCCACTAATCGATAGCAGGCTGCCAAGTCGACTCGAGCTTGCCATTCCTGTCGGCATACTTTACCTTTTAAACTCAAGGGTGGTAGTTCAAACACCTGTTATATACTCCATCTGACTCAAGAATTTGAGGGCCAATGACAATCGGCTAATAATATTACATGAATGGGCTAGAATTACCGATACAAAAACCAATGAGATTAGGCTCTTTGGTTATCATTAAGAAAACATTGTTCTGTTGGGCCCACTTATCCCCCAATATACTCGGCCGCCCCCTTTAACGGGCGACTACACTCATCTAGGTACTATCTATAATTTGACGGCAGGGGCTTGTAGCCAATTTTCTTCACAGTAATGGGTGCTGGCACAAGTCACGTGCAGAGTAAATGCATGGCGGGACTCATCCGATAGGTTAGGTGCACTAAAATGTGGCAGCAAACCATCAAACACCACTAATGAGCCTTTTTTCACTTCTAGGGCACTCGCCTCCTCATCTAAGGGCCAAGGCAATGTATCTAATGTTTTTAATGCAGTATTGTCTTCTTTATCACGGGTAAATATCTCACGCAAAGGGGTATCACTGCCCCCGGCTTTGACCTGTAAACAACCATTTTGTAGATTGGCATCTTCTACGGCAAACCATAGAGTCACCACCGAAATAGGGCTGCTAAAGAAATAAGTCGCATCTTGATGCCAATGGATCACCCCACCAATTTTAGGTTGCTTAAAAATATACATAGACTGGTGTATCTGCGGCTGTTTAACACCCAAGTCTTGGAGTAACTGTTTGATCACTGGCTCTTGACTAAAGTCCTTGAACTGAGGGTCTAGGACATGTAAAGCATGGCCTATTTTATTGATACTCAGGGATTTTTCTTGCTTTAGTTGACCGCTGGAAGAAAAGGCATCTTCTTCAAAGAAACAGCGGATTTTGTCACCCGAACCTAGGAAATACTGATCACGGCTTTTGCTTTGATCTTGAGTGGAAAAGACGGCACGAGTCGAGTCAGGATCGAAGTCTGCAACTATGGCATTGGCCGCGCTTTTTAAGCCATCCATAGTGTTGGGGGAAAATAGATCGTCTAAGACTAAGTAGCCTTGGCTTTTATACTGACTGATTTGGGCGGGGGACAACATGAAAACAACTCCGATAGTTTAGGATCTTAATAAAAATATGACTCATTTAGCCTGAGGCTTCACTCGCGCGACTAGGCCTGCGCTGTTTTTGTTGATACATGGCACTGTCACCTTGATAAAGCATGTGACTTATTGATTGTTCAGGCTCCAAAAAAATAACCGCTCCCACACTGGCACTCGTCATAACATCGCCGACACTGGTGCGTATTTTTAGCTTAGCTAACTTACCACGGATCCTGTAAATCATACTATCACATTGTTTTTTCTGAAAAAAATGTCCTAACACTACAAATTCATCACCGCCAATACGTCCGAGAACATCCTTATCGCGCACTTGATTGTGTAATATCTTGGTCAAGGCAAGCAAGATCTCGTCTCCTGTTTGATGGCCATATCCATCGTTAATCTGTTTGAAATTATCAATATCAAGGTACAACAAACATAAAAAGCCACCTGTTGCTCTTTGACATTCTAACATTGTCTGGGCTTTAGCACTCCAGCCCCGTCTGTTATATAGATCACATAACACGTCTCTAGCGGCTTCTTTTTCTGCCGTTATTCGGCTTTGATTCATTCGCTTAATTCTTTCAGAAGTAGCAATAGCAAATAACAAAAACTCGAAAGAAAAAGAGATAATCAATGCATAACGCTGCACAAATGGGCTGACATCATCTAATAACAACCTAGATACCATAGCCACCAAAACCACAAGCACTGCAATAAACACTAATTTAGCGGAATGTACTTTAATATAACTGGCATAGCCCACTGTGACTAATACTGCCATCACTAAGTATAGACTGAGACAAGGTATAAGAATTTCCAGCACAAACCAGGATATCGAAGCCCCAGGCCAGAGCAAAACCAGA
Organism: Paraglaciecola sp.; assembly: GCA_034111785.1. GTDB lineage: Bacteria > Pseudomonadota > Gammaproteobacteria > Enterobacterales > Alteromonadaceae > Paraglaciecola. The sequence continues at coordinate 19,357 of JAWUWP010000028.1, forward strand.
GGCAAACATAAGACAACACCAGCCGGGGGCATCAATAGATGGCGTACCACCCATGGAAAGCGTAAATGTAAATCTAATAGACGCACAATAAAGAGCACAGCTGTGAATAAGGTAAGGCTTGCAAATACGCGGTGTAATAAATCACTGTTTACCCAATCCCAATGTGCAAACATTAAATTTAAATGCCCTTGTTCGAGCAAAAAGAAAGTACCTGCACAGGCTATATATAAGCTACAGAAGCGGAAACGAATGTCACCCAGTTCGCGGCCAATGATCAGTGCATACAGGGCCAAAGTAAAACACAAGCCATAAAAAACCCCCATGATTAAATTATGTTGTTCCATGGTTTTAACATAATCATCTAAGGCCTGTAGCTCAAAGTGCGGGGGGGATTCAAGATCTGAAAGCAAACGCACCTTGGCTTGATATACACCAATGGGAAGCAGGTACGCTCTGTGGTGGCTGGTAAGAGCAAAACCATCGGCCATATTATCTTGCCGATCAAGCAGCAGATTATTTCGCTGCAAAGTCAAGACGCTAGGCTCATCCGATACACAGTGAATGTTAAGTTGCTCAGTGTCTGAGGGCAGTGTTAGGGATAAGGTGCCATCAATTGTTAAATTTTGGCTTTTAACATTAGTATCAATGGCGGTAGATATTTGACAATTGCTGCTGGCTAGTGAAGGACTACAGGCGAGTAACATCAATAACAATGACCCAACAAATTGAGTGCTTTTATACGGGCGAAAATCCATTTACAGCTCCATTAAAACAAAATATAAGCGCCGAGTCTTAGTTCCGTGACTCACTATATGGATGAATTGTAGGCACAAAATCCTTAAATACCAAATCTAGCCGCAACATTAAACAAGAGGTCACCGTCAGTTATTTTGTATATTGAAATAATTAGCCACTTTTTTGTGGTTTACACCAATATTTTGCTATTGATGACTTTTTCATTCTTAATATTTATAGTTATCTGCTTATTTTTCAGATAGTTAACTTTATGGCATGGAGTCTGCAATTTTCTTTAATTAACCATCAAAATCATATTAAATAGAAGAATAGGGAACACTATGTCAGCTTTATCTTTAACAGTGGGCGCGCTCGCCTTGACCGTCGTCTTCAGCACCTCAGGTTGTATCGTTCATGTGGGAGGGCAAAATGAGCACAGCAAGGATGTAGATTACAGCCGTATCTTTGGTGGACTAGATATAGCGGCCCATCACCCAGTACAAGACTTAAGCTCGGTAAACGGTGGTATAGAATTACAAGATGGGGTCAGTGCCCATGATGTAGAGACAGTCAATGGGGGGATTCAGTTAGGCAAAAATGTGCAATTACATGATGCCTCGACCGTCAATGGAGATATTGATGCCGAGTCAGGGTTAACCACTCAAGGGAACCTGAGTACCATAAATGGTAGCGTACGAATTCAGACGGCTTCGGTTGTAGGCGGCAATATCTCGACTATTAACGGCGATATTAACGTAATAAGCAGCCGTGTCGCCGGCAATCTGCAGACAACAAGTGGTGATATATCCTTATCCAAAGCAACAAGTGTGCAAGGGGATATCGTTTTTACCAACAAAAATGAAGACTCTTGGTGGTCAGATAATGTCAGTACCCAACAGTCCCCCACCTTAAGCATCGATTTATCATCTACAGTGCGAGGTAGAATTATCCTCAAACGTAAGGTGTTGCTCAAGATCGCAGATCCAGACTTGCTAGCGCGAGTTGAACAGCAGTACAAAACAACAAAATAACAGCCTAAGTCGGTGTTTAGACTTAAGTTAATGGGAGCAGTGTTTTTGCTTGTTACAGCGTAATTCTGTTTTTGTATAGCTGTTGATAATAGGGTTGCACTTGATTAACCACTTGTTGTTGCTGCTCGTTCAAATGGATTGCTTTGGCTGCAAAAGGGGAGAATCCAGTGGACTGTTCGACACTAGCGTACCAATGTTTAGCCCAGATCCCGTCACTGCTTCTGGCTCCTGTCGCCCATTTTAACATGGTATCTGCATAAGGGATCTCGAGTCGTTCACATAGCTTGGTCAATATGCCTTTAGGATCCTTAAGCACGTCATTTGAGTCAATTATTGGAATATTTTGAGCCGATATTTGGCTAATCTGTTGATATAACTCAGCCTGTCTGATAATACCGATATCGATGGCTGAGCATTGCCCTCTGCTGTGAGTATAAGAGTTCACTACCTGCACCGGGTCGCGGATCAGGAAACAATGTCGCAAGGATTGGGTCCAAGATAAGTCCACCTGCTGCAACATATGATGGGTCATATGTTTTTGATATTGAACCGCACTGATACAGTTTCCTTGGCTAAGTTGCCGGGCAAGCTGCTGATAATCACTGCTTTGGGAGGCTAATATCTCATCAAAACCTGGATGCGGACTTTGGGTTTGTGACAAATAGAATGCGTAAAATGGCTCATCTATTACTTGTGTGTCCTGCCGGCTTTGCCAACTGCGCATCATAGCGGTAGAAATATTACGTGGGCCAGACCACATGGCAACTCTGATAGTCATAGTTAATTATTCGCTGTTTCAGATTCAATAAGTGCTATGTACAAGGCCTGTAAGCGCGCCAACATAGGGCGCTCTGTGTTGCCAATGATACGACCATCCACTTGTTCTACCGCAGACAATCCGGCAAAAGTGCCTGTTATAAAAGCTTCATCTGCCCCATACACATCGGCCAGAGTAAAATTGCGCTGGTATATTGGAATATTATTAGCCTTACACAAGTCGATCACATTACGTCTAGTGATCCCATCCAAACAAAAATCTCCGGAGGATGTCCACACCTCACCATCACGAGCGATAAAAAAGTGGGTGGAATTACAGGTGGCCACAAAACCATGGGGATCCAACATTAGGGCTTCATCCGCATGAGCTTTGGTTGCCTGGATGCAAGCTAAAATACAATTTAACTTAGAATGGGTATTTAGCTTTGGATCTTGCACATCAGGATATCCTCGGCGCACATGAGTTGTAAAGAGTGAGACACCGGCCTTATCAGTTTGTGCTAGGGGTGACTTATATTCGGCAATAATCACTATAGTCGCGGGGGAGATGGTGACGCGAGGATCTTGGTATGGTGTGGCCTTTATGCCTCTGGTGACCATCAAGCGAATGTGCACACCATCGAACATCTGATTGGCATCACAAGTTGCCACAATACGCTCTACTAACTGTGCAGCTGATATACCAATATCCATATCGAGCGCTTTGGCCCCATCATATAAGCGGCGCATGTGTTGTTGGATGAAAGCTAATTGGCCGTTATGCAAACGTATGCCTTCCCACACCCCATCACCTAAAATGAAACCACTATCAAATACTGATATTTTGGCTTCTTGGCGGGGGAAAAGTTCACCATTGATGTTAATTAATATACTGTCGTTACGGGGATCTTGTTGATATTGATGAGTGCCGGATGCCATGTATTTACGCTTGTTAGCTAGAATAATCTAGCACGTTAGCACATAACATCCATCCGCAACAACCAGGGCAATCAGCAGCCGTTGGCCAATGCAAATAGCTTGGTGCGGACAGCCTCTCGTTTTGCTTAAACTGTGATAAACACTGTGTTCAAACTAGAGACCAAGATAACAAACTGATCAACTATCTTTACTATTCGCCCGTCTTACACGGTGCTTTTTCACTGAACGACGCATACGACTGAGTTTCACATGATCCAGTTTGTCTGACTCAATTTTAATCAAACTTTTACTTTCAGCCGGCAGTTGCACACTCTTACGTAACACATTCAAATCGCTCAAAGGCAATTCAACCCAACCACCTTGAGGTAAACGTTTTTTCAATTCTAGGACGCCGTATCGAACACGGATCAAACGACTCACCTGCAAACCTTGAGACTCCCATAAACGTCTAACTTCTCGATTTCTACCTTCTGACAAGCTCACATTAAACCAGCTATTTTGACTTTCATCATCTCCAGGCTTTTTAACAATATGGGTAAACTTGGCTTCACCATCTTCTAGTTTAACGCCATCTGTAAGACGTTTAAGCATCATGTCTTCCACTTCACCAAACACCCGTACCGAATATTCTCGCTCAACTTCGTGTTTAGGGTGCATCAGTCTATTGGCGAGTTCGCCATCGTTGGTAAACAATAGTAGTCCACTGGTATTAATGTCTAAACGACCCACAGCAATCCAGCGGCCATTGTTGATCTTAGGCAGACGATCAAAAACCGTCGCTCGACCTTCTGGATCTTTACGACTGCACAACTCTCCTTCTGGTTTGTTATACATTAATACCCTGCACATAGGCTCAGCTTCCACTGGACTAATAGGGTTGCCATCTACGCGAATTTTATCCGTGGGTTCAACCCGATCGCCTAAGGTGGCCATTTTGCCATTGACGGATATCCGACTCGCTTCAATCCATCTTTCCATTTCGCGACGTGAGCCTATTCCGGCATTGGCTAACACTTTCTGTAATTTATCACTCATTAATGTAATTGCTCTGGTTCATCTGGGATGGTGAGTGATTGACTCACGTCATCAGACTGGGGGTGAACATCTTCAGCTAGTTTTTTAGCGACTTTGCTGGAGACTAAGGTATTGGGTTCATTTATTGCTTGTTGAGATATAAAATTTTCGCTGCTGGGCAAATCACTCAAAGACTTAAGAGAAAAATAATCTAGAAATCCTTTGGTGGTGGCATATAAGGATGGACGTCCTGGCACTTCTTTATAACCAATCACTTTTGTCCAACCTCTTTCTCCCAAGGTTTTCATAATTTGACTACTGACCGATACTCCTCTTACATCCTCTATTTCACCGCGGGTAATAGGTTGGCGATAAGCAATTAGCGCCAGTATTTCTAACATGGCACGAGAATATCGTGGGGCTTGCTCTAACCAGAGTTTACTTAACCATGGGCTCAAACTATCCATTGACACAAAACGATAACCTGAGGCCACTTCCACCAGTTGGATCCCCCTGGCTTGATAGTCTAAACCTAACTCCGCTAACACATCCTTGAGTAAACTTTTGCTGACCGCCAGTCCATCTAATACGGTTGCCTGCAACTGCTCTATGCTCAAGGCGTGATCGGCAACAAAAATCGCAGCTTCCACCAGCTGCTTTAATTGCTCTGGGTTTATTTTAGGCATATTCGGGCACCCTAACATTCGTCTTTAGATGCATATTGCCGTAAGGTTGCCCTTGCACCAAATCAATCAAATTTTCCTTGGCTAGCTCAAGAATAGCTAAAAAAGTCACCACTACTCCAGCCTTGCCCTCGCTGGCCAAAAATAGTTGATCAAAGGCAGTAAATTGTTCAGCACTTAACTGATCCAAAATGGCACTCATGCGCTCACGAGTCGACAAGGTTTCTTTTTGAATATGATGATGTTCAAAAGCTTGAGCGCGCTGCATTGCTGATTGAAATCCCAGTACTAATTCTTGCAGATCTACCACAGGTAACATACGACTTGGGGCAATGGTGGGCGCGGGCTGGGCGCGGGCTTCAAATAAATCACGTTCTTGACGAGGAATGTTATCTAATGCCACTGCCGCATCTTTAATGCGCTCGTATTCTTTGAGGCGGCGGATCAACTCGGCGCGCGGGTCCTCCTCATCTTCTGGAGTATCGACTCGTTTGGGCAATAACAAACGAGATTTTATTTCGGCTAGAATAGCCGCCATCAATAAATATTCAGCGGCGAGTTCCAGTTTAATATCTTTCATTAACTCAACATATTGCATGTACTGTTGAGTGACTTGGTAAACGGGTAAATTAACGATATCAAATTTTTGCTTACGGATCAGATACAACAACAAATCTAATGGCCCCTCGAAAGCTTCCAAAATCAATTCTAGGGCATCGGGGGGGATATATAGGTCTTCAGGCTTTTCCAGCAAAGCCTGTCCATGAATAAAAGCCAAGGGCAAGGGTTGCTGAACCGGTTCAGCAAGTTTGGGTTTGGCAGAAAACGTCCCGTTATTGGTCGGCATAATAGTTATCTAATCTAAATAAAAGGACGAGTGTCGCCACTGCCTTCTCGAACAATATTATTTTCACCTTCAGACATATCAATGACAGTGGTGGGCTGCTCTCCCAAGAAACCACCATGAATAATCAAGCCAACTTGTTTTTCTAATTCATCACGAATATCGTCTGGATTAGACTCTGCCATTACCGAACCTGGTAATATGAGTGTGGTAGACATCATCGGCTCACCCAACTCCTCTAACAATGCCAAGGCAATTTTGTTGTCTGGTACGCGGATCCCAATAGTCTTACGTTTGGGGTTTTGTAGGCGTTTGGGGACTTCTTTGGTGGCTTTAAGAATAAAAGTGTAAGGCCCTGGCGTGTTGTTTTTGATCATGCGAAACGCAGTGTTATCCACTTTTGCGTACTCAGACAGTTCTGACATGTCCCGGCACATTAAGGTGAAATTATGATCTTTACCAATCTGCCGCACGCGACAAATTTGCTCCACAGCCGCCTTGTCATTCATGTGACAGCCAATGGAGTATCCAGAGTCGGTAGGATAAACCACCACTTGTCCTTGATGGATCAATTCGCAGGCTTGTTTGATCAAACGTATTTGCGGATTATCCGGGTGAATATAAAAAAACTGGCTCATCTGTCAACTCCCATTCTACTATCTCAGCAGTACTGTGTATTTAGTTTCTATTCGTGAGTATACACTAGTTGCTAGGCACTACATCTAATTGCCAGTTTTTCCATATTGGCTCAAGCTGCTCTGGCAGCGCAAGATTTCTGCCTAACTCGGTCCAACGATTTGGAAAATGGAAATCAGAACCACTCGATCCACTCAGCTTGTGTTCTAAGGCCAAATCCAACAATACTTTTTTACGTTCTGGTGTCAAATGAGAATGGATCACTTCCATACCATCGCCACCTGCTTGGGCAAATTCTGCTACTAGTCTACGCAACCATTTGGCGGTCATATCGTAATGGCCAGGATGGGCCAATACTGCTTTGCCGCCTGCGTCTTGTATCCAGCAGATAGCTTCACTGATTTCTATCCACTGAGGTTTAACATGGGCTTTTTTACCTTTGCCTAAATATTTTCGAAACACCGCATCAAAATCCCTAGCGACATTACGTGCCACTAACACTCTGGCAAAATGGGCCCGGGTAATTTGTCCTACCCCGGCTAAGGCCTTGGCCTCGACTAATACATCCTCAATACCCACTTTTGCCAACTTGTCAGACATTTCTTGGGCCCGACGTTCCCGTTCGGCACTTTGCTGGGCCAAACGTTGTAAAAATTGTGGGTTGTGGTGATCCACATGTAATCCCAACACATGAATATCAAAGTTATGCCAAGAGGTAGAAATTTCTACGCCTGCTAATATCTGCATATGACGTTTTTGTTGGCTTTGATAATTCAAGGCTTCTTGGATACCATTAACCGTATCGTGATCGGTAATGGCCAGCACATCAACCTGCATATTATGCGCACGGTCGATTAACTCTTTAGGGGAGAGTTGCCCATCTGAATAATAGGTATGGCTGTGCAAATCGATTTTCATTAGACCACTTTTATATTAAATAAAGTTTGACGGTATATCTAACCAGCAGGTTTTTTTCCTGTACAGGTCGACAATACAAAAGGTTTAAGGCTATTATACCTGTTCGCTAAGTAATATCCGATCTAAACGAGATAGATAAATGAAAAATATGCAAACACATATTAATTGGTGGTGGCACAACCTGAACTAACGGGCTGTGAGTGTTTGTATTTTTGCAAATAAATTTCAAGAAAAGCCCGTATTATGCGGGCTTTTTTATGTGTCAGATTTAATCCAATACTAGTTAAGAAAGTTCGCTCAGATACAGAATAAAAATAGACAACCTTTGAGAGCCATAAAATGAGTTTAGCCCAATTAACAGAGCAAGTAGGCAAGGTAGAAACCTTAGTAGTCTGCGCTGATTATGTCGCCGACCCTTTGCATGCATTTCAGTATCTATGCCAAGGTCGTAGCAATAACTTACTGTTAGAATCAGCTGAAATTGAGAGTAAAGACAACCTTAAAAGCTTGTTATTAGTCGATGCCGCAATCAAATTGGTGTGCAACGGCTCACAAGTAGAGTGTTTGGCCTTATCGGCTAATGGCGAAGCCGTGTTACCTATGTTCAGTGAGTATTGTCCGGTGGGCGTGACACATCAATATTCACCTAGTAAGAAATTAGTCACACTGAACTTTCCAAAGACTGACCTTGCTCTGGATGAAGATAGTCGCTTAAAAGCTCCCGCGGTATTTGATGCCCTGCGTCTTATCACCCAGAAAATCATCGCTATTCGTCACCATGCCAATGGTGTATTTCTGGGTGGAGCAATGGCCTATGATCTGTTAGCCAGTTTCGAGAGCCTGCCACCAGTGCCAGAAAGTGCAAATACTTGTCCTGACTTTGTATTCTACTTAGCAGAAACCTTGGTTATCATCGATCATCAAGCCCAACAAACAGAAATTATTGGCAGTGTATTTAGTGGTAAAAATGTCGGCAATAATTATTTTACCCTTAGCCAACGTCTCGAACAAATCAAGCATAAACTCAGTACCATTAAAGCCTTAGAAATCCCCATAAAGATCCCTATTGATAAGCAGAGTCTTGAAGTTAACCTCTCGGATCAAATATTTAAGCAACAGGTGCTTGAGCTAAAAGAACACATACTCGCGGGGGATATTTTTCAGGTGGTGCCCTCTCGCACTTTTAGTTTGCCTTGCCCTCACCCCCATGATGCCTATCGGGCCTTGAAAATACAAAATCCTAGTCCTTATATGTTTTTCTTGCAGGATGAAGAGTTTTGTATGTTCGGCGCATCACCGGAGTCGGCGCTAAAATATAGCCAACAAAGCAATCAAGTAGAAATCTACCCTATAGCCGGCACACGACCCAGAGGAAAACGCGCAGACGGCAGTATAGATTTAGACTTAGATAGTCGCTTGGAGCTTAATTTACAAGAAGATCAAAAAGAACGCTCTGAACATATCATGTTGGTAGATTTGGCCCGCAATGATGTGGCAAAAGTCTCTAAGCCTGGCACTAGGCATGTCACAGATTTATTAAAAGTCGACCGTTACTCCCATGTTATGCACTTAGTCTCTAGAGTAGTAGGACAATTGCGCGACGATCTAGACGCCCTTAACGCCTATCAAGCCTGCATGAATATGGGCACTTTAGTAGGGGCACCTAAGGTCAGTGCCGCAACCTTGATACGCAAGGTAGAGAAAGAACGCCGTGGCAGCTATGGTGGGGCAGTAGGTTATATTAACGGTCAAGGTGATATGGACACTTGCATAGTGATACGTTCGGCTTTTGTGTCTAACCATACCGCTTATATACAAGCGGGAGCAGGGGTAGTGTTTGACTCTGACCCTCAGTCCGAAGCCGACGAAACCAGAAGTAAAGCCCAGGCAGTGATCAGTGCCATTATTACCAGTTCACAACCGCAACCAGACTCATCCTCAGGAGTCAATTTATGAGCCCAACTCCCCTACCGTGTAACGTCGAAAGACATAGCAGTATTTGTGTGTTTTTGTTAGATAACTTTGACTCCTTTACTTATAACTTAGTGGACGAATTACGTAGTTTAGGCGTAGAGCTGATTGTTTATCGTAACTCAGTGTCTGCGCCTTTTATTTTACAAAAAATGCAAGATAAAGCTCAGCAAAAAGAGACCAATGGCCAGCCTAAACAAGTTATTTTGATGCTATCTCCGGGTCCCGGGACACCGTCACAAGCTGGGGAGATGCTGTCACTAATAAACCTAGTTAAAGGCCAGTTCCCCGTGTTAGGGATCTGCTTAGGGCACCAAGCTATAGTAGAGTCATATGGCGGCACAATTATCCGCGCGGATAAAGTGATGCATGGTAAGTCTTCATTGATAACACACTGCGAAGATAAAATGTTTAGTGCCATGCCTCAGCCTTTGCCCGTGGCTCGATATCATTCGCTGATGGCCAGTAATATGCCTGTTGAATTACAGGTATTGGCCAGCTTTGAGGGCATTCCTATGGCTGTGGCTCATGCACCAGATAAAATGCTTGGTTTTCAGTTTCATCCTGAGTCCATACTCACCTCACATGGCAGTCAACTATTGATACAGAGCATCGATTATTTGACTCAAGATCTAACAATACAAGGCAAACAACCATGATCCATCGTATTCTTGAACAATTATATCAAGGCGCTGATTTGGCCCAAAGGGATGTCACCCAAGTATTCTCTCAAGTGGTCACCGGTCAAGTGGATGAGATATTGTTATCCTCAATGCTCACTGCACTGAAAATAAAAGGGGAACAGCCTCAGGAAATTGCCGGTGCGGCAGATGCCCTGATCGCTAATGCTTTAGATTTCCCACGTCCAGACTATGAGTTTGCAGATATTGTTGGCACAGGCGGCGACGGACACGACACCATTAATATTTCTTCGGCTGCAGCTATAGTGGCCGCCAGTTGTGGTCTAAAAGTCGCAAAACACGGTAATCGCAGTGTTTCCAGTCAATCAGGCTCTGCAGATTTGTTTAAGGCTTTTGGTCTTGAATTGGCTATGTCAGCACAAACTGCTCGGCAGTGTTTAGATCAGTCCGGTCTTTGTTTTTTGTTTGCCCCTAATTATCATTCGGGTATTCGTCATGCTATGGGTGTGCGCACCGCGCTAAAGACCCGTACGCTATTTAACTTGCTGGGGCCTTTGGTTAATCCCGCTCGCCCTAGTCACATTATTGTGGGTGTCTATGCCCCAGAATTACTGATGCCGTTCGCTCAAACATTAAAACTATTGGGCTATAAAAATGCCTTAGTGGTGCATGGCAGTGGCTTAGATGAATTTGCTTTACACGGCCCCACTCAAGTGGTGCAGATAACGGGGCCAGCTATCGACAGTTTTAGTATGTCAGCCGCCGATTTTGGTCTTGATCACTTTCCATTAGCAGCCATTAAAGGTGGGCAGCCAGAACAAAATAAAACCTTAATAGAGTCAGTACTTAAGGGGCAAGGGGCCGCGGCCCATCAAGCAGCGGTTGCCATGAATACTGGCGCCTTATTAAAACTATGTGGTAAAGCGCAGACTTATGCTCAAGGTGCCGCTATGGCAATTGACGCAATGCAGCAGCAACTGCCCTTGGCCACAATCAATTTGTCAGCGGCTATCAGCCAAAACCAATAAGGATAAGTTAACTCATATGGCAAACGTACTGGAACAGATAGTAGTGCATAAACGGCAGGAAGTTGCACAAAGAAAATTGGACCTTCCTTTGGCTGACTTTATTGACAAATTAGTCCCTACCGATAGAGATTTTTACGGAGCATTAGCCCAAGCTAACGCTGGCTTTATTTTTGAGTGTAAAAAAGCCTCACCTTCGAAAGGATTAATTCGAGAAAATTTTGACCTAGATGAAATTATCCAAGCCTATAGTCCTTATGCCGCTTGTATATCGGTACTAACAGATGAGAAATATTTCCAAGGCAAATTTGAATATCTTGAGTATGTGCGCGCTCGCGTATCCCAGCCGGTCATTAATAAAGACTTCTTTGTGGATCCCTATCAGGTTCACCTTGCCCGCTTTTTCCAAGCCGACGCTATTTTATTAATGTTATCGGTACTAGACGATGCACAATATATTGCCTTAGCCCAGCTAGCACAGCACTACAACATGCATGTGTTGACAGAGGTCAGTAACGAACAAGAAGTGCTCAGAGCCGTGGCCCTCAAGGCCAATATCATAGGGATCAACAATCGTGACTTAAGAGATTTAAGCACCAACTTGGCCACCACTGAACAGCTAGTGCCACTCATCAAAAGATTAGTCGAAGAAAATGGCCACTACGCACACTTAGTTATTTCTGAGTCGGGTATTTATAGTCACCAAGATGTGCGGCGTTTAGCCCCGCTGGTGGATGGTTTTTTAGTGGGTAGTTCCTTGATGTCAGAACCCAATATTAGCAATGCCGCACAGCAGCTTCTATTTGGTACAATTAAAATTTGCGGGATCACTGATATTGCTGGCGCGCGTCTAGTAGCAGAGAGTCCAGCCCAATTTACTGGGCTAATTTTTGCGCCAAAATCCAAACGAGTACTGAGTTTAAAGCAGGCCTATGAGATAATCACTCAGGTACCTGCTGACTACGTAGGGGTATTTGTGAATGGCGACATCGAACAGATAGTCGAGCACGTACAACAGTTGAAACTTGTGGCCGTGCAGTTACATGGTCAAGAAGATCAAGACTACATTAATCGCTTGCGTGGCTTGTTGCCTGCTAGCTGTGAATTATGGTTAGCCAAAGGTGTTACCGCTTCCTTACCCAGTATCAGCGAAGATAATATTGATTATTTCCTATTAGATTGTCAGGTTGGGGAGCAATCTGGTGGCACAGGCCAGCGCTTTAGTTGGCAATTGTTAGACCAAGCAGTCGGCCCATCTTTAGATAAAACTAAACTGATCTTGGCCGGCGGGATCAGCGCAGACAATATAAAAGAGGCGGCCGGGCAAGGTCTCGCTATTCTAGATTTAAATTCTGGAGTGGAAGTCACACCTGGTATCAAAGACAAAGATAAAATAGAGAAGGCTTTTTATCAACTTAGAGAGTATTGATTGCATCAAGGTTTCACAGTCAAGATGTTCTGTAGGCGTTAAAATTGAGTCAAACAAATAGGTTAAAACTAGAATGAATCATTTAGACAGTAAATTTGGTGACTATGGTGGCATGTACGTACCCGAGTTACTTATCCCCGCTCTGGATCAGCTTGAGCAAGTATTTATCGACGCCCAGCAAGATCCTGAATTTCAAAAGGAATTCATGGACTTGTTAACTGACTATGCCGGTCGTCCTACTGCCATGACACTGACCCGTAACTTAGTGGCCAATCCAAAGGTTAAGCTCTATTTAAAAAGAGAAGATCTGTTACATGGCGGCGCCCACAAAACCAATCAAGTGTTAGGCCAAGCATTGCTCACCAAACGCATGGGCAAAACCGAAGTCATCGCTGAAACTGGTGCCGGCCAGCATGGCGTTGCCACGGCTTTGGCATGTGCCCTAATGGGACTAAAAGCGCGGATCTACATGGGCGCCAAAGACATTGAACGTCAGGCCCCTAATGTGTTCAGAATGCGCTTAATGGGAGCCCAAGTGATCCCAGTTAATTCCGGTTCTGGCACCTTAAAAGATGCCGTTAACGAAGCCATGCGTGATTGGTCAGGCAGCTATGAAACGGCCCATTACCTCTTAGGCACAGCCGCAGGACCTCACCCCTTTCCCACCATAGTTCGTGAATTTCATCGAATGATCGGTGAAGAAACACGGGCCCAAATAATGAAAAAAGAAGGACGTTTACCGGACGCGGTAGTGGCTTGCGTAGGCGGTGGTTCCAATGCAATTGGCATGTTTGCTGATTTTATCGATGAACCCAGCGTGCAATTAATTGGCGTAGAGCCCGCTGGCAAAGGTGTGCACACCAAAGAGCACGGCGCCGCCATTGGCAAAGGCACCACTGGCGTGTTGCATGGTGCCTATAGTTATATTATGCAAGACAGTGATGGCCAGATTGAAGAGTCCTACTCGGTTTCTGCCGGTCTAGATTATCCGGCCGTGGGTCCCCAGCATGCACACCTTTATGACATTGGCCGCGCGCAATACGCCTCTGTGACAGATGAAGAAGCCCTAAATGCTTTTCAACTCTTGTCTCGTAAAGAAGGCATTATACCGGCCTTAGAATCTTCTCACGCCTTAGCTCATGCATTAAATATGGCTGACGAAGCTGATGACGGCACTATTATTGTGGTCAATCTATCCGGTCGCGGCGATAAAGACTTGGCCCATGTCCACAGTATATTAGGAGATCAAGCCCATGACTAATATCGATGATCGTTATGCCTCGACTTTTAACCGGCTAAAAAATAATAACCAAGGGGCATTTGTGCCTTTTGTTATGGTGGGTGATCCTGATGTAACAAGCTCAGTTAACATTATTAAAGCCTTAGTTGAGGGAGGAGCCGATGCCTTAGAATTAGGTTTTCCCTATTCAGATCCTATTGCCGATGGCCCCACTATTCAACAAGCCAGTATCAGAGCGTTAAGCAATAAAATCACCACTAGCGAATGTTTTGAGGTGGTCAGGCAAGTCCGCCTGGCCTATCCAGCCATCCCTGTAGGCTTGTTGTTGTACAGTAATCTAGTGTTAAAACGAGGCATTAAGACATTCTATCAAGATGCCTTTGATGCTGGTGTGGACTCTATTCTTATTGCTGACGTGCCTTTACGTGAAGCAGATAGGTTTATGACTATTGCCCAACAAACTGGCATTAAACAGATCTTAATTGCACCGCCCAATGCCTCAGATGAGACTTTGGCCGAGATTGGCAGTAAATCTCAAGGTTACACCTATTTACTGGGCCGTGCGGGTGTCACAGGAGCAGAAACCGCCGTGACTATTCCTGCTAATGAGCTGATCGAAAAATTAACCCGTTATAAGGTGGCACCACCACTATTGGGTTTTGGCATATCAACGCCACAGCAAGTGGCACAAGCCATAAAATCTGGGGCAGCAGGAGCGATATCAGGCTCGGCCACAGTAAACATCATCGCCGAGAATTTGGCTCAGCCTGAAGTGATGATAGAAAAACTAAAAAGCTTTGTGGCTAAGATGAAAGCGGCAACACTGCGCTAGCCTTTTGGCTTAAGACTACTGAGGAACAAACTATGTGGTATGTGATTTATTCAGAAGATGTAGAAAACAGCTTGCCTTTGCGCAAGCAAACACGCACTGCACATTTAGCGAGGATCCAAGTTTTGGTCGACCAAGGGCGTGTCTTAGTAGCAGGCCCCTGCCCTGCCATTGATAGTGAAGATCCCGGCGAAGCGGGTTTTACCGGCTCTTTAGTGATTGCCCAATTTGATAACCTGCAACAAGCACAAGACTGGGCCGATACCGACCCTTATGCCGAAGCAGGGGTGTATGCCAAGGTCGTAGTCAAACCCTATAAAAAAGTGCTGCCTTAGTGATTACCCCATCACCACAAGTTTAGGAATACTGTGTATCAGTCCCATACCATTGAAATAGATAAGTCGGCTGCGAAGCGTCCAGCCATTATCTATTTATGGATCGAGCTGTTGGGACTGCTGGTACTGTGTCCCGTGTTATTAGCCTTGCCTGTTCCTATGATCATTAAGGTGAGTTCTGTCTTACTGGCCTTGCTCTACTGCAGTTTTGTGAGTCATGGCTTAGGCTTGTTTCAAATAAAATCCTTGTTGGCTGGCGATCACACAAAACTGTCGAGAAATAGTCTGACTCGATTTTTATTGTTTGTTGTACTGTCGATTATTGTGACTTGGGTATATTTGCCCCAGCAACTATTTATAGTGGCATTGAGCAATCCCCTATTATGGCTTGCTATCAGTGTCTTTTATGGGGTTTTTTCAGTCTATCCCCAAGAGTTTGTCTATCGATTGTTCTTCTTTAAACGTTATGGTCATTTACTCTCCAATGAGTATGGGTTGATTTTACTCAATGCCAGTTTATTTAGTTTTGCTCATCTATTCTTTCAAAATACCTTAGTATTTGTGCTTACCTTCGTGGGGGGCATAATGTTCGCATTGACCTATAAAAAGACTCAATCCTTAATGCTAGTCACCATTGAGCACAGTGCTTACGGGGTCTGGCTATTCACTTTAGGGCTAGGTAATATGCTGGCCTTTCCTGGGGGTTAACTATGTATCTACCCAACCTCGATAACCTGTCCAATGCGATAGAACTGAATGCCATGCGCGCCCAAGGCGCCGGTGGTCAAAATGTCAATAAAGTGTCGAGCGCCATACATTTACGTTTTGATATATCACTGGCGGCTATTCCTGAATACGTCAAAAAAAGATTACTGGGTGGCTCAGATAAACGAGTGACCCTAGAAGGTATCTTGATCATCAAGGCGCAGAACTATCGCACCCAAGAAATGAATAAACAAGACGCTTTAGACAGGTTGAGTAGCATTTTGTGCGAGGCAGGAAAACTCCAAAAAGCCCGAAGGGCGACTAAACCCACAAGAGGTTCACAAATTAAACGGGTTGACCAAAAGGTCAAATCGGGCAGAAAGAAGACATTGCGAAAAAAAGTCGATTTTTAAATGCCCCTGCAGATAGGGCAGTAAAGTGTCAGCTAACATACCCTCACTGGAAAATTAGCCCTCCCAGTTTCCATCAATGATCCAGCCTCGTTGCAACCGGTGCAATACATAGCTATACATAGCTATACAGGGTGGGTGCAATCTACTCGTTAGCTAGGGTTGTGGACAAATAGTCACAATGCTCAGCAAAATTTTTGCCCTGCGCCATAGCCTCTATCGCTTGTTTTTCTGCTCCCATAACAGATTTATACTCAGTTAAATGGGCTCGTCCCCGCCATACCGCCCACAGCTTATGTTGTTAAGACACTTGAGCTAAGGGTGGAACTTGTCCATTTTCAAGCTGTTGCCAGCTTTCCACTGTGTCCCAATAACAACGATAGAAATATAAACTTGGGTGCAAGGGAAACTTTAACAAGGGCCATGTATTGGCGGGGATCTGTCGTAACCACCTAACGTCTAATGCCGGTGCATCTGCTGCGTCAAAGGTATTTTATAACGTGCGTTCAAAACCCGCTATCTCAGCTAAAATAGTATGGGCCGAAAAAGGCTCAGTATGAGATGAAAAGCCAGGTAGTCTGTCGGCAAAGAAGCCTAAAGACGCATGGTTTGAGGGGCCATAATCAATGTAATCTTACACCATTAACTGAAACAACTCATGGCCTAAATAATGGCTTAATATTTGATGATCTGAGCTTATTACCCCGGCTAATCTGATGCGATACTTGGACCTATAGATATCCACGCGCTGTTGATTGTTTAGCATACCTTGAGTTTTAACACGGCCTTCAATACTGCCACCCACATCAGCATAAGCTTTGCTGGGCATAGCGACAAAGCCTTGGTTTTTACAAGCACCTTGTCCTGCGCACGCATGAGCTGCGATTTTACAATCATTATGCCCGACACATATATTGGTATCATAACAATGCACTAAATCAGCAGTAGCAGTAGCACCTGTATCTGCAACTACCGCTGCCGTTGAGTCCATGTTTGAGGTGGCATTACCACTCGCCATAGAGGCAACTATCATAGCCATTGCCGGCCCCCCAAAGTTTTTTCATGATTTTTCCTTATATGATTTAAAACACCTGAATGATGCACAAAAGTGCACCATGAAACGTTAATAAGAATACTCACTAATATGCCGTACAGCCAATAGTGCGAGGTCGTTTACAGCCCAGCTCAATGGAGCTAAGGATTTAACATTTAAGCTCAAACGATCTTGGTTTTTCTTCTAGGCTGGCCGTCAAAATGACAAAAATATGCACCTAAGCATTTAGGTTTCTGGCACTTAAGCCGATAGGGTTTTAGGCAAGCAAAAGGCAAAAATAATGTATATAAAGACAATGGGCTTTGTAAAAGATTTCACTATTATCACCAGCGCTCTAGCCGCTAGTATGGTCTTAGGTAGTTTTATGTATTCTAACGCTGCGGCCTCTGGTGGATACAACTTTGGCAAAACCCATGAGCATATCCCCGTCAGCAACGATGCCATAAAAATAGTTAACAGATCATTTCAAGACGTCTTTATTGGCAGCGAGTGGCGTTACAAGGGAGCGAAGACCCAAGGCAAGGTGATTAATGCCTATATACAAATCCCCGATGAGTTAAATATGAGCAGAGCCTTACAGAAGAATTATGTGCGACAAGCTATCTGCCCCTCTGCAGAACATAAAGAAATGTGGAATGAGATAAAAGGCACTCAATTATCTGTTCATCTATACGTGGGTAAACAGAAGAAAAGCGTCTATGCCAATTGTACAAACCCCTATAGCGATAGTAACAGTTACAGCTAGGATAAGCCGGGGGTGCAAAGTTAAGCTGTAATTCAGCTAGAATTCAGCCCATCAGACATAAGCTTGTTATCACTTATTTAAGGAGTGATAACATGAAACCAATATTGACCAGTCTCTTAATCATCTTAAGTTTCTCTAGTGCCGCACATAATAACCACAACCAATATTCAAGCAAAAACCACCATCAAGCCAAAGTCACTCAAGTCCCCCCTATTTATCGCTATGTGAGCGTGCAGGCGACTCAGCCTCTTTGTCATGGCCCCAATATTGATAACACTAGACAACACAGCACCCCGACTATTATTGGTGGTCTGGTAGGCGCTAGTATTGGGCATATTGTCAGTCAAAGGCCATATAAAGGGATAGGCGCCATAGCCGGAGCAGTTGTGGGTAGCACTTTGGCCCTTCATGTTAGCAACTCATCGACATTGGGCCACACAAGCCACTATTGGGCTGGGCAAGACTGTGTGGGTTTACCCACAAAAACTGGCAAAAAACCGTTATTAACCGGGTATGCGGTCACCAATAAGTACCAGGGTCATCTTTATCAGACAACTCGGCAATCTAAACCTAACAAGACTATCCGTGTTTACCATTAAAAAATATAAAGGTGTAGGGGGCGATCAATTAAGCAAAAAATATCAAGTGTTTTCAGTAAACAGATGATTGGGGTAAACTATGATCCTATACCAGATAAAACCAGAGCAGACTCTTGAACTCAAAATTTAACATCACCTTTTTAAAAGGTTGTTTAATGGCTATGCTCATTGCCAGCTTAGGCGCTTCTGCGCAGCAAACTAAAGCGCCTAAAAGTAAATCTGAAGCGGCGCAAAGAGCCCAACAGAAAGTCACAGGCCGAGTATTAAAAGTCGATCAAAACAAAAGTAAGTACCGAGTCAAGGTATTACAAAAGTCAGGACGAGTGGTGTCTGTAGATGTTGACAAAAAATCAGGCAAAGTAAGTAAACCTAAGAATGACTAAAGGATCGCCCAGATGCGTCTATTAATAGTAGAAGATGACAGTCGTTTACTGACCCAACTAGATCAACTTTTGCAAAGTAATGGCTATAGTGTCGATCTAGCAGATGACGGTGCTAAAGCCTTGTTTTTACTACAAGAGCATCCTTACGACTTAGCCATAATAGATATAGGATTGCCAATAGTAGATGGCTTTGAAGTGATCCAAAAGGCCCGCAAACAAGGCGTGAGTTGCCCTATCCTAATATTAACTGCACGCGACCGATGGCAAGAAAAAGTCGAAGGTTTAGATGCTGGCGCCGATGACTACTTAACTAAACCTTTTCATAATGAAGAATTGTTGGCTAGGGTCAAAGCACTGATCCGTCGTGCCGCCGGCAACGCCCACCCCACTATAGAAAAAGGCCCTATTTCTCTAGACACCTTAAGCGAAGAAGTCACAGTAAACGGTCAATATATCGAGCTGACTGCTTACGAATATAAAGTGTTTGAGTACCTATTAGTGAATCCACAAAAAGTGGTTTCAAAAACACAGTTAACGGAACATATTTATGACCAAGACTTCGATTTGGATAGCAATGTGATAGAAGTGTTTATCGGCCGATTGCGTAAGAAGTTAGATCCTGGCGGTCAGATCAACCCCATAGAAACCATGCGCGGCAGGGGCTACAGGATCAATCGTGCCTTATAATCTCGGTCTACTGCCTACCTAATGTTTAACCTATCTCTGAGGCTTAGAACCTTTGCGGCGGCACTACTGGTGCTGCTGATATTTATTCCCCTTACCGCCATTACCCTAGAAGAAGCGTTTAATCGTAGTTTGAGTCAATCTATGGCCCAGCAACTAAGGGTGCAAAGCCTCAGCCTAATATCAGAGTTCGAATTTTCCTCCAATCAAGTCGTTATGCCTGAGCAATTGTATAACGACCAATTCAATATCCCTGGCTCAGGCTTGTACGCCTTTATCCAATCAAATAAACAGACCATTTGGTCTTCGCTGTCCACCTTAAATTGGCAACTACAACCTGAGTTTAGTCCACCAGAGATAGGTCAGGAAAAATTCATAGCAGACTTTAGCATGCTCAAAGGCTACTTTTTATATGCCTACACAGCTGAATTTGAGGGCCCTGATGGCTATCAAGCTGTGAGCTTTACTATCTTGCAAGACAAACACATTTATAATGCTGAAAAAGATAAGTTTGCCACTACCTTATGGAATTGGTTGAGCTTGATCGCATTGTTATTGATTATTTTGTTGTTAGTCAGTCTTAATGCTGCACTATTGCCTATCAGCAGGCTTAACGAACAAATTCGCTTAGCCGAAAACGGTCAACTTAAACGTATTCAACAGAAGTTCCCACCTGAGCTGGATAAGCTCAAAAATAGTATTAATCACTTGTTAAACACCGAAGAACAACAACGGCTTCGCTACAAAAACAGCCTAAGTGATTTAGCTCATAGTTTAAAAACCCCCTTAGCGGTGTTAGCAGGCACAGAGCATCTCCCTGTAGCTGCCAGAGAACCTATTAATCAGATTGATCAGCAAATACAGCGGCAATTAAAGCGTGCGGTAGCTGGTACGTCTGGGGCATTTGAACAGGCAACCCCCATTCAACCTGTGATAGCGAAGCTGGTGAATGCCATGCATAAAGTCTATGCAGACAAAGCCTTAAAAGTAACCGCACAAACCAAAGATAAAGATGCAGAGTTCCAGGGCGACACTACTGATTTAATGGAGATATTAGGTAATGTCTTAGACAATGCTTGCAAGGCCGCGAGACAGCAAGTGCTGATATCCAGCGTTAGCAGCGAGCATCGCCTAAATATACAGATAGAAGATGATGGCCCAGGGATCCCTGCAGCCATGGCCGAAAAATTACTCGAACGAGGGATAAGATTAGACAGTTATACTGAAGGCCAAGGCATTGGTATGGCAGTGGTGGCGGATTTGGTTGCCGCTTACCAAGGGCAACTAGCAATATCTCAAAGCCCTTTGGGGGGGGCACTTATTTCTTTAACATTCCCCTGCTCGCAGCCTGAGCACTAAGTCAGCGCGGCCTGAACATCAATTTAAATCAGACATGGCTATCTTGTGTTGCCTCTTCGTCCAAGGGCAATAAGCCGTCTTCATCGTCACTGGCTAACAATAGCGCAACCCAACGGGTATCTTGACTCGATTCCAGGGCAATTTTAACTATCATAGTTAAAGGTACCGATAACAGCATGCCTACAGTACCAAGCAACCATCCCCAAAAAATCAAAGATAAGAACACCACTAAGGTCGACAGGCCTAAACCCCGTCCCATATATTTAGGTTCAATAACATTGCCCATAATGGCATTGGATAAAACATAGCCTAAGGCGACCAAACCGGCAGTGGGCGCACCTAATTGCACCAAGGCTAATAACACAGCAGGCACCGCGGCAATCATAGAGCCAATATTTGGAATATAGTTCAGTAAAAATGCCAATACTGACCAGAGAAGGAAATGATCAACACCTAACACATATAACCATATCCCTATCACCACACCCGTGGCCAAACTGACTAAGGTCTTAATGGCTAAGTAGTTTTTTACCGAGACTAAAAACTTATCCACCTGCTGCATTTTCATACTAGGATCATCTAGCGCAATATGGATCTTTTTCGGAACCGACTCTGCTTCAAACAACATAAATACCACTATCAGTAATATCAGCAAAAAGTTCGTCAACACCCCACCTAGACTCGATAATAAATTGGTGGCCAAATTCATGGCGGAGCCTGGATCGAAATATGACAAAAGTTGCTCGGTGTCGAGACTAATATTGACGTTGTTCAGCTGACCTAATACCCAAGTAAACTCTTGTACTAATTGCGCCCGGTATTTAGGCAGGTTTTCACTGAACTCATTCATGGACTGACCCACTAATCCTGCCAAAATAAGTCCAAAAACCACAATTAACAGTATTACTAATACAACCGCTATAGCCCTAGGCAATTTATACTGATTAGCCCAGCTAATAATGGGGCTGCATGCCATAGCAATAAACACCGATAAAAGAAAAGGCACCACTATGGCACTTGCGGCTTTTACACCCGCAAGAATAATCACTAAGGATGCTAATATAACTAATGTTTTGACCGTTCTTTGAGATTTGATTTGCATGTCACAATTCTGTACGAATACCTTGTGAGCAAACTATCAGATCTGTATGGTAATTTGTAGCTTTGAATGAAAAGATAACTTTAGGAATAGTATGAATTTAAACTCTGCGACAATACGTATCAAGAATTTGCGCTTACGCACCTACATAGGCATTAATGATGACGAGGTCGCCAATATGCAAGACGTAGTGATCAACGTAAAAATTGATTATCGCGCCGACCAAGCCACAGATTCAGACCAGATGGTTGACGCACTTAACTACAAAACCATCACCAAACAAATTATAAAGCGGGTCGAAAGCACTCGATTCTCCCTGTTAGAGAAGCTCACGGCCGAAGTACTGGCCATTGCGGCAGAACATCCATGGGTTACCTATGCAGAAGCTGAGGTGGACAAACCCCATGCCTTACGTTTTGCCGATTCGGTATCTTTGTGTTTGTCTTGTCACAAACCCTAACCCTTAATCACCATTAGATAGAGTCGACTATGCATATATTGATCACAGGTGGCACTGGGCTAATTGGCTCAAATTTAGTGCCGCTATTACAGCCTCACAAAATAACAGTTTTAACCCGAGATATTGCTAAGGCCACAAAAATACTGGGAACGTCTGTGGATTACCTGAGCAGCCTGCAAGAGCTCAGTGATCTCAACCATTTCGATATACTGATTAATTTGGCAGGTGAACCCATAGCCGACAAAAAGTGGAGCCACAAACAAAAAGATCGGATAGAGCAAAGCCGATGGACTATTACCCAACAACTGGTGTCGCTGATACAAGCTAGTGACAATCCGCCAAATCTCTTTATTAGTGGCTCGGCCATAGGTTACTACGGACGCCAGCAAGACCAGGTTATTGATGAAAGTTTCACCGATAACCATGTGGAATTTAGCCAACAACTCTGCCAAAAATGGGAATCTATCGCCCAACAAGCGGCTTCGCAACAAACCCGTGTTTGTATTTTAAGAACGGGCATTGTCATGACAAAAAAAGGCGGCGCCTTAAAGAAAATGTTGCTGCCTTTCCAACTAGGTTTAGGCGGACCTATAGGTCGTGGCCAACAGTATATGCCATGGATCCACTTGCAAGATATGTTACAAGGGATCATTCATTTGATCGACACCCCTAGTTGCCAAGGTCAGTATAACTTCACGGCACCGAACCCAGTTACCAATCAAGAGTTTAGCCAAGCACTTGCCGCTTCCTTGCGTCGTCCTTGCTTGTTCAGGGTGCCAGAATTTGTGTTGAAAGCCTTGATGGGCGAAATGGCTGATCTGGTGATATACGGGCAAAGAGTAGTGCCCACACGTTTACTCGAAAGTGGCTATGACTTCAGTTATCAGCAGATTGATCAAGCCTTGAGTGACTTAGTAAAATAATATCATCCCTCTTCACCCTGCAGATCACTAGCAATAAAGTATAAATAACCAGGCTCAGTTAGCCTGGTTACTGTTGCTACACCATTTGTCGTAATAGATGGCTGGTGTTGAGCGACAATAAACGCCAACAACCTAACGCTCCGAGTAGGCCTACTACCACAGCACCGGCTAATGGCGCTATGCCCCAATACTGCCAATGCAAGCTAGCGGGCATTTGAAAGACTTGGGTTTGTAACATATACAAACTCAGTTCATTCGCCAGCGCTGCCATGCCACCTGCTACCACACCAATAATGACGAATTCAAAAATAACACTGGCTCGGATCAAGCTGCCTTTGGCACCCAAAGTACGTAGTATGGCCAGTTCTTGTTGTCGCTCATCCATGCTTGCTTGGACTTGGGCAATCAATACTAACGCCCCAGCTGCCAGCACTAGGATCAGGATGAACTCTACCGCTAAGGACACTTGATCGACTATACTACGTAGTTGATTAATTCTAGCATCCACGTCAATCAGGGTCACATTAGCAAAAGGTTGCATTAGCGCAGTAATATCAGCCTTGCGCTGAGTGGGCAGATTAAAACTCGATATGTAGGTGGGTACAAATCGTTGCAATGCTCTAGGTTCGATGACAAAAAAGAAATTCGGTTGCATAGATTGCCAATTAACTTCACGCAAGCTGGTCACCTGCACATTGACTATCTCACTGCCAATATTGAATGTTAATTTATCGCCAAGGTTGATGGCAAGTCGCTCTGCCACACTGGTTTCAACGGATACACCAAATAACTGATCCAATACCGGCTCTTCATTTTGTGCAGCAAACCATTGACCACTAGTGATCTTCGAGCCTTTTTGTAAGCTAGTACTCCAAGTCAGATTAGCTTCGCGGCCCAGACCATCCCGTCCATTATTTTGTTCATCAGGGTCCTCTTTAGATACCGCAGTACTGACTTTCTCGTCATTAATGGCCACAAACCGGCCACGCACTACAGGATAAAACTTTTCAACCGCCACCTCATTTTCGAAAAAATGTTGTTCTAATTCCGGTTGTTGGTTTTGGCTAATATTCACCATAAAGTAATTAGGGGTGCCTTGGGGTAATTGCTCTTGCCACTGTTTGACCATGTCATTACGCATGACTAGCACCACTAACAACAACATAATAGTCACAGCAAAACTAATGAGTTGCACACTGTTGTCCATGGCGCGTCTATGGATCCTAGCCCACGCCAGTTGCCATGCACCCATTTTACCTTGTCCTAACTTACGTCCCAACCAAATCAGTCCATAAGTAACAAACAACAATGCCACCACCAATACTGCACCTGATATAAACAAAATAACACTGACTTTTAGGTCCTGGCTGTAGGCCCACATAAGCAGAAATATTGCACCCCCTGAGGCCAAAAACTGGATCAGTCTAGAGCTTAGATTAGCCCCTAAGTCTCGTCTCAACACACGTAAGGGTGAGACCGAAAATAGTTTAAGCAATGGATACAGTGAGAACAATACCGCACAAACTGTACCGGTAAATATAGCAATCACCAGTGGTCGCCAATGCCACACATCCGCAGATACATCAATACTGCCAGCCATAGCGGTCACCACTAATTGCTGAATAACAAAACCTAAAATGACCCCGATACTGATCCCCAAAGCAGTGATAAATAGGATCTGTAACAAGTAAATCTGTTGCACCATTGCCTTGGGTGCGCCTAAGGTCTTCATTATTGCTACAGGATCATAATGACGTTGGCTATAACGTTGCGCCGCCACTGCAATAGACACTGCCGCTAACACAATCGCTAGCAAACTCGCCAATAGAAAATATTGCCCTGCCCTGGCAACCGAACGGCCAATAGCAGAATCGTCATCTTCGATGGAATCCCAGTCATGCAACTCTTTATCAAGCTGGGGCTTAAGCCAAGTGTAATAGTCATCTAAGGCATCACTTTCACCACTAAAGAAGTAGCTGTAGTTAACCCGACTGCCGGGCCCTTCGATGTTAGTTGCGGCCAGATCAGTTTTAAGGATCAGCACTTTAGGATCGCCACCAAAGACGCTAAAACCAGCATCAGGTACTTCACTTAGCACCTGGGTCACAGTAAAGATTTTATCACCCACTTCGATCTCATCACCTAATTCGATGGCCAAGCTTTGAAATAATTGTGACTCAACCCAAGCTTCACTGGGCCCGGGCAATTGATCTGTAGCTGTGCCTTGGGCAAAAGGTTGCAGTGCAACTTTGACTTGGCCTTTTAGAGGGTAGGCTTCTCCTGCCGCTCTTAAATCCACCAAATCCATTTGTTCATTGGCAAATACCATAGAGCGTGCATAGACTTGCTGGGCGGTGTCTAGACCTAATGCTTGCGCTTGGCTGATCCAAGCAAGATCGACGGGTTTAGCCGAACCCAAGACTCGGTCTGCGGCAATAAACTCTGCACTTTTCTCAACCAAAGCAAATTTTAGACGTTCGCTAAAAAGTGATAAAGACAATACCGAAGCCACAGATAAAATGATGGCCAGCAAGATAATAGTGAGCTCGCCACGTTTGGTTTCGTGTCTAAACAGGCGCCAGGCTAGACTTAGAGTTTGATGGGTCATGCCTTACCCCACCTGACTAGTTAGTTCAGTTACAGAGGCTTGTGGTGCATGTATTTCCGATAACTCGCCCGCTTCCATATGTAACTGACGTTGGCACTTACTGGCCAACACTGGATCATGGGTGACCAGCATCAAAGTGGTATTAGAGTTTTGATTTAACTCAAATAATAATTTTTCTATTTTATCACTATTTGCTGCATCGAGATTACCTGTGGGTTCATCAGCAAATAAGATTTTAGGTTCAGAGATGAAGGCCCGTGCGATAGCCACGCGCTGTTGTTCACCACCCGACAATTGATTAGGGTAATGGCTTGCGCGGTGGTCCAAACCCACCAAATTTAAGATCTTGATGGCCCGTTGTTTGGCGTCATCATGACCGGCTATTTCTGCGGGTAACATAATGTTCTCCAAAGCCGTTAGACTTTGCACCAACATAAAACTTTGAAAGATAAAGCCGACTTTAGCACCACGAAGTTGAGCTCGTTGCTCTTCATCCATATCTTGCATCGCTTGATCATCTAAATATATTTCACCGGCAGTGACTTCATCTAGGCCCGCCAAGAGGCTTAATAGGGTGGATTTTCCAGAACCTGACGCACCCACAATAGCAACTGACTCACCCGCTTTAACTTCAAAGGTGATAGGCTTAAGGATCTGTAACTGACCTTGGGTCGTAGTAACGGTTTTACTGATAGCATTTGTTTTAATCATTGTTTTTGGAGTCATTGTGATTTTTCTTAATACCAATTCGTTGCGACATAAAATTTATATCCTGATCATCTTTATACCCATGTTACTGGTTTCAGATCAGTTATGGGCAAAACAAACAAAATTATTGATCCTAGGTGATAGCCTAAGCGCAGCCTATGGTTTAAAGCAAGAACAAGGTTGGGTAAGTTTGTTACAAGATGCGTGGAAAAACACGCCCATCACCCTAGTCAATGCGGCTATTAGTGGCGAAACCACAGATGGCGCGCTAGCCAGATTACCCAGACTCATTAAACAACATCAGCCCACACACATATGGGTTGAGTTAGGTGGAAATGATGGCTTACAAGGTCATCCAGTGAAAAAAATGCAAAACAACTTACGACAAATCATTATGTTGTCTAAGCAAAGTGAGGCCACAGTCATATTACAACAGATGCGTATACCGGCCAATTATGGAAAAAGATACACGACTATGTTCGAAGCCAGTTATGTGCACTTGGCCGAAGAGTTTGAGCTGGAATTAATGCCTTTCTTTTTAGAAAAAATCGCCCTTGATAGCACCTTAATGCAAAGAGATGGTATCCATCCAAATGCTGCCGCCCAAGTCATTATTGCCATGGACATGCAAGAAAAGTTAGGTAAGGTGATTTTTCACTAGCAGAATAAAAAAGAACCGACTACAATGCACGCACATCAAAAAAGATGTAAGGAGTAATGTATGGAAATAGGATCATCTGGTGCCGGGTCAATAGCTCAAAATGCACCGACTCAAAGTGGCTCGTTAAGCCAAGTCAATCGAGCTGAAAAACAGCAAGATGAATTACAGAACAACGCTATACAGCAAAGCTCTCCTCAGGCAGGACAAAGAGTAGGCTCGCTCGTCGATATCAGCGTTTAATTTTGTTATTCACAAAAAACCGAGTTAAAACTCGGTTTTTTTATGTCTGGAGATCCTTAAGTTGAGCTCTCAGACTCGCTTACGCTTGACATGACAGCTTAACAAAGAGGTTATGGGCGGGTGTAAAATAGAGGTTTGTCGCTCTGCAATTGTAAATACCTATCTCGCAACTTAGATTGTCTAGATTCTTGGTGCACTTCTTCGCCCGCAATAAAGACCATCTCAGCCGTTTCCATTACCTCTAATGGATCACCAGACCAAATCACTAGATCGGCTTGCTTACCTGCTTGCAAACTACCCAGGCGATTGTCAATTCCATACAAAGTAGCAACATTGATGGTGATCGAAGCCAGACCTTGTTGCCAACTCAGTCCATTAGCAACGGCATTACCAGCATGCTGTCTCACCAAACGAATATTGTGTGACTCCATACCTATGGCGACTTTAACCCCAGCTTTCTCTAAACGACCGGCATTTTCCAATGTGGCACCTAATTGGTCAAACTCATAGGGTAAGTTTGATTCAGGGTTGAGAATAACCGGGATATTATTAGCCGCCAGTTCAGCCGCCACTCTCCAGCCTTCGGTGGCATGGAGTATGACTATATTTAAGCCTTTATGTCGCTGTTTCAGAGCAATCACTTGGCGTATATCAGCGGCGCGCTTCGCATCAACCAATAGAGGTATTTCGCCTTTCACCACAGGGATCAATGCAGTAACATCACTTTTACTCAGTTCACCATGCCACTCATCCATAGGGGTTAGGGATTTGCCTATGGCAAATTTTGCCTCACCAAGAGCTTGCTCTAGGCTGACCCAAAGCACACTTCGTGACCCACCTATGGCATCAGCACCACTGTTACCCACTTGAGTACTCACAAAACTTCTGGCTTGAATAATAGGTTGCTTGGTATGCCCTAAAGAAATCATCGCACCTTGACCATTAAACAATTGGCCAGTACGGCTCATGGAAGTCGCCGCTGAGGTCACCCCCTCAATGCGAGCGATCGCCATTAGAGATGAGTCAGGATTAACACTGTAAGACACATCAAAAGCGGCACCATAATTAGATATAGAGGTTTGCTTAGAGTTACTGTCATTGGTGCCGGCAGAAAATCCTACATCCACTAAACCCAGAGAAGACATAGCACCAATCAGTCCAGGTGTCACCACTTTGCCTGTTGCATCTACGACTTCATAACCCTCGGGGGTAACTTTTCCGGCCACTACTTGTTGTATTTTACCGTCTTTTATCAGCACGGTGCCATTCTCAATGCTCGCCTGAGACGACATAGTGTGTATCGTACCACCCACAATGGCGATAGACTTGGCCTGCAAGGCTTGGGTTGTTAAGACACTGCTGAACAAAACGCCAAACATAACCTTATTGACTGTCTTCATTTACTATCTCCTTCACCGGGTTGTCCTAATTCAAAATCACTTACCGGCCATGTATCGGGTGCATTACGATCATATACAAGAGCACCATCAAGGTACACATGCTCTGCTTGAGCATAGGTGGAGAAAGGGTCTGCACTCCAAATCACTACATCAGCATTTTTACCCGCCTCAAGTGATCCAGTTTGATCAAATATGCCCAATGATTTAGCAGGATTAGCCGAAAGCCATTGCCACGCTTCGCCTTGGGTGATGTCTATGCCAGCACGCTTACCATTGGCCCAGGCTTTAGCTGCTTCTTGGTTAAGTCGTTGTATGCCCAAATCACTATCCGAATGGACGATAGCGCAAGCCTTTGCAGCATGCACCATAGCCACATTCTCTTGAATGCCGTCATATGCTTCAAGCTTAAACCCCCACCAATCTGCCCACATAGCAGAACAGATACCTTCTTCTGCCAAACGATCTGCTATTTTATAAGACTCTACTGCATGATGAAAAGCGGTGATTTTATAATCAAATTCTTTCATCACATCTAACATTGTGCCCATATCATCAGAGCGGTAACAATGCATATGGACTAAAATCTCCCCCTTAAGTGTCAAGGCTAGCGTTTCTAACTTAAGGTCACGCTTAGGGACTTTAGCCTCTTTTCCGGCTTTATGATCGGCGGTATATTTGTCCCACTTATGCTGATAATTTTGGGCATCAGACCAAGCTTGGCGATATCCAGCGACATTGCCCATACGAGTAGAGGGCCCACTTTTCTTACCATACACACGTTTAGGGTTCTCACCGCAGGCCATTTTCATGCCATAAGGTGCATCAGGAAACTTCATGTCTTGGACTGTTGTGCCAGGCATATTCTTCACTGTTACGCCGCGGCCACCCACTAAATTAGCTGAGCCGGGTAATATTTGCATGCTGGTGATGCCGCCGGCTAAGGCTCTTTGAAAACCAGGATCTTGAGGCCAAATTGAATGTTCAGCCCACACTTGGGCGGTAACAGGTTTTGTGATCTCATTGCCATCAGAATGGGCATCTACAGACGGGGCGGCATATACGCCCAAATGGCTATGCACATCGATAATACCAGGTGTCACCCATTTACCTTTTGCATCTACTGTGAGCACATCTTCGGGTAAGGTTAGAGTGGTGCCTATGGCCACCACTTTTCCATCTTGCAACAACACTGAACTGTTTTCGAACACTCCACCTATGCCGTCTAGGATGGTGGCATTGGTAATGACAACACTGCCACTGGCAATAGCTTTGTATGTACTAGGAAAAGGGTTTTGATTAATTTCAAACAGAGGTTCTTGGCTTAATTTAGGATCTGCATCTGAGCAGCCATTTAACGCGAAGAGACCACTTAACACTGCTAAAGCGGCTAGGCGCTTAGGGAATAAGAGGTTCATGTTAGTCCTTTATATATGATAATTTGATATGGTAAGGGTAGGCAGTGACCTAATGGTAGGAATACCTGAGTCTATCCTAATAACAACCTAAAAGAATTACCAGAGGCTTAAGTGGGTTAAGTTAAAAATATTTATCGAAATTCAAACCACTATAGGTCAGATAATTAATCACGATAATGAGTAAATAAAATGTCTAGAGCCTTTAAATGGTTACTTTTTTTAGCGACAATCACCAGTGCGTGTGCTGCATTAGCTGCCGACTCTGTTGACAGATTACAATCAAAAAACATCTTTGATATCGAATATGCATCTGGCTTAGAAATGAGTGCAGATGGCAAGGCTGTGTATTTTGTACGTCAGTTTATGGATATCCAAACTGATAGAAAATTAGGTAATATTTGGTCGGTCAATACCAAAACAAAGCAGCTATTGCCCATCACCACCGGAGATCAACTAGATTACAATCCAGTGCTGTCGCCAGATGGCTCTCAATTAGCGTTTATATCCACCAGAACCGGTAGTGCACAAATCTACTTAAAATGGTTGGCCGGTGGTCACTTAGCCAAACTTACTCATTTAACCGCCTCACCGGGATCATTAGTCTGGTCTGCCGATGGCCGTTCCATCGCATTTCAAATGTTTGTGAAAAAGCCTAAACCCGCTCCTGTGAGCCTGCAAGGCAAGCCTGAAGACGCAAAGTGGGCTGATGCTGCAGTGTATGTAGACGATGTGTATTATCGCTTTGATGGGAACGGTTATGCCAGCAAAGGTAGCACTGAAATCTTTGTGGTTTCTGCACAAGGGGGCACACCACGTCAACTTACCGATGACGAATTTAATAACGATGGCAAAGTCAGCTGGAGCAAGGACTCACAAACCTTATATTACTCGGCTAATCGCGGTAAAAACCGGGATTTCGAACCCTTAAATACCGATATATATGCCCTAACGATAAAAAGTGGAGCCATTACTCAGCTCACCTCACGGATGGGTCCAGATATTAATCCTATGGTTTCTCCTAGTGGCCAGTTTATTGCCTATTTAGGTTTTGACGACAAGTTCACAAATTATGAAAACACCCAAGCCTATATTATGGATATCGATGGTGGCAATCCTCGGCAAGTCAGCCAAGGCTTAGATCGCAGCATTGATAGCTTTGCCTGGAGTGGCAAAGGTAATGATCTGGTAATACAATATGATGACAAAGGCTTGACTCATCTTGCCCTGCAGTCTGTAAAAAATGGTGAAAAGCGCCGTATATTGTCTGACAAATTAGGCGGGCAGTCATACGGTCGTCCCTACACAGGTGCTGAATTTACTGTGAGTGAAAATGGCAAACTGGCTTTTACTTATTCCGATCCACAAAGACCCGCAGATGTAGCCATGCACGATGGGAAAAAGGCGACTCAACTTACCTATTTGAATGAAGACGCCCTAGCACATAAAACCCTTGCGAAAATTGAAGAGATTGGGTTTAAGTCATCTGCCGATGACAAAGATATTCAGGGTTGGATTGCTTATCCGCCTAATTTTGATAAGACTAAAAAGTATCCTCTGATATTAGAGATCCATGGAGGCCCAGTTACAGCTTACGGACCACATTTCTCAATGGAAGTGCAACTATTCGCAGCCTCTGGCAATGTGGTCTTGTATATCAATCCCAGAGGCAGCTCTAGCTACGGCAAAGCCTTTGCCAACACTATAGATAAGAACTATCCCAGCCAAGACTATGACGACCTAATGACCGGAGTTGATACTGTTATTGATAAAGGTTTTATTGATACCGATAAACTCTTCGTCACTGGCGGCTCTGGCGGAGGGGTTCTGACTGCATGGATAATAGGCCATACGGATCGCTTTGCTGCAGCCGTAATCGCCAAGCCTGTGATCAATTGGTTTAGTTTTGTGCTCACAGCCGATTTTTATCCCTATTTTTATCAATACTGGTTTGATAAAAAACCATGGGAAGATATGGCTACCTACATGAAGTATTCGCCTATTAGCTATGTGGGTAATGTCACAACGCCGGCTATGTTATTAACCGGAGAGGCAGATTTTCGTACGCCTATTTCAGAAACAGAACAGTACTATCAAGCCTTAAAAATACAAGGTGTAGAAACCGCTATGGTGCGTATACCAGAGGCATCCCATGGCATTTATCGAAGACCAAGCAACCTAATGACCAAAGTTGAATATATTTTATGGTGGTTTGACAAGTATAGTGGGAATGAGACTCCCGAATAAGCACAACAGGGTAAATGAGCAGGATACCTGCTCATTTTATCAAAAGCCCCCCAGCACAAACACTAAGAAATACGTTTTATTTGTGCCAGTATTTCATCTGCAGATTTAAGGGTGCGAATAGTCATGAATAAGGTTTCTGCTTCTGCGTATTCGCGCTTTAAGTAACCTAACCATTGTTTGACCCGATTAGGGTAATATTTACCTTTCTCACCATAGAGTTCGTATCCAGAATACTGTACCAATAATTGCTTAACTTGCTCCCAAGGCATGACGGCCTGCCCATTTTTGATCACATTCGCTAGGTTAGGCATCGCCAATGCACCTCGCCCAAGCATAATATTTTCACACTGAGATTGCTGCTGACATTCCTGTGCATCTTGTGCACTCCACACTTCACCATTGGCCACTATGGGGATATTAACTTGTTGTTTGATTTTTGCGATCCATGGCCAATATGCCGGAGGCTTATACCCATCGACCTTAGTACGGGCATGGATCACTAATGAACTGGCCCCGGCATCCGCAATAGCCTGAGCATTAGCAATAGCCAAGGACGTATCGTCAAAACCCAATCGCATCTTGGCGCTGACATTATGCTCTTTAGGCACCGCTTGGCGTACCGCAGATATAATGTTGAAGATGGTATCCGGCTCACGTAATAACACCGCCCCGCCTTTACGCTTGTTAACCGTTTTTGCTGGACAGCCAAAGTTGAGATCCACACCATGAGAGCCAAGCTCGATAGCCCGCACCGCGTTTTCTGCCAACCAGTCGGGGTCTTGCCCAAGTAACTGCACCTTGACCGGCACGCCATTTTCCGTGTATCCGTTATTTCTTAGCTCAGGACACAAACGATAAAATACTCGATTGGGCATTAACTGATCAACAATGCGCACAAACTCAGTCACACACAAATCAAAACCACCCACCTGGGTCAACATATCTCGCATTAGATGATCAACCACACCTTCCATAGGTGCTAAGGTAATGTGCATCTAAATCCCGCTATCTGGATCTGACTGATGTCGCTTACGACCAACGCAAGCATCAAGAATAGTCTGTTGTTGAGCTGGGCTGGCTTGCCCCCAAATTAATATTTCGTCCAACATTCTGAAACAACCGACACACATGTCGTTTATATCTAAGCAGCATTGGCTAATACAGGGAGATTGAACTTTAGTCATGGGGATCACTGATCTTTAAATTTTGAATAACCTGCAGAACAGCCATACTAACCAGTTATTCTTATTTTATAAATAAAAAAAAACCGCATAATTAAATATGCGGTTTTCAATATGGCGTCCCCAAGGGGATTCGAACCCCTGTTACCGCCGTGAAAGGGCGGTGTCCTAGGCCTCTAGACGATGGGGACAGAAACTTTGTTTATCGAAGTACGCTTCGATAAGTTTCTGTAGGTGAGGTGAGCTCTTCGAAACCGAGAGACCTTATCCTACATCAATTTATCGAGTAACTAAGCTTCGATAAGTTTCTGTAGGTGAGGTGAGCTCTGCGAAACACAGCGACCTTATCCTACAAAAACTAAAATTCTATCTTATCAATCTAATTGTTTACTGGCCTAGGTGGTAGTAAACAATTTTTTAAATTGGTGGAGCCAGGCGGGATCGAACCGCCGACCTCTTGCATGCCATGCAAGCGCTCTCCCAGCTGAGCTATGGCCCCAAAACTTATTCATCAAGTTAACCACTTTAACAATAAGCGGCTGTCATTCCTTAACAGCGGGGCGCATTTTAGGCATCTGCCCTTTTTATGTCAACGGTTTTTTCAGGAATTTTCTCTGTTTGCTATATATTCCAGCGCTTTGTCTATCCGCTGGTCAATTTGAGCGGGTTTAAGAAGATTCAAGGTCAAATCTAAGGCCGGTGAATTACCGGCACCTGTTACCGCAACTCTGAGGGGCATCCCTACCTTCCCCATGCCTACGCCCAAATCTTCTGCAGTTTCATTAATTGCATCATGAATGCTTTGAGCATTCCACTGCTGTAAGCCCATAAGTTTGCTCTGCACCGCTAACAACGCCTCCTTTGCTACAGGACGTAAATGCTTTTTAGCCGCTTTCTCATCAAAGGCTTCATAGTCTTCATAGAAATAACGACTGATTTCGGCCAGCTCTTTTAGGGTTTTCACCCTATCGGCCTGCACTTTTATCACCTCTTCTAAGGCTGGGCCATCGGCCAAGGTAATGCCTTGCTGCTCAAAATGCCATTGGGCATGCTCGGCAACTTCACCAGGAGCAAGGGTTTTCATATAATGTTGGTTTAACCATATCAATTTATCAGTGTTAAAAGCCGATGCAGATTGGCCGATGCCGCCTAACTTAAACAAGCTGATCATTTCAGGCATGGAAAATATTTCTTGATCACCATGAGACCAACCCAAGCGTACAAGATAATTTAGCAAAGCTTGTGGTAGGTAACCGTCATCACGATATTGCATCACACTGACCGCACCGTGGCGTTTCGATAATTTTTTACCATCATCCCCCAAGATCATAGATACGTGAGCATACTCTGGAATTGGCGCGCCTAAAGCCTGCAATATATTAATCTGTCTGGGTGTATTATTAATATGATCCTCGCCCCTGACCACATGAGAGATACCCATATCCCAATCATCTACCACTACGCAAAAATTATAAGTGGGAGTGCCATCACTGCGCCTAATGATAAGATCATCTAATTCACTGTTGGCGATCTCTATATTACCGCGAATATGATCTTTAACCACAACACTGCCCGTTAACGGAGTCTTAAAACGGATGGCAAAGGCTTGATCAGCAGGGTGATCATCGCGCTCGCGCCAGGTGCCTGGGTAACGAGGTTTTTCGCCCTTGGCCATTTGCTCTTCGCGGATCAGATCTAATTCCTCACTAGGCATAAAACATTTATAGGCTTTGCCTTCTGCTAACAATTGATCGATTAGTGAATTATAACGATCGAACCTTTGGGTCTGATAATATGGCCCATCATCCCAATCTAATCCTAACCACTGCATGCCCTCTAGGATGGCATCGATTGCAGCCTGTGTTGAACGTTCAATATCAGTATCTTCGATACGTAATACAAACTGTCCACCTTGGCTTTTAGCATACAACCAAGAATATAGAGCGGTACGGGCACCACCTACGTGAAGATAGCCGGTTGGGCTAGGAGCAAATCGAGTCACCACAGTCATTACATTAAACCTATTGAAAAAAGTGGCGACATTTTATCAGTCTATCCCGATGATTTATATCTCGAACCGAATTTTTAAGTTCAATGCAACGATATGATTAAAATAAAGCTAATATTCTAAGCCTAGTATTTAGGCGTGCATGAGATTAACTTGTTCAAAAATCAAACAAATAACATCCGGGTAAATTTAAAACTAAAAATATCAGACATAAAACCCTAAAAAACGCATGTTTTTTACTCATTCGAACCTAAAATTCAATTTAGATGTTGACAGTAAAAAGTGCCCCCCTATAATAGCGCTCCACTTACTGGTGCAGACCACTAAAGTGAAATAGTAAAATTCCAGACGCTTAGCTCAGTCGCGAAAAAGACAGGGCATCGCCACTCTTTATATGAGACGGTCGAGAGTCAATGGAAGTATGAATATCCCGGACGCTTAGCTCAGTTGCAAAAAAGACAGGGCATCGCCACTCTTTATATGAGACGGTCGAGAGTCAAAGGAAGTATGAATATCCCGGACGCTTAGCTCAGTTGGGAGAGCATCGCCCTTACAAGGCGAGGGTCACTGGTTCAAGCCCAGTAGCGTCCACCATATTTTAAAGTTGTTGTGTAGTATACATTGACAGCTATCTTATCCTGGACGCTTAGCTCAGTTGAAGAAAGAACAGAACATCGCCACTTTTCACAAAAGAAAGGCGAGAGTCACTGGTTCAAGCCCAGTAGCGTCCACCACTTTCTTTGATTAATCATCTAGTCCACACCATTGCTGTCTTTATTAAGCCCTTACTTTGTAGCAAAATTTTAAAGTTTGTTTCTTCCGATGTAATTAATACCAATCACCACAAGTAATTGCGCACTCAGAAAGTCGTCTACGCCTTACGGTTAGACGGGTAAAAATACGCCGTGATCACCCTATTTTTTATCACTGAGTGAGCAGATATCTAGGTGGATTGGTATAAATATAAGTTTTCACCGACTCCTGCTTATTATTTCGCGAAAAAATACGATAACCTAGGTGCACTTAACTAAATATGATATTAAATGAATCCGCTGCTCGCCAAAGAGACAAAAGTATTAATTGTTGACGACCAAGTCTTAGCCAAGGGGTATATGAAGTATTCCCTTGAAGAATTAGGTTTCAGTGATATCACCTATGTGGACAAAATCAACCTGGCCTTAACGCAAATAAGGAGTCAACGTTTCGATCTGATAATCTGTTCTTACAACCTG